>DASRDU010000114.1:0-250108 GCA_035652435.1 Blastocatellia bacterium
ATTCGACGGCGCGACGGCACATCAGACTTCATGACCTCCTTGAGTTGCTGACGTTGTGCTTTGGTGAGCGGCTCGACGAACTTCGTGGGTCTTTTCATAGCCCGCTCATTTTATCTCAAAATTTATGCTTGGGTGCTTACAACGCAGACGTGGCCCTTTCCCTGATTGATGCCCTGCACCTGCATGACGTTGTAGTGGTCGGGCACTCTTACGGCGGCGGGACAGCTCTGGCCGCGGCACTGCGGCACCCCGGACAGGTGAAAAGCTTCGTCATCGTGGACAGCGCCGCGTATCGCATCCCGGAAAATCCCTCGCCGCTGTATCGCATCATCTCCATCCCCGGTTTCGGGACGGGGTTTGCGCGGCTGCTCGGGCCTCTCCTGGCCCCCGGGAAAATCCGGGATGGTCTGCTGGCCGAGTTCCCCGGCGGCGCCGTGCCCGACGGTTTTATTGAGCTGCGGACAAAAATCTGGTCGCAGCCCAGGGTGACGACGTCCATTGCCCGTGAAACCCTGCGCGCAAACCAGGGCCTTGAGGAGATGAGCCGGCGATACAGAGAGATCGGCCACAGCGTTTTTATCGTCGCGCAGGCAGACAATCCTACGCGGCGGCAGGGCGTGGAAAGGCTTCAGCGGGACATCCCCGGCGCGGAGTTGCTGCTGCTCAGTGGAACAGGCCATTACATCCAGTTCCAGAAAACGCCTGAGTTGATCGGCGTCATAGAGAAGGCAGCGGCCGTCCCTGAGACGGGAAAAGCAAAGGCGCAGCCGGCGCCCGCACAAACAGCGAAGGAAGCAGATTCCTCAAAATAAAAGGATCAATGGTGAGAGATGGAGGTCACGACTGTAAAACCTTTCCTGGACTATTACGAAAGAATCCGCTGGCGCACAGAGAGGGTGATCAGGTGCATCCCTCCCGGGCAGATCGAATGGACTTATCGGGAAGGCAAGTTCACCCTTGGGGACATCATCAGACACATCGCCGCGACCGAGAGGTTTATGTTCGCCGAGAACGTCCGGCACCGGAAGAGCTGCTACCCGGGGCACGGGAAGGAACTGGCCGACGGGTATGACGCGGTGCTGGAATTCGTGAGCCGGATGCACGGCGAGTCAATGGATATTTTCGGCAGCCTCGACGATGAAGACCTGCGGAAGAAATGTCTCACGCCGGACGGCACGCCGATCACCGTCTGGAAGTGGCTGCGGGCGATGGCCGAACACGAGATTCACCACCGCGGGCAGATTTACCTCTACCTCGGGATGCTCGGCATCACGACGCCGCCGTTGTATGGCCTGACCTCGGAAGAGGTGCGGGAAAGGAGTGAATCGTGACAGCGACGTGTCAGTCATTCGACGCCGCGCCGGACAACGCGTTGGATGTGGTAAAAACACCAGTGAGGCCCGATGAAAGAACGGCGGCTGCTCCGCGGTGGCCGTCAGGCACGCCGGGCTGAGGCAGGAGAGTATTTATGTTTCGACGAAGAACCGGTCATACATTCGGGACGCTGATATTGATCACCCTGACCTGTCTTGTGGCCCTGGCTGCCGCCTGCAGCAGGACTGAGCGGGCTCCATCGAATAATTCCAAAGCTTCAGCCTCTTCGACAGCTTCCTCTGCGGCGCCGGGCGGCGGAGAGTTTGAAGGGATCATCGCGATGAAGATGGATACCGGGAATCAGAAAGGGGCGGAGATGACCTACCTCATCAAAGGCCAGCGCACCCGCATTGAGACGAAAGTTACCGACAATCCTGAAGGACAGGCGGTGATGCTGTGGGATACAGGGGCGGGGAAAATGACGACGCTGATACCGTCGAGGAAAATGTACATGACGATGGATCTGAAGGAAACTGCCGAGGGCCTGAGGGAAGCGGCAAAGGAAATGAAGAAATCGAAAGGTGAAGAAGAGGCGAAGTTCCCCAAACTCACGGACACGGGCAAACAGGAAACGATTGCCGGCTATCAGTGCGAACACTGGCTGATGGGCGACAAGCAGGACGTTGACATATGCGTGGCGAAAGGGCTCGGCTACTTCGGGATGGGAGGTCAGACGGGAGGAGGGTTTGGCATGTTGAAGAATCTCGTCTTCAATCCCAGACTCCTTGCCGCAGCGGCTGCCCATCCGGAGTGGGTGAAGTTCCTTCAGGGCGGTGCGTTCCCCTTAAAGCTCACAACGATGGAGGACGGAAAGGTCAGGATGACGATGGAGGCCACCAGAATCGAACGGAAATCGCTCGATGATTCGCTCTTCATCGTCCCTTCAGACTATAAGGAACTCGATATGCATAATCCGCTGGGTGGTAAGCAGTAGGTTATTATGCGGCTGTTGGCGAAGCGCCCTGCTGCCGGGGGCGATGTACAGGGAGCTGGCAGCTCCCTGCTGATTCCGGGGAAAGGGTAATCGCCAGTAATCGCGGGCGGCAGGGAGCTGCCAGCTCCCTGTACATCTATCTGAAAACCGCCGTATGAATACACACCAGCAATCCGTCATTGACCAGTTCACCCGTCAGGCCGTGCCTTTTGCGCAGTCGGCGGGGCACACGAATGAAGAATCCCTGCGCCTGCTCGTGGAGCTGGCCGAAGTTTCCGCCGCGGATACGGTTCTCGATGTCGCCTGCGGCACGGGGATGGTCGCCTGCGCGTTCGCGACGGTTGCGAGCCACGTCACCGGCATTGACCTCACGCCCGCGATGCTCGAACAGGCTCGGCTGCTGGCCGCGCGGCGCGGGCTCACGAACATCTCCTGGCACGAGGGCGACATTGAGGCGCTGCCGTTTCCCGACAACAACTTTTCCGTCGCCCTCAGCCGCTACGCCTTCCATCATTTTCCGAACCCCGGCGTCGTCCTGTCTGAGATGGCGCGAGTGTGCCGCCCCGGAGGGCGGGTATTGATTGCCGACGCCTGCCCACCGCCTGATAAAGCTGACGCCTATAATCACTTTGAAAAACTCTTCGACCCGTCGCACAACCGCGCCCTGACGCTGGAAGAGTTTCAGAGTCTGGTGAGTGACGCCGGGCTCCGGAATGTGCGGCTGGCATTCTATAGAATGGAAATGGAGCTGGAACGTCATCTCGCCGCCTCGTTCCCGAATCCGGGTGATGACGAGAAGATTCGACAACTCTTCAGGGAAGACATTGGCGTTGACCGGCTCGGCGTCGGCGCACACCTGCGCGGTGACGAGATTCATTACGCGTATCCGGTGACAGTCATTGTCGCTGAAAAAGCAGGCTGATGTCTGCGGTGAAAGAATGCGGCGAGCGCAGTAGTCTTTCTCTGATCTTACATGCCCCGGTAATCTTGTCCGTCAGAGCGGATGCACAGCCATAAGTTACAGGGGGACGAATGGGAAAAGACAAGGAAAACACCGAGCTGTCTCTGCAATTGAGCCCTGCACAACGAGTGATCGAACTCGCCCGCCCCTGGCTCCTGCTTGTCCTTTACCTGCTCACCGCTGCAAAGGGCTTGTGGGTTTTAGCCATACCACTCGCAGTCGCCACCTGTCTGGCGGCATTCATCCAGATGCACGATGCCATCCACAGGTCGCTCGGCTGCTCCAGGAAGGCTCACGATTTCGTCCTGGCGCTGAGCGGACTCCTGCTGCTGAAAAGCGGGCACGGCCTGCAGGTGACACATCTGAGGCACCACGGGCGCTGTCTGAAGAGCGATGACCCGGAGGGCGTCTGCGCCACGTGGCCGCTCCATCGGGTTCTGATCGAGGGGCCGTTTCACATCTTCACCATGCGATTCTATTCATTGCGAACAGCCCCCCAGACAAAACGCATCCAGTTGCTCGAAACCGGCGCCACAGTCTGCCTGCTGGCCGTCGCGGTTGTGGCACTGGTCAGTTTTGGATCGGCCGCCGGGGTGGTGTACTGGGCGGTGGCAGCAGGTCTCAGCGCGACGATGCCGTTATGGGCGGCGTATCTGCCGCACCGGCTGGCACCGCAGCACCCGGCAGTCAGGTCGGCCGGGCGGGTGGCCCAAATCTGGACTCCTGTAATCTCATCGTTCGCATACCATCATCTGCACCATGCATTCCCGAAAGTGCCGACGGCGCTCTTGCCAGTGGCGGCCGGCAGGTTAAGCGATACGGAATACAAGGCACATATTCATGAACATAGCCGTGCATAACGGCCTGCCGGACCCGATTGTCAGCATCCGGCTGTGACAGTGGCGGGCCGATTTGTTTACTGACCGGCAGGAACTTTCTCACCCGATCCGGTGTCAGCATCCCCGAAGTCACGCCGGAATAAAGGGGAGAGTGAGCAATGTTCATGAGTAAGCTGCTCCAGCTGCTGATTGCAGCGGGCATAGTGATAGCCTGCCCGGGACACGTTCCACGCGGGACTCAACAAACTCAGAGCAGAAAAGCCCTGCCGCAACCAGCCTCCGCGGTGCGCCAGAATCCCAGGAGGATTCCGGTCGAGATTCCACACCTGATCTTTGCGTCGGTTCGGATTAACAATTCCGAGCCGCTCCGGTTCATTCTCGACAGCGCGTCAACGTGGACCATACTCGACGCCGGGCAGGCGGCGGCCCTGGGACTGAAGACCGAGGGGCGAAGGACGGTCTACGGGGTCGGAGAGAATGCCCTTGATTTTACTTTCGCCAGAGACGTTTCACTGGATATTTCCGGCGTCGGGCTCGCCGTCGGTACTCTGGCGATATTGCCCCTCAAGGGCAAGCCCTATGTCGGGCTGATCGGCTCTGACTTCTTCAAAAAGTTCGTCGTCGAGATAGATTACGCCGGCCAGACGGTAAACCTGTATGACCCGGCAGGCTTCACATATGCCGGCCCCGGCGAGGTCATCCCGCTTGAAATGCGCGAAGAAATTCCCGTCGTGCGCGCATCCATCGCCACCAGGACACGCGGCCCTATGCCCGCGCGGCTCGACGTGGACACGGGGGCGTCACAGACCATCCTGCTCGCCCGGCCCTTCGTCGAATCGAACAAGCTGCTCGAATCAACCGAGGGGATGATCGGGATCGGGGCGGGCGGTCTGGGCGGGAAGACTTCCTACCTGATAGGCCGCGCAAAATCAGTCAGGCTCGGGCGCTTCGTCTTTGAAGACTGGCTGACCGGATTCTGGCAGGATCAGAAGGGCGCCGGGGCGTCCGACAGCCGCGACGGGGTGGTCGGCAACGGGCTGCTGAAAAGGTTCAGGGTGATTTTCGATTACTCGCGCAAGCAAATAATCCTGGAGCCGACGGAGTTGTTCGGCGTACCTTTCGATTATGACTGGTGCGGCTTCAGTGTCGTTACGGACGGGAATGATTTCAGGATTGACCGGGTCCTGCGGGGCACGGCGGCCGGCGACGCGGGCCTCCAGGTCGGTGACGTGATCCTCGCGGTTGACGGGGCTCCTGCGGAGAAACTGAAGCTGGGCGAGTTACGCCGGCTCTTCAGGCAGGATGGCCGCGAGCGTGTGCTGAGCGTCAGGCGAAACGACGAGGTGAGACAGATCAGATTGCAGACGACCCGGATCCCCTGACGACCGACGTTCGTCAGAGTCTGCGCCTGACGAGGCTGTCACTATGGATCAACGAACTCAGCTGGCGGCTTTCAAAGCGGGCAGCCACCGGGGCCGCCTCGGGCGGCCCCGCGTCCGAAGCGATTCAGGCTGACGTTACCCTTCACACGCCCTCACTGTCGCTTCAGATGCACCCGCATTCTGTCGCCGTGGATGGAAAGCTTCGGGCCGCCGCCGTTGATATTCCCCTCGATTTTGCCGCCGCCGAAAGTTCTGGTCGCGATCTCAAAATCGGTCTGGAAACTCTCCCGGCGACCGGTGTCCGCGCTGACAGTCAAACCCTGCGACCCGGGCAGCCGCAGCTCCGCTTCCCCTCTGGAAATGTCCAGGCGGGAATCCTTTTCGATCCGGAGGTCATGCACCTGACTGTCTGTGCGGTCGGTCTCCAGATCAAGGCCGCCGCGCAGGGCGGAAAGGTCGGCTTTGCCCCTGTCCATTTTGATCTGAATCTCCCCGGCCAGCTCGCTCGCCTCCATCCCGGTTCGGTCGGTGTGCAGCCTCAGACGCCCTTCGAAGCCCTGCATTCTGACGTTTGACCGGTCGGCACTCAGCCTGAGGTTCAGATTGCGCGGGGCGCGAATTTCGTAGTGAATGTCGGGAAGGCTCTTTGAATTGCCCCACCGGTCATCGCGGTTGGGCACGTCGTCGAAATTGGAGCGCACGGTGAGAGCGCGCGCGTCGCCGAAGACGTCAATCTTCGCGGCCTCGACCGCGCGCCGGCCGTACTCGCTGTCGGTGTGTTCGGGCGGCTCGATCCGGGCGTAGATCTCGATTTCGTGGCGATCCCACGAAGTCAGCTTGACGCTGCCTTTGTCGGTGCCGAAAGTCAGTTCGCCGCCCGGCTCGAAGGCGACCGTCTTTCTGAATTCCCTGCTCTGTGGTGATGCCGCGAGACTCGGGGTCAGAGTGGAGATGTCATTGACGGCGAAGCGCGCGACTGCCTGCGCGGTCGTGAGACGTGATGATTGCAGGCCGGCCATCGCCAGCGCTGCCAGCAGGAGCAACAAAACTCTTTTCATGATCCTCCTCCGGTGATCAGCCTTAATTCATCGGCTTGAAATGGACGCCGCCGTTGATGCCCGAGACGGTGATTGGCGGCCCGCCCTCGCCGATCTTCGCGTTCATGCGGTTGCGAGTCATCTCGCCCTCCACCGTGACCCGGGCAAGGTCAACGTGAACGCCGCCGTTCACGCCGGAAGTCCTGAGGTCGGCATTGACGGCCTCGCTGATCCGGCATTCGACCGTGCCGTTGATGCCGCTGATGTGCAGACCGCCTTCGCCGATCCGGCTCATCCCGACGGTGACTTTGCCGTTGATGCCGGAGATGTTGGAAAAGGTGGCGGCCTGAGCGAAGTTGACGCTGCCGTTGATGCCGCTGACTTCGGCCTTGCCCTCGATCTCGGCGACATTGACCGGGCCGTTGACGCCGCTCACGGCCAGATCAATCCGCGCCGGCAGCTTCAGGTTCACACGGTGATGGACGTTGCGGTTGCGCGACCTTTGGCCCTCTTCTTCATTTTCGCCGCGGATGGTCAGATGGTCGGCCGAAACATCAATGGTGATCTTGTGGTATTCGAGGTCTTCGCGGTTGCGCGCGGTGCGCTCGATATAAACTTCGGCGGTCGTGCCGCTGGTCGTTTCGATGGTGACCGGGCCGTTGATGCCGGAGACTCTGACGCGCGCGCCCGGATTGAGCTGATAAGTCTTCCGGATTTCGTCCTGCTCGTCGGGGCTGGCGCCCGTTCGAGCCGCAGCAGTTGAGACTTCAGATTTCGGCTGCGCCCCGCTTTTAGCGAGCGCCACGCCGAGTGACAGTAAGATGATCAGTGTGAATGTCAGGTGTTTCATCGCTTCCCTCACTTGTTTGTCGTCTGCCGAAAAGATGACTTCAGATTCGGACTTCTTACAATTTGTGTGCCCGCAGCCGCCCGGCAGAGGGGCGACCGAAGTCCTTATGCCGGTGTGAGTGATTCGGGCGAGGGAAACGTTTCAAAAAAAATGAGTGTCCGCTTTTGGAATCGGTGAATCCCAAAAGCGAAGATAAGCTCAGCGCTCCGGCTGCGGAAGACCGCAGGAGCCCTCTCAATCCACTACCCTCCCTGATTACGGCGGGAAAATGGAACTGGCAGGCCGAATGACCGTTTTATGAATGTGCAGGGCCGGCTTCATCTCTGACATTATCGAAAATATCAGCTCAATCCCGCCCGGGGTGAGCTTCAGGTAACGCCTCATTACGTCTGCCGGCCGGCAGATTGCGCTTTCTTATCTGAGGGGGCGAAACGTTTTTCGGAAAACCTCACTCGCAGGTGAGGGAGAATTGTGCCACCAACAAGGGTAGCCACGCAGACACTAAAGCTGTCTGCTCCTGATGACGTGAAACCTGAACCGGACAGACTACCGAGACTGTAACGAGCCCTGTCAACGCTCTTTCGGCCCCGGTAACTTCCCGGCAGCTTCAGACCACAGAGTTCCCCCCCGGGCTCCGAGCGACGCCGTTTTCACCCTGTGTTTTTTCAGCCATCGGAAGGATCGCCCGATGAAAACCCTGATCGTGTTTGAAATCGAGCCGGCCCTCGTCCGGTTTGGGCGCGGATGATGAAGCAACGAGGCTCCAGTTCTGCCCCCGGCCAAACAGCACGTGACTGCCGTCGGTAGAGATTTCCACGTCGCCGATGTTCCCGGCGAACTTTTCCAGCCGGAGCGGCTTCGAGAGGTCAATCGCGTAAAGCACCAGATTGCCGTTTGAGGCGGGCGAGGGCGCGACGGGCCACTCGTTGATCTGCGCCCACAGCGCCCCGGGTTTGCCGGGTATGAGCAGGGCGTAGTCGCGATTCGGGACGGACAGGTCAATCACGCGGCGCCCGATGTTTTCAAAATCAATGCGGACGGACGTGACGGCTTCGTTCATTTTCGCGTCAGCGTTCGGCGTCCCGTCGGGCAGCGGCGGCGGCGGCCCGTCAGCCGCAAGCACGACGGCGTGGAGCCGGCGCGTCACGAGCGGGCGGGCCAGCACGCCGTTCAGCACGCCCCAGCCATATTCGCTCGTCCCCGCGTTGGGACTCGAAACAAAGTAGAGATATTTCCCGTTCGCGTCGAAGCACGGCAATTCAGTGTGCGTGATGCCGTCGGTGATCCGGCGGACTTTCTTCGCTTCGATGTCGTAAATGAAGACCGTCCGCACCCGATTGCGCAGGTGCTTTGAATAAGTCAGCCAGCGGCCGTCGGGCGACCAGCGCGGACGCCACTCTTCCTGATACGAGTAAGTCGAGCCGTCAACGCGCGCGGCGGTGCCGCGTTCGACATCGGCCACCCAGAGCGCCAGACGCTTGTCAGTGAAGGCGACCTTCCTTGAATCCGGCGACCACGTCAGTTCGGGGTAAAACGAAGGCTTCGGTTCAATCGCGATTTTCTTCACCGCCTCTTCGCCGCTCATCGGACGCACGTGCAACTGGTATTCGCCCGATCCGTCGGAAAAGTACGCGAGCGAGCGCCCGTCAGGCGAGAGCGTGGGCCAGCGTTCCGCGACGCCGGCTGACGCGGTCACGTTGCGCGCCTCGCCGTTTGTCGGATCGAAGATCAGCACGTCGCCGCGCGCGCCGATGACGACCCGCTCTCCTTTCGCGCTCGGCACGATCCACTCAATTGTGCGCGCGGCATTGACCGTGCGGGGCTTCAGTTCCGCGGCGTCGGCATTCACTTTCACGTCAACGACGCGGGTCTGGTTGCCGGCGATGTCATAAAGGTGGATGCGCCCGTCGCGGACAAACGCGATCGCGCCCGCGCCCGCCGCGGCCCAGCGGATGCCGTACTTCTCGTAACTCGTCATCTGTCTCGTCTGCTTTGAAGTGAGGTCATAGACGAACAGATTGAAAATCCCCGTGCGGTCGGAGATGAACCAGATTTTGTCGCCCACCCACATCGGGAATTCATCGTTGTGAGCCCCCTGCGAGAGTTTTTCAACCGACCAGTCGCCCGCGTTCACCAGCCAGATGCGCCCGTTGTCGCCGCCGCGATAATACCGCCAGTTGCCTATCCCGGAGTTCGGCGCGTAAGCGATCCGCTTCGCGTCCGGCGAATACGAAGCGACCCACGCCTGCGGCAGCGGCAGTTCCCGCGGCATTACGCCGTCGGTCGCCACCGCATACAAACGGGTTTCCCCGCTCCTGTCTGAGTTGAAGAGAAGGCTCCTGCCGTCGGGCGTCCAGCCGCAGGCGAGATCATTGCGCGGGTGGTAAGTGATCCGCTTCGCCTCCCCGCCCGCGGCCGGCATCACGTACACATCCCGGTTGCCGCCCACCTGTCGCGAAAAAGCCAGTTGCGAGCCGTCGGGTGAAAACGCGGGGAAGTTCTCTTCGCCCGGATGCGTCGTCAGCCTGCGCGCCTCGCCGCCGCCGCGTTCGACCGTCCACAAATCCCCGGCATACGAAAAAACGATGTGCGTCTGATTCACCGCCAATCGCCCGTACATCATCGGCGGGGTTGATGAAGGTTGCGTTGAAACAGTATTGAATCCGGTCAGCGATAAGATGGTCAGCAAAAAGAATGTGGTGACAGCCTGCCTGTGCATAGAGGGTCTCCTTCTGACGTGCCGCAAACTGGAAAGTGCGGTACAGGTTCACGGCAAACTATAAACCCGGTGTGAAGTCTCGTCCTGGAAGGGAGAAACCGCCTGGAAGGAATTAGCGCGCGCGGCAGGCGGTGCGGTAAGCCGCAGGCGTCATGCCGGTGAATCGTCTGAAGGTGTTGGTGAAATGGCTCTGGTCGTAAAAGCCCGCGGCCGGCGCGATCTCGGAGAGCGGCGCGTCCGTGCCGGCGATCTCTTTGCACGCCGCCTCGATGCGCAGCCGCCTGACGAAATCGCCGACGGTCGAGCGGTAGCGTTTGCGGAATTCGCGCGCCAGACGCACCGGATGCACGCCGACGCCGGCGGCCAGCTCTTCGAGCGAGTGCGTCTCGGCCGGGCGCGAGGCGAGCAGATCCCTCACCTCCTCGAGCCAGCGCGGCGATTTCGCGGCACCGCGCGCCATCTCGGCCATGATTTCGAGCGACAGTCCTTCGATGGCGAGCGCCGACCACGCGTCGCGGCGCTGATATTCGCCATCCAGCCGCAGCGTCAGCGAAGCCGGCACCCCGCCGCTCGATTCCGTCGGCTCATCGGGGAGGCTCGAATGCGCCTCGATCCGCCGGCGCCACGCCTCGCCGATCTCGATGCGGAAGATGCGCACCTGCCGGTTGTGAAAGACGACCGAATGCGATTCGCCCGGCGGATGGAAGGCCGTCACGAGCGGCCCCGCCTCGCGTGTTCTCAACCCCATGCCGAACGTTTCGCTGTAACCGCCATCGAGGACGATCCCGAAGTAAGCCGGCTCGTGTTCGTGTCTCGGCATCCGCAGGTTCGCGGGGTAGACGGACTCCGACAGCGTCAGGCCGGACAGTTGCCAGCTCGCCGCGCCGCCGGGGAAGAAGCCGGACGGGTGAATTTCCGCTGTGTTGCCCGCCCCGTCCCCCCGGTTCAGTCACCTGATTCTGTGTCTTCATACATCCACCCGAAAGAGTGCATTCTGCCGGAATGATACCAGTTTCTCTGAATCATTAAAGTGATGGTTCGCCCGCTCGCGCGTGTCTGACAGGGATCAACGTCTTTCAGCAGGTGGTTGTTCCGTGAGGATTCGGGAGGGGTGAAACCAGATTTCATTCGGAATCATACGTTGCCGACGCTTCCCAGGCGCCTGCCCTCAGAGCATCCACAACTGGGGCCGCAGCGCCTGCCTGATCTTGTGCAGCAGGATGCGAGCGATCATCTGCCGGCCGGAGTCAATCCGCGCGAAGGCCGCCATCCTGGGCCGCAGCAGTCCTTCGCCATTTTCAATCGTCAGTTCGACGCGGTAAGTCGCCTGCTGCCCCGGCTCGCTCTCGCCGCCGATCCTTGAGACGACGCCGCGGAAGATGCGGTCGGGGAAAGAGCTGGCCTTCAGGCGCACGACGTTCCCGACGCATACGTCGCCGATCTCGCGCTCCGGCACCTGAATGCGCACGAGCAGCCGGCGCGTGTCGGCGACGCGGCAGATTTCCGCGCCCTTCTCGAAGTATTGGCCGACCATGCGCGGCAGTTCCTCGCCGAAGACCGTGCCCGGGTGCGGGGTGACGAGTTCGAACCGGGCGCGTTTGCGCGCGAGCAGATCGCGACGCGATTCGAGCGTATGGATGAAGACGAGCATCGCGCGCAACTCCCCGCCGAGTTTTTCCACCTGCAACCGCTCAAGGCCGGCGTCTGAATGCGCCAGATTCATTTCGGTCGCCGTGCTACGGTATCTGCGCAGTAATCGGTCTTCACCATGACTTATGCTTTTGAAAGAGTTCTGATGCTCACTCTCCGGACGGGCCGAGCCGCATAATCTTTCCGCCCGCGGATGCGGTCATGATCATTCACCCTCATCGGCCCGGCTCTTCATCTGCCTGCGCAATCGCGCGTAATTCTCGCGGCACGCGATGACCTTCGGGTGCGCGGCCCCGAGCGCCTGCTCGAAGATCGCGAGCGCCCGTCGGTACATCGCCGCGGCCTCTTCGTGGCGCCCCTGTTTTTTCAGCAGCACGGCCAGATTGTTGAGCGTCATCGCCACGTCCGGGTGTTCGGGCCCGAGCAGTTTTTCCTTGAGCGCGAGCGCCCGGCGGTAAAGCTGCTCGGCCTCGTCGGCGTGCCCGCGGGCCTGTTTGAGCGCGGCCAGGTTGTTCAGGTTGATGGCGATCTCGTAATGCTCTTCGCCGTAGGCCGCGCGGAAGATGGCGAGCGCCCGCGTGTAGAGCGGCTCCGATTCGTCGTACTTCCGCTGCCCGTCGAGGATCGCGGCCAGCGCGGCCACGTCGGCGGCGACATCCACGTGATGGGGCCCGAGCGCCCGCTCCCTGATCTCGACCGAGCGCCGCGCGAACGGCTCGCCCGTGGCGTAGCGTCCGCGGGCGTGTTCGAGGCCCCCGAGGTTGTGATAGATGGTGGCGACGCTCACGTGATCAGGGCCGAGCTTTTGTTCGGTGATCCGCAACGCCCGGCCGTAAAGCGCCTCGGCCTCGTCGAAGTTGCCTGTGTACTTGTAGAGCACGGCGAGGTTGTTAAGGAGGGCGGAGACTTCGAGGTGATCGGGGCCGAAAACCGATTCGGCCAGCGCCAGCGCCTCACGGTAGAGCGCTTCGGACCGCTCGTACCGGCCCTGCGTGCGGCAATCATCGGCCCGTTCCCGCAACGAACGCAGGAGCGCCTTCGATTCGGTGGGTGGCGCAGGTCGAAGGTCTGTCATCTCTTCCCCCCATCGCTGGTCGTTGCCCGGCGGGCTGAGAAAGCGCCCCTGCTGCACGTCCGCCTGCGTTTCAGCGGGGAGGGGCGCTTTCAATTCATCAGCGTCGCAAGGGCGTGTGATCGTCGCGGCATCGCAAGCTCTCTTCCGCCGCCCCGGAACTTTGTCGCAACGGGCGGTCTGGATACCCGGAGTTGAAAAAACCATCCTCTGCCGTCCGGGCGAGGTGGTCGCCCGGACGGCAGAGGATGGACGTTGGTGCGGATCTGTGCGGTCAACCCCTCAGCCGGCGTCGGTGACGAGCGTCTCGTTGTGGTTGGTAGCGGCAAGGCCCGGCGCGATCACTTCTTCCACCTCTTCGACGTTCAGTTCGATCTCTTCGATGTACACGGTTTTCACAGCTTCTCCTTTGCTGACCTCTGTCGGGGTCGCTTGAGTGGCGACGGCGGTGAGTTCATCGGTCGCCTGTTTCGGGGGCGCACTGGTCGCCCGACCAGTTGCTTCCCGTCATTCGAGAGCCGCTCTTTCTCCGCTCTCACCCACACTCGAATTTATGAGTCAGCCGCGAGGACGGCAGCGGCAAAGCCGACCGCTGCGTCTCTGTGAAAACACGAACCGGATTTATTTTATTTATCGGCGGATAAAAGCGGGCGTATCTCAACACAAGCCGTAAATCGAGTCAAGGTCTTCCCATTGAGGTGACTCTTTCGCCGGACGCCGCCTGCGCTGTTGTTCGCTCTCACCCATATAAACGGGATTCGCAACCGGGAACTATCATGCCAGGGGCGATTTTTCTCAGGTGCGGGCCAATGATCATTTATTTCTGCGCCGCTGCCTGTTCATTCGGCGACACCGCTGCTGTAAAATCGGCGACCCCTGAACTGGTTTTATTTGAGCTGCACTTCTCACCTCGTAACATCAGACCTCCTGCAAAAGCAGGCCGAAAAAGGAACACGCCATGCGCATTGCCAGAATCTCAGCGGTTTTTCTCCTGTCGGTCGCGATTCTGTCTGCCGCCCGGCCCGCCCCCAAAGCTGTAGCGACAATCAAAGCGTTGCGCTTCGGCAGGCTCGTGGACGGCAGCGGCAAAATCATCACCAGTGCCGTGGTGGTGGTCGAGAATGACCGCATCAAAAGCGTGGGCGCTGGCGACGGGGCCATCCCGGCGGGCGCCGAGGTGATTGATCTCACGCGCTACACCGCCATTCCCGGATTGATTGATGCGCACACGCATATGACTTACTACTGGGATCAGGCGCCGGGCACGCAGCCGCGCTCGCAACCCGGGACGCGCACGCCGGCGACGATCCCCTTCCTCGCGCAGGAGAACGCGCGCAAAACGCTGGAGGCCGGCGTGACGACGGTGCGCGATCTGGGCGCGGCAGAGTATCTGGACATCGCCATGCGCGATCTGATCAACGGGGGCGCGATGACGGGGCCGCGCATGTTCGTTTCCGGTTACGGGCTGCAGAAAGCCCGCGCCGCGCTGCGACCCGGCGCCGTTTATTCAAGCGGCGGGCAGGCGAGCGGGCGCGTGGCGGTGATGCGGGTGGCGCTCCAGCAGATCGAGGCCGGGGCCGACTGGGTCAAGATGTACGGGTCGAGCGGCGGATTTGAGGATGTCACCGGCAACCAGACTTTCAGCTTCGAGGAGATGAAGGCCGCAGTTGACGCGGCGCATAGCGTTGGCAGGCGCATCTCCATTCACTCTTACGGGCCTGCCGGCGCGCGCGACGCGGTGCGGGCCGGGGCCGATTCGCTCGAACACGCGACCGACATGGACGATGAGACGATTGCCGAAATGGCCCGCCGCCGGACTTTCTACGTGCCGACGATAGATCACAACCGCTACTACGTCGAGAATGCCGACAAGTATGGCTTTGCCGCTGGCTCCGCAGACCGGCTGAACGATTACATCCGGCGCAATCTGGAGACGGCGCGGCGCGCGCACCGTGCGGGCGTGCGTTTCGCGATGGGCTCGGACGCGGTCTTCACGATGTTCGGCCAGAACACGCGCGAACTCGGCTGGTTCGTCAAGGCCGGGATGACGCCCGCCGAGGCGCTCGCCACCGCCACGACCAGCGGCGCGGCGCTGCTCGGGATGGAGAAGAGTCTGGGCGCGATTGCGCCCGGATATTTTGCTGACATCGTAGCGGTCGAAGGCGACCCGCTCGCGGATATTGATGTCGTCATCAACCGGGTGCGGTGGGTGATGAAAGGCGGAGTGGTGGTCGTGGATAAAACCGTGGACAAAGCCGGCGTGGGCAGGACGAATTGAGTGACCCCGGACGGGGTCACTCCGCGCGCTCGCGAGCGGGTTGGCGCGGTATCCTGATTGATGCCCACGCTTCAGGTGATCCTGACCGTCACTCGTATCGCAGCGCGATCATCGGATCGGTCTTTGTCGCGCGCCGCGCCGGGATGTAACACGCCGCGAGCGCGACGAGTGAGAGCAGCAGGGCGACGGCAATGAAGGTGATCGGATCGCCCGCGCCCACGCCGAGCAGCAGGCTCGTCAGCACGCGACTCAGCGCCAGCGCGGCCACGAGTCCAGCCCCCACGCCGATTGCGACGAGCAGCATCCCCTGACTTATGACCAGCCGCAGCACGTTACCGGTTCCCGCGCCGAGCGCCATCCGGATGCCGATCTCGCGCGTCCGCTGGCTGACGGCGTAAGTCATGACGCTATAGAGCCCCGTCGTCGCCAGCACGAGCGCCAGCAGCCCGAACGTCAGCGCCATCCCGGCGCCGACGCGCGGCCCCCAGAAAGCCCAGCTCAGGTGCTGATCCGCCGTCTTGATGTCAAAGACGGGCAACCTCGCGTCCAGCGTCTGCACTTCCCGGCGCATCCCATCGGTCACGGCCTTCAGGTCGCCGGATGATTTCACGCGCACGATCAGCGAGGCCCACGACCAGTAAAAACGCTGCTGGTGAGGGAGGAACATATAGGGCCGGGGGTCTTCAAAGAGGGTGCGATACTTCCCGTCTCTGGCGACGCCGACGATTTCGAGCGGCGGCCTTTTCGTATCCCCGATGCGAAACCGTTTGCCGAGTGCCTGCTCGCTGCCTCCAAAGAGCCGCCGCGCCAGCTCCTGATTGACGATCACGACCTCGGGCGCGCCGTCGCGATCGCGGTCGGTGAAATCGCGGCCCACGAGCAGCTGTGTGCCCATCGTCTCAAAATACCTCGTGCCGACGGAGCTGTAAGAAACATACAGCCCCTGATTCGGCGGCGGCGGCTCCTGCCCTTCCACAATCAACGGCCCCGTCGAGTAGTTGTTATCACTGAGCGGGATCAGTTGCGAGGCGGTCGCGGAACTCACGCCGGGCAGCGCATTCAGGCGCTCTGTCAGTTCGGCGTAAAGTTTTTTGCCTTCGGCTTCCTTGTAACCGAGCAGTTCGGGGTTGAGCGACATCGAAACCAGATTGTCAGTCTGAAACCCCACGTCAACTGACCGGGCGTTATACAGGCTTCTGAGGAACATCCCGGCGCACACCAGCACGATGATTGAAATCGCGATCTGCGCGATGACGAGCAGGTTCCGCAAGCCCCGGCGGCGCCCGCGCGCGCCCGCCGAGGCCGCGTCGCCTTTCAGCACCGGCACCAGATCGGTGCGCGCCGCGTGCCAGGCCGGGGCCAGACCGAAGACGAGACCCGTCAGCAGCGAAATGCCGAGCGTCCACCCAAGGACGCGCACGTCAGGCGTGAATGGCAGGTCGAGGACGAAAGGGATCGGCGGGACGGAAGCCTCCATCAGGTCGGCGCCCCGGTAAGCCAGCGCGAGCCCGAGCCCGCCGCCCGCGAGCGCGAGCAGCACGCTTTCGGTCAGCAACTGCCGGATGATCCGCCACCGGCCCGCGCCGAGCGCCAGGCGAATGCCGATCTCTTTGCCGCGCGCCGCCGCACGCGCGAGCAGCAGGTTCGCCACGTTCGCGCACGCGATCAGCAGCACCAGCCCGGCCACGGCCATCGCCAGCAGCGAACTCAGCCGGATGATCGGAAAGACTTCCGCCAGCCTCCCTTCGTTTTCAGGCACCACGTTGATCTTCGTATTCTCGCTCGTCTTCGGGTGCAGCTTCGCGATGCCCTCCGCGATCACCTTCAGGTCGGCTTCGGCCTGCGCGGTAGTGACGCCCGGCTTCAGCCGCCCGAAGACCGAGAGCCACCAGTTCATCTCCCGGTTGGTCTGCCACGTGTCGTCACCCTGAAGCTGACCGTACATCATTATCGGGACCCAGAAATCCATCCCGAGGGCAAACTTCGTCCCCTTGAATTCCGGCGGCGCGATGCCGATGACGGTGAACGGGTGGCCGTTCAGATAGACGCTCGTGCCGACGAGCGCCGGGTCGGAGTTGAAGGAGCGCTGCCAGAGCGCGTGACTCAGCACGACGACCGGGTGCGTATTCGGCGTGCGCCCCTCTTCGGGCAGGAAGCCGCGCCCGACCCTGGGTCGCACGCCCAGCACATCGAAGTAATTGCCCGTGACTACCTCGCCCGTGATGACCTCGGCGCGCCCGGCCGACAGCCCGCGACTCTCGCCGCGGCTGAGAGCCACCGAAGTCATGCTGCGCGCGATCAGGCCGGAGAAGGCCTTGTTCTGATCACGGAGGTCAAGGTAGTCCGGGTAGGAGAAGTCATCATAAACGCGCAAATCCTTTTTGCTGCCGATGAAGACGTGCGCCAGCTCCTCGGGCCGTTCCGCCACCACCGGGCGCAGCAGCATCGTGTTAACGGTGCTGAGAATCGCCGAATTGACGCCGATGCCAAGGCCGAGCGCCAGCACGGCGACGGCCGTGAAGCCCGGCTTCTGCCGCAGCACGCGCACGCCGTAGCGCAGATCCTGTAACAACGTTCCCATCATGATCTCCACAGAAATCAGTATCTACCCAGCCCGGCGTCCCCGGCTCCGTAGGAGCGGCATGTAGCAGTACATGCCGCTCCTACGGAGCTGGGGGGCATTTACTGTATGGCAGACTATAAACATCGCGCCCCTACGGAGCGGGAGACGCCTGTCTATACAGGCACGCAGGCCCTCCACTTCGTTGCACCTCACAGTTTTCCGCCCGGACCGCGGCGGACGTCAAAGTCAGAGTTCGGATTCATTCATGGCGTAGTGCAATCATCGGATCAACCCTCGTCGCGCGGCGCGCCGGGATGCAGCCGGCCACGAAGGTGATCGCGAGCATCACGAGAACGGCGAGCGAGATCGTCGCGGGGTCAGTCGCCCGCACGCCGAATAACAGGCCCGCAACCGGGCGGGTCACGCCGAGCGCCGCCGGCACTCCGACGGCGATGCCGGCCGGCACGAGCAGCAGGCTCTCGCGCAAAACCATGCGGAGCATTCCGCCGGGCGTGGCGCCGAGCGCGAGCCGGATGCCGATTTCATGCGTCCGGCGCGTCACCCCGCAGGAGACGATTCCGTAAAGCCCGACCGAAGAGAGTACGAGCGCGAGCAGGCCGAAGAGGCCGGAGAGGGTGGCGATCAGGCGCTCCTGCACGAGCGTCCGTCCCATCTGCGCCTCGACCGTGTCGGTGGAAAGCACGGGCAGGGTCGGGTCTATGTCGCCGAGTTCCCGGCGGACATTCGCGGCGACCGCCGCCGGGTCCGCGAGCGTGCGCACGACGACACACATCTCGTTCCAGAGGTGGGCCGCGTCCTGACGCCAGGGGCGGTAGATCATCTTCACGTTCTGCTCGCGCAGCGAATTGTATTTGGCGTCGCGGACGACGCCGATGATCTCGGCCAGGCCGCGGCCCCGCGTTTCAAGATGATGGCCGACCGGGTTCTGATTGCCGAAGTAATGACGGGCGAAGCTTTCGTTGACGATGGCCACGCGCGGCGCAGTCTCGTTGTCACCGGGCGAGAAGTCGCGGCCCGCGATCAGTCGCATGCCGACCGTCTCGAAGAATCCCGGCGCGACCAGATCCCACGGGACGTCATCGGGCCGGGTCTGGCCATCCAGAATGATCGGGCTGCCGTAATCGTTACTGCCGAGCAGCCCGCGGCTCGACACGCTGGCCGAACTCACGCCCGGCAGCCGGCCGATGCGCTGCTCGACGGCTTCGTAGAGGGGCACGAACTGTGCGCCCCTGCGGCCCGTCTGTCCGGGGTCAGTCCGAATGAGCAGCACGCGTTCGCGGTCGAAGCCGATGTCCTGAGACTTCAGGTTGCGCAGCGTGCCAGTGAACAACCCCGCGCCGACAAGCAGCACGAGCGCGAGCGCCACCTGCACGACCACGAGTATTCTGCCCGGCCCGACCCGCCCGCGGCCGGACGCCAGACTCGACGAGCCGGCCCCCCTGAGCGCGGCGACGAGCGGCACACGCGTGGCGCGGAGCGCTGGAAGAAGGCCGAATAATATTCCAGCGGTCAGGCACACCGCCGCCGTAAAGCCCAGGATGCGTGCGTCCGGCGACGCTTCCAGAAGGAGCGGCGTTGTGCCGGAGGCGACGACTTTCAGCAACCCCTCGGTCGTCCAGACGGCAAAGAGCAGCCCCGCCGCGCCGCCCAGGGAGGCCAGCAGGATACTTTCGGTCAGCAGTTGCCGGACGACGCGCCAGCGCCCCGCACCGAGGGCCATCCGCGTGGCGATCTCTTTCTGCCGCGCCTCGCCGCGCGCGAGCAGCAGGGTCGCCAGGTTGGCGCACGCAATCAGCAGCACCAGACCGACGATGGTCGTAAGGATCAGCAGCGGCTTGCCGAAGTAAGCGCGCTCAAGCGCGTAGCCGCGGCCCTCGGGCCTGAGTTCGAGCGGATAATCCGCGATGTCTTTGATTACGTCGGGCGGCGGGTTCGGTCCCGCCTGTTCGAGCCGCAGCTGGCGGAAGAGAGCGCCCGTATCCGCGCGGGACTGCGCGAGAGTCATCCCCTGCCGGAGGCGGGCCACGATCCGCACGCCGCCAGAGCCCCTCTGACGGGTGAGGAGTCCGGGGCGCTCCGGCACCACCTCGGATTGCATCGCGATGGGAATCCACACGTCCGCCGGGTGCCCGATCTTCTCGCCGTAAAATCCCGGCGGGGTCACGCCGATGATGGTGCAGGTCGTCTGATTGATCGTCAGCGTGCGCCCCACCGCGTCCGGCGCTTCGGCGAAGCGCCGCTTCCAGTAACCGGCGCTGATGACCGCCACGGGGTGGCCGCCCGGCGTGCGATCATCGTCCGGCGTGAGCGCCCGTCCGAGTACGGCGCCTGCCCCCAGCACGGAGAAATAGCTGCCCGAAACCAGCTCGACGTGAACGGGGACGGGTTCGCGTCCGCCCCCTTCCCCATTCACCATCACGTTTGACCGGTCAATCTCCGTGATCGCGAACATGCCGGAGAACGCCCGGCTGCGGTCGCGGAACTGCTCGAACATCGGGTACGGGAACGTGAAGCCCTTAACTTCGCCATCAGGGTAGCCGAACATCACCAGCCGCTCCGGGCGGCTGACGGGCAACATCCTGAGCAGCACCGCATCAACCAGACTGAAGATCGCGGTATTCGCGCCGATCCCCAGGGCGAGCGTCAGCACCGCCACGAGCGTAAAGCCCGGACTCCTTCGCAGCATTCGCACGCCGTAATGCACGTCCTGCCAGAGTGTCTGCATAATTCCTCCGGAAGCTGTCAGCCTTCAGCGATCAGCTAAACCTCTGGCTGAAAGCTGACCGCTGAAGGCTGACAGCTTATTCGTATCTGAGCGCGACCATCGGGTCCACCTTCGTCGCACGCCGCGCCGGGATGAAGCAGGCGAGCAGCGCGATGGCGGCTAGGACCAATGCTGCGCCGGCGAAAGTCAGCGGATCGGTCGTACTCACGCCAAAGAGCAGAGTCGAGAGCAGCCGCGTCAGCGCGAATGAAGCCACCAACCCGAGCGTCACCCCCGTCAGTGACAGCACCATTCCCTGCCTGACGACCATCCTCAGCACGTCCGGCGCGCGGGCGCCGAGCGCCATGCGGATGCCGATCTCGTGCGTCCGCTGCGTGACCGAATACGAGATGACGCCGTAAAGTCCAATCGCCGCCATCAGGAGCGCGACCGCGGCAAACAGCGTCATCAGGATGGCATTGAAGCGCTGCTGCGCGGTCGAACTGTCGAGCAGCTGGTTCATCGTCTGCATCCTGAAGACCGGCGCGTCGCGATTGACTTCCTGCAGGGCACGGCGCACCGCTTCGCCGAGGCTCGCCGGGTCGCCGCCGGTTCTCACGACCAGTGAAATTTCCGAGTACGGCGACTGCGCGAACGGGAAATAGATTTCAGGGTCGGGCGGCAGGGCCAGATTCCATTGCTTCGCATCACCGGCCACGCCGACTATGTCCTTTGGCTTGCCGTCGCCGACGATCAATTGCCTGCCGATCGGGTCTTCGCCCGCGAAGAAGCGTTTCGCCAGCGTTTCGTTGATCATGACGACCGGCGGCGCCCCGCTCTCATTATCGCGCTCGCTGAAGGCGCGGCCTCTGAGGACGGGGATGCCGATGGCTTTGAAGTAATCGGGGCTGATCGAGCGGAATTCCGCGACCGGGGCTTCGCCCGGCTTGAATTTCGGGCGCCCCCCGATATCGAAATCGCCGTTGACGTGGTTCGTGCCGCTCACAGGCAGGCTGTCTATCGCGCCGACCGACTGGACGCCGGGCAGGGCCGCGATGCGCTCGTGTGCCTGCGCGAGAAAGCCGCTCCATTCACGCAGCTGTTTTTCCTGCGCCTCTTTCGACTGATCTTTGGCGAGCGCCGGATTGATCGGGAATGAAATGTCGGCCGCGAGCAGGTTGTTCGGATTGAATCCGGGGTTGACAGCAGTCAGCCGCCCGATGCTGCCGATCAGCAGGCCGGCGCTGACGACCAGCACGAGCGAGAGCGCGATCTCGATAACCACCAGGGAGCGCCGCAGCAGGCCGCGATGCGAACTGCCCAAGCCTGATCCGCGCGTCCCGTCCTTGAGCGTCGAATTCAGATCGGGCCGCGCCAGTTGCAGCGCCGGCGCGAGCCCGAACAGCAGCCCCGTCAGCAGCGAGACTACGGCCGTGAACCCGAGTACCCATTTATCCAGACTGACCTCTTTCACCCGCGGAATATTGCCGGGCGCAAGCGCGGTCAGCAGCTCGACGCCAGAACTGGCGATCACGACGCCGAGCGCGCCGCCCGCGAGCGCGAGCAGCAGACTTTCCACCAGCAGTTGTCGCACGACGCGCCAGCGGCTCGCGCCGAGCGCCGCGCGAATCGCGAACTCCCTGAGCCTGCCGGTCGCACGCGCGAGCAGCAGATTGGCCACGTTCGCGCACGCGATCAGCAGCACCAGCCCGACCGCGCCGAGCAGAATCCACAGCACCGGGCGAATGTTGCGCACCTGCACCTGCAGGAGCGGCATGACATTCATCGTCATGTTGGTGGCATTGGCCGGGTACTGTTGCGCCAGCACCGAAGCGACCTGATTCATCTGCGCCCGCGCCTGCTCGACGCTCACGCCTTCTTTGACCTTCGCGATGGCGAGCAGGTAGTTGTTGCCGCGTCCCCTTTTGCTTTCGGCCAGCATGGCAGGAGTCCACACATCAGCCCGGCGTGGGAAACTCATCTCCGGCGGGGCGACACCGACGACGGTGTAAGCCTCGCCACCGAGCAGCACCGTCTGCCCGATAACACTGTCCTGGCCGCCGAAACGTCGCTGCCACAATCCGTGGCTGATGACGGCGACATGCCCGCCGGCCGGGCTGTCATCCGCAGGCGTCAGGAACCGACCGCGCTCCGGCGTCAGACCGAAGACCGGGAAGAAGCCGGGCGTCACTCGCGCGCCGGAAATCTTTTCGGCCTCGCCCGTGCCGGTCAGGTTGACGGTCTCGACGAAGAAAGCGCCGATGCCCTCGAAGACCTGCTGCTGCGCCTCAAATTCCAGGTAATCGGGCCGCGAAATCGAGCCGGAGACAATCGGCGGCTGGTTGCGCGTGATGAACACCAGCCGGTCGGCATCTTTGTAAGGTAGCGGGCGGAGCAGCACAGCATTGACGACGCTGAAGATCGCCGTGTTCGCACCGATCCCCAAAGCCAGCGTCAGCACGGCTACAGCCGTAAAGCCGGGTTTCTGCGCCAGCATTCGCAGGCCGTAGCGTAAGTCCTGCCACAAGGTCAGCATGATTCCCTCCTGTTGAGTGCGTCGCAGTGGTCGTTCGCCATGCGTTCGCAAGTCTTCCCCGAGTTATTACAGGACAGAGTACTTACTCCCCGTCAACCAAATGCCGTGCCAGTGCGCCCGGAAGTTAAATGCTGAAATCAGTAAAGTTTGATCGGCAGGTGAGATCGGCGCGAACGTGCCGGTGTGCGCTTTTGGGATTCGGCCATCTCGGAATTGGGAATGCTTTTCCAGATCACGTGGCAGGCGTCTGTGACTGATTCGATTGATTCCGGATTATTGCGTCTGCGACCGGGCGGGTCATATACTCCCGGGGCGTTCCATCTTCAAATTACCAACAGCCGCAAACACGGATGCAACCGCGGCAACGAGCAGAAATGCTTCGTGTCCATATGACTTCTGCAACTCGCCCATGAAGGAGAGAAGATCATGACAAATCGCAGCTGGCTGGCCCTGCCCGCTTTCGTGCTGGTCATAGGCATTGCCCTTGCCCAGACCCAAAGCCCTCAGACGAAGGAACAGCTTCCCGACATCGCCGGTGAGTGGACGGGCACGTGGGGAGTTTACAACCCTGCGCAGGGGACAACCCCGCCTAAGGACATTTGCAAGAACCTCAGTGCCAAAGTCGAACATAAGGACGGTGTCTGGCAGGCAGTCTTTGAGGGTGACTGCGGACGGCCCTACAAATACACGATCAAAATGGAAGGCCGACAGGTCGGCAAGGTCGTCATGTTCAAGGGCACGACCGACCTCGGCGCGAAGGACGGGGGCGTCTTCGACTGGATCGGGCGGGCAAACGATAAGGAGTTCGTCGGGTTCTTCACGAGCGCTTATTACACCGGCACGTTCAATCTATCCCGGGCGAAATGAAAAGAACAACCATACCGCCGAAAGGAATCAGACCAGTGAAATGGAACGTCCGAATTGCCGCCTGCTCCGTTGCAGGTCTGCTGCTGCTCGCGCCCGCAATCGCATTCGCCTCAGTCGCCGGGCGACTGAAGGTTTCTGACAACCATCGCTACCTCGAGTACGAGAACGGCAAGCCATTCTTTTACCTCGGCGACACTGCCTGGGAGTTGTTTCATCGTCTGAATCGCGAGGAAGCCACGCAGTACCTGACGAACCGCTCGCAGAAGGGCTTTACGGTGATCCAGGCCGTCGTCCTCGCGGAACTCGGCGGGCTGACCGTCCCGAACCCGTATGGTGATCTGCCCCTCGCCGGCAGCGACCCGACCAGACCGAATGAGGCGTATTTCCGTCACGTGGATTTCATCGTCAACAAGGCGGAAGAACTTGGCCTCTTCATCGGAATGCTGCCGACCTGGGGGAGCTACTGGGCGTCGGGCAAATCAATCTTCACTCCCGTGAGCGCGCGCGAGTACGGTCGCTTTCTCGGCAAAAGGTATAAGGACAAAGCGATCATCTGGATTCTTGGCGGAGACCGGTCAATCACGAGCGACGCAGAGCGCGCGGTCATTGACGCCCTGGCGGCGGGTCTGGGCGAAGGAGACGGCGGCGCCCATCTGAAAACATTCCACCCAATCGGGCCGGGGCTCTCTTCGATCAAGCTCCACAACGCCCCGTGGCTCGATTTCAATATGTTTCAGTCCTCCCACGCGGCGCGCGATCACGACAACGGATTGTATGTCGAGCAGGATTACGCGCTCCGTCCCGAGAAGCCCACGATGGACGGCGAGCCCCGCTACGAAGCCATGCCCGTCGGCTTTTACCTGCGTGGCGCGGGCGGGATCGAGCGGTTTGACGACTACGACGTGCGACAGGCGGCGTACTGGTCACTGCTCGCGGGCGCCTGCGGCCACACCTACGGCAACAACAACGTCTGGCAGATGTTCAAGCCCGGGATCGGGGGAACCGGCGACGCCGCGATGGGTCGTGACCTCTTCGGCGGGCAGGGCAGCAGGATCGGCGCGAACATCCTCTGGTCTGAAGCGCTCGATCACCCCGGCGCCTTTCAGATGCGCTACGTCCGCCGCCTCTTCGAGTCGCTGCCGTTTACAAAGCTCGTGCCCGATCAGCGCATCATCCTGAACGGCCCCACTACAGGCGGCGCGAAGATTCGGGCAGCGCGGTCGAGTGACGGGTCATTCGCCATCATCTATTCGCCGCGCGGCGAGAGCTTCACGCTCGACAAGAGCATCATCAAAGCCGAGCGCCAGCGACATTACTGGTACGACCCGCGCTATGGCACGTCATACGTGATCAAGGAGCAGGACAGCTGGGGCATCCAGACGTTCACGCCGCCGGCCAGTGGGCGGGGTAACGACTGGGTACTTGTGTTGATGGATGCGGCGGCAGGATTCCCTGTGCCGGGAATCACACAATAAGGCAGAATCAGGAGACCGTCAGGGTGGTCAGAACCCGGCGAACGGCGGCGCGTCGGCGGGCGGGATGAGCGTGAAGAAGAGTCCGTTCAGACCAGACGCGCGGACGGCGGCGATGATTTCCTGCGGATCGGTGCCGTGAGCTACGAGACGGTCGCCGTCGAGTGCAACATATTGGCCGGCAAATTCCGCGCGATGCTCTTCGATCCAGCGGAGGGACGGCGTGGGGTCGCGCGAATCGAAAGGCTGGATGAAGACGCTTGGCTGTGTCTCGTCTTGCGTGGCTGAGAGTCGCCGATTGAGCAACTCAATGAGCTTTTCGCGTTCCTCCGGGGGCAGCGCGGCAATCTGGGCCAGAATCAGTTCGGCATTTGTTTGCGCCATCGGATAATTACCCTTCGTACACGCTTCAGGCGTTTGAGAGCCTTTTGATGAAGGAGCAATATACACGGAAGACGGACAGGCGGATAGTCGATCCCAAATCAGTCTCAGACCGAAGCAAGCGAGACGACAGCCGAAATGTAGTTAGACACAATGGGAGGCATGAGTATGGCATTTAACCCAGCATTATCGCGTGATAGAAAGTCAGATTTTGACGTCTTCTTTGCGGAGAAACACCCCGGATCAATATGTGTGGCGAACTATAAGGGAGGGGTTGGCAAGACAACTCTTGTTTGCTTACTAGGTTATTACTTGGCTGAGCTTGAAAAGAAAAAAGTCTTATTGCTTGATATTGACCCCCAATGCAGCTTGTCTCTGGCTGTTGGTTTCGATCCAGAGGAGGTAAACAAAACAGAACTTACTATTCACAACTTGGTAATGCCATCAAAATGGTCAAAACTCAAGAAGACCAATCTGGATAATTATGTCGTCAAGGTCCCAGACACTCTCAGCCCAAAGGGGCTTTTTATCATTCGAGGATCATTCGAGGTGGAGAATCTTGATTTTGAGATAGCGAAAAGCTTCGTTAGAGAAGAACACAGAGAGGCTCAATTATTTCTTTACTGCAAACAAATGCTCCATGCATTTGATAAATTTGACTATATACTAATAGACTGCCCACCCAATAAGATGTTTTTGACTCAGGCAATGCTGCGTGCCTGCTCTTATTACATGCCTGTTTCGATTCCTGATGTGATTTCGGTATATGGAATGCCAAGATTATTAGACTTGTTGCGATGTGTAAAATCAATATGTCAGATAGAAGTTCCAGAGACCTGCGCAGACGCCTAAGATCACGTTGTATAGCTCGATGTCGTGAACTCGCAGGCGGTCTGACAAGATGCGATAGCGTTTCATCCCGCCTATCGCATGTTCAACGTGGATTCTATCGCTGGCGAGTTGCTTGTTTTCGTCCTTTTGTCCGGGACTCAGCTCCTGCTGCTTCTTTTTCTTGTGTGGCAAGAACAGTTCTTTGCAAACGTAATCCTTCTCGATGCCCAGGAAGCCAAGGTCAACTCGCACCCGGAAGTCCTTAAACCAGTCCTGCCCCGGCGGGAACTCTTCCTTGAACATCCGATAGTCATGCGTCTTCCCGACCCAGCAGTGACTGACGTACAAGACCTTTCGCCCCGGGTTGCTCAAAATTACGGCCTTGGCGGTGTGGCACTTTTTTTCCCGGAGTAGTTCTCTTTCTGCGCCGCGTCACCAGTGGGCCTTTGCGTTCTGTGCTCGGTGCCATCAAAGATCAGGGTCTTTTCGTTCTTCAGGTAGGCGGCGAATTCCGCGGCGTCCTTAAATGCACGCTTCGGCAGACAACCCGCCGCGGCGAGGGCTTGCTCAAGTACTCGCAGCCCGAGTTCCTGGTTTCTTTTGGCGTTGGCCCCGTCCATCCCGCACACAAGGCCGAGGAGGTCATAAGTGAGTCCGGCTTTCAAACTGAAGAGGGTAAAGAACAGTAACTCTGCTTCGGAAGTCAGGCCGGGTGTGACTTCAATGCCAGCCTGCCGATCAGCTACCGATTGCCCGTGCAGCTTAAGGTAGCTCGCGGTAAACAAGACGAGTAGCTTCTCGAAACGAGCCTCGTCAAATCCGGTGGCGGCGCGCCATTGACGTTCGGTTTTCAGGTCTGCAATTTTGAGCTTCATGGCTGCACCTTAGCAGTTCGCCTGCCTGGCGGCAAGCTCACGTGAAATCAACGAGTTGCGCTGAATCCCCTTCATCGCAACAACTCTATTGCGTTGGGTCAAAGAGATTCCAAAGGTAGATAAGCCCAGACTGCTTGGATATGTACTCAATGCAATAAACAGAAGTGGTGGTGTACCAGGAGGAATGGTCTATAGCCAACAGTCAGCAGAGGCTAGGCTAGAAAGGAGCATTAAAGGCGATCTTGATCCGGCTGAAAACACCGTCATAGGCTCAAACCCGATGATCGGGGTAGTCCCGAGGCTAGACGTTATAGCACGTTTTCTAGGAGAGCGCACAAAATTTTCGCGAATAGAGTTCTCAAAAAGAACATCCAGTCAGCCATCGGTAGATGACTGTATGCGTGACATTGCTAACGAAGTTATTAAGCGAATGAGGGCTTACCGTGCCAAAAAGTGAGATTGTCCATACAGCAGGCCAAGAAATCGAAGCCTCTCTCAGAGATTGGCTGCTCAAACATTTCAAGCTGTCTGAGGTTTCAAAACTAGAACAAGCAGGGGGCGTTGTCTCAGTTACGATCAAGTTTACGAAGCCAGAGAGGTTAAATAAAGATTCTTCCAAGTCGATTCAAATTGACGAGCATTTCCTTAAGCGGTTAGAAGAAATCAAAAGCTCTACCACAGAGTTACAAAATAACTTGGACGAACTTACTGAGAAGCAGCTTAGGCAGATATGTCAACTAATAAGTCTTCCTGTTCGCTCAAGTGCAAGGACTGCCGAAATTAAAGCCGAGCTTATTCGCTTTCTTCAAGACGAAGACATTTGGAATCGTATATCAAGAAGAGGTGAATGACCTCTGGTAACTCGACCCGCGAACCCACCTGTGACGATTAAGGCGAAAATCCTAGTTCCACAGCTTGGATCACGCTGGCCCGCAGAGAAAGGCGCGTTGGCTGAAATGTAATCGGGGGCCGCACGATGAATTCGCCACCTGATGAGTCGTTGATTCTCAGCCTGGACAGCCCCTTTGCCTCGCTCGAACGGGTGGGCGGCAAGGGCGCGTCACTGGCGCGCATGGCGGCGGCGGGGCTGCCCGTGCCGCCCGGCTTTCACCTCGCCACCCGCGCTTATCGCCGCTTCGTGGACGAGAACCGTCTCGCCGATGCGATTTTCTCCGCCGCCGAGCAGGCGAGGGCCGACGAACCCGCCACGCTCGACCACGCCTCGGAGCAAATCCAGTCACTCATTGCGCAGGGCACGATGCCCGCTGATATCGCCGCGCTGATTCGTCAGTCGTATGACGACCTGGGCGCGGATAATCCACCTGTCGCGGTGCGCTCGTCGGCGACGGCGGAAGATTTGCCGGGGATGTCGTTCGCGGGCCAGCAGGAAACGTATCTCAATATGCGCGGCGCTGACCAAGTGCTGGAGGCGGTGAAACACTGCTGGGCGTCGCTGTGGACGGCACGCGCACTCGGCTACCGCGCGCGACAGGGCATCCGCTCCGAGGATGTCGCACTCGCCGTCGTCGTGCAGCAACTGGTGCCGGCGGATGTGGCAGGCATTCTCTTCACCGCCAATCCGGTGACCGGCGCGCGCGACCAGCTGGTGATCAACGCGGCGTGGGGTCTGGGCGAGGCGATTGTGGGCGGCTCAGTCACGCCCGACACGTTCATCGTCAACAAGCAGACGGGCGCGATGGAATCGCAGCAGATCGCCGACAAGGAGGTCATGACGGTGCGGTCACAGCAGGGCACGCGCGAAGAACCAGTGCCCGCCGACCGGCGCCAGCAGCCCGCGCTCCAGTCGCGGCAGGTCGCCGAACTCGCGCAACTCGGCGTCCGAATCGAGCAACTCTACGGTCAGCCGATGGATGTCGAATGGGCGCTGTGCGACGAGCAACTCTTCATCCTGCAGGCGCGCCCGATCACCGCGCTGCCCGAGCCACGCGCCCAGCTTGATTGGAAACTGCCGCGCGCGAAAGGGCGTTACGGGCGGGGCAGCGTCATCGAACTGCTGCCCGACCCACTCTCACCACTCTTCGCCACGCTGGCCCTGCCGATCTTCAGCGACGCGATGCGCGGCCTGATCGGACGGGCGGGCATCGTCAGCCTGATGCCCGAGTGGATGCTGCTGACGATCAATGATTACGCCTACTACGATTTCAATCTGAGCCCGTCACAGCTGGCGCGAGTGATGCTCGCGGTGCCACGCATGATTCCGCTCGTGGCTGACTGGCTTGGGCGGGCGCAGGCGCGCTGGGCGGATGAAGCGCGTCCGCGTTACGTCAGTGTGATCGGGGAATGGGCCGGGCGTGACCCCGGCGCAACTCCGGCGACTCAACTGCTGGAGGGCGCGCGGCAGATTACAGGCGCCGCGGCAGACCATTACCTCGCCCTCCAGAGCGGCATCCTGCCTGTCGCGTACATGAGTGAAGCGGCGTTCACAATTGCGTACAACCGTCTCGCCAGACGCAGGGACGATCCGCCCGCGCTGACTTTTATGCTCGGCTTCGACAGCGCGCCGATTCTTGGGGAGAAGTCTTTGTATGATCTCGCCACATGGGCACGCGCGCAGCCCGAACTCGCCGCTTATCTCACAGGGGTGCCCGGGGCAGAGGTCGCTCTGGCGTATCAATCGCCGTCCGCGCCCATTGCCGATGTGGAGAGTTGGTATGAGTTCTGCCGTCGTCTAACGGCGCATCTCGACAGCTTCGGCCACGCAATCTATGACCTGGACTTTGCCAAAAGTGTTCCCGCCGAGGATCCGAGGGCGCTGCTCGAAACGCTCAAATACTTTCTCGCTGAACAGGCACGCAGTCCGTATGAGCGGCAGGCGGCGACCGCGTCCGCGCGTGAGCAGGCTACCCATGCGCTGCTCACGCGTCTGAGCGGATTGCGCCTGCGACTCTTCAGGTGGCTCCTTGCGAAGGCGCAACGGTACGCGCCACTGCGCGAAGACGCGCTCGCGGATGTGGGCCTGGGCTGGCCGCTCCTGCGTCGCATGTTGCGCGAGGTCGGGCGGCGGCTCGTGGCGGCGGACTCGCTGGCGAAGCACGAGGACGTATTCTGGTTGAAAGTGGACGAGGCGGAAGCGGCAGCGCGCGTGCTCGACGCGAACCAGGCCGTGCCGGATTACCGCAGCGTGGTGGCCGACCGGCGCGTCGTGTGGGAGCGTGAGCGCAAGGTCACACCGCCGATGATGTTGCCCATCAAAAGCGGGGCGCGTTTCCTGGGAATTGATTTCAGCGGCCTGATGCCCGCGCGCACCGATCAGGCCGTCGGCGATACCATCAAAGGCCAGGCCGGGAGCCCGGGCCGCGTCGCCGGTGTGGCTCGCGTCATTCACGGCCCCGATGAGTTCAGCCAGATGCGGCACGGTGACATCCTCGTCGCCAAAATCACGACGCCCGCATGGACACCGCTGTTTGCGCTGGCCTCGGGCGTCGTCACCGATGTGGGCGGCCCACTCAGTCACAGTTCCATCGTCGCGCGCGAGTATCAAATCCCCGCGGTGCTGGGTACGGGCGTGGCCACTGAGCGAATCCACAGCGGGCAGCACATCACAGTGGATGGCGATAGCGGTGTGGTAAAGCTGGACGGGTGAAATGCCGGTTCCAAAGTCTGGATCAGGACATGGTATTTTGTCCGGTTCACAGTGTCCCCATCTCCGCGAAGTGACGCAGCATCCGTTCGTAGTCGGGAGTAACGCCAGTGAACAGGCGAAAAGCCTCCGCCGCCTGGAAGACCGCCATCCCTCCGCCGCCCAGGGTGCGACAGCCGAGTGCCCGTGTCCGCTTCAGCAACTCGGTTTCGAGCGGGAAATAAACCACCTCAGCCACCCACAGTTCAGGGCAGAGTAATCTATCAGGGAGTGGCAGACCGGGATACCCAAGCATGCCAACCGGTGTGGCCTGAATCAGGCCGTCTGCCCCGGCCATTTCGGCAGCGAGTTCGGCCACCACTGCGGCGCGTTTGTCACCTAAGCGGGCGCAAAGACGGTCGGCGAGCATTGCGGCTCGCGCGCCGTCAACATCGTGAATGGCGAGTCGCCCGGCGCCCAGTGTCAGCGCGGCATAAGCTACTGCCGCCCCGGCACCCCCGGCGCCGAGCAGAACGACTTTGCCGAGCGATGCGTCAGTGAGGCCGCGTCTGAAGCTTTCGGCAAATCCCCACCAGTCGGTGTTGTGCCCAATCCGCCTGCCGCTCGCGAAGACCACCGTGTTGACGGCCCCAATGGCGACGGCCTCATCAGACAGTTCGTCGAGCAGCGGGATCACGGCCTGCTTGCAGGGGTGTGTGATGTTCACGCCGGCAAAGCCCGTGAGTTGTGCCGCTTCAAGCAGGCGCGGGAGCGCTTCAGTGCCGACGCCGAGCTTTTGCAGATCAATCAGCTGATAGAAGTAGTGGAGGCCTGCTTCCCTGCCCTCCCGCTCGTGCAGGTGTGGAGAGCGAGATGCCTGAATGCCCTCTCCAATCAGGCCGACAAGGATTGGGCGGCGGATGCAAAGCTCTTTCATACCGGGAGCCTCAGTGTTGTCACACGCTGACGTTCTCTCAACAGCGCATTTCGACTGGGTGGGCAGGCTGCCGGTGGCAATGTACAGGGAGCTGCCAGCTCCCTGCCGCCTGCGATTACTGGCGATTGCCCTTGTCCCAGAGTCATCAGGGAGCTGGCAGCTCCCTGTACATCCAGAGGATTCAAGAGGGCTGGGCCTGTTTTTCAATCCGCATTCCGCAATCAAATCATTCGTACCTGAGCGCGACCATCGGGTCTACCTTCGTCGCACGCCGCGCCGGGATATAACAGGCCAGGAGCGCCACTCCGACCAGGAGCGCGGCCACGCCCGCGAATGTCAGCGGGTCTGTGGCGCTCACACCAAACAGCAGCTTCGCCATCAGGCGTGTCAGCCCGAACGCGGCGACGAGTCCGACGCCCGTGCCGGCGAGCGTGAGCATCATTCCCTGCCGGATGAGCAGACGGAGTACGTCACGCGGGAGAGCGCCGAGCGCCAGGCGAATGCCAATCTCGTGCGTCCGCTGGCTGACCGACCAGGCGATGACTCCGCAGATGCCGATGGCGGCAAGCACCAGAGCGATCACGGCAAAGACTCCGAGTAAGAGCATCGAGAAGCGTTGCCGCGCGAGTGAATCGTACAGCCGCTCATCCATTGACTTCACATCAAAGACGGGCATCTCGGGGTCAACCAACTGGATCTCCCGCGTGATCGCCGACGTCATCCCGACCGGGTCGGGAGTCGTCCGAATGACCAGATACATGCTGCGGGCGATGACCTGCCCGGCCGGGTAGTAGACGGTGATCGGCGGTTCCTTTTCCGCGCTGTATTCCTTCGCGTCGCTGATCACCCCGACGACCGTCCGCCAGGGGCCATTCTTCCCGCGTTGCAGCCGCCTGCCAATCGGGTCCTGATTCGGCCAGAAGCGGCGAGCGAGCGCCTCATCAATGATGGCGGTTTCGAGTTCGCCCTTCCGGTCGTGTTCGTTGAAATATCGCCCCTGCCTGAGCGGAATGCGCATCACCGGGAAATAACCAGGGCTGACAATGCGCACGTTGGAGATGATCGTATCCTCGGCCGTCTTTGGCACATAGCCTTCAATCGTGATCGGCTCCCACGCGAACGCGACCGTACTCATCGGCAGCGAGTAGGTTGTGCCGACGGCTTCGACTCCGGGCAGCGCTTTTACTTTTTCACTCACGCGCTGGTAAAAAGAGGCGATGGATTCCGGCGTGGGGTATCTGGTGGCAGGCAGCGACAGGCGCATGGAATGGACGTTGTGCGAATCGAACCCCTGACTGGCGTTGCCGATGCGCTGATAGCTGCGAATGAGCAGGCCGGCGCCGACGAGCAGAACCAATGACAGAGCCACTTCGGAGACGACCAGCAGCTTACGAGTCAACTGATGGTCGCGACCGAAAGCGCTGTTGCCCGAACCGCGACTGCCTTCCTTGAGCGTCTCATTCAGGTCAACCCGCGAGGCCCGCAGCGCCGGCACGAGCCCGAAGACGAGGCCGGTCGCGAGCGTGACGAGACACGTGAATGCCACCACGCGGCCATCCAGTCCCACTTCATTCAGGCGCGGGATGTTTTCCGGGCCGAAGACGCGCAGCGCCTTTATAGTCAGGAGCGCAATAACCAATCCGGCGAGGCCCCCCACGAGCGCCAGCAGCACGCTTTCGGTCAGCAGTTGTCTGACGACGCGAAACCGGCTGGCGCCCGTCGCGACGCGAATCGCAATCTCCTTCCGTCGGACGGTGGCGCGAGCGAGCAGCAGGTTCGCCACGTTCGCGCAGGCGACGAGCAGCACAAAACCAACTGCGCCGAAGAGGACTGTCAGCGCCAGATCAATCTCGCCGACGACCTGTCTGAGCAACGGCACCACGCTGATGGTGAGGCCGCCGGTGGGCGGGTAATCCTCCGGGTACTGCTGCTTCATCCGACCGGCGATCACGTCCATATCCGCCTGCGCCTGTGTGACGGTGACGCCCGGCTTCAACCTCGCGAGGATGTTGAAGTCTTCATTCCCGCGATTCGCGCGGGCGCTTTCATTCATCGGCAGGGGCAGCAGCAGGTCGGCGCGCTCGATACTGTTGACCGCGGGCATGACCTCCTTATTCAGCGAGAACGTCGCGGGCATGACTCCGACCACGGTGAAGTTGTTGCCGCTCAGCGTCAGCGTTTTTCCGACGACGCCGGGAGCAGCGCCGAAGCGGCGCTGCCAGAACCCGTAACTCAGAATCACCGTCGCGGGTTTGCCCGGCTCGTCCTCTTCCGGCAGGAAGACTCGCCCGAGCATCGCGCGCGCACCCAGAAGCGGAAAGAGCGAAGAAGAGACGCGCGCGCCGTCAACGTGTTCGGGGCCAGCCTGCCCCGTCAGGTTGAAGCTTCCGCCGATTGAGATGGAGACCTCATCAAAGACCTGATTCTGAGTTTTGACGTCGAGGTACTGGCCGGGCGAGAACCAGTCCTGATCCACATTGAGTCCGGGCGAGCGGCTCCAGAGGATGACCAGGCGATCCGCATCTCTGTAAGGCAGAGGGCGGAGCAGAAGCGCGTTCGTCACACTGAAGATTGCGCTGTTTGCGCCGATCCCGATGGCCAGTGATATGACGGCCACCGCGGTAAAGCCGGAGTGCTTCACGAGCATCCGCGCCCCGTAGCGCAGGTCCTGCCAGAAATCTGCCATGTCTTACCTCCGCTGCATCAACTTTCAAAACACACTTCCCGGGGAAGCGAGCAAAAAAGATCTCCGCAGGCTGAGTCTTTTCACTCAACTCCCTGCGGCAGAGTCAGGAGACCTGTGCGAATGGAGTGTTCACCGCGGAGAATCGCGGAGGTTTCGCAGAGAAGATTCGAGAGCCCTCTCTTCTTCTCTCTGCGCTGTCTCTGCTCTCTCTGCGCCTCTGCGGTGAAGAAGATTTATACAATGGTCTTCTGGTTTTGCACCGGGTCATCCCACAGATTACTCGCCGTTCCCCTTCAGTGGCGGGAATTTTTCCGGCGGCCGGCGATGTCTGGTCGCCTGCTCGTAAGCGTAAACAAACCTGATCAGGTCAGGCTCGCTGAAGAGTCTGCCCAGAAAAGTCATCCCCGCCGGTAAAGAGCCGTAAGTGAATCCCATCGGCACGGTGATCGCCGGGAAGCCGGTCTGGGGCGAGAGCATCTGGCTGTTATCGCCGGCTGGGCTTTGCAGATCACCGACCTTGCGGGGCGCGTTACTCCACGTCGGGTAGATGATCGCATCGAGACGCTCTTTCTGCATCGCCTGAAGAATGGCCTCGCGAAAAGCGATGCTGCGCGGATCGTGATACAAATCCTGACAGGGCGGTTCGGTCGGCGTAGTCCGGATGGCGCGCTTGAGCCGCGTCTCGATGTAAGGCGAATAGAGCCCGGATTCGACGATGGCAGTCAGGTTCCTGTACTTCGCACCCGCGCCGAGCGATGCCAGGTAGTTATTCACGTCGTAGTGAAAAGCGTCGCACCAGATGTCCTTCGTCAGCGCCTCGTAATTCGGGATGTCGAACGGGTCTGCAATGACCGCGCCCTGCGCTTTCAAATCCTCGATGGCTTTGGCCACCAGCTCCCTGATCTGCGGGTCAGTAGTTGGAGCGTCAACGTATCTTCTGAACACCCCGAGACGCGCGCCCTTCAGGCCGTCCTTTTTGAGGAACTGCGTGTAATTCTTTGGCACCCGTCCTTCGGAAGCTTTGGTGATCGGGTCTGCCGGGTCATAGCCCGCGATCACTTCGAGGACTCGCACGGCGTCTTCAACGGTGCGCGCCATCGGGCCGCCGATGTCATTGCGCAGGTAGAGCGGGATGATCCCGTCGCGGCTCGTGAGGCCCATCGTCGAGCGGATGCCGACAAGACAGTTGTGCGAAGACGGGCCGCGGATCGAGTTGCCGGTGTCGGTGCCCAGGCCCACCGCGCCGAAGCTCGCCGCCACGGCCGCAGCCGTGCCGCCGCTTGAGCCCGCCGGGACGCGCTCCAGGTCGTAAGGGTTGCGCGTCACGCCGGCAATCGAGCTTTCAGTCAGGTAAGGGCTGAAGGCCCATTCGGCCATATTCGATTTCGCCAGCACGATGGCCCCCGCTTCGCGAATCCTGCGCACCTGGAAGGCGTCATCGGGCGGGATTGATCCCTTGAGCGCGAGCGAGCCGCCGGTCGTCTGAAGGCCTCTCGTGTCGTAGTTATCTTTGACGATCACCGGAATCCCGTGCAGCGGGCGCAGCTTCCTGGTGCGTTTGAACTCGGCGTCGAGCTTGTCCGCCTCCGCCAAAGCATTCGGGTTGACGATCACGATGGCATTGAGTTTTGTGGACTGATCGTAGGCGCTGATGCGCCGGAGGTAAGCTTCGACGAGCTGGCGGCAGGTGATCTGACCGGAACGCATTGCCTGATGGATTTCGGGAATCGTCGCTTCATGGACTTCAAATTTCTTCCGTGACTGTTCAGGCATATGCCAGGCGATGACCGGGATCAGCGATGCTGTCAGCAGTGAGGCGCTCAGGAGCGCATTCGCAGCTGAGCCGTGGCGTCGGGTTTTCATCATCAACACGTATCCTTTCTCCGTCGGTTGATGATCTTAATGCATCGTGTGAATCCTGTCTCGTTCCGAGCGTGTTCATTCACGCCGCAGCGCGATGATCGGGTCTACTCGTGTCGCGCGCCTCGCCGGCATGTAACACGCCAGCGCCGCCACTGCCGTGAGCAGCAGTGGGACGCCTGCGAACACGAGCGGGTCAGCCGCGCTCACGCCGTAGAGCAGCCCCCCCATCAGCCGCGCGAGCGCGAGCGATGCCACAAGTCCGATCACCACGCCGACGAGGACGAACACCATGCCCTGCCCCACGACCAGCTTCAGCACGTCGCGCTGCCGGGCGCCGAGCGCCATCCGCACGCCGATCTCGGCGGTGCGCTGCGCGACGGAATACGAAATGACGCCGTAGATGCCCGCGCTCACGAGTACGAGCGCCACCAGCCCGAAGAGGCCGAGCAGCAGCGTCTGGAAGCGCGGCTCGGCGACCACGTCCGAGAGCCTGTCATTCATCGTCTGTACTTTCGGCGTTGGCAGATTTTTGTTCACGGCTTTGACCTCGCTGTAGATCGCGGCCGCAAGGTTGGCGGGATTCGCAATGGTCCGCACAACCAGCGTCGGCGTCTGCATCGGCCATTGCCAGTATGGGACGTAAATATTCGGTTCGACCTGCGGGTTGAGGCTCATGCTTTTGACATCCGCGACCACGCCGACGACCTCTGTCCACATCGGGATGTTCGTCCAGCGGTCAACCTGCCCCGCCTGGCCGGGGGTGAGCCGCCCCGGATAGATCCGTTTGCCGACAGGGTCTTCGTTCGGGAAACACCGCCTGGCCAGCGCTTCGCTGAGGATGGCGACGCGCGGGGATTCCAGCGCATCGCTCTCGCTGAAGGTGCGACCTCTCAGCATCGAAATGCCCATCGCGCGGAAGTAATCCGGCGAGACGCCCTGGAAACTGGTGCGGGGGTGATCTGCTTCCACACCGGTCTGACGGCCCTCGACCGTGATCTGGAAGCCGGCCTTGTCGCCGGCGGCGGCTACCGCCTGCACGCCGGGCTGGTTTTTCAGGCGCTCAATCAATTCGCGGAGCGTGACCTGTGGCCGCGTCTCGGTCGCGCGGACCCAGGTGGTGAAACCCGAAATGGAAAAATCCAGTTTCGCGGTCAGCAGGTGTTCCGGTTCAAACCCGCGATCAACGCGCGTCATTTCGGCGAAACTGCGAATCATCAGCCCCGCCCCGACGAGCAGCATCAGAGACAGCGCGACTTCCGCCACCACCAGCAGGCCGCGCAGCCTGTTGCGCTGCAAACTACTGGTCGTACCTCCGCCGGCATCTTTCAGCACGACGTTCAGGTCCGGCTTTGTCGTTTGCCAGGCTGGGGCGAGACCGAAGAGCAACCCCGTCAGGCAGGCGACCAGGATTGTGAAGGAGAGCGATGAAGCGTCCATCCGCGTTTCGGCGAGTCGCGGGACGTGGTCGGCGTTGAACGCGATCAGCAGATTCAGACTCCATTTTGCCAGCAGCACGCCCCCGACGCCCCCGGCGAGCGCCAGCAGCAGGCTTTCGGTCAGCAACTGGCGAATCATCCGCCACCGGCTGCCGCCCAATGCCAGCCGGATGGCGATCTCTTTTTGCCGGTCGGCGGCGCGCGCGAGCAGCAGGTTCGCCACGTTCGCGCACGCGATCAACAGCACGGACGCGACGACACCCCACAAAATCAACAGGGCCGAACGCAGATTGCGGCCCAGCGTCTGTTCCAGCAGGGGGATGACGGCGACCTGCGAACTGAGCAATTCTTCCGGATGCTCGGCGGCGATGCGCCCCTGAATCGCGTTCATCTCCCCTCGGGCCTGCCACAGGCTGACGCCGTCTTTGAGCCGCGCGATCACTGACAACCAGTTCCCGCGCCGGTCTCTGGGAATGCCATCCCACCCGACCGGCAACCATATCTCTGTCTCATTGGGGAAGCGGAATCCCGGCTGCATGACGCCGACAATGGTGTACACGCGCCGGCCGAACGTATCCACGGTTAACGTCTGGCCAATGACCTGCGGGTCCGCGGCGAAACGCCGCTGCCAGTAATCGTAACTGAGAATCGCGGCCTTGCTGCCTTCGCGCTCGTCCTCCTCCGCGAGGAAGGCCCGGCCAAGCAGCGGCCTGACGCGCAGGGTCGGGAAAAGGCTGGAGGTGACGTAGGCGCACCTGGCCTTTTCGCTGCCGTCGGCCGTGACCAGATTGAACTCACCGGTGCCCGTCCAGTACGCGATGTTTTCAAAGGAATGGCTCTGCTGCTGCCAATCCGCCAGGCCCGGCGGCGTGACCAGCTGCTGCTCGATATTCCGGCGCGGATTGCTCTCCCAGAGCCTCACCACTCGGTCCGGCTCTTCGTATGGCAGCGGGCGGAGCAGCACGGCATTGATGACCGAGAAGATCGCCGTATTCGCGCCGATGCCGAGCGCGAGCGTGATGACTGCAACCGCCGTAAAGCCCGGACGTGTCCGGAAGAGGTGAAAACCGAAGCGCAGGTCCTGCCAAAAGTTTCCCATCGTGTCATCTCCATCCTTCCTGCCATATTTCTGCCAGAGTGGTCATGGCGGTTAGACGGATGGGGAGGCTTCTTTCTTCCATTTTCTATCCCGAATTCGGCGGTCGCAACGAGCGGCTACTCATACCTGAGAGCGATCATCGGATCCACTCTCGTCGCCCGCCGCGCCGGCACCCAGCACGCCACGAGCGCCACGACCGCGAGCAGGAGCGCGATCCCGGCGAACGTCAGCGGGTCGCGAGCGCTCACGCCGTACAAGAGTTGCCCAAGCGCCCGCGTCATGGCGAACGCGCCGGCGAGGCCCAGCCCGATGCCCGTGAGCGCGAGCGACAGGCCGCGCCGCAGCACCAGTCTGAGGATGCTCGCCGGTTGCGCGCCCAGGGCCATGCGCACGCCGATTTCGTGCGTTCGCTGCGCGACCGCATACGCCATTACCGCGTAGGTCCCGACCGCCGCCATCACGAGGGCCATGAGCCCGAAGATGACGAGCATCCACATCATCACTTCCTTCGGCGAGCGGCGTTCGCGAACGACCTGCTCCATCGTCTTCACCTCAGCGAGCGGCAGGCGCGGGTCGAGCGCGGCGAGCTGCTGGCGCACGGCGGGCACGATCTGCGCGAAAGCGCCCGGCGCGCGAATGACCAGATTCATCTCAGGCGAAGGGTATTGCGCAAACGGCAGGTAGATGCCCGGCTCCGCCAGATCATCCATGTCATCGTTCATCACGTTGGCGAGGACGCCGATGATTTCGCATGGGGCTTCCGACGCGGCGAGTTTCAGGCGCTGGCCGACGGGCTCCTGTCCCTTCAGGTAGCGCGCGGCGAAGGCTTCGTTCACCAGCACGACGCGCGGCGCCTGCGCATCATCCTGTGCCGTAAACGAACGGCCTTTGCGCAATTCGGTGCCGATGGCGGCGAAATAATCCGGCGTGGCAAGGCGAACGTCGGTGCGCGGCTCCTTACTCTTCTCGAAGGCGGGCTGGCCGACGATCTGGAAGTTGCCCATAGTGCTGCCCCCGCCCATCGGCAACAGGCTGACGGCCCCCGTGCCGGTCACGCCGGGCAGGGCCGCGACGCGTTCGAGCAGTTGCCCGAAGAAATTGCGGCGCTGCTGCTCCTCTGGATATTTGTCGCGCGGCAGGGCGAGCTTCATCGTCACCACGCTCGCGGGTCTGACGCCCAGGTCGGTGTGCAGAATCCTGATGAAGCTGCGCACGAAAAGACCCGCGCCCACGAGCAGCACCAGCGACAAGGCGAGTTGCACGACCACCAGCGCACTGCGCATCTGCAAGCGCCCAGGCTTACCCGACACGCCTTTGCCGCCTTCTTTCAGCGTCTCGTTGAGATTCGCCTTCGTCGCCTGCAACGCCGGTAAAAGCCCGAACAGGATGCCGGTCAGGATCGAGACTGCTGCGGTGAACGCGAGTACCGTGTAGCTCAATCCCAGACGGTTCCACCCCGGAATGTATTTCGCCATATCGGGGGGGAAGGCTTTGGCTATCGCCCCGATGCTCCAGCCGGCGAACGCGAGGCCGAGCAGGCCGCCTGCCATCGAGAGCAGCACGCTTTCGACGAGCAACTGGCGCACAAGGCGGAAGCGCCCCGCGCCCAGCGCCAGTCGCACCGCGAACTCTTTCTGTCGCGCCGCGCCGCGCGCAAGCAGCAGGTTCGCGACGTTGGAACAGGCAATCAACAGGACGAACACGACCGACCCGATCAGCACCGGCACGTAGATGCGCGCGACGCGCGTGTACTCGTCATTGAGCGCGACGGCGTATGCGCTGTGCCCGGCTTCGTGATCGGGAAACTGCCGCTGGATGCGCCCGGCGATGTTGCGCAGCTCGGCGTCGGCCTGCGCCACGGTCACGCCCGGTTTGACGAGCGCCAGCACGCGCAGGTAATGGTTCGTGTGATCCTGCTTCACCTGCGGGTCAAAGACGAATGGCGTCCACATCTCGCCGCCGCCGAAGGGGAACTCGAACTCTTTCGGCATCACGCCGACGATCTCGAACGGTTTGTCGTCGAGCATGATCTGTCTGCCGACGATGCCCGGGTCGCCGCCGAAGCGTTTTTGCCAGAAGCTGTGTTTGAGGACGGCGACCTGCGCGCGTCCGGCTTCGTCCTCGCCCCGCCGGAAAGTGCGGCCGAGTTGCGGCCGGACGCCGAGCGCGTCGAAGAAGGCCGCCGACACGCCATAACTCGTGTAACGCTCGGGCGGCCCTTCGCCGGTCAGGGTGAAATCGCGGTCGCGCATCACGATGATCTCCTCGAGCGTCGCGGTCTGCGCGCGCCACTCGATCACGTTGCCCGGCGAGATCGAGCCGCGCGCGACGCCAGCGTCCGGGTTGCGCTCGAAGAGGATCACCAGCCGCGCCTGATTCGGGAACGAGAAAGGCCGCAGCATCGTCGCGTCTGCGCTGCTGAAGATCGTCGTCGTGGCGCCGATGCCGAGCGCGGTGGCGATGACGGCGATGGCCGCGAGGCCGGGATTCTTTCTGATCATCCGCAACCCGTAGCGAATGTCCTGCCAGAGTGTGTTCATCATCTTCCTTCTGATTTCCAGAGGTTGAGGATTGAGACTCGGAGATTGCACGCTGTCTTCGGCCCTCAACTCCCGGCCTGAATCGAAACAACCAGCATTAGGACAGTTGCTGGGGATACGAAAAATCGGGGCGCGGTGTTGCAACGTCAGATTCCGGTGTCAGCTTTTCCCGCCGCGATTGCCCCCGGGCGCCAGTCGCCGTACACTGCGGCCACCGCAGTTTCATTTCAGGCAGACACATTCCAGCAAACGGAGGCGACTATGTGGCAGAGCCCGGTATCGTTGCAGCGCATGCTCCTCGCGTCCTGTCTGCTCCCGCTCGTCTGTGTGACGGCGACGGCGCAGGCTCGCCGCGCCATCGAATTGAAAGACTACTACCGCATCGAGAGCGCCGACGGCCCGGCCATCTCGCCCGACGGCCGCTGGGTGGCGTTTACGCGCAGCTACATCATCGAGGCGGAAAACCGGCGGCAGAGTGAAATCTGGCTCGCGCCCGCCGACGGCCGAGCGGCGCCCGTCCGCCTGACCAACCCGGCGTTCAGCTCTTCGGCCCCGCGCTGGAGCCCTGACGGCAGGCTCCTCGCCTTCACCTCGCGGCGCCGGAGCGGCGCATCCGAAAACGACGACAGCAGCGTCTGGTTCCTGCGCATGGACGAGCCGCGCGGCGAGGCCTTCCAGATTCGCGGCATCGGCGGGACGCCCGTCTTCAGCCCCGACAATCAGTGGATAGCCTTCACCAGACGCACGCCGTCGCAGGCGAAAGCCGACAAGCCGGCGGCTTCAGAGTTCGAGCGCAAAATCAACGAACGTTTCAAGGGCCGGGTCATTGACTGGATGAACTACCGCTTCGACGGGCGCGGCTATCTGCCCGACCCGCGCGACCCGGCTGCCACGCCGCCCTCTGAGCTTTTCATCGTCGCCCGCGCGGGCGGCACGCCGAAGCAGCTGACGAAACTCGGCGTGGACGTGCAATCCGTCGCGTGGCGCCCTGACAGCGGCGCGCTCGTGATCGAGGCCAACACGTATCAGCGTGACGAACTACAGTACGAGCGGTCTGATCTGTGGGTCGTCACGCTGGACGGGGCGAGCAGGCGCCTGACCGATGACGGTTACAATCACAGCGCGCCCGCGTGGTCGCCCGACGGCAAATCCATCCTCTTTCACCGTGCGCAGAGCCTGACGCAGGTGATCGCGGCCAGACAGAATCACGGCTCGCCGGTTGATATTTATCGCATGCCTGCCGAAGGCGGCGCGATGCAGAACCTGACGGCAAACTGGGACCTGCTGCCCGGCGCGGCGGTCGTGAGCGCCGACGGCCGCTACGTTTATTTCAGCGGCGGCGCGGGCGGCAACGCGCATCTCTTTCGCGTCCCGATGGCGGGCGGCGCGGTCGAGCAGGTAACCGAGGGCGACCGCTCACTCGGCGGCTTCAGCTTCTCCGCGGCGTTTGACCGCATCGCGTATACCGCGACCGACCCGACGCACCCGGGCGAAATCTTCTCCGCGCGCGTGAATGGCAGCGAGGAGAAGAAACTCTCGAGCGTCAACGACGCGCTGCTTGCGGAACTTGAACTCGGCAAAGCCGAACGACTGATCTACCCGAGCAAAGACGGCACGCAGATCGAGGGCTGGGTGATCCTGCCGCGCGGTTACGAGGCGGCGAAAGGGCCGTACCCGCTGATCCTCAACATTCACGGCGGGCCGCACGGGGCGTACGGCAACAGCTTCTCACTCCAGTTCCAGCTGCTCGCGGCGCAAGGGTACATCGTGCTTTACACCAACCCGCGCGGCTCGACGGGCTACGGCGAAAAGTTCCTGTGGGGGACGTGGGGCGGCTGGGGCGGACCTGATTACGAAGACGTGATGGCGGGCGTGGACACGGCGCTCCGGCGCTACGCGGTTGACGACAAGCGGCTGGGCGTGGCCGGTTACTCTTACGGCGGGTTTATGACCAACTGGGTGATCACGCAGACCCCGCGCTTCGCCGCCGCGATCACGGGCGCGGGCGTTTCAAACTGGGTGAGTGATTACGGCACCGCCGACATCCCGCGGACGAAAGAGAGCGAGTTTTACGGCTCGCCGTGGGAGCCCGAGAGCCGCGAGTTACTGATGAAACAATCGCCGATCACTTACGCCGCGAGGGTCAGGACGCCGACGCTCTTCGTGCATGGCGAAGCCGACCTCCGCGTGCCGATTGAGCAGGCCGAGCAGATGTATCTCGCGCTCAAAAAGCGGCGCGTCCCGGCGATGTTCATCCGCTACCCCGACTCGTATCACGGCGGCTGGACGCCGTGGAATACGGTGCATCGCTATCACTACGAATTGAAGTGGTGGGAGAAGTATCTGAGTGTGAAGACGGCTTCGGGACAGTAAACCTCTGGCCAAAGTATCAGCGGCCCGGGCCGTCGGGGCTTGTCATGACCTGCACCGTTCGCTGTCTTTCAGTCGCTACGCGACTGTCTGACTTTAGACGTGGGTTTCAACACACGGTAGCGCCGGACGACAGCCCCCATCGCGTCAGCGACGGTTGAAGCTGAAAAAGAACATCACATTCAACCGTCGCTGACGCGACGGGGCGACCAAAATACCGCTGACCGTGGGTTGAAACCCACGTCTAAAGTCACCCGGCCGCTACGCGGCAGAAGAAAGGCCGGTGAAGGGATGTGGGTCATGGCAAGCCGTCGGAAGGCTTGGTTATAAGCCCACAGACGGTAGTCTGACACATCTGCTGATTGTGACTTTTGCAGGAAGTTCATTCGTACCTGAGCGCAATCATCGGATCCACCTTCATCGCACGCCGCGCCGGCACCCAGCACGCCACGAGCGCGACCAGCACGAGCAGCGCGGCCACGCCCGCGAACGTCGCCGGGTCCGTGGCCCTGACCTCAAACAACAAATCCCGCATCAACCGCGTCAGCCAGAAGGCCAGCACGAGGCCGATGCCCACGCCCGCGAGCGCGAGGGCGAGGCCCTGCCCGACAACCAGCTTCAGCACGTCCCCGCTTTGCGCACCCAGCGCCATCCGGATGCCGATCTCGTGCGTCCGCTGCGTGACGGCGTAACTCATCACGCCGTAGATGCCCACCGCGGCGAGTACGAGCGCGACCGCCGCAAAAATCCCCATCAGCAGCATTGAGAAGCGGCGCGGCGCCAGCGAATCGCCGACGATCTGCCCGAGCGTGAAAACGTCAAAGACCGGCTGATTCGAGTCGAGCGATCTGATCGTCGCGCGCACCGTGGGACTGAGCGCGAGCGGGTCCGCGAGGCTCGTTCGAATGACGAGTGACATGTTGTAAACGCCCGGATCCTGGTAGAACGGGAAATAGACCTGCGCGCCCGACGTCGCGTCGAGGCTCCGGCCCTGCACGTGGCTCACGACGCCGACGATGGTCAGCCAGGGGCGCGTCGAATCGAGCTTGCCGCGTTTGATCCGCTTGCCCACCACGTCTTCATTCGGGTAGAAGCGGCGCGCGAACGATTCGTCCACGATGGCGACCGGGGGCGCGCCTTCCGTGTCGGCCTCGGTGAAGGGGCGACCGCCGACGAGCGTCATGCCCATCGCCTTGAAATAGTCCGGCGTGACCCAGCGCCATTCGGCTTCGACCGGCAGATCGCTCGGGCCGACCGCCGAATTTTCGCCGCTGACCGTGCCGGAATTGCCGCCCAGGGTGAGCGGGACGCGCGAGGTCGCACTGACGGCTTCGACGCCCGGCGCGGACCCGATGCGCTCAAGCACCCGGCGGTAAAAAGCGCTGCGCTCGGCCGGCTTCTGGTAAGTTTCAAACGGCAGCATCATGCGCATCGTCAGCACGCCCCTGGGGTTGAAGCCTGGGTCAACGCCCTGCAGGCGCCAGAAGCTTTTGACGAGCAGCCCCGCGCCCACGAGCAGTACGAGCGCCAGAGTGACTTCCGCAATCACGAAAGCGTTGCGCACGCGCTGGCGCTTTACGCCGCCGGTCCCGCCGCGACCGCCGTCCTTAAGCGTTTCGTTGAGGTCAGGGTTCGAGGCGGCGAGCGCCGGGACCAGACCGAACAGGATCCCTGTCACCAGCGTGACGGCGAAGGTGAAGGCGAGGACGCGCGCGTCCACATGGGCTTCGTGAATGCGCGGCAGATTCTCGGGCGCGAGCCGCAGCAGGAGGTCAGCGCCCCACGCCGCGAGCAGCAATCCGACCGCGCCCCCGCCGAACGCAAGCATCACGCTTTCGGTCAGCAGCTGCCGCGTCACTCGCCAGCGCCGGGCGCCGAGCGCGAGCCGCACGGCGATCTCCTGCCGCCGCGCTGTGGCCCGCGCGAGTGACAGATTCGCCACGTTTGCGCATGCGATCAACAAAACGAACCCAACTGCCCCGAGGAGTACCAGCAACCCTCTGCGCGCATTGCCGACGTAATCATCGAGCAGCCGCACGACGCTGACCCGCCAGCCGCGCGACTCGTAATTGCGCGGGTACTGCCCGGTGAGCTGCGCCGCCAGACGATCCATCTCCGCCTGCGCCGCCACGAGGCTCACGTCCGGCTTCAGCCTGCCGACGACTGTCAGGCCGCGATTGCCGCGCGCCTGCGGCGTGGACAGTTCAGGCGGAAACCAGAGCGGCTTCCACAACTCCGTCCGCTGCGGGAAGGCGAAGCCCGGCGGCAGCACACCGATGACCGTGTGATTGCGTCCGTTGACCAGGACCTTCTGCCCGACGACATTCTGATCCGCCGCGAACCGCCGCCGCCACAGGTCATGGCTGATCAGCACCACGTCATCGTGTCCATCCTGCGCCTCTTCGGGCAGAAAGACGCGCCCGGCCTGCGGCGTCACCTTGAGGACGGAGAACAGTTCCGGCGTCGCCAGGAGCGCCTCGACCCGCTCCGGTTCACCACCCTTCGGCGTCAGGTTGGCGCTGAAGTTGTCGTACGCGGCAACCTGCCCGAAGCTGCGCGTCTGCTGTCGGTAATCGGTGAATTCGGGCACGGAAGCGCTCATACTGGTCATGTTGACGGCCAGCATATTGCCGTAGATTTTGACGAGCCTTTCGGGTTCCGCAAATGGAAGTGGGTTGAGCAACACGGCGTTGACGACCGAGAAGATCGCCGTGTTCGCCCCGATCCCCAGCGCCAGTGTGGTGATGGCGACCAGAGTGAAGCCGGGTCGCCTGAGTAACATTCGCACGCCATAGCGCAGGTCTTGTAAGAGTGTCTGCATAGCTCCTCCTGAAGCTGTCAGTTGTCAGCAGTCAGCTCTCAGCCGGAGGGTTTGGCTGACCGCCGACCGCTGATCGCTGACAGCTCATTCATATCTGAGCGCGACCATCGGATCCACCTTCGTCGCACGCCGCGCGGGGAGGTAGCAGGCCGCGAGCGCGACGGCAGTGAGCAGCGACGCGATGGCCGCAAACGTCAGCGGGTCGGTCGCGCTCACGCCAAACAGTAACTTTTCGATCAGCCGGTTCAGTGCGAGCGCGACGACGAGGCCGATCACGATTCCGAGCAGGACCAGCTTCATCCCCTGCCCGACGATCAGCCGTAACACGTCGCGCCTGTTCGCGCCGAGCGCGATGCGAATGCCCAGTTCGCGCGTGCGCTCGGTGACGGACCACGCGAGGACGCCGTAGAGGCCGACCGCCGCCAGCACGAGCGCGACGACGGCAAAGAGGCTGAACAGAGTCAGGACGAGGCGGCGCGTGGCGAGCGACTGCGCCATCACCTCCTCCATCGTCCGCACGCCCGAGACCGGCAGGTTCGGGTCGAGCGCCTGCACTTCGCGCCGCACGGCGGCGAGGAGCGCCCCCTGGTCGAGCGGCGAGCGCACGGCGATGGCGAGGAACGGCCAGGCGTTCTGCTGGTACGGTTCGTAAAGGTGCGGCCCGGCGGCGAGGTGCAGGCCGTCGTGCCTGACGTCTTCGACCACGCCGACGACTTCGCCCCACGGGTCATCAGGGTTGTACCTGATCCGCTTGCCCAGCGGGTCTTCGTTCGGCCAGTAGCGGCGCGCCAGCGTCTCGTTGATGATGAAGACCGAGGGCGCGCCCGCGGCGTCGCGCTCCGTGAAGCTGCGACCTTTGATGAGCCGCGCGCCCAACGCATCGAAGTAGCGCGGATTGATCACGTGCAGGCCAACCGAGAGCAATTCCTCAGGCGAAGATGTTGCCCTGCCTTCGGCGCTGAGTCGGGTCATCGAGTCGGTACCCGCAATCGGCAGATCGTCGCAGATGCCGACGCCCTGGACGCCGGGGATTGCTTCCAACCGCGCATTCAGCTCGCTCACCAGGCGCTTCTTGTCCGCGCTCCTGCTGTAGCGCTCATCCGTCAGGCCGATCCACATCGTCAGCAACTGCTGCGGATTGAAACCGGGCCTGACCGCCAGCAGGCGCGTGAAGCTGTTGAGGAGCAGGCCCGCGCCAATCAGCACGACGAGCGCGAGCGCCACTTCGGTCACCACGAGCGACTGCCGCAGCCGGCCCGCGCCCGCCGTGGCATTCCGCGCGCCTTCCTTAAGCGCCATGTTGAGATCGGATTTCGAGGCCGCCAGCGCCGGGGCCAGACCCGAGGCGAGGCCGGTCAGCACTGACACAAGAAGCGTGAAGGCGAGGACCTGATAATCCAGACCGATTTCGCCGAGACGCGGTATCTCAGGCGGGCTCAGTGCCACGAGCAGTTCAACGCCCCACACTGCGAGCAGAAACCCGACCGCGCCGCCCGCCGCCGCGAGCAGGATGCTTTCGAGCAGCAATTGCCGCACGATGCGCCACCGACCGGCGCCGATCGCCGTGCGGATCGCGATCTCCTTCGAACGCGCCGTGGCGCGCGCCAGCATCAGGCTGGTCACGTTCGCGCAGGCGACGGCCAGCACCAGGCCGACCGCGCCGAGCAGAATCAGCAAAGCCGGACGCACATTGCCGACGACCTGCTCATGCATTGACACCAGGCGCGCGCCGTGCCCAATCGGGCGCGGATACTGTTGCTCGAGGCGCGCGGCAATCGTATCCAGATCCGCCTGCGCATGCTCGGGTGTGACATCGGGTTTGAGCCGGGCCAGCACTCTCAGGTAACCGGTGTGGCGGATGGTGCGCGAATCAACCTGTGAGTTGCGGATCCAGTCCGGCACGACCTGGCGCGGGTTGAGCCAGATCTGGCGGCTGTTGTCCTGGAAGCCGGGCGGCATCACGCCGACGACCGTTACGGGCTCACCGCCGATCACGAGCGCCCTGCCGATCAGGTTCGGATCGCCGCCAAATCGTTTCTGCCAGAAATCGTGGCTGATGACCGCGACGAGGGGCGCGCCCGGGCGCCCGTCTTCCGGTTGAAAGACGCGCCCGCGTTCCGCCGGGACGCCGAGCAATGAAAAGTAATTGGCCGTGACAATCAGGCCGTCGAGTTGTTCCGGCTCACCCGTGCCGGTCAGCGTGACGGGCATCAGCCGGTAAGCGGCCATCCCGCTGAACGACTGGTTCTGCGCCTGATAGTCCAGGAACTCCGCCGGTGAAAACATGGCCTGATTGGATTTCGCCTGCACCTCCCACACCCAGACCAGTCGCTGTGGGTCTTTGTACGGCAGGGGCCGCAATAACACCGCATTGACGACACTGAAGATCGCCGTGTTCGCGCCGATGCCGAGCGCGAGCGTGAAGACGGCGATCAGGGTGAAGCCGGGTTTCTTCGCCAGCATGCGCGCGCCGTAACGCAGGTCCTGTAAGAGTGTCTGCATAATCCCTCCGGAAGCTGTCAGCTCTCAGCTCTCAGCCAGAGTGTTTGGCTGACCGCTGACCGCTGACCGCTGACAGCTTATTCGTACCTGAGCGCGATCAGGACTCTCAGCCCGGATCGAGTGCCATAATCATCTTCCGGTCGCGCACGTAGAGTTTGCTTCCGACCAGTGTCGGCGCCGTCCAGGAATTGTGATTGAGCAAATCGGTTTTCGCCTGCACCTTCAGCCCTTCGGGCGAAACCGTCGCGAGGGCGAGGTGGCCGTCCTCGTCGAGGATAATCATTTTGCCGTCGGCGTAGAGCAGGTTCGCCCGCGAAAAGCTCCGGTCCTGCCACAACTGTTTCCCGGTCCTGATTTCGACGGCGGTCAGGAAGGCCGGCCCGAAATCCCCGCTCGACCCGTAGACGTAATCGCCCAGGCGGATGGCCGTGCCGATGTGAATCCGCAGCCGGTTGCTGAACCACAGTTCCGTGACGCTTGTTTTGCCGCCCTTCTGCGCCAGTTGCAGCACGCGGCTGCCCCCGTTGCAGGCCGACGAGAAGAAGAGCAGGTTGCCTTCGCCCCAGACCGGAGTGCTGATATTGAGGCCGTACTGCGTCGGGTGCGGGTGGCGCCACAGCTCGTCGCCGTTGTTCGGATCGAACCCGCCGATCTCCTGCTGCATAAAAATGATGAGCTGATCCTGCCCGTCAACATTGATCAGGATCGGCGACGGGTAAGCGTTCGGGTAATCGTGCTTCGCCCAGACGACGGTGCCATCCTTCTGATTGAACGCCATCAGGGTGTGGCCCGGGCCCCCGACCGTGACGATGACCATCTGCTTCCAGGCGATGGGGCTCGACGAATAACCACGCCCCAGTTTCGTCCCCTGAAACTCCTGCCACAGGTCATGCGACCAGACGACCTTTCCGGTCTGTTTATCGAGGCAATGAAATTTGCCCGTCACGCCGACGGCGAAGACCTGGTCACCCACGACGAGTGGCGTGGAATGGGGGCCGGGGCCGTTTTCCATCTTCATGCTCGGCAGGTAAGACGCGTCGGATTTATGCTCCCAAAGCGTCTTGCCCGTCTGCGCATCGAGCGAGATGATGATGTCCTGCTCGCCCTTACGATACATCGTGAAGAGCCGGTTGCCGTCGGCGACGATGCTGGAATATCCGTCGCCCAGTTCGCGGCTCCAGAGCTGTCGCGGGCCTTTATCAGGCCAGGCAGCGGCGAGCCCTTTCGTGTCCGCCTTGAAGTTGCGGTGCGGGCCGCCCCACTGCGTCCACCCCTGAGGCCGGGCAGTTGTGGCGCACGTTATGAGAAAGAGGATTGCGGCTGACAGACGGCCCGGGGTTTTCAGTCGCCCTGTTTCGGACAAGTCAGACTTCATACACTCACCTCCCGCCCGGATGGGTCGAAAATCGCCCGCTTCGCATTATCGCGCGCGAGGGCATGGTGACAGCGAAGTCGAGGCAGATTTATCCGTGGTCAATCAGACCTTCTGTTCAGTTTTACAAGCGGTGTGCCACTGCCCTCTTCAGGACTAAACTACCCAGAGGCAGGGGATGCGCGGAAGGCAGTGGTTGTGGCGGGGATGGGGTTGTTCGTTTCCGGAATTGTCGCTTCCCAAAAACGGTCAGGCAGACGGGCTACGACATCAGGCTGTTTTCCAGCAGGCGGCGCAGGCGGCGGCGAAAAACCCGTCCCACAGCGAGTCCCGTCCTCGAGCAGCAGAACCTGTTCGCCGCGGAACCACGGCTGCAATTTCCTGACGCGATCAGGATTGACGATGGTCGAGCGGTGGATGCGCGTGAACTGATTCGGATCGAGATTCATCAATTGGGGAGAGGGAAAGGGAGATGACGGCGGCGGGATTCATCTTCGCCTCGCCAGATACCAATTCGGAATTGGTTATTGGCGCAGGGCGCCCGGGCCTTTACACTGCCTTCCGTATCTCTGACCAGCTTCAGGCGCCAGAAAGGACGGACTCTATGAAACCGGATACATCTGCTGTGAACCTCCAGGCGACAAAAGCCGCGACATTCAAAGCGCTCCACGAGCGGCCTGGCATCTTCGCCATCCCCAATCCATGGGACGCAGGCTCGGCGAAGATGCTTGCGAGCCTCGGGTTTGAAGCGCTGGCGACCACGAGCGCCGGTCTCGCCTTCTCGCTCGGGAAGGCTGACGGCACACGCGCCGTCAGCCGCGAAGAGACCTTTGCGAACGCCCGGGCCATCGTCGAGGCGACGAGTCTGCCCGTTTCGGCCGATCTGGAGAATGGGTTTGGGGATGAGCCGGAGAGGTGCGCCGAGACGATCCGGATGGCGGCGGAAGCCGGACTGGTCGGCGGGTCCATCGAGGATGCGACCGGGCGGATTGAAGATCCGATCTATTCGTTCGAGCTGTCGGTGGAGCGGGTCAGGGCCGCAGTGAAAGCCGCGCGGGGGCTGCCCTTCCCGTTTATGCTGACCGCCAGAGCAGAGAATTTTCTCCACGGGCGCCCCGATCTCGGGGACACGATCCGGCGCCTTGAAGCCTTCGCCGATGCCGGGGCGGATGTGCTATACGCGCCGGGCCTGAGAACGCGGGAAGAGATCACCGCCGTCGTCAGTGCCGTCGCGCCAAAACCCGTGAACGTTGTGATGGGGCTTAGCGGGGGCAGCCTTTCACTCGACGAACTCGCCGGGCTTGGGGTGAAAAGGGTGAGCGTGGGTTCAGCCCTCGCCCGCGCCGCTTACGGCGCATTCCTTCGCGCGGCGGAAGAGATTCGACGGCAGGGTTCTTTTACCTTCGCGGAAGGGGCGGTTCCATTTGCTCAGATCAATGCCCTGTTCAAGCGCATAGATGCGCCCATTTAACCCGCGACGGCGTCGTCATCCCTGCGCAGTTCGCGCCGCAGCCAGGCTTTCGCCATCGTCCATTCGCGCCTCACCGTGGTGGGCGAAATCCCCAGCACTTCGGCAGTCTCTTCAATATTCAATCCGCCGAAATAACGCAGTTCGACGATCCGGCTCTTGCGCTCGTCTTTCTTAGCCAGCGTACTCAGGGCTTCATCAAGTTCGAGGAGCCCGGGTTCTGATGCGGCGCTCAGATTGAGTGCCTCGTCGAGCGCCACAGTCGTCTGCCCGCCGCCGCGTTTGCCCCGCTGCCGCGTGCGCGCGTGATCAACCAGAATGTGGCGCATGACCTGCGCGGCCAGGGCAAAGAAGTGCGCCTTGTTGTGCCACTCGACCGGACTCTGCCCGGCCAGTTTCAGGTATGCTTCGTGAACGAGGGCCGTCGGCTGCAGGGTGTGATCGGGGCGCTCGGCCTGAAGCTGCCACGCGGCGAGCCGGCGCAGGTCGTCATAGACGAGCGACATCAGTCGCTCGAACGCGTCCGCCTGCCCGTCGCGGTACTGGTCGAGCAGCAGGTTGATTTCTGATGAATCAGCGGGCATTGCCATTCACCTCAACAGCTCCCTGTACCACTGTAGCGCAGATCTGCTGCCCTGAAAGGGCTGGGATTCAATAGCCGTGGGTGAAACCCACGGAGTCGCGTCCATCAGAATCACCGACCCCGCAAGGGGTCGCAGGTCGCATTCGAACAGTACAACCCTTTCAGGGTTGGGGGCGTGTTGCCAAAGTTCCGTGGGTTTCACCCACGGCTGTTGAATATGCCCTCTCCGGGGACGGAGATCAGGTGCGTTGACCCTTTTCAAATGGCTCTCAAAAAATTTCAGCAATTATTTCTGTTCCTTTGGGCGGATTCGCATGGTTTTGTCGCTATTTGCCGTGACAGATGATTGAACCGGGAGCATATCCTGTGGCAAAAGGAAAAAACAATCACCGCAACGGGGGCAGGTCATGACTACAGACTGGGAGCGAGTCAATCAGCTTTTCCATCAGGCGCTGGAATGCAGGAGCGACGAGCGCGCGGAGTTCATCGCCCGCGCCTCTGAGGATGACCCGGCGCTCAGGCGCGAGCTTCAGTCGCTCCTGAGCGTCCACGAAGAGGACAACGGCTTCCTCGAAACGCCTGTGATGCGCGTCAGCCTGTCGCCGCAGTTCGGCCGGTGGCAGGGGCAGATTGTCGAGGCGCTCGCCGGCCACCCCGCGAAAGCCTTTCCGCCGTCAGATCAGATGATCGGGCAGCTGCTCGACGCGAAATACCGGATTGAAGAACTGTGCGGACGGGGCGGGATGGGCGCCGTTTACCGCGCGACGCACGTCGGGACGGGGCGCAGCGTGGCGGTCAAGGTGATCGCGCCCGAGCTGGCGGGCAACAGCGAATTCATCGAGCGATTCCGGCAGGAAGCGAAGACCATCGGGCGGCTGCGGCACCCGAACATTGTCAACGTCACCGATTTCGGCATCACCGGCGCCGGAGATCAGACTCTGGCTTACCTCGTGATGGAATACCTCGAAGGCGGCACGCTCTCGACGCGCCTCAAGTCCAAACGCCCGATCCCGCTCGACGAAGCGCTCGCCATCCTTACCCAGACCTGCGCGGCGATTGACGAAGCCCACCGACACGGCATTCTTCACCGCGACCTGAAGCCCGAAAACATCTGGCTCGAACCGGCGGCGTCAGGCAGCAACGTCAAGGTGCTGGATTTCGGCATCGCCCAGTTGCACGACTTTCTCGCGCCCGAAGAGCGCGAGCCGCTGCCGGCGATCAGTGAGACGGCGGCACCTGCCGAGCCTCAGCCCTTTTCGATTACGGAAGACGAAACGCTGCGGCTCAACCTGACGGCCCGGAATCTGACCCGCGCCGGCACGGCGATGGGGACGCCGAAATATATGTCACCGGAACAATGCCGCGGGGAAAAACTCGGGCCCGCCTCGGACGTCTACAGCCTCGGCGTGATCGCTTACCAGATGCTCAGCGGGGAGCCTCCCTTCACGGGGACCGTCGCGGAACTGCTCAGCCAGCATCGTGAAATCGCGCCCGCGCCACTCAGAGACAAGCGGCGGAATATTCCTGCCGCCGTTGATGCCGTCGTGTGTCAGGCACTGGCCAAGGAGCCCGAGGCCCGCCCCGCCACGGCGGGCGCGTTCGCCTTCCTGCTGAACCTGCAAACGGCAGGCAACGGCTGGCTGCGCGAGCAGGCCGATGCCGTCAGCCGCCAGCACAGGTACAAGCTGGCCGTGCTGGCCGTACGCCTGCAGTGGCCGGGCTGGCTGCTGACCGGCCTGATCCTGATGGCCACAGTGAAACTGCCGGGGATGCGGCCGGCGCTGACCGTCGCAGTCTTCGGCCTGCTCTGGCTGGCAATCACTGCCACCACGCTCTGGCGGCAGAACGCGGTCACGGCGGCCTGCACTCTCTACGTCGAGCAGACGCGGAAGACCGCGAAGAATGACGCTGACGCGCGCGGCATTGTCCGCACGGTCAGGCAGCGCAGCGGCGCTCTGGCCGGGGCCGCTTTCGCTGGAGTGTCCGGCATCGTTCACAAACTGTGTTCGTTCAGGCCCGCTCAAATCCGGCGCTGGGCGGACTGCCTGCTGATCGTTCCGCCGCTCGTTCAGGAAGGTCTGAGTGTCAGGGCGGCGGCCGAGCGGTCAGCCGCCCTGATCGAGCCGGTGCGCCGCAAGGCCGTTTACCCTTTTTTCAGGCGGCTGATTGCTGTCGCGCTTGTGCTGACCGCGTGGCAGGTGATGTTGATGTTCTGGGGCGACACGCTGGATGGAGGCAGAAGACAATTGCGTGAGGCAATATTCTTCAAGCTTCCGGTGATTCTGGCCGTCTGCTTTACCGCTTTCAGCCTCGGCCTGAAGAGTTCCATCGAGCAGGCCGTACTCTATCTCACCGCGCGCCAGGCGCTGGGCGAAGTGACGGCGGATTCAACGGGCCTTCACATCCGTCAGGATGCGGAAACCAGGCCGCGCGGCTGGTGGCCCTGGGTGAAGACTTACGTGCCGGCCTGCGCGCTCGTGGTGCTGCTCGGCGGATTTCAGTTCATCAAATTCCCCGTGATGACGAATGCCGTGAATAGCGGCAATATTCACACCGTCAAAGCCCTGCACGCCTCAGGCGCCCCCCTCCCCCTGCAGGCATCATACGTCATCCCTCCGTTCTGGCTGCGTCTCTTCCCGCGCCGGTTCCTCCCCTACGGCCCGAGCATCATTCAATCTTGGGCGATGACAAAATTCCTGATCGAGAAGGGCGTGGACGTCAACACCCGAATCGTGATGGACGGGAGCTGGACGCCGCCCGGCATCGGCCCGGTCACCATGCCCCCGCTGCTGCTCGCCCTGACGGCCGGCAACATACCGGCAGCGCGTCTGCTGATTGAACACGGCGCCGACCTGCGCGCGCGGGATTCCATCGGGCGCTCCGCGCTGACCGTGGCCATCACTTACTACCCGCAGGCCATCGGACTGCTTCTCGACTCCGGCGCCGACATCAATGAGCAGACGCGATTCGGCACGCCGTTACTGACGGCGGCGCGTTATCAATGGCTTTATCAGGGACGCAGAGCCACCCGGGAGCAGAGCCACCCCGTCAGAATCCTGCTTGAAAAAGGAGCCGACCCGAACACGCGCGACGGCGAGGGCCGGAATGCCCTGATGGTGATGTCTATGGAGCAGCGGCGCGATGAGTTTGCTCAGTTCAGGAGCGACGGCAGAGGGCACGGGGGCTCAATGATGACGTTTGCGAACGATGAGGCGGTGAAGTTGATCGGCGAAGCGTTATTGAATGCCGGCTGCGAGATCAACGCCGCCGACAGCAAAGGGCGCACACCGCTCATGTACGCCGTGCGGTACAACCGGCCGGCCGCAGTCAGCCTGCTGCTCAGGCGGGGCGCGGACAAGAGCATCCGGGATGGCAGCGGGATGACGGCGCTCGACCTGGCAACGCAGGCGGGCAATAAAGAGATCATCGGGCTGTTCTCGTCACCCGGCAAGGATTCCCCACACAACAACCCGCACAACAAGTCGGAGAGAAAACGAGAAGAGTGAACCTGACTGATCAGCCTTCACAACGGAGGAGGGATCAGTCTCTGTCCCGCATCTCTTCCTGTCGCCGCCGAAAAACTGCCGGGACGGGGCGAACAATCCGCCGGCGGTATTGATCGCTGATCCGGATGTGATAAAAGGCCATCATTCGACCCCTTACCGCATCTGTTTTTCTTGACAGCCCTGCGTCAGCGACTTAGTATGGCCGGGCCAGCTAATCAGCCTCACTGTACCGGCATCAATTCCCTTCAGCAGATCAGCTGGTTAACCCTGACACTGGGAATGACCACAGCGTCCTGGCTGACGCCGCATCGCGAGGCTGTACTCACGCTCCCTTTCAGCCGCGCCTTAGCACCCGGGAGTTCACCGGGTGGATTCCTCCCGTCAGTGGAAATACCACAACCAAGCAGTCGGCCCCTGCGTCTGTGATCGCCACGGCAGATCCTGCCGTCTCGAATGACGGCTCCCTTACTCTACGCTATGGCGAACACTCCCGGATCCAACTGCCCCCGTCAGCGGCTTTGAGTCTCTGACGGGAGAAGGCTCCACCGCACTCACCTGAAGCCGCAAATCAGGCTGGTATAGTAATGCGTACCTGCCGCACCGGGCGATGATCAGATCAGCGTCCCAAAGGAGAACCCGAAATGAAAGCCTCACTCTTCACCCTTGCACCAGTGACCGGACAGGAAATCAAACTCACAGGGAAAAGTCTGTCTCTGCTGGCCACAGTCCTTTTCCTTCTGGTAACCACAGGAATCCGGGCCGAGGCGGCGCCGATAACAGTCTGCGCCAGCGGCTGCGACTTCACGACCATCCAGGCGGCAGTTAATGCCGCCAACCCCGGCGACACCATCAACGTCGGGGCGGGGACCTATGCAGAACACGTGACGGTCAATAAGACCCTGACGATCAACGGCGCGAACGCAAACGTGAGCGCCTGCGGAGGCACGCGGGGCACCGAATCAGTCGTGGGCGACAGTACGGGCGCCTTCAACATCACGGCCAGCAACGTGGTGATCAACGGCTTCACGTTGCAGGGCAACACCAACAGCGCTTTCTTCGGCTATGGCGTCATTATCGGCGCCGGCACGAGCGGCGTGCAGTTGCTCAATAACATCATCCAGAACAACATCGTCGGGATCGCTTTAGGCGGGAGTAATGTGACCATCCAGGGGAATGCGATCCAGAGCAACAATAACCCCGGGTCCGTCAGCGGGACCGGCATCTACATGGATCAGTTCGTCTCGGGCGGCAATGCGCTGTCCAACATCGCGATCACCAACAACTGTTTCACTAACAACAGCAATGCAGGCATCCTGATCGGCACGACTGACCCCACCAAATCGGTCAGCATGCTTAACATCGCAAACAACACTTTCAGTTCCAACGGGAATGCAGTCTTCCTCTTCAACACACTCAATTCATCCATTACGGGCAACACCATCACCGGCTCGTCAGGTTCGCAGGTGGTGGTCGGCGGCGGCGTGAGCGGGCTGACGATCAACGGCAATGCCATCCTCAATGGGGCCACCCGCGGGATTCGGGTTGGCGATTTCGGGGGCGGGGCGGCCAACACCAGCCTCAGCGCGTGTGGTAACCGCATCGTCGGTAATTCGTCAGGCGGCATCGTAGTTGATGCTGGCGGTCTGACCGGGACTTTCAATGCGACGAATAACTGGTTCGGATGCAATGCCGGGCCGGGTGGCACGGGCTGCGACACCGTCACGAACGCGAGCGTCGGCACGGTGAATTTCAACCCCTGGGTGGTACTCAATTTCAACGGGCCGAGCGCGGTCTTTCCCGGCAGCACGGCCGGCTTTACTGCCAACCTCAACACCAACTCGGCAGGCGGCGCCGTGCCCTGTGCGCCGGGCGTTCCCAATGGCACTCCGATCACATTCGCTGCCACCTGCGGCACGATGAACCCGGCCGCCACGACCACCAACGCCGGCGCGGCCAGTTCGGTCCTGACCGCCGGCCCGACGCCCGGCCCCTGCAACGTCTCATCCACAGTGGATAATCAGACCGTCACCAACGCAATCACAGTCTTTCCCGTTCCGATTGTGGCGATCATTGATCCATTAGGCTGCACCGGCCCGGGCCACACGCTGACCGTCACGGTGCAGATCTCCAACACCTCGGGGTCGCCCCAGACCGTCTCCTTCGCGGCGGCGCTGCCGGCAGGGCTGACAGGGCTGCCCGGCACGGGCACGAGTACCGTCGGGGCGCCGCCGACCGTCACCACCACGGGGGCGAGTTTCGGCCCCGTCACGCTCCCGGCGGGCCAGACGCTGACTGCCACCTACCAGGTGCAGGTTGCCGACCCGATTGCCTCCGGCACGACGCTGTGCATCAGCACGACGTTCAGCGGCGGGGGCGGCACGCCGATCGTGGTGCCGGCCTGCACGACGGTCAACTGCCCGGGCGGCGGCCCCGGCACCTCGCCGGCCGCCGCCGCCGCCCTCAATGATCAGAAGCCCGGCAGTGTGCTGATCTTCCCCGTCTACACCTCGAGCCTCTCGAATCCGGCGGTCGAGAACACCCGGATCAACATCACCAACACCGACCCCTCCGCGACGATTTTCGTTCACCTCTTCTTCGTGGACGGGTCGAGTTGCTCGGTCTCGGATAATTTCATCTGCCTGACCGGCAACCAGACGATGACGATCAATGCCGCCGATATTGATCCCGGTACGACGGGCTACGTCATTGCGGTGGCGGTGGATGCTACCGGCTGCCCCGTGGATTTCAACCGGCTGATCGGCGACGAGTACGTCAAGTTCCAGTCGGGCCACGCCGCCAACCTCGCCGCCGAAGCGATCTCGGCAATAGCCGGAGGGCTGCCGGCCTGCAGCGCGAGTTCGGCCACGGCGACGCTCGCCTTCAACGACGTGAGCTACAACGCGCTGCCGCGCGTGCTGGCGGTGGATAACATCACGAGCCAGCTCGACGGCAACTCGACGATGCTCATCGTGGACAGAATCGGCGGGAGCCTGAGTACGGCCCTCGCGAACATCGGCCCACTCTTCGGGATCCTGTTTGACCAGCTGGAGAACCCCTTCAGCTTCCAGTTCAACGGCGGATGCCAGCTCAGATCAATCCTCAATAACAGCAGCTTCCCGCGCACGACGCCGCGGCTCAATGGGGTGATCCCGGCGGGCGGCACTGGCTGGATGAAGTTCTGGGCGACCGGATTTGACCGCAACCCCGAGCCGGGGATTGTGGGCGCGGTGATCAACTTCAACCCGGCGGCGGCGACGAATCCGAATGCCTTCAATCAGGGTCACAACCTCCACAAGCTGACCTTCACGAGGGCAGACAGTGTGACGATTCCGGTCTTCGCGCCAGTCTGCAACTGAGGCGGCACTGACAGACCTTCCCCGTGCAGAACAAAGGGCATCCATTACCGGATGCCCTTTGCCTTTTCGGCTGACTGGTAATTGCCACGCATGGCCCGCAGGCAGGCTGATGGCGCGTCAAAGGTGTGAATACTCGTTATCAGTGGCCCCTGACTAGTTGCCCTTCATCTTCCTGATGGAGGCTGCGTCTATGCGGTTGATGCGCAGTTCGATCAGGTCGTCAATCGAAAGGTTCTTGTAGCCGGCCTCCTTCATCTCACGGATGTATTTGCCGTCCACGCGGTGAATGCGCATCTCGACCAGCTTCTCAGCCGGGATGCGGCTGTACCCTTCCGCTTCGATCTCTTTGGCGAAGCCCCCGTCCGCGCGGTGAATCCGCATCGCCACCAGGTCGTCGAACGGCAGGTCGCGGTAGCCGGCGTCCTGCAACCCTTTGATGAAATCGCCGTCAAGGCGGTGGATGCGCATCGTCAGGAGCTGGTCGAGCGATAGATCCCTGAAGCCGAGCGCCCTGGCCTGCTCGATGAATTCGCCGTCAATCCGGTGAATGCGCATTGACAGCAGGTCGTCCACCGACGACTTCCGGAACCCGCGCGCCTCCACCTCCCGGATGAACTTGTCATCCACGCGATGAATGCGCATGGCGAGGAGATTATCCACCGACAGGTTGTCATAGCCTGCGCCCTTAAGGCTGCGGATGAACTCGCCATCCACGCGGTGGATGCGCATCGCGATCAGGTTATCCACCGACACCTTGTCGTAGCCGAGCGACTTGAGTTCGTTGATGTAAGCCGTACTCACGTCATGCACCGTCATCGCGAAGAGGTCGTCGGTCGAGACGTTCTCGCGCCCCTGAACGTTGAGCGCGGTCGCGAAGCTCCGGTTGGGCGTGAACCTGAAATCGCCGACGCCCTTGCCGCCCCTGAATAACCCCTCGAAGACCACCGACCCCGCCTCGCGCTGGAGCGAGAAGGTGATGTTCGAGCCGGCGTCCGGATTGAGCCCGGTGAAGGCCGCAAGCGGCAGCTCGAAGCTCGAATTGAACCGGTGATTCCCGTTTTCGGAGGTCGAGTTGAGCGTCAGCCAGAGGCGCGGGCCGTTGTCCGTCTGCCGCACCTTCGCGGCCCAGTCACCGGTGATTGTCTCCTGGGCTGGCAGCGGCGCCCTCGGGAATCCGTAAGCGGCCGACGCAATGACGATGAGCGTGGCGGCGATCACAGTTTTTTTCATAATCATTTCTTTCTCCGATCTCAGGCGCGGCCCCGGGCCGCTACTATTTCTCTTTCAACCTGGCAGCCACTTTCCCGGCGGCCATCTTCAACACCTTCTTGATGTCCTTGAATTGCGTGGTCGGCAGGTTGTTGTAATCCATCAGCCGGTGGTTGAACTCTCTCCCATTTGTCACATCCTCGATGGCAAAGCGGACTTCCTGAAGCGCCGCTCTGCGGTGGTCATACTTCCCGAGAACTTCCACCGAGGCTTTTTGCAGCGCACAGAACAGGCTCCAGACCTTGTCTTCCGGCCGGCAGGTGCGGTCATCCTTTCTGTTCCACCTGGCCTCATCCGTCAGTATTTCGTCGGCCCGTTTCAGGATCAGAAGGTCATCCTGAGTGACAGGCTGGTCCCGCCGCTCATACGCCGGTTTGTCCTGGGCAGGCTTGTCCTGCGCCACGGCCCGCGACGCGGGAAACGAGAAGCAGAGCAACAAAGTGAACGGCAGAATCTTTTTCATGGGGACTTTCCCGCGCTCATTCTCTCCCGACCCTCTGGTGCCCCGCCGGAGTGTTTTACGCATTTCGGTTTCGGCAGCAAAGTGCTAAGTTTTTAGCACCAACTGCGGGGGGCGTCAAGAGGCGGTGCTATTTTTTTAGCACCGTGTCCGGGCAGGGGACATGGATCAGCCGCCCGCCACAGAATCTTTGCGGATTGTTCGCAGCCGAAGCCCTGAAGCCGGCAGATCGCAGGGGGGTAACGAGACCGTGCAATCACGGCAGGCTGCCACTGCCGCCCGGCCCACGGCGCTGGAGCAGGCCATGCGACAGTGACGGGGTAATAGAACCGGGCGCAGGCAGTCTCATCAGTCAGCCCGAATCAGTATTACTGGCCGGATTTCACCACCAGCACATTGAATGCAGCATTCACCGGCATGGCCGCAGTGTCCTGGTTAAAGATCACCCAGTGAGTGCCGCAAAAACACACGCCTATAGGGTGATTGTTGTAAACATAGCCTGCGACGCCGGGGGGAGTGTAGTTTGGCGTGACGATCAGAATAGCATTGGGATCATCGTTGATGAGCGGGTGGTCAATAAGTGTACACTGGGAAGAGCCGCAGGGTGCGGCGGCAATATTGGCAGCAGTAGCCTGGTGGATGAAGGCCAGCGTGTTCGTGCCGACGCCTGCGCCCTTCACCTTGATCGCGCCCTGATTGATCTCCAGCGCGGGGGCCGTAGTGGTACTGGCCCTCAAGGTCAGCAACGATCCCGGACTCGTCGTCCCGACGCCGACGTTGCCGTTGCGGGTGATCGTCATCCGCGCGCTCGCGTTGAGCTGCGCCTCCGAGTTCGGCGTCCCTGAGTCCCGCACCCGGAATTGCAGCCCCGTCGAGTTATTGCCGGCAATCGCCGAGAGCCATTCCAGCCCGTCAGTCAACTGTAACTGCGAGGTCGCTCCGGTCGCCGCCACGTAGCGCAGTTTGGCGCCGCCGCCCCCCGTATTCCACAATCGCTGCAGGATGTCGCCGCTGCTTGAGCGCTGGAGGTCGAAGACCCCGCCCGGCGACGCCGTCCCGATCCCGATGTCTCCGGCCGGGCTTTCGGTCACGCTCGAATTAACGAGCGTCGTCCCGTCAGCCGCGAACTTTGCGATCCGGTCGGCCGTCCCTGCTGTGATGAGGTTCACCTGATTCGGCCCGGGAATTCCCGTACCGGCTTTGCCCTGCTGATCACTCCCGGCTTGCACACTGCGACCAGACGAGAGGCGTCCCCGAGCGCCGCCCGGGCCCGCCGCCGTGGTCTGGATTGTCCCGTCGGGGAAGACGATCCCTTCCGAAGTGCGGATCAGGCCGGCTACGTCGAGCTTCGCGCCCGGCTGCCCGACGCCGATCCCCACATCGCCCGCGGCGGTGATCCGCATCCGCTCGGCATCCGTCCCGGCGAAGAAGTTCCCCGTCCGCAGACTGAGCGCGCCGCGGCCCGCCGTCAGCCGCCCGTCGGTGCCGTCGTGTGAGAGCAGCGTCGTCGCGCTCCCATCAGCCTCACCAACCGGCGTGAGTTGCCTGCCCCGATCCGCGCTCGCCGATTGGATGGCCGCGGCAGGGTCCGATGGCAGGAGTGAGAAGGCATCGGCCTGTACGAGCAGCTGGCCTTCGCGCTGTGAAGTGTGCCCGGCGAGGTCGCGGGCTGTCACAAGGCAGCGGTAGGCGCCGTCGAGCAGTCGGCGCCCCATCTGATCCCGGCGATCCCAGTCGAGCAGGTTGCCGAAGCGGAAGTCCGAGTCGAAGAGCAGGTCGCCCGCGGCCGAGAAGACTTCGAGACGGAGCTGGAAGACTTCGGCTGGGGCGGCCAGGCGGAGCCGTTCGGCCGAGATGCTCGCGGCGACCCAGGGCGTGCGGGCGGGCGCTTCATCAGACGCACGGGATTGCAGGCTGGTTGAGGTCTGCGCCTGAGTAAAGGTGGTCTGGCAGACCCAGAGCAGCAGGCAGAGAAAGACGCGCAGAGTCCATCGTTGGTTGGTACGCATAATCGTCTCCTTTCAGGAATGGGGAAGGTGCGATCCAGGCAGCACGGTTCCCGGTTTGAAGAATGCCGGGCGGAGACGTTCGGCGAGCGGTTAGTAATGGACGATATTCCGCGGTCCGCCGTCCAGGATGAACTCAGGGCCCTTTCAACTTTGCTTCCTGATCGTTGAGCCTCTGATTCGGTAATTACAGAAAATACGAATGGAAAGAGGCAATAAATGTGCCGATGATCGCATTGCTTGTTTCACCGGATTTCCAGGGACAAGCCCTGATTCAGAGGGCGAAGTCACCCGGGAGCTGCGAAAAGTTCCCCAGTTTCAGGCAGGAAGCTGCGGATGAACTCGCACTGGGGGCTGACGGAGGAGATTCATTCCCTGCGACGCCCAATATGAGGCATTGATCGGTGAACACCGGGATCTGGCGCCGCGGCGAGGCGGAAAGAATGAAGCGACCGCGATGCCCGGCACGCAGTGGCTCCGTATTGCTTCGTCCGACGAAGGAGATATGCGATGAAACGCGGGCGGCTCCCCTCCCTGGCGGCATTGCCGGGACACCGCTTGCGGCAGCACCGCACTGGTGATCGCCGTTGCTTGGTGAGCGAAGGATAGTTTTCAGCCTGTGTCCTGCCAGTCGTAGCAATCCTCTTTCACCGCCCGGTAGTTCGCGTCCAGCGCCGGTTCCAGCAGCAGGATTGCCGCGATGCGCCGCGCCATGTTGGTCACTTCACGCACCTCATCGAGCGCCAGGGTGAAGCCCGTCACATACTGGCCGCCGATGTATCGTCGGGCCTTTAATGCTGCCGGTGTTCAAGCTGCAAATGAGTGAACGACACCAGCATCAGGTAGACGGCGCTGAAGAGGAGCGTGAAGAGCCCGGCGAAGGCGAGCGTCTGTAAATGTTCGAGCGGGTGGACGAGGCCGTCCAGCACCTCGAAGAGCAGCCCGGTCGGGCGCAGCAGCACGTCCCAGCTGTTCCACCCGAGGAAGCGTCCGAAGTAGATGCCGAAGCCGTTGAGCACCAGCACGCCCAGCACAAACAGCCAGCTCGCCGCCCGCCCCGCCGTGCGGCGCACCAGCTCCTGCATGAGCGAGAGCGACACGAGCCCCAGAAATGATCCCGTCCACGCGAAGGTGACCAGCGTGATCAGGTCGTACCAGAGCGGCACGCCGTGGCGCGGCTTGAGGTGAATGATGTCGGTGATGAGGTAAGGCGCGTTCGGCAGGAAGAGCAACCACAGCACGGAGAAACCGATGACCGGCAGCCAGCGCAGCCGCGCGGGCCGGTCGTTCAGGTTGTACGCGGCAAAGGCCCCCACCGCCGGCAGCCACGCGAGGAAGAGGTTCCAGACCAGCCAGCTTTGCGCGGAACTGTGAAAGTGCCAGGCCCGCACCGCGAGCAGCGCGAGGCACAGGGCGGTGGCAAACAGGAGCGAAGCGAGGACGGCGAGCTGACGACGATAACTCTGGCGAATCGCGAGTGAGGAAGGAAGCCTGAAGCGTGTGATCATAACAAACCTCTGGTGATGAGTACGGCGGAGTGGCACCGGGGTCTCAGATGTAGACCTTCGGGACAAAATGCTGCTTCGACTTGGGCGGGCGTTCATAGCCGTTGTCGGCCTGGCGCGGCGGCAAATCCATCTCGACGGGGGTGAGATCCTGGTAGGGGATGAGGCTCAGCAGGTGGGCGATGCAGTTGAGGCGCGCCGTCTTCTTGTTGTCGGCTTCGACGACGTACCAGGGGCATTTCTTCGTGTCGGTCTTCGCCAGCATGCGATCCTTGGCCTCGCTGTATTCGATCCAGTGCTTGCGCGATTCCAGATCCATCGGGCTCAGTTTCCAGCGCTTGATCGGGTTGCGCATGCGCTCCTGGAACCGGCGCTCCTGCTCCTCGTCGCTGACCGAGAACCAGTACTTGATGAGGATGATCCCGGAGCGGATCAGCATCGCCTCGAACTCGGGGGCCGAGCGCAGGAATTCGCGGTACTCCTCGTCAGTGCAAAAGCCCATGACGTGTTCGACTCCGGCGCGGTTGTACCAGCTGCGGTCGAACAGGACGATCTCGCCGGCGGCGGGCAGCTGCGCGACGTAGCGCTGGAAATACCACTGGCTTTTTTCCCGCTCGGTCGGCGTCCCGAGCGCGGCGATCCGGCAGAGGCGCGGGTTCAGGCTCTCCGCAATCCGCTTGATCACGCCGCCCTTGCCCGCCGCGTCGCGCCCCTCGAAGATGATCGCGACGCGCAGCCCCTGAACTTTCACCCACTCCTGCAGCTTGACCAGTTCCAGCTGGAGGTGCGCCATCTCGTCAATGTATTTGTAGTCCGTGATGGGTTTGGTTTTTTTGCCCGCGCGCCGCTTCGCCGGCTGGCCGTCATGCAGGTGCGGCCACTTCTTTTCAATGGCGACGACTTCAGTCACATTGCGGAAGATTTCGCCCCCCGTCGGGGCTTGCTTTCTGGCTTTATTCTTTTTACCCATTGCTTCGGTGCCCTCCTGTGATAGTCACAAATCCGGTCAGAACTCTTCAACCTCTCTTTTGGGGAGCAAGCTTAGCATACCGGACTGGCGCTGATAATCGCGGACTGAAGGCCACAGGCCCGACTTGTCGAGCCGGAACGCCCGGATGAAAACCGCCTCAGGGATTCGGCTTTGTCATCCGGTATCGGCCTTGCCTGTCATTTCGTTGCGGACAGGCGCCGCGGCAACGCGGCGTTTCCATTCTATACGAGAGCGGTTCACGGGCGTTCTCCATCAATACAACTGTCGGGGCCCGCTATGAAAAAGAATCTTCTTCGGAACACTTCATCGCTGATTGCGGCGTTCGTCCTCCTGCTTTCAACGACGCAGGTGTCGTCCGGCTATTCGGTACTCACCCACGAGGCGATTATTGACCTGACGTGGAACGACTCGATCAGGCCACTGCTCCTGAAACGATTCCCCAGTGCAACGCCCACGCAGTTGCGGGAAGCGCGCGCGCACGCTTACGGTGGGGCCATTATCCAGGACATGGGATATTACCCGTTCGGCAACAGACTCTTCACCGACCTGGCGCATTACGTGAGGGGCGGCGACTTCATCGAGGCGCTCATCGCCGAGTCACGGGACCTTGACGAGTACGCGTTCGCCCTCGGCGCGCTCGCGCACTACGCGGCGGATAACGAGGGGCACTCGGTCGCGGTCAACCGGACGGTCCCGATCCTCTACCCGAAACTGCGCGCGAAGTATGGGCGGGAAGTGACCTACGACGAAAACCCGACGGCGCACCTCAAAACCGAATTCGGCTTTGACGTTGTCCAGGTGGCGCGTGGCCGCTACGCGCCCGAGGCTTACCACGACTTCATCGGGTTCAAGGTATCGAAACCCGTCCTCGAACGTGCCTTCGCAAAGACGTACGGCCTTGAGATGAAAGACCTCTTCACCGACCTCGACCTCGCCATCGGCACCTATCGTCACACGGCGGGCGCCATCATCCCGGCGATGACCCGGGTCGCATGGGAGACCAAAAAAGATGAGATTGAAAAATTCACGCCGGGCATGACCCGGGAAAAGTTCGTCTACAACCTCTCACGCGCCGATTACGAAAAGGAGTGGGGCGCCCGGTACGAAAAGCCGGGGCTGTGGGACAAGACGCTGGCCCTCTTCTTCCGCGTCACTCCGAAAGTCGGCCCCGCCAGAGCGCTCGATTTCAAACCGGTTACTCCCGAAACCGAGCGGAAGTTTCTCGACAGCCTGACGGCGACGCTCGGCCAGTACCGCGCGTCACTACGCCAGGCGCGCACCGGACGCCTCAATTTATCGAACAGGGACTTTGACACTGGCAGGCCCACGCGCGCGGGAGAGTACCGGCTGGCCGATGAGACGTATGCGAAGCTGCTCGACAAACTCGCCCATCGCAACTTCGACAACGTCAGCGCGGAATTGCGCCAGAACATCCTCGCTTTCTACGGCGACCTGAGCGCGCCGATTGCGACGAAGAAAGATCGGGACGACTGGCGCAGGACGTTACTCGCACTTGATCAATTGAAGGCCACGCAGGCGCAGGTCAGACAGGCGGCGCGACGTTGATGACGCGGCACGGGCTTTTTCCCGCCCGCCGGAATCCGTTCACTGTCAGGATACAATTCGACGGGTTGCGAATTATGACGGCGCCAGTTCAATGTTTCACCCGGTAATGAAGCAACAGGACGCCGCTGCCATAGACCCTGCTGCCGGTGAGTTCCAGATCAATGGGGCGCCCGATGTTGTGAAGCAGCGGAATGCCCGAACCGATCAGGACGGGATTCAGCTTGATGATCACTTCGTCAATCAGGTTTTCGGCAAACAGTGTCGTCGCCAGATCCGCGGCGCCGCAGAGCCAGATGTCGCCGCCCGGTTCCTGCTTCAGATTTCTGACGACTTCGCCCGCGTTCTCCGCCACGATCTGCACCCGCTCGTTCGGGCTCTCTTTCATGGTGCGCGAGAAGACGTAACTCTCGAGGTGCGGGTAAGGGTCGGTGACACCCATCTTCAGCCCGACCTCGTACGTCCGGCGCCCCATCAACACGACATCGAATGACTTGATGGACTCCAGAAAATCGGTCACATGCTCGCCTTCCATGACGAAGAAATCCCACGAGCCGTCTTCGCGGGCAAGACACCCGTCGAGGGTGCTGGCCACGTAATATTTCAGTTTTCGCATGTCTCACCTTCTTTCGCGCGGGGGATCGCAGTCCGGACGCACTGAAACTGCCGCAGGCCGCCGGATCGGTGATGTTTCAGAATTGATGGCAGGGAGAGGGGCGCATTGAAGGAGGATTCCCGACTTCACTTCATCGGGATGGGGCTCGACTGGATCGCTACGATCTGCCAGCCCCCCTCCCGCTCCGCATAGACGTGAAGCGTCCGGTAGTGGCCCTGAAGCTGCCGGCCCTTGTAGCGCCAGTCAGCAGTGTCGAGCGACGTTATGATTCCGGTCGCCCCGTAGACGCGCACCTCGACGTTATCGCGCCTGAGTGAGCGGACTTCGAGGTCGCCCGATTCTATGTCGGCGATGAACTGCGCCTTGTCATCCCCGGTCAGGGCGTCGGTGAAGATGCAGGCTTCATCCATCAGCCGGTTGAGGGTGGTGGTATCGCGTCGGACGAGCGCATCAACCCACTCCTCATTCATGCGCCTCAGCTGCTGTTCGGCGTGAACCGCGGGGTGTGATCGCCCGCTCTCAGTCCGGCCAGGCATGCGATTGTCTCCTTTGGATTACAGAATGATCTCCTTCGCCCCCAGCCGGCGCGCGATGGTTTCGGCCTGCTCGGCGAGGCGCGGCGGAACTTTCACGACCACGAGGAAGCCGTTACGCGACTGTCGCAGGGGCGGCGGCGGTGCGGACTTCGCTTTGACTTTCTGCCCGGCCGAGCGGGCCGTAGCGCCGATCACCCCGCCGATGATCGCGCCCGCGAGCGCCGAGGCCAGCACGTGGTGAAAGAGGCCGCCGAATGGCAGCCTGAATAATCCCGCCTCGTAGAGAATGAAGCCCGCGAGAAATCCGGCGGCGCTCCCGATGATGGCCCCGGTCAGGGTGATCCGCCCGAGCGGCGAGAGCCCCGCGGCGTCGGGCGTTTTTACCGCGGCAGGCAGGCTGTTATCCACGCGCACGATGGTCGCCTCAGTGGTGTCAATGTAGAGGGCGTCGAGACGCCCGAGCAGTTCATTGGCATCCTCTTCGCGGTCATAGAGCGCGACCAGCGACAGGTACTGGACCCGGTGTGGTTCGCCCGTGGTGTTGGGTTCGGCCGCCATTTCTCCCTGCCTTCCCGGCAACCCGCATCTGCTATAATCACCTGAGCAGTTCGCCGGATTGTTGCTCAAACTACTGTGAAGCTTACAGGCTGTCAAGGATGGCAGGGTCAGGGAATCAGGCAATGAACTTCAGTAACTTCGGAGTCGGATCACCACCAGCAAAAGTGGCCGCGCGGCCCGGCCAGGTCGCGCTGATTTCCCGACGAGAGCATTCCGGCCCCGGGCAAACGCGGTCTGGCCTGGTCGCGTCATCTTTTTCGAGGAGAACATCATGAAGAAATTTTCCCGTTGGATATTAACCCTGTCGCTGATTCTCGGCGCGGCCAGTCCCGGCGTCAGCGCGGCCGGGTTGAAAGGGAAGAAAACGACTCGCCCCGCCGGCGCCGTGAAGCCCGCCGTCAGCGCCGCGCCCGTGGCGGCCGATGACACACTGGTGCTGTTGCCCAAATCAGACGTGGTGATCGTGCTTGACGCGGGCCGCCTGCTCAACGACGTGCTGCCCAAAATCAAGGCCGCCTGGCCCCAGGCCAGCGAGAAGCCGCTCAGGGAGTTCAATGAATTCCTCGACGAAGGGAAGCAGTACGGCGTTGATATTTCCAAAATCAAATCCGTTTCGCTCGGCCTGCGCCTGTTTGAAGGCCCGACCGTCGGCGCCATGATTATGGACGGGCTCTCCATCAATCAGTCCGTGATTGACGCGCTGATGAAGGATGAGAAGGGGGGCAAGGCGACGAGCATCACCCACAAGGGCAAAACCATCTACCTCTTCAAATCCACGAAGAAGGAGAAGGAAAAAAGCGATCAGGCCAAAGACAAGGAAGCCAAAGGCAAGCCTGACCCTGCCCCGTCGGGGGATATGGTCGGCAGCGTGCTGAAGATGGACGACAACACGGCTTTCGCCCAGCTCGATCAGCAGCGCGTGGTGCTGGGCGATCAGAATGAGGTCAAGGCCGTGATTGACGTGGCGACCGGTGGCGCAAACCCGGCCGGCAGCCTCAACGCGGCACTGACCGGCGCGCTGAAGGAGACGAAGTCTGCCAGCGTCATCCGCTTTGCGATCAATCTGCCAGACAGCGCGCGCCAGTGGCTTGCGGCGCAGGATTACTTCAAGGATATGGCGACGATGAAGATGATCTTCGGCGCGCTCGACATCGGCGACGACCTGAGCCTCTCGCTGGACGCGAAGGCGCGCACCGGCTCAAATGATGAGGCGACGAAGCTGGAGGCCGCGCTGAACGGGCTGCTGGCGATCGGCAAGATGATGACCGGCGGCAACGAGGACCCGAAGATGAAGGTCGCCAGCCAGTTCCTCAACCAGATCAAGCTCGGCTCGCAGACGACCGACGTCTCGCTCAGCATCACCGTGCCGCGCTCGTTCTATGACGAGATGCTCAAGGAGCAGAAGCCGGCACCCGCCAAACCCGACAAGCAGTAACTGCTGACCGGGCGGAAAAACTGCAAGGGCCGGAAGCCTCGAAAGGCTTCCGGCCCTTTTGACCTGCCCTCAGGATGTCAGACCTCCCGGGACTTATTTCTCCGGCGCGGTCGGACTGCTGTTGAGGAACTTGTCAATCCGATCCTGATAGATCGTCAGCTTCCCGTCAGCCTCGTAGCGTTTGCGCGAGGCTTTGACGTAAGTGTCAAAAGCCATGTTCTGCGCGTCGCCGAGCAGGCGCTGACGAATGCCTTCACGGTCGGTTGCCAGACGCGCCATATCAGGGTCTTTGCGTTTGGTCGCGCCGAAGACCATCCAGCTGGCGCCGACCTTGATCGGGGTTTTTGAGACTTCGCCCTCTTTGAGGGCGAGGGCCGCGGTCTTTGCCTGCTGGACGAGTTGCATGCTGCTGAAGCTGAAGCCGTTGAAGTTGGTGTCCTTCTTCACTTCAAGCCCTTCCTTCTTGAAGAGCCCTTCGAGGTCGGCCGCGGTCTTCGCCTCGCTGATGATCTCCTGCGCCTTCTGTCTGGCCATGTCAGGCTCCCTGATGCTGCGCAGTTTCTGTTCGACCAGGAACTTCGCGTCCTCAAAGGTCAGCTGCTGGCCCGGCTCCTTCAGGTCAACCAGACGCGGCACGGCCAGCCCGTTGGGGACGCCGACCTTGTCGGCGATCTCGCCCTTCTTGAGCGGCTCGACTGCGCCTTCAAACTGCGGGTTGCTGCCGATCTCCGGCAGCGTGTCGCCCTTCTTGAAGAAAGGAATGTTGCGAATGAGCGTTTCGGGTTTGACGTTCAGTTCCTTCGCCGCGACCTCGGCCGCCTGTTTGATGTCTTTGGTCTCGGTGAATTTTTCATAGACCTTGTCGGCCAGCTGCGAGGCGCGGATGTAGCCCTGGCGATTCTTCAGGCTGGCCTCGAGCGTCGGACGCATTTCATTGAACGGGATCTGGCGCTGCTCGGTGACTTTGATGATGTACCAGCTCGTCCCGTCACGGAACGGGCCGTCAATGTCGCCGACCTTGAGGTTGAAGGCGCGCTGCTGCCACGCGCCCGATTTGTTCGGGTCCTTCTTGACGAAGCCGATGTCGCCGCCCTTGTCGCGCGACGGGTCCTGGGAATTGCCGCGCGCGACGGTGGCGAAGTCTTCGGCCTTCTGGGTATCGGTGCCGCGCACGCGGACGTTGAGTTCATCAATCTTCGCTTTGACTGTGTTCTCGTCGGTCGGCGTCAGCACGTTGAGCTTGATCACGCTCACGCGCGGCTCGAACTGCTTCCGCTCCTCGTATTCCTTCTTCAGGTCCTCTTCCTTGAGCGGCGCGGTTTTGGTCGCCAGGTCGGTCGGGACGAAGACATATTCGACCTTGCGCACGGCGTCGGCGACTTTGAATTCGGCCTGATGTTCGTCGTAATACTTCTTCAGCTCGTCGTCCGTGAGCTTGAGCTTGTCCTTGACCTTCGAATTGTCAATCTGCGCGTAGACCAGATCAACCGTGGTGTTGTCCTTTTTGAACTCCTCCTCGATCTCCTTGTCGGAGACCTGAGCGGCCACGCCCAGGTAATCGCGGATCTTGCCGGAAATGATCGAGCGGCGGATGCCCTCCTCGAATTCCTCGAGCGTGCCTTCGCCCCGCTGTTCGCGGAGCATCATGATTCTCTTGTACTCTTCTTTCCCGATGAACTTGCCGGTCTCGGGGTCACTGAAGCCGGGCAGAGTCCTGATCTGCTCGGAGACTTCATCATCAGTCGCGCTGATCTTCAGGCGGTCGGCTTCGGCCAGCGCGAGGCGGTCTTCGACCAGGCGGTCGAGCGCCTGCTTGTCGAGGCCCAGCGCCTTGATCGTCGCCAGCGGCAGCGTGTTGCCGCGCGTGAACGTGCTGGCGAGCGCTTCGATCTGCTGGCGGAAATCCTTGAGGGTGACTTCACGCGACCCGACCTTGGCAACCACCATGGCGTCCGCCGGGTTGCCGCCACCTCTCAACCTGCTGAGGTTGGAATTGGGAATCGAATACGACACGATCAGGCCGATCAACAGCACGGCGCAGAAGGCGAGGAAAATGGCTTTGTGTAATCCCTTGAATCTGGCGAAAAAGCGAAGCATGACTTTGTGAACTCCGAAATGATTTTTTGCTGGAATCCGAGCGCGGCGGCCAGAGCCTCATTCAGGCTGGCTGCGAAAAGGGAAGATGATACTGGCTCTCCAGTGATACTTCAAGTTCATGACGGGGACGGACAGGGGCAATGCGAACCCGGAGTTTAAGGTTTCACCCCTTGGGTTTCAAGACAAAACTATGAATCAGCCGGCGCTTCCATAGATCTTGCATCAACCCCGTTTTGGCGCACCTTTTCCTGCGGGCTTCATTCCATATGGTATAGAATCCGTTCGTCAGGAATCTTCACCTGTGACAAAACCCTAATGAAATCAGCCTGCCGCTGCCATTCCGGCGGCACCTGCAGGTGGCATAAGGGTTGCCATTGCGCACAGTAGCTTCCCTGAATGCAGTCACTCCGAAAAACTCAGGTTCTCCTGCGGAGGAAATTTATGAGACTCTTTGCCACCACAAACAAACTGACATCGGAAGTTTTTCTGAAGCGGCGAGGCTCGCGGCTGTTTCTGTTGCTCGCATTTGCCGCCGCGCTCGGCGCGCTGGCACTCGGCGATGAACCGATCCTGCGGGTCGCGCGCATCAGCCTGATCGAGGGCGAAGTCAGCTATCAGCGCGCCGGCAGCACACGCAGCGAATGGTTCGACGCCACGATCAACACGCCGCTCGGCGAAAACGATCAGCTTTATACCGGCACGGGCGGGCGCGCCGAAATCCAGCTGACCGGGCGCAACCTCGTCCGCATCAACCGCGACACCAACCTCAAAATCTCGCAGTTCACGACCGGCACGACGCAGCTGGCGCTCTCCATCGGCACGGCTACCTTCCGCATCGAGAGCCTTGACCGCCGGCAATTCGATCTGGTCAGCGCCAAAGACCCCGACCGCGATGAGCCGCTTTACTTTGAAGTGGACACCCCGACCGTCGCCGTCACGTTCCTGAAGGAGGGCTCTTACCGCATCAACGTCCTCGAAGACGGCACGACCGAAGTCGTCGTGCGCCGCGGCTCGGCCGAAGTCTACAACCAGGCTTTCGGCGCGATCCCCGTCAAGCAGGGGCGCCGGATGATCATCGAAGGCAATGACGTCGAAGCCTGGCGCGTGGCGAAGCTTGAGGACAAGGACGAGTGGGATCGGTGGAATGACCGCCGCAACGATGACCTGTACGCGCGCACTGAACTCCGCAGCTCGCGTTACGTGCCGCACGGGGTCGCCGGACTGTACGAACTGGATTATTACGGCGACTGGTATGACACGCCCGATTACGGCTGGGTCTGGTCGCCGCGCATCGTGACCGTCGGCTGGGCGCCTTATCGTTCCGGCTGCTGGCGCTACTATCCGAGTTACGGCTGGACTTGGATTTCGTACGAGCCGTGGGGCTGGGCGCCCTATCATTACGGCCGCTGGTCTTACTACCGTAATCGCTGGTGCTGGGTCCCGCACGGCGGCTTCAGCGTTTCCTACTCCAGCTGGTCCTGGCACCCGTCGCTGGTGGTTTTCTTCGGCTGGGGTGGTGGCGGCGGTTATTATTCCGGCTACCGCGACGGTTACCGCAATGGTTATCGTGATGGTCGTTACGACCGTGTCGGCTGGGTCCCGCTGGCGCCGGGGGAACGTTACTACAACACCCACGGGCGCACGGTCATCAATAACAACATCACGATCAACAATAACGACGCCGGGCCGCGTTCGATTGCGGAGATGAAAAATTCTTCCGCGCCCGGCGGGATCACGGGGGTCGAGGGCCGGCGTTTCACCGGCTCGCGCGTGGTGGTTGATGAAAAGAACCCTCCGCAGCAGATCGCCGGCGCGACCGCGCCGAACGTGCGCGAGGCCAGAGCGTTTTCCGGTCGCGGCGTCGAGTTGCAGCCGCAGCAGGCTGAAACCCCGCGTCAGACCCCGATTGCCCGTGAAGCCGTTTCGCGTCGCCTGGCCGCGCCGGTCGTGAGTCGCCGGGTCGCGCCGGATTCATCAAGCAGTTTCAATCAGAGCGGAGACGCAGTGCGCGGCGTCGAAGGCGGCGTGCCGAGCCTGCGCGGCACGGGCCGGACGGTCGAGAGCGGGACAAATCCCACCTCAACACCGCGCAACCGCAATACGGTTGAGGGTACCGTTTCTCCACCGACTGTGGATCGCGGCACACCCGTCGAACGCTCGCGCCCGAGCCAGGTGGAGTCGTCCGGTCGCGCGGTGGATTCTTCAGTGACAAGAAGGCAGCCGGATTTCCGCCCGGTCGAACGCCCGGCTCCCCCCGCGCCGGTGAACAGGAGGTCGGCCAGCGAAGACACGAGCCCCATCAATCGCGGCAATGAACGCAGCAGCGAACGTAACGTTGACCGTGGCAGTGAGCGCAGGATTGAGCGCAGTGATCCACCACCCTCACGCCAGCCCGATTCGTATCCGCGCAACGAAGACCGCAGCCGGGATCGCGGTGGGGATCATCCGACGTACACTCCGCCGCGTCGCGTCGAACCGCCGTCCGAACAGCCGCGCACTGAACGCCACGAGGCTCCGCGGGAACGCCCGGTCGAGCGCCCGGCAGAACGGCCCGCTGAAAGAAGAGCTGATCCGCCACCTGAAAGGAGAGTTGATCCCCCACCAGCACGCACCGAGCGCCCGGCAGAACGCCCTGCTGAAAAGCCGGCGGAACGCAGCCGGCCGGCAGAGCAATCGTCCGGTGAGCGCGGGCGTGGGAGACCGAACAATCAATGATCCGGTCAACAGACGGCTCCCAGCCGAAACTGATGAAGAGTTCTGCAACAAAAATCCCCGCCATGACAGCGGGGATTTTTGTTGCTTTCTGATGATAATCAGATCAACGACCATTCATGGGAACCCCGGCCCTGAGGCATGCTGATGCGACTTTCCAAGGCCAGCCATCAGGCGATGAAGAGATCCCACGCCGGTGAGCGGGAAAAAATAACAGTGCCACAATTTTTGTCCGGCAGCAGGCTTTTACAGATTGCGGCACTCCGGAGTGCCGCGGTGCGGCAGATTTTATTCTATCTGACTGTATTCCGGCTGCCGCACATTCATTCTGCCCGCATCAGAAACGCAGTATTTACAGCCCTTTTTCAGCCCCGGGTGAAGCCGGGCGAGTTTCTGGCACACGGCTCGCTCTATTGTTTGGCGGAAAGAGGATACGCGGTTGATTGATGCCGTGGTTTTAATGGGTTGTTCGGCGGCATCAGTTTCGGGGCCACCGCGTATCCTTTTTTTATTTCACCCGCCACGACAGATCACCTGCGCTTCCCTCCCTTCATTGTCGAAGTTCCCCTCGCCGGATAAACTCTCACGCGAAGATCATCATCGCCACAGTTCATTGTTCACCGGACGGACTGTATGCCCTTCGACCTGCTGATTCAGAACGCTTCGATCATTGACGGCACCGGCCAGCCCGCTTTTCACGCCGACGTTGCAGTGTCCGGCAATCGCATTACGGCCATCGGTCAGCTGCCTGAACAGATCAACTGGCTTGCGCGCAACACCATCAACGCGCGCGGCCTGACACTGATTCCCGGCATCATTGACCCGCATTCACACGCCGATCTGATTCTGCCGCTCGCGCCCGCGCGTCAGGCTGAACTGATGCGCGGCAAGCTGGCTCAGGGCATCACGACCACCATCGTCGGCAATTGCGGCCTCGGGTGCGCGCCCGTCGTCGGCAATGAATCCGAAGCGATCCTGCGCGCAATTAATGCGTGGATGACGCCGGAACAGGTCAGGTGGAAGTGGCGCACGGTCGGCGAATACCTTGGCTGTCTTTCATCGAACGGCCTCGCGCTCAACATCGCGACGCTCGCCCCGCATGGCCCGATTCGCATTTCGGCCATGGGGCTCGGGAAAGGCGCGCCTTCGCGCACGCAGGTGAAAAAGATGCGTGCGCTGACCGAACAGGCGATGAAAGACGGCGCGCTCGGGCTTTCGACCGGACTGATCTACCCGCCCGGCATGTATTCCGCGCCGGATGAGTTGCGGCAACTTGCCGAAGTCGTCGCAGACCATGACGGCATTTACACGAGCCACATTCGCGGCTCCAGCGAAACGCTGATTCCTGCCGTCAAAGAGCTGCTCGATCTGGCGCGCATGACCGGCGTGCGCGTACATCATTCACACAACGAAGCCGTCGGTCGCGCGCACTGGCCGAAGATTGACCGTGTGTTGGCGATGGAAGAATGGGCGGAGCGCGAAGGCGTGCGCGTGAGTTTCGATATGTTCCCCTACACCGCCGCCGCCACGATGATGATCGCGATCTATCCGCCTTGGTCGCTCGAAGGCGGCGTGGATCAGTTGATCGAACGCCTGAAAGAAAGGCGCACGCGCGAACGCATCCGGCGCGACATTGAGCGAAAGAAACCATCGTGGCCGCCCTGGCGCGAGGGCGGCTGGCCGCACAATCTGGTGAAAGCGACTGCCTGGGACGCGATTCGGATCGGTTACGTCGAAAGCCGCCGGAACAAGCGTTACGAAAACCGCAGCCTCGCGGAGCTGGCAAAACTTACAGGCAAGTCGCCGTTCGACGCAATTTCAGATTTGGTCATTGAAGAGCGCGGGCAGGTTTCGATGCTGATCTTTGAAGTCACCGGCGAACGCGAAGAGCGCGGGTTGCTGGCAAAGTACGCCCGCCATCGCCTCGGCGCCTTCTGCACCGACGCGGAAGATTATGGCCGCGGGCTGCCACACCCGGCGGCTTACGGGGCCTTCGCGCGAATCATCTCGAAGTTTGTCCGCGAAGACGGCGTCCTGACGCTCGAAGAAGCCGTGCGCAAAATGACCTCTTACCCTGCGCGGATTTTCGGTCTGAAGGATCGCGGCGTGATTCGCCCCGGCGCTTACGCCGATCTCGTCCTCCTCGATCCGCGCCGCGTGCGGGACAGGGCGACCTTCGAGCGGCCCCGGCGTGAAGCGTCCGGCATTCACACCGTCATCATCAACGGGCGGGTCGCTTACGAGCGCGGCACGCTCGACGAAAGCCTGTGCGGCACTGTCATCAGGCCGTAATCCGCGGCCATTGCTTTGCCGGGAAAGACGGTTGGGAGTTGAGAATTGACGGCTGAAAGTTGTAACTTGTCTCCTCATCCCCGGACATCGCAGTCCAACCCTGAACAAAACGGAGGCCCCTCATGCACATCAATCGCACCCGCACGCTGTGGCTCGTGCTGCTGCTGTCATCGTTCGTGTCGGCAGCTGGGCTGGCTCAGAGCAAGGTCACGTCGCCGAAGGAACATTTCGGCTTCAACATCGGCGACGACTACCAGCTCGCCAACTACACCCGGCTCGAAGCGTACTTCAAAAAGCTCGCTCAGGAATCCGACCGGATGAAGCTCCTCGAGATCGGCAAATCGGCCGAAGGCCGCACGATGTATGTGGCCATCATCACTTCGCCCGAGAATCACAAAAAGCTGGATCGCTACAGGGAAATCTCGCGCCGGCTCGCGCTCGCCGAAGGGCTGACCGACGAGCAGGCGCGGGCGCTCGCGGCGGAGGGTAAAGCCGTAGTCTGGGTTGACGGCGGGTTGCACGCGACCGAAGTTCTCGGCGCGCAGCAGCTGATCGAAACAGTCTGGCAGATGGTCAGCCGCGATGATGCGGAGACAAAGCGCTTCCTGAGCGACGTGATTCTGCTCTGCTGTCTGGTCAACCCCGACGGGATGGAGTTGGTCTCGAACTGGTATATGCGCGAGGCCGACCCGCAGAAGCGGTCTACCGCCACCATCCCGCGCCTTTACCAGAAATACGTCGGGCACGACAACAACCGCGACTTTTACATGTCGAACCAGCCCGAGACCGAGGCGATCAACCGCGTCTTCTTTCACGAGTGGTTCCCGCAGATCGTTTATAACCACCACCAGACCGGGCCGGCCGGCACGGTGATGTTCTCGCCGCCCTTCCGCGACCCGTTCAACTACAACTTCGACCCGCTCATCCCGATAGGCATTGATCTGGTCGCCGCGGCGATGCACACCCGCTTCCTCGTTGAAAACAAGCCGGGCGTTACCATGCGCTCAGGTTCAAGTTATTCCACATGGTGGAACGGCGGGCTGCGCACGACGGTCTACTTTCACAATATGATCGGCCTGCTCACCGAGACCATTGGCAACCCGACGCCGATGGAAATCCCGCTCGTCCTCAGAAATCAGCTGCCGCGCGCCGACCTTCCCTTCCCCATCGCGCCGCAGAAATGGCACTTCCGCCAGTCAATCGAATATTCGATCACGGCCAACCGCGCCGTCCTCGACATCGCTTCAAAATACCGCGAAGACCTGCTCTTCAACATCTACCGGATGGGCCGAAACTCCATCGAGCGCGGCAGCCGCGACAGCTGGACGACCACGCCCGGAGAGATCGCGGAAGCGCAGGCGGCGCTGGCAAAGGAACGCCCGCCACAGGCTGGCAGGGGCCGGACGGATGAGGCGGCGCCGACTGATTCACCCGACCGCCCGGCCTTCGAGCGTGAACGCGGTCAGCCGCTCAAGTATTACGAGATGATGCGCACGCCGGAAAAACGCGACCCGCGCGGTTATGTCATCCCGTCGGATCAGGCCGACTTCCTGACGGCCACCAAATTCGTCAACGTGCTGATCAAAACCGGCGTCACCGTGCATCGCGCGACGGGCGCGTTTCAGGTCAACGGACAGAGCTACCCGGCCGGCTCTTACGTGGTGAAGACGGCGCAGGCATTCCGCCCGCACGTGATGGACATGTTCGAGCCGCAGGATCACCCCAATGATTTCGCCTACCCCGGGGGCCCGCCGACGCCGCCTTACGACAACGCGGGCTGGACGGTCGCTTATCAGATGGGCGTGAAGTTCGACCGCATCCTCGACGGCTTTGACGGTCCGTTTGAAAAGATCAACGGGTTCGCGAAGCCCCCGGCGGGTAAAGTGACAACGGCACCCAACGCCGCCGGCTATTTGCTCAGCCATCAGGTCAACGATGCGTTCATTGCAACCAATCGCCTGCTCGCGGGCAACGAGGAGATCTACTGGCTGAAGCAATCATTCAATGCCGGAGGTAAAACCTGGGCGCCCGGCACGATCTTCATCCCGGCGAAGTCCTCGACCGTGCCGAAGCTGCAAAAGCTCGCCGAAGAGTTCGGCCTGAACTTTGAAGCAACGACGAGCAAACCTGCCGGCGAGGCATTCAGACTGCGCCCGCTGCGCATCGGCCTGTGGGATCGTTACGGCGGCTCAATGCCTTCGGGCTGGGTCAGGTGGCTGCTCGAACAGTACGAATTCCCCTTCACTGTTGTGTATCCGCAGACGCTCGATGCGGGCGACCTGGCGGCTAAATTCGACGTGCTGATTTTCATGGGCGGCGCCATCCCGTTGCGCGAGGGTGGCGGCGGCGGCGGAAGAGGTGAGGGCGGCGGTTTTGGGCGGATGCCTAACCCCGAGGAACTCCCGGACGAATTTCGCGGCTGGCTGGGCAATGTGTCGGTGGCGAAGACCGTCCCGCAGCTGCGCCAGTTCCTCGAAGCGGGCGGCGCGATCCTGACCGTCGGCACCTCCACGAATCTCGGCTACCACGCCGGGCTGCCGGTGGCGAACGCATTGGTCGAAAGACTGCCCGACGGGACCGAGCGCCCGCTCTCGCGCGAGAAGTTTTACGTGCCGGGGTCGTTGTTGCGGGTAAGCGTGGATAACACCAGCCCGCTCGCTTACGGGATGCCGAAAGAGCTTGATGTCTTCTTCGACAACAGCCCGGTCTTCAGGCTGAAACCTGAAGCCGCGCTCAAGGGCGTCAGGCCGGTCGCATGGTTTGACAGCGACAAGCCCCTGCACAGCGGCTGGGCCTGGGGTCAGAAGTATCTGCAGGACGGCGTGGCAGTCATCGAAGCGCCAGTGGGCAAAGGCAGGCTGTTTCTGTTCGGCCCCGAAATCACCTTCCGCGCGCAGCCGCACGGCACGTTCAAATTCCTCTTCAACGGGATTTACTACGGGCGCGCCGAATCGGTGATGCTCAGGTGAAGAATGGGGCGCGGGTGACACGGATAGCGGCGGATGATGGCGGATCAGATCGGCATCAATCCGTCTGATCCGTGCCATCCGCATTCGCCTGACTGACCCGGCCACCCTTTACAATCCGGGATGATTCCAGCATCATTTTTCTGAAGACAGGCGATGGAGTTCGCCTTCAACCGCTCCGCAAACCTGTAGAGCTGATGACTCCTGATTCTGAGCAGCCGCGCTTGGAACAGGGGTTTTTCTTTTGCCCGGTCGGATTGGCGCCTGTCGTATCATTGAGCGCGGCTTGGGGGGATGTACAAGGCAGGGCCCGTGCGACGGGATTCGCCATCAAAGAAACGAGGAGATGAACGTTGGACAAAATCATCGTTGTAGCTTTGGGAGGGGCTCTGGGGGCGGTGGCGCGATACTGGCTTGGCGGGCTGCTCAGCTCCCGCTGGCCGATGCAGTTTCCACTGGGGACTTTCGTGATCAACGTGACGGGGTCGTTCATCATCGGTTTCTTTCTGACTCTGGTCGGCCAGCGGATCGCGATCCACCCGAACTGGCGGCTGCTCATCGCCGTCGGCTTCGTCGGGGCGTACACCACTTTTTCCACCTTCGAGTACGAGACGCTCAAGCTCCTGGAGGAAGGCAACGTCCTGAGCGCCGCGCTCAACGTCTTCCTGAGTCTGGCGGCGGGTTTTGTCGCGGTCTGGCTGGGAGTCATTCTGGCGCGCCGCTTCTACATCCCGCAGGAGGTCGCCGCCAGCCTTCAGGCGAGGATCGCCGACCTGAGCAGGACGAATCCCAAAGGGGGAGGTTGAGGTCATGACGCCACCATACGAAGCGGTGCCGGGCAGGAAGCTCAAGGTCTTTCTGGTCGAGGAGGACAAGGGCCGGCACGAGCCGCTCTACCAGACGATTTTTCACCTGCTCCATGACGCGGGCATCGCAGGCGCGACCGTTTTCCGGGGCGTCGAGGGCTTCGGCGAGCGGCGGGTGGTTCATACCACCAGAATTGAAATCTCCAGCTTCAGTCTGCCGATCACCATCGAGGCCACTGACACGCCAGAGAAGATTGACGCGGTCGCCCCGAGGATCGCCGCACTGCTCAGTTCGGGGCTCATCGAGGTCAGCCGCACCGTCATGCTGAGGCCGGCATCAGATAACCCTGCCGAAGGGTTGCCGGGAGGAGACGCCTGATGCTCACACAGGGACCAGCGAAGAAACTCATCATCTACGCCAACGAACAGGATCAGTGGCAGAACAAGCCAGTCTATGAAGCGATCCTCCAGTTCCTGCACCAGCACGGGTGCGCGGGGGCGACCGTGACCAAAGCGGTCGCCGGCTTCGGGGCGCACGGGCATTACCACACGGCGAGCCTGCTCCAGCTCAGGGAGAATGTGCCGATGCGCATCGAGATGATCGAGTCCGAACAGAAGATCAACTCGCTGCTGCCGTGGCTCTGCGAGATGGTGACGGACGGTTTGATCGAAGTGCAGGACACGGAGGTCATCAAGCATGCGAGCAAACACGCGCCCGAGCCCGAGCAGCCGCGCCAGCCTCACGTCAAACTCGAAGGGCGCGCCAGGATGCTGCGCATTTACATTGGCGAGGACGACAGGTGGGAGGGCGAACCGCTCCACGAAGCGATTGTCATGAAGCTGCGGCAGATGGATGTCGCAGGCGCGACAGTATACAGGGGCGTGATGGGCTACGGCGCGCAGCAGCGGATGCACAAGAGCGGCTTCCTCGGCCTGTCGCACGACCTGCCGATCATGATTACCGTCGTGGATTCTGAAGAGAAGATTCGCGACGTTCTGCCGGTCCTCGACGAGATGGTCGCCGAAGGGCTGCTGGTGCTGTCTGACGTGGAAGTCATCAAGTACGCGCACACGCATCCGGCCGCCTGAGAAAAGAGCGGGCCGCGATGTTTCGGCGAATCCCCGCGTTGATTGACGCTTCAGCCGGAGCGCGCACGGCGCCGGCCGCCGAAGGGACAGTCACGCGCCTGAAGGTCGCAGGGACCGCGGCAGGGCTTCAAATCGTTAATTGTAAATCACCCGCGCACGGGTTATTCTTTTCACTACTTCAACAGATCCATCCCCGACACAACAGGCGAAGCGGTAATCATTTATGTCATCGAGCTTATCGCACATCCGGAACTTCTCAATCATTGCCCACATTGATCACGGCAAGTCCACGCTGGCCGACCGCCTGCTGGAGGCGACCGGCGCGCTCGAATCGCGCGAAATGTCCGAGCAGGTGCTGGACGCGATGGATCTGGAACGCGAGCGCGGCATCACGATCAAGGCGCACTCCGTCAGGCTCTATTACCAAGCCCGGGACGGCAGGGATTACATCCTCAACCTGATTGACACGCCTGGGCACGTGGATTTTTCCTACGAGGTCTCGCGCAGCCTCTCCGCCTGCGAGGGCGCGCTGCTCGTCGTTGACGCGAGCCAGGGCGTCGAGGCGCAGACGCTCGCGAACACGTATCTGGCGATTGACAACAACCTCGAACTGATCCCGGTCATCAACAAGATTGACCTGCCCGGCGCGGAGCCTGAGAAAGTCAGGGAGCAGATCGAACACGTCATCGGCCTCGGCACGCACAACGCGGTGATGGCTTCGGCCAAAGCGGGCATCGGCATCACTGAAATCCTCGAAGCCATCGTCCGCGACATTCCGCCGCCGGCGGGTTCAGTTGCAGCGCCGCTCAAGGCATTGATCTTCGATTCGTGGTTCGACCCTTACCGCGGCGTGATCGTGATGGTCCGCTTGATTGACGGCGAGTTGAAAAAAGGGATGAAGGTCCGCCTGATGGCGCAGGGGCGCGATTACGAGGTCGAGGAACTCGGCGTCCTGACCCCCAAGCCGCGCCAGATTGACCGCCTCGGCGCGGGCGAAGTCGGCTTCGTCGTCGCCAACATCAAGACCGTCGCCGACGTGCAGATCGGCGACACGATCACCGAGGCGAACCGGCCGACCGCTGAAGCGTTCCCCGGCTTCCAGGAGATCAAGCCGATGGTCTTTGCCGGGGTCTACCCGGTCGAGCCGAACCAGTACGAAGAGCTGCGCGACGCGCTCGAAAAGCTGCGCCTCAACGATTCGTCGTTTTTTTACGAGCCGGAGACATCGTCGGCTCTCGGCTTCGGCTTCCGGTGCGGCTTCCTCGGCCTGCTGCACATGGAGATCGTACAGGAAAGGCTGGAACGTGAATTCAACGTTGACCTGATCACGACGGCGCCGGGCGTGCGTTATCGCGTGACCGACGTGCGCGGCGAAGTCCACGAAATTGACAACCCCTCGAAGATGCCGGAGTCGGGCGACATCACCAGAATCGAAGAGCCCATCATCCAGGCGATGATCATGACCAACGAGGAATTCCTCGGCGGCATCCTCGCCCTGCTCGAAGAGAAGCGCGGCACGCAGAAAGGCTTCGATTACATCACGCCGACGCGCGTGCTGCTGACCTACGAACTGCCGCTTAACGAGATCGTGCTGGATTTCTTCGACCGGCTGAAATCAATCTCCAGAGGTTACGCCTCGCTCGATTACCACCTCGCCGGCTACCGCGAGGCCGATCTGGTCAAGCTCGACGTCCTGGTCGCCGGCGAGCCGGTGGACGCGCTCTCACTGGTCGTGCATAAGGAATTCGCTTACAGCCGGGGGCGCGCGCTGGTCGAAAAGATGCGCAAGCTCATCCCGCGCCAGATGTTTGAAGTCCCGATCCAGGCGGCCATCGGTTCGCGCGTGATCGCCCGCGAGACGATCAAGGCGATGGGCAAGAACGTGCTGGCGAAGTGTTACGGCGGCGACATCACGCGCAAACGCAAGCTGCTCGAAAAACAGAAGGAAGGCAAGAAGCGCATGAAGCGCGTCGGCAAGGTCGAGATCCCGCAGGAGGCCTTCCTCGCCGTGCTGAAAGTGAACGAATAATCGGCAAGCCAGTTGGAATTCGTGATCATACTCTGTCTCGCTGTTAACGCTCATTACCGGGAAAGCTGATGAATCCAACAAATACAGGCTCGACCCCATCTGAAAGTCTGCGCAAGGCAAAATCTCCCGGGCACTCGGCAACCGAGATGTCCTGTCAGGCGCGCAGGCTGGAGGAACAGCAAACTCAATTCCATTCTCTTGTCACACGTGACTGTCATTGCGGATTCAGTGTTTTCCTTGATGAGCGCAGTGTTGGAGTCAGGTCTGACGCACTGACCTGGCTCAGAAGCCTGCCTGAAAAGTGCATTCACGCAGTCGTCACAGATCCCCCGTATGGCCTGGTAGAGTACGAAGATCAGCATCACGCCAAGATGCGTCGCGGGCGAGGCGGAATCTGGAGAATCCCCCCTGCGTTTGATGGGGCGCAGCGCAAGCCGCTACCCCGCTTCACAGTTTTTACTGAGGAAGACACAGAAAGGCTCATATCATTTTTTTCTGACGTCGCGGCTGAGTTGCACCGGGTGCTGGTTCCGGGCGGGCACATATTTCTGGCATCAAACCCGCTGGTGTCGACTTTGACATTCAGCACATTTATAAGAGCGGGGTTTGAAAAACGTGGGGAAATTATCCGGCTCGTACAAACGTTGAGAGGGGGAGACCGCCCGAAAGGCGCTCATGAGGAATTCCCTGATGTGACAGTCATGCCGCGCTCCTGCTGGGAGCCGTGGGGCTTGTTCCGTAAGCAGGTGGAAGGAACCGTTGCGGAAAATCTCAGGAACTGGGGTACGGGCGCCTTGCGTCGCAAGTCAGAAAATGAACCTTTTAAGGACGTCATAGCTTGTTCACCAACACGCTCGCCTGAACGAGAGATTGCTCCTCACCCATCACTTAAACCACAGCGGTTCCTCCGCCAGATCGTGCGTGCATCTCTTCCTTTAGGGTGTGGCATTGTGTTAGACCCTTTCGCGGGCAGCGGGTCCACGCTGGCGGCGGCTTCGCATCTTGGCTATTTCTCAATAGGAGTTGAAAGAGATGAACAGTACTTTCAGATGTGCTGTCAGGCATTTGACCAACTCAAGCGACTAACGACCAGTAATGGCCAATGAATCCTTCGGAGTTAATTGAGACATTCAAAAGAGAGTTTGAAAGAAGAAAGTTCGTCGACGGGCTTTTGCTTGCCTTCATCCGCTTTTTCCGCGAACTCGGTGTGCTGAACGCAGGATATGCTGATTTAGCCGCTCTGTTAATGAAATACCCACAGCAAAACACGACCGCTCAGGGGAAAACCGCCAACACATTAATTGTATTGAGAGAGGTGGAGGGGGTGACGCATCCCCTCAGCATACGACCGTTCTATAATCAGGCTGAGCAATTTTTCAGGGCCGAATGTAAACGTTTCGATTATCCGAATTGCGCGCCCCATGCGACACAGGTCTGGCGCGATTATCGTGACTGGATGGATGCCCTGCTGGGATTCACTGATGCAGAAGTCAGGGAATTGGAGCAGGCAGTCATAGATTTTGTACTCGATAAACTCCCAAGTCACGAATTCGATCCGCAAGGGCTTGAGCCTTTGGAACGGCGTTTCACCCGACTGCTTCAGGGTTTCGATCTGAAATCCCGAAAGGGTGAGCCTCAGGGAGCAGTATTCCAAGGGTTGATTTATGCCTGTGTGCGCGCTGACGCCCCACATCTTCATCTTGACGTCTCGAAGGTCGGGGCCGGAAGCAAGCGATTACAAAGAGTGGGAGATATTGACGGATGGGAGGGCGAGCGCTTGGTTTTATCGGTAGAGGTCAAGCAATTCGATCTCGTCCGCGACGATGTGTCACTCCTTGCGGCCTTCAATAATGAAGTAGTGAGGAGGAAAGCGATGGGGATTATTGCCGCTTTGTCTTTCAGCGACGAAGCCAGAGTTGATTTGGAAGGTATGGGCCTGAAAACACTGGATCTGGAAGATACAGTAAAACTGGTAGACCTTTGGGATCCCTTGAAACAAAGAGCAGCCGTTGGTGCTTTCACCTACTATATTCATCATATTGAAAAGAATAAGAGCCTGATTGACCGCCTGGCAGAATTCTTTTCTTCAATAAGCGGTCCCCCGAAAGGGTGAGGTACTATTTCGTGTGACTTTTATTTGTCATGTCTGACGCTCGCACCATCCCGCTTTTCCCGCTCACGCTCGTGCAGTTTCCGGGCGCCGTCACGCCGCTGCATATTTTCGAGGAGCGTTACCGCAAAATGCTGCGCGACGTGATGGCCGGCGACAAGACCTTCGGGATCACCTGCCTCAGCGAGGAGGACGCATCGGGCGAACCGCCCCTCGGCAAAGTCGGCTGCGCCGTCGAAGTCATTGCCCACCAGACGATGCCCGACGGGCGCTCGAACATCCTCTGCGCCGGCGGCCAGCGTTACCGCACACTCTCTCACAACCACGACGAGCTTTACCTGCAGGGCGAGGTGGAATTCTTCGAGGACGAGCCGGAAGCCGAGGACCTGACGCCACTGGCCGAACGCGCCGCAAAGTTATTCCGGCGCATGATCGCCGCGGGCAAAAAGCTCAAGGACGCCAGCGCCGCCGAAGAGATGGAGACTCCCGAACTCCCCGAAGACCCGCAGGCCCTCTCCTTCCTGATCGCCGCCAGCCTCGACCTCTCGAATGAAGATAAACAGGAGCTGCTGGAGATGACGCTGACCCGCGTGCGCCTGGGAAAGCTCAATGGCCTGCTCGAAAAGCTGGCGAGTGATTACGAGAAGCGCGCGCGCGTGCATCAGATTTCCCGGCGGAACGGGCATGGCGGGCCGATCCGAATTTGAGCCGACGGAATGCCGGGCGCGCCCGGCATTCGTTGACATTTTTCGGCAGCAGTCACTATAATTCCGCGCTTTCCGTCAGACTGCCCCGATGCTTTTCCCTGAGTCCAATTCGCAGATGCGCCGTCAGGCATTCGACACTCTGGAATTCGACAAGCTGAAGGAATCTCTGCTGCGACTGGCCCGCACACCGCTCGGCGCCGCGCGCGTGGCGGAACTCACCACTTCAGACGACGTCGAGACGATCACGCGCGAACTCAAACGCACGAGCGAAGGCGTCGAGTACCTGCGCGAAGGGACGGCCTTCGATTTCAGCGACCTGCCCGACCCGACCCCGGCGCTGGCCAAATTGAACGTGGCCGACATCAACCTCGAACCGCGGGAAATTCTCGACCTCATGCGGCTGATGTCGGTGGCGGCGGGGTTGCGCGAGACTTTCCGTGACGAGGCCGCGCGCTTCCCGCTGCTGCGCGAAATCACCAGAGACATCGCCAACCTGCGGTCACTCGAACAGCGGCTCAGGTCGCGCATCCTGCCGGACGGCGAGATTGACGATTTCGCCAGCCCCGAATTGCGCGAAGCTCGCTACCAGCTCTCTCAGGTTCGCAACCGCATCCAGCGCTCGCTCGAACGAATCCTCAAACAGGCCGAGGCGGATCACGCGCTACGCGACGATTTCATCACGATCCGCAACGAGCGTTACGTCATCCCGATCCGCAACGACAACCGCGGCGCGGTCGCGGGCGTGGTTCACGGGATGTCTTCGTCGGGCCAGACAGCCTTCATCGAACCGCTCGAAACCATCGAACTGAACAACGAACTCGTCAGGCTGCGCGAGATCGAACAGGCCGAAATCACCAAAGTTCTTTTTGCGATCACCGAAGAGCTGCGCGAAGAGCGCGAATCGCTCGGGCAGATGGCCGAAGCCACCGGTCTCATTGATTTCATCGCCGCCAAAGCGCGGCTGGCGATTCAGCACAACGCGATTGAGCCGGGGATCAACGAGGCCGGGCGGATGGTGCTGAAGGACGCCCGCCACCCGCTGCTCGAAGCGAATCTGGCGGCTCAGAATCTGAAGATCGTCCCGATTTCATTCGAGCTTGATGCCGATTATCGCGTCATGGTCATCAGCGGGCCGAATGCCGGTGGCAAAACGGTGGTGCTGAAGACCGCCGGGTTACTGGCATTGATGGCCCAGGCGGGATTGCACGTTCCAGCGACGAATGCCGATCTGCCGATCTTTCATCAGGTGCTGGCCGACATCGGGGATCACCAGTCAATTGCCGCCAATCTTTCGACCTTCACGGCGCATCTGGAAAACATCCGCGACATCAGCAACACGCTCGAACCGCCGGCGATAATCCTGCTCGATGAAGTCGGCACCGGCACTGACCCCGAAGAAGGTTCGGCCCTCGGCGTCGCGATGGTTGATTACTTCCGCGAGCGTGGCGCGCACGTGATGGTCACGACGCATTACAGCGGGCTCAAGATGTACGCGACCAACTCGCCCGGCGTCATCAACGCGAGCGTCGAGTTCGACGAGAGGACGCTCAAGCCGACTTACCGTCTGCTGACCGGGCTGGCGGGGTCTTCATCCGGGATTGAGATCGCCCGCCGCTTCGGGATGCCTGCGGCGATCACCGACCGCGCGGCGGGTCAGGTCAAAGGCTCGACCAACGAGGCGACCGAATACCTGCGCCGGCTGAAGGAACAGCGCGATGAACAGCAGCAGATCATTGCGGCCCTCGAAGAAGAGCGCGCAGCCGTAGCGAAAAAATACGCGGAACTGGAAAAGGATTTCCAGCAGCGCGAGCGCGAGCGCGAAAAGGAGTTCCGCGCCTCATTGCAAAAGGTGGTTGACGAGTTCGTGGCCAGAGCCGAGAAGTTTGCGGCGGGCATTGAGAATGCGCCCGACGCGCGCAAGGCTCGCAAGGAGGCCGAACGGCGCGCCGCCGAATTACGCAGCTCCGCGACTTCCGCGCTGTTTGAAATGAAGCGCCACGCGCCGGGCGGCGCGCAGGAATACGGTGAATCAGCCGCGGCTGAAGAGGCTGCGCCTGCGGAAGTCAGAGATTTTCAGGTTGGCGACCACGTCAGGGTGCTGTCGCTCGACAAGGAAGGTGTGATCGAATCCATTAGCGGAGACGAGATCGGCGTGCAGGTCGGCTCGCTGCGGTTCCGCGAAAGGGCGGAGAATTTAAGACTGCTTCAGCCCCGAGCGGCATCAGGCAAATCGGCCCGTGCTGCGAACGTGATGCCGAAAGGCGTGACGGTTTCACTGAGAGAGCAGCCGGAAGTCCTCGGGAGCGAACTCAATGTCATTGGCAAAACCGCGGTTGAAGCTGCCGACGAGACCGATAAATTTCTCGACGCTGCTTATCTCAGTAACTATGATCGAGTCCGCATCATTCACGGGATGGGGATGGGCGCGCTCAGAAAGGCCGTGGCGACGCTCCTGACCGGCCACCCACACGTCGCCAAATTCTACCCGGCGGCCGCGAACGAGGGCGGCAACGGCGCGACGATAGTTGAGTTGAAGAAATAAACAGACGAGCGGGCCGCAGTCAGCTTCCTCAAAGACGAATCAGTTGGTAGAAATGAGCCATTGCGCGTTTCTACCCGGTTACAGAATAAATCTCTCAATCACTGGAGAAGACAACTTCCGTTGGCAGCCCCGTCCGTTATGCGAATCCCGCGCGGTTTCAGCGATGAGTTGCGTAATCAGGCCGACATCGTGCGGATCGTTTCGGATTACGTCACTTTGAAAAAGAAGGGCCGCGACCACACCGCCTGCTGCCCGTTTCATCACGAAAAGACGCCGAGCTTTTACGTCAGCCAGACCAAGCAATTTTACAAATGTTTCGGCTGCGGCGAGTTCGGCAGCGTCTTTGACTTCGTCATGAAGATGGAAGGCTGCTCATTCCCCGAGGCGGTCAGGATCGTTGCTGACAAAAGCGGCGTCCAGATTCCAGTCGTCGAGGCTTCGCCCGATTACGAGGCCCGCAACCAGCAGCGCGAAGACGTCCGCCAGCTCAATCAGTGGGCGGTCGAGTTCTTTGAGAATAATCTTAATGGAACCGAAGGCCGCCAGGCGCTGAATTATCTGGATCAGCGCGGGGTGAGTGAAGAAACGCGGCGGGCCTTCCGGCTGGGCTATGCCCCGAGTTCCTGGGACGCGCTGAGCGGCCATCTGCAGAGGCTCGGCGCGACCCGCACGCAGATTGAACGCAGCGGACTGGTCACGCTCAAGGATACCGGCACCGGCTTTTACGACAAGTTTCGCGGGCGGCTGATGTTTCCAATCTGCGACGCGCAGGGTCGCGTAGTTGCTTTCGGGGGGCGGATTCTCGGTGAGGGTGAGCCGAAATATCTGAATTCACCTGAAACCGCTCTCTACACCAAGGGGCAGCACCTGTTCGGGCTGAGCCACGCGCGCGATGCCATCCGGCGGCAGGGTTACTCAATTCTGGTCGAAGGCTATCTGGATTTTCTGATCCCGTTCCAGCACGGCGTCAGGAATCTGGTCGCGAGTCTGGGCACGGCGCTCACTGATCATCAGGTGCGACTGCTCGGGCGTTACGCCCGTAAGGTCGTCGTCAACTTCGACCCCGACTCGGCGGGCGTGGCCGCCACGAAGCGCAGTCTGGAAGCATTGCTGACGGAAGGATTTAAGGTCAACGTGCTGACGCTGCCGGACAACCTCGACCCGGATGAATACATCAGAAGCGCGGGCGCGGAAGGTTATTTCAGGCTCTTAAAAAGCTCTCAATCGTTCATTGAATACATCGTCGAACAGGCGGTCAAAGAGAATGATCTCACCAGACCGACCGGCAAAGTCGAAACGTTGAATGCGATTCTGCCGTATATGAAACTGATCAATGACCGCCTCGAACTCGCAGAACACTGCGAACGTATTGCTGACCGCCTGAAAATCGACAGCAAACTGATTCGCGATGAGCTGAAGAAAGCCGCCGCGAATCGGCAGGAACGAGTGAGCGCGCGCGCCGTGATGGCCACCGTCACGATTAAGCCTGCGGAGCGCAAGTTGCTTGAAATCCTGCTAAGTCACACAGAGATTCGACGGCGTGTCCTGAGAGAGTTGAAAGAGGAAGATTACGCCGGGTTGCGCACCCGACAGCTTTTCCGCCTGATCGCGGAATTTGAAACTCAGGGACAGGAACCGTCATACGCCGCACTGAGCGACCGTCTTGAAGACGAAGACCTGGCGCAGGATCTGCTGCCACGATTGATGCTCGGCGAGACGGCGGCGGGCGGTGACACGGATGAAGAACTGAAGCGTCTGGAACGCGAAGCGATTGAATCACTGAAAGGCCTGCGCCTGAGCCTGCTCACGGAACAGCAGGCCGCGTTACAGGCGGAAATAAATCAGGCCCAGCGCGCAGGCGATCTGGCACGGGTCAGTGAACTGACAATGCGTAAATTCGAACTGGCCAGACAGGAACGCGCGCTCAACGGCCTGTAGTGACTGAATCAGCAATAATTGGCCCGGCCGGAGCAGCGAACGGGCGGGCTTTCGCCCCCGGCGGGGGCACGGATTGAAATAAAGGAGCAACCAAATTGGACGAGAAATTTTCAGACGATGTACAGAAGCTCTTGAACATGGGAAAGGAGAAAGCATTCCTCTCCTATGACGACATCAACAATGAGCTTTCCGACAACGTCATCTCTCCCGATGATATTGAGGACATTTTCGCGGCACTCGGCGGTGAAGGCATTGCGATTGGCGATTCCGAAGAGAAGTTTCTGGAAAGCGCAGCCGCAGCCGCCGCCGCCGACAAGAAGCTGGAAGAGACCGCCGAAGAGGAGATGGAACTCGACCTCTCGCCCGGCACGCTGGACAAGACCAATGATCCCGTGCGCCTGTATCTGCGCGAGATGGGCGTAGTCCCGCTGCTCACCCGCGAGGGCGAAGTCGCCATCGCCAAGCGCATCGAGCGCGGCAAGATCAAGGCGCAGAAGGCGATCTCGCGTTCGCCGGTCGCGATTATGGAACTCGTTCAGATCGGCAGGGAGTTGCAGGAAGGCGAACTCTCGATCCGTGAAATCGTGACCTTCACCGAACAGGAGGGGATCACGGAGGAGAAGATCGAGGAGTATCACAACTACACGCTCGAGACGATCAACGAGATCAGCAAGGCATTCAAGAAGACGGTCACGGCCTACGAGAAATTTCTGGTCGAGCCGAAGCGTTCGCCGCGCCTCGCGCGCATGCGCCGCAAACTGGCCCGCCAGCGCGTCGAGCTGTCGCAACTCGTCCGCCTGCTCGAATTCACGCCGCGGATCGAGGAGCGTCTCGTGCAGGGCATGCGCGACGCCCGCGATCAGGTGCGCGGCACCGAGAAGGAGATCGAGAAGCTCACCAAATCCCTCGAACGCAAGCGTGCGGCCGACGAGGTGAAGGAGCTTGAAAAGCGCCTGCGCGCCGCGAAGAAGCACCTGACGCAGCTCGAAGACGATTACAAGGTTTCGGCGGTCGAGATCAAACGTTCGCTCCAGAACGTCATCATGGGCGAATCCGAAGCCGGGCAGGCGAAGAAGGAACTGGTCGAAGCCAACCTCCGGCTGGTCGTCTCCATCGCGAAGAAGTACACCAACCGCGGTTTGCAGTTCCTCGACCTGATTCAGGAAGGCAACATCGGCCTGATGAAGGCGGTGGACAAGTTCGAGTACCGGCGCGGCTACAAGTTCTCGACTTACGCCACGTGGTGGATTCGTCAGGCGATCACCCGCGCCATCGCCGATCAGGCCCGCACTATCCGCATCCCGGTCCACATGATCGAGACGATCAACAAGCTTATCCGCACGTCGCGCGCGCTCGTGCAGGAACTCGGGCGCGAGCCGACCTCGGAAGAGATCGCGAAGAAGATGGACATCCCGGCGTCAAAGGTCCGCAAGGTGCTGAAGATCGCGCAGGAGCCCATCTCGCTCGAAACGCCCATCGGCGAAGAGGAGGATTCACACCTCGGCGATTTCATCGAGGACAAGACTATCCAGAACCCGGCCGAGGCCGTCATCAACATCAACCTGAGGGAGATCACCGAGGAGGTGCTGAAGACGCTGACGCCGCGCGAGGAGAAGGTCATCAAGATGCGCTTCGGCCTGGGCCCGAACGGCAGCGAACACACGCTCGAAGAAGTCGGCCAGCATTTCGCCGTCACCCGCGAGCGCATCCGCCAGATTGAGGCGAAGGCTCTCAGGAAGCTGCGTCACCCGTCACGGTCACGCAAGCTCAAGGCATTCCTCGAAAGCGGCAGGCCGTAGTTGAAATCGGAACTCAAATACCACAAAGGGGAGCGAAAGATCGCTCCCCTTTATTTTTCTCGACCGGTGACTTCTCAACTTCAGATCCGCCGGCCTCACTGGCCCGGCGGCAGCGCGGCTTTCTGACTGCGCGGGCGGGCGTAATAGCCCTGCTTTGCCTTGACCACCACTTCGCCCAAACGCTTTCGTGCATCGGCGGTCAGGTTCAGCCTGATCTGACGATAGCTGCCGTCATGCCGCTCCCGTTTCGGGCTGAACCCCAGACTGTAGCGGGTCCGCAGGTGGTCTATCAGCAGCGCCAGGCGCGCATTGATCTCATTCTTCTCCGCCTTGATCACTTCACCGCCGGTCTCGCTGGCGAATGGATCAATTGACATGCGCCGGCGGTAAATGTCCTGACTGTCCGGCTTCCTGTCAAAAATTTTTGTGGATTTGGTCATCGCGCCTTCAACTATCAGGCCGCAGACCATACTGCCGGATTCGATCACCTGATCACTCACCTCTTTTTCAGAGAGGCCGAAGTGGTGGTATTCAAAAGCAATGTTATCCGTAATCGCAATGATCACCCGGCGGCTGGTCGGGTTACTGGCGCTGTTCATATGCAGCGCCGCATCACGCAACGCCTGATACAGAGAAGTTCCCTGCCCGATGACCGGAGTCTTTTCGATCTGACTGATCCGGTCCACGATCAGCTGGCGGTCGGTGGTAAAGCTCTGGACGAGCTGCGTCGAAGAGGAGAAGGCCATGATGGCGACCTCATCCTTATCCTTCAATCGCTTCAATGCCAGCAGGGCGCCGTCGCGGATTTCTCTCAGTACCGGGCTGACGCTGCTGCTCAGGTCCACGAGCAGGATCACCGACAGCGGGAGCTTATCCTGACTGAAGTGCGTGATCTCCTGCCTCGTCCCGTCCTCGTACAATTCGAAATCCTGAGGCCTGAGTCCGTTGATGATCTCACCACTCTTTTTGTTCAGCACCTGGACATCGAGTACGACCAGTTCCGTTCCGATCCTGATCGTCTCGTCCTGCAAAACTTCCGGCGATGAACGACTCTGTGCTGCGGCCTGCAGGCTGAAGATGAATGCAGCGAGCAGCAGAATCGAACCCGGTCTGAATCTCAATGTCAGCATACCTGCTTGTCAATTTTTTTGTGGCTGGAAACCAGCGCCAGCGCCCAGATGAAGAGCAACAAAAGGACTATCTCGGAATCGCCGAAGTTATAGTTTACCAGCGAGCTGATGGAAAAGCCGACAAGTCCGCCGGCTGTGCCGAGCAGCAACCCGCTCGTGTCAACGCTTTCGTCCAGCGAAGTCAGCCTGTAACCGCGCCAGGCGACGATAATCATCGTCGTTACCAGCCACATGTAACAGCCGAGGGCCGGCAGCCCCCGATCCATTGCCAGCTGGATCGGGGTCGAATGCGTGTGCGTCACGTAATCCCCCGGAAAGCCCCACTCTTTCCAGTGCGCCTTGTGCGCATCCATCCCGACGCCGAACAAAGGGTGCCGTGGGATGAGGCGCAACCCGGCGCTCATGTAACCGATGCGACGCGAAGTGCTGTCATCTCCGAATTGCGCTACGCTCTGCGCCCGGGTTGAAAGCATGAACCAGATCGCCAGGCTCCCAATGACTGCGGCTGCCGGCACTACCAGCAGGGCAACCCGCCTGCTGCCGGCGATGATTGAAATGATGACTACGGTCAGAAGGAATGACGCAATCACCGCGCGCGATGAAGTCAGCACCAACGCGAGTGAAAATAACGTAAAGATCACCAGGCAGCCTGCCGTCAGGAAGCGCCGGCTGTGTTCTGCCTTGAGGCTCGCCAGCAACAGCCCGCATGCCAGCAGCGCCAGCAACTGCATCTGTTCGGCATAAGTCAGAAACTGCCGCGAAAAGCCGGAGACGCGAAAGCGGCGGCTGTGGCCACTGGCACTGATACCCAGGGACCCGGGCTTTGATTTCAACTCGTCGGTGACGATCAGGTTGACCGGAACCGGGTCGCCGTCGTGCAGGGCTTCGATTTCAAGCTGCTGACCGGCGGGCTGGCGACGGATTATTTTCCCCACGTCTTCGAGCGAACTGACGCGATGCTTTGCGATCATCCAGATCACGTCGCCCGGCTGCAAATTACTCCCGGCGAGCGGGCTCCCGGCCCGGATCGCGGTGATGATCATCCCCCGCCCGACAATTTTCTCGAGGAGACTATAACCGACCCCGGCCAGCCCTGACACGATCAATATCCCCAGCAACAGACGAACGCCGCGGCCACTCAGATTGCTCGCGACGACGTAAACGATGGCGAAGAGCGTCAGGCCCTTCAGTTTTGGCAGGCTGATGCCGCGCTCCGTTGACAGCAGGGCCGAAGCGACGGTCAGCAGGGCAAAGCAGACCAGAGGCCGATCAATCGGCGTGCGGGCAAAGTGAAAACGACGCGCGACGGAATCGCGGGCGGCCCACGCGACGACACAGAGGCCGAGGCTGATATTCATCGCCGCGATAGAGTGCGGGGCCGAGAGCGCAAACAAAACCAGGCCGAGCAGCACCACGCGGTCAGCCCATCGTGAAAGAACGGGAAGACCCGGCCCGCCCACTTCATTCATCACAGCCGAAAGCCTGTCAAATTTCGTCACCAGGTTATTCATCCGAGATGCCGGACGGACTGAAGAAGGCCTCTGCCATCTGTCCGCCGGGCTCAAATCCGCGCAGATTTTCGTTCATTCTGACCGCTTTTAATCATTGAAACACGTGACGTTAGTGGGACAGCAGGCCGCGGAACATTCAGATTGACTTTCTGCAAAAACTCGTGCTAATTTCCGCGTGGCTCCTTCCCTGAGACTCGACCAACCCCTCATAACGATAACTCCGCCGCCCCGCGAAAAAGCAGGCCAGCAGCAATGTCATTCAATAAGGCCAAATCTCTCAAAGCAGCGTCGAAGTACGTACAACAGGGCAAATACCAGGCAGCCATCGAGGAGTATCGGAAGATCGTTCAGGCGGAGCCGAGCGACATTACGACGCTCAACACGATGGGCGATTTGTACGTCAAGATCGGTGATAACAGCGAAGCTATTCGGACGTTCCTGCGAATCGCCGAGCATTATCGGGCAGGCAGCTTCAATTTGAAAGCCATCGCCATGCTCAAGAAAGTGAGCAAACTCGACCCCGGCAACGTCGAGGTCTCACTGAAGCTGGCCGGGCTCTACGCCCAGCAGAAGCTGATCGTTGACGCGCGCCAGCAATACCTCTCGGTGGCGGAGCATTACCTGCGCGCGGGCCAGCAGAGACAGGCGCTCGACATTTACCAGCGGATCGCCAACCTCGACCCGGAAAACACCGTCATTCAGCTCAAGCTCGCCGAAGCTTACCGGCACGAGCAGCAGTTCGATCAGGCTTACGAGGCATACGTCGCCGCGGCCGCCGAGGTGCAGCGACAGGGGAAGTATGAGGAGGCGCTCCAGATTTACCTCAAGGCGCTGCAGATCAAACCCGAAGCCCACGGCGCGCTCAATGCGGCCGTCAACCTTTACGTCCAGCGCGGCGAATCGCAGCGGGCGGCATCGCTGATCACGCAACTGCTCCAGACGCAGCCGAATAACGCCGAACTGCTGACGCTGCTCGGCCGCATTTATCAGTCGGCAGGCCAGCTGGCCGACGCGGAAAAGGTACTCGCGCGCGCCATTGCAATTGACCCTTCGCGTTTCCAATACCTGATTGATTTTGCCGAAGTCGCGGCGCGCAACGGGGATTTTCAGTACACGCTGCGCCAGATTGACCTGGTCATGGAGCGGCTCTACGAGCGCCGTGAAGAGGAAAAGGCGATTGCGCTGCTGCACGATATTCTCGCCAAAGACCCGAGTCATTTCGGCGCGCTCGAACGTCTGGCAGCGATTTTTGCCCGCTGCCGCGAAGACCACAACCTGATCGAAACACTCAACTCGCTGGCAGACTCGGCGATTCGCAAGGGCGAAGATGAAGTGGCGATCAGGGCGCTCGTGCAACTGACTCAGCTCGAGCCGGATGACCTCAAGCACCGCCGCCGCCTGCGCAGTCTGGGTCTGTCGGACGAGGAAGTGCAGCGCCTCAGCGATTCGGTCAGTCAGGCCCCGGCGCGAGTGGCGCCCCCACTGCCGGAGATCCCTGAAGGCGCGCAGACCATCGCGGCTCCCGCGGCACCCAAGATAGAACTCACCCAGACACAGTCATCCGTCTGGGGCGAGATTGATTTCAGCGCGCTCGAACCACAGCAGGAAACACCGCCGGCCGTGGCTTCAGAAAATGCCGCCACTTTTACTAATAACAGCGAGGCTGAAATTTCCGTCGCCCAGCCCGAAACCGCGCTGTTCTACGCCTTCAATGAGAAGGAAATGCTGGAGACCAGTGAGTCCGAAGAAAGTCTCTGGTCACTGAAGGAGGATGCCGGCCGGAAGCCCGCCTCGGAAATTGACCTGAGCGTGGATTTGCAGGGCGAAATAGTCACCAGCGGGGGCGGCTTCTTCGGCAACCACTTCGCCGAAACGTATTCCGATTCGCACCCAATGACCGTGTCAGCCTTCCCGACGGAATCGCTGCCGGGAACTGCACTTGATGCGGCGGCGGAGTTTGCGGGGGCGGCGAAGGTCACCGGCGGGCTGAAACTCGACGCTGAGCTGGAAAGCGTGGATTTTTACATCGCCCAGGAAATGTTCGATGTCGCGCAGCACACCATCGAGGTGCTGGAGCAGCATTACCCCGGCCATCCGGGAGTCACTGCCCGACGCCAGCAGCTGGCGCAGGCGACGGGGACACCTCTGGCTGTGCCACAGCCGGTCAGCCGCAATGCAGAATCATTCACAGTCAGCCAGGAGGAGACCAGAGAAATCTTCATCCTTTCCCCCGGCCCTGAAGAGCAGGCGCAGACCTTCGGGTTCGAGAACGGATTTTCCCCAAGCCACCCTGAGAACGGTTCGCAGGCATTCAGCCCTGTGGAAACCGTCAGACCGGCCGGAGTGGCCATACCTGCCGCTCAGGATATTCAGGCCGGCTCGATGTTCGATGATCTGCTGAATGACCTCGGCTCAATTCAGTTCGATGCCGCCGCCGGAAAATCACTCGACTCGCCGCCCGCGATGTCGGAGGAGTCCTCTGTAGTTGTTAGTCCGACACCCCGGCCAGCCCCAGCGGCAGAGGCGCCATTAAATGATCTCTTCGGCATCTTTGATGACATCAAGTCCGGCGCCGAGGCGGAAGGGGAGAAAGAAGATTTCGACACTCACTACAACCTCGGCCTCGCGTACAAGGATATGGAGATGTACGACGAGGCAGTCGAAGAATTCCAGCAGGCCTACAAGGCGGTCTCTTCAGAGGCAGCCGGTGAGGTAGTCGGCCTGAACCAATTGCTCTGTTGCAGTATGCTGGGCTTTTGTTTCTCGCAGAAAAACATGCCGCGCCCGGCGGTCATGTGGCTGAAGAAGGGTCTGGAAGTGCCGGGGCGCTCTGAAGACGAGTACCAGGCTTTGCGCTACGACCTGGCGTCAGCTTACGAAGCCCTCGGCGACCTGAAGGGCGCTTACGACGTGTTATCGGAGGTTTATGCGATTGACGTGAGCTACCGCAACGTGAGCGCGAAGATGAATGTGGTACAGGCACAGCTGGCGCAACAGCAATAGCGCCGATCACGACCATAGCAAAAGGGGCGGCTGATAAAGCCGCCCCTTTTGCTGATCTTCGATTCCTCGTCTTCCCTACCTGCGCCGCAGCTGGATGCTCCCTTCCTGAGTCCACAATACAACCGTCGCCCGGCCCTCACCATGGGTCCCCTCAACCCGCTTGTCAGTCTGGGTCGTAAAGCTCACACCGAAGCCGTTGACATCCACCCCGCCGCGCCAGGACGAGGCCTGCAGCCTGAAATCGGCGGAAGCGGGCAGCGTCGCGCTCACTCGGCCGGAATGCGACCTGAGCGTGTAGTTCCCGCCCGGCAGGATGTCGCCGCTGAAACTGACGTTGCCGGTCTGGCTGCCGACATCAACCTTCGGGCTGCGGATTCCGCTCAGCAGAATATCACCTTCAGCCGTGCGGGTCCGGATCGGCCCGCTCATATTTCTGACCGTGACTTCACCCTTGATGCAGGTCAGATCGAGCGCAGTGTTCGTCGGGACATTAATCACCAGATCCACTGTGGCATTGCCGGTGACTTCCACCCTGACTTTGCCCTGCGCCGACTGTATCGCATTGACTGGGGGATCTGCCTGTTTCGCCGTCACCGTGATCGTATTCCCTTCGGCGACATTGACGGAGACCGAACCCATTTTATTGACCACTTCCAGAGTGCCTGACCTGTCCTGAACACGAAATGATTTACTGTACCCCTGGGCCAGTGCCGGAAACGCCGGAAAGCTCAGCAGCGCGATACTCAGCAGCAGTTTTTTCTCCCACGACATTTTCTTCATAACACTTCCTGATAATTGCCTGGAGAGATTTCCGGGCAGGCCCGTACGGGTCGCTATCTGATCTTGTCAAAGTCTTCCAGCAGTTCGATCTGCTCCCTGTACAAATCGCGTACCCGCTGCTGATGTTCCTTGTCGTTTTTGTTCTCGCGCAGTTTCTGCCGGCATTCCTCGATTGACTGAGTAATCCGCATCAGGTTGCTGTCATACAGCTTCTGGATCGCCGGATCCCACGACGCCTTGCGGGCGTCAAGTGTTGTGGTCAGAAACTTAACCCGCGCGCGCGTCTCGGGCTCTTCAGGCAGCAGGGCGGTAGATAAATCCGCGGCATCGGGCCCGGTGCTGACGGCCGGCCCCGCCCCCTGACGATACGCGCTGAAAAGGCCCACGCCGACGAGCAGCACGGCCAGCGTGCCCGCCCCGGCCAGTTGCGGGAAGTTAAAGGTAAAACGCCGCGACATCAGATCAGCCCACCGGCGTGACAACCACCCGGGCTGCTTTGCGACTTCAGGTTTTCCCACTTCATCGGCCTCGCCGGCAGTTTCAGCTTCAATGCTCTGCTGAATTCTCGCCCACAGGGCGCGCTGCGGAGTGTGCAGCGGAAGTTCGCGGGCCGCGCTGCGGATCTCGAAAAGGTCGAGCCTCACGACATTGCAATGCGAGCATTCGTTGAAGTGGCTTTCGATCAGCGTCACTTCATTCTCGAGCAGCAACCCGTCAAGGTAATTCGACAGGGAATTCCGGACGATACGGCAATCCATAACAGTTTCCTCTCCGACTTTCCATACTTCACTGATGCGCAGCCCGATCAGCCCGATCCCCATGTGTTACCTTTCCCGGACGGGTCTTCGGGACTGCTATGTCTTCTTATTGAGCAGGCCGCGCAACTTCATGCGCGCCTTGTGTAACTGTGACTTCGAGGTGCCGACGCTGATGCCGAGCGCCTGTGCCACTTCCTCGTGTTCGTAGCCTTCGACGTCATGCAGCACAAACACCGAGCGATAACCCGGCGAGAGCTGCGCGATGGCGCGGTCGAGCGCGATCCGATCCACGACCGGCATCGCCTGCGGCCGCTCGGTCCCCGCCTGAACGACGTCCGCCAGTTCGTCACCTTCCTCGGTCGTCTTCTCCAGACGCACGCCACGTTTGCGGAAGTGCATCAGCACCTGATTGACCGTCATCCGATGCAGCCAGGTTGTAAAAGCAGACTCGCCGCGGAAGCTGCCGATCTTGCGGAAGAGCTGGACGAAGACTTCCTGCGTCAGGTCTTCCGCCTCGGTCGTGTTCGCCACCATGCGGAGGCACAGGCTGTAAACGCGGCGGTGATGACGCTGGTACAACTCCTCAAACGCCTCGGCCTGCCCGCGGGCCGCCGCCTGCGCCAGTTCAAAATCCGACGCCGCGATGTTTCCGGTTTCTCTTGTGGCCTCGACTGTCACAATGTTTGCTCTTTGCAGAGCAGGCACTGGAAGCGGCATCACGAACGTCGTCATAGGCAATCCAGAAGCTTTTCAGACCCTGTTCACCCGGCGAGCAGGCTGCGTCCCGGGTGAATCCGGCGCGTTCAGTTTCCGGACATTTCCCAATACTTTAGCGCCTTTTGGCGCCGTCTGTGATGCGACACTCTATAGTGCGGTTGCTCTGTTTCGTATTATTAATTTTTCCGTCCCACCGATAACTCGAAGATTGCCAACGGTTGAATCATAGCTCATCGCGCCAAAATGCCGCAACAAAGGCCGGTCCGGGCGCCCGTTTCAGTTCGCATTTCCTGCCCCCAGCCTGTAAAATCCCGGGGTCGTAAATCATAGTTGTCGCCCCGTCCTGACGCCCGGCTTCTTTGCATCCCCGTTGAAGCGAACCGGAGAACTGCCTTTATGCCGCGCATTGGCATTGAACTGAATAATGTCTGCAATCTGGATTGCACCCACTGCTTCCGCGGAATTTACCGCGGCGACCCGGAGGAGAACAAAGACCTCTTCCTGCCGCTCGACCTGCTCGACAAAATTCTGCGCGAGGCCGCGCCGCTCGGCTACCGCCACGTCGCAATCACCGGCGGCGAGCCGCCGATGCACCCGCGCTTCGGCGAGGCGCTCGACATTATTGCCGGGCATGGCCTGACCTGTCATTTCCTGACCAACGCGCGGAACTTTCAGAAAACGCTCAAGGCCATCAGCGTCCCGCGCCGCAAGGCAAAGCTCAAGGGCATTTCATTCAGCCTCGACGGCGCGACTGAAGCGACGCACGACAAAATCCGGGGCAAGGGGTCATATAAGGAAGTCGTCACCGCGATTGCCGCCTGCCAGGCGGTCGGAATCGAAGCCTCAATCATCACCACGATCAATCGCGCCAACCGCCATGAGATTGATCAGCTGGCGCTGCTCGGCGCGCACCTGAAAGTCAAACAACAGCTTTTCGGGCACCAGACGCCGACAGAACACAACCTCGATCACGACCTGATCCTGCCGGTCAGCGAATGGCGCGCGGTCGAACGCGATGTCGCGCGCGTCATGGGCGAATTCCGTCACCAGATCGGGATGGCCATGGGCTTTTACACGGACTACTACCTGCCGCGCTGTGCGCCGCTGTCGCTCGAAGACCTGAACGTTGATTATCGGGGGAGGCTGACGCTCTGTTGCCAGCTTTCGAACTACCGTGATCTGAAAGGCGATGGCATGGACGTGATCGGTGACCTGCGACGGACGAGCCTGCCCGAATTACTTTCACAACTGATGGATCTGATCAATCGCGTCCACAAAGAGCGGCTGGAGATGGCCGCCGATCCGGAGCGGGCGGATCAGCTTCACTATCCCTGCCTCGTCTGCATAGACCGTTTCCGCAAAACGTCAGCAGAGCCGATGATGGTGCAACTGTCAGGACTCGACAGCCGGAAGATTGCAGCCGGAAGCTGAACCGAAGCACGGCAGACTGACCAGTGAAAAAGCCGCAAAGGAAGAGATGATCATTCCTTTGCGGCTTTTCCATTGACCGTTCATCGCGGCCCCTCACTGCGCGTTGAGCGTGACCGGGATTTCAAGGATCGGGGTGAGCGGGTTATTGAGTTCGAGAATGATTTTGCCGCTGTATTCGCCTTTGGCAAGCTTCTCCTTGTCGAACATCACGAGGACCCGGTATGACTGGCCTTTGACATCATCCAGCGCCTCGATTTTCAGGAATGGCAGCGTCGAACTCACCTTTTTGATCTCGAGCCCCGAGCCCCGAGCCAGGCGGACGAAAAGGAATTTGCCGGTGCGCGAAACGTCGTAAGCGGGGTTTGAAATCGGCAGCACGCCGAAGTTCAAAGCCTTCGGGAGGGCTGAGACCGCCGGCTCCACATTCCCGTCAAGCTGAAGCTGCAGTTCCGGGAACTCACGACTTTCGGTCGTTACCCTGAGCGTCTCCACCACGTTCCCGGCCTTCAGAGTCTCGGAGCTTTTGGCAATGATCAGGTATCGCCGGCCCTCTTCGAGGGTTTGCAGGGTGGCGGTGAAAGCCTTGCCGTCAACCGAGACCTTCGTCACCCGCACCGGCTGTGGCGCGTCGTTGACGATCGAAAACATCACGTCATCGCTGTTGCCCTGCGCCAGACGGCCTTTCCACCGGCTCGACGGGCTGATCAGGAACGACCCGACCCGCTGCCCTTCAGGGCTGCTCTCCCTGCTGACCAGCATCACCATCGTCAGCGTGAAGTTCGGGTTGTCCGGGTCGCTGGTCGTGACGTCAGCGAATTTGCTGATCGCGCCGTGAAAGCCCGTGGTCTTGACGTTCAGCGTGATCTTCCCTTCCTGACCGGGCGCAACGACCTTGTCGAAGTCGCTGGCCGTGCAGCCGCAGGCGGGGCGCACGGACTTGATCTCCAGATTCGCCGCCCCCTTATTCCTGACGATGAACGTATGGCTGACAGTCACGCCTTCCTTGACTTCACCGAAGTTGAATTCGGTCTGCGCGATTGAGACTTTCGGTTGTGGCGTTGACGGCGCCTGCCCGAATGCTGCGGCAGTCAGAGTGAGCAGCAGGAGGGCCAGGGCATAATTCCGAAAATGGGGATTTGAACGCATAAAACAAACTCCTGTTGAAGTGAGGTCCGGTTTCGCGGGGTGCAGTTTAGCAGAAAGCGGGGGTCAGGTCAGAATGATTTTCATCGAATTCTGCCGCCAGGTGCCTGCCCTTTATCCCGGCAAAGCTCGCAGATGAGCAGTTCAATCTGGAGCCGCGGCGTCGCCATCGAGGTTTTGAGCGCGACATCCGTTTGCGCAATCCGCGCGATGCCGCGCTCGATTTCCGCCATCTCTTTGCGCCGCACTTTCTCATTGAAGCGGCCGACGGCGAACGGGGGCATCCCGACGGCTTTGGCGACTTCGGAATTCGGCGCGTTCTGGCGCATCAGTTCTTTCGCGGCGAGCATCTTCCGGTAGTTGCTGGCAATCGCCCCGACCAGCATGACGGCCAGCGTCTGCGGGTTTTCCGGGGGGTTGGCGAGGATGTGGTCGAGCAGTTCGAGGGCGCGTTTGCGGTTGCCGTCAATGATCGCGTCGGTCAGTTCGAAGTTTGAATGCTCGCGCGAATAGCGCACCAGTTCATCAATCTCCGCCCTCCCGATCCTGCCCTTCCCGCCGACGTAGTTGACGAGTTTGTCGGCCTCACTCGAAAGCCTGCGCAACTCCGTGCCGACCATCCCGATCAGGTAAGCCGCAGCTGAAGGCTCGATGAAGCACCCCGCGCGCGAGACGTAGTCGGCCAGCCAGCGCGGCGCGGCTTCGCGCTCGTCGAGCGGCGCAAAGCTGACCACCTCGCACGTCTTGCGCAGCATCGTCGCAATGTTGCGCCGGTTGTCGAGCGCCTCGCTGACGAAGACGAGCGCCGTCGTCGGCGCCGGGTCGCGCAGGTAATCCTTCAGCTGCTCCAGCTGCCTGTCGTCATTGAGCGATTCAAAGCCGGTGACCACGACCACTCGCCGCGACGAAATCATCGGGTACTGCCGCGCCAGCGCGAGCGCCTCATCCAGATTGCCCTGCGCGATAGAGATCGTCGTCACATTGAAATCGTAAACCGACTGATCAACGGCCTTCTCAATCAGCTTTTTCAGTGCCTGATCCCGCTGGTAAGCCTCTTCGCCTTCGAGCAGATAAAGCGGCCCGATCTGCCCGCCGTTCAGTTTGCGGTAGAAGTCGGATTGTGATTTCAGCGAATCGTCACTTCCCTGCTTTGCCATCGCATTTTGCTGATTCAGCCAGCTTTAGTTTGGCGGCTACCAGTCGCCAGCAATTCCGTCAACTGCCACACAACAGCCGGTCGTTTCCTGGTAGATAATAAATGAAAACCACCAGTAATCTCCGCGGCTGTCATTCTCCTTACAGTCAAAAGCTCTGGAATTCTTCAGATCAACACACGCCTTCAAAAGTTGCAGGTATTGCTTGGCGAACTGTCGCCACCTCTCTGCGTCTTCGGCCCGTCCTGTATGCCAGAAATTGTCCTGCAGATAATATGAGAGATCCGAAGTTATCTCTTTGGCAGAAATCTCAGTAATCTGAAGCGGCTTCCCACAATTCAATCCGGTAGCGCGGTATATCTTTTCGCAGTCGAACTCCTGCCCGGTCAGGTCAAAACTGTACACTCCGAGTTCTACTTTGTAGTTACCGTATTCATAGAGGCGGTTTACCTTCCGAAGCAGCCCCTTGAAATGTCGCAGAGGCTCTGTCTCAAGCGCCTTCAGTGATGACATAAGCAAACCAATAGCGGCTAAAGGTTCGGGCGGTCAGCTGATATTGCCGTTCTCCAGAGAAGTATTATTCTCAAGCTCCCGAATTCTTTGTTTCAACTCCTCAGGCAGCAGTGCCTTCTTTTGTTCGCGGTAGTTGAAGGAGACCATCGTGCCCTCACTTTCGGCGGCGACTTTCTGGTGCCGGTGGCTGACCAGACGGCATTGCACCACGAAACGGTCTTCTTCCACCTTCGTGACTCGCGCGCCGACAGAAACTGTGTCGGGATACGCGAGCGGGATTCGGTAGCGGCAATTGATGGAATGGAGAATCGGGCCGATGCCAGCGGTCTCGCCGAACTCCCACATTCCCACTTTATCAAAATACGCAATCCGGGCGCTTTCGAACCAGCGGAAGTAGACCACGTTGTTGACGTGCCGCATCGCGTCCATCTCGCCCCAGGCAACGGGGATCGTGACCACCACTGGATAATCTTTCAGCAGTTCTTCCATCGCTCAGAACCCTTCGAGGATGGTGGTCAGCACACTTTTTGCGAAATCATGCGCCATCCGGCTGACCGCGGGGCCTTCCTCGGCGAAGAACGTCTGCGGGTCGCCGCTGACTTCGTACTCGCTGCGGAAGACGTAGTTCTGATTGTCGAAGATCACCTTGTTTTTCGTCTGGTCGCGCACAGTGACGCTGGCCACGATCGTGATCTCGAAGATGCGCACGCGACCGAAGTCATCCAGTACCGCGCCGCGATAGCCGAACGATTTGATCGTCCCGAGCATCACCGCGTCGGCGCCATCGGCCGTCGAGACGATCTTCAGTGAACGCGCGCGCCGCAACGCCTCGTCAACCATCGCGGCGGTGAAACGCTGCTCGACCTTGAAGCGCAGGGCCTGATTCTGGAATGCCGGGATCGCCAGCGTTTTGATGTGCGCGGGGAGCGCATCGCCGCGCCCCGCTGGCTTGTAGCATTCCGTGAAACCGCTGGAGATGAGGAGCAGAATAAGAGCGAATACCGGTTGCAGTTTTCTATTCATCACGAGGCCTGGGAGAAAAACGATGAATAAGGATCAGCGTTCGGAGTACCGGCTTCAGCCGGGTCTTACCTCTGGACTATGGTAAAACCCGGCTGAAGCCGGTACTCCGAACACCGTTTTATTTGACCACGATGTTGACCAGTCGTTTGGGCACCACAATCGTCTTGACGACCTGCTTGTCGCCGATTCTGCCGCGCACTTTTTCATCGGCCAGCGCGGCTTCCTTCAGCACATCGTCGGGTGCTTCGGCGGCGACCAGCACGCGCGAAACCAGCTTGCCGTTCAACTGTACCGGGATTTCCAGCTCTTCGGCCTTCGCCAGCTCTTCGATGAACCGGGGCCAGGGCGAAGCGACCAGAATCTCGTGGTGGCCCAGCGACTCCCACAGTTCTTCGGCGACGTGCGGCGTGAACGGGGCCAGCATCTTCGTCAACGCTTCCATCGCTTCCCGAAGCGTAAACAGGTCAGCAGGTGAAGCGTTCCCAGCGCTGCCTTTCAGCGTGTTGTCGAAAGCGTAGATTTCGTTCGTCAGCTCCATCAACGCGGCGATGGCGGTGTTGAAGTTCAGACGGTCGCCGATATCGTGAGAGACACGTTTGATCGTCTGATGCGTCTTGCGGCGCAGCGCGCGGGCTTCGGCTGAAAACCCGCCGGCATTCGCATCAGCGCCGGCCAGCTTATCGTGCCACTTGTGAACCATGCGCCAGACGCGCGCCAGGAAGCGCGACGCGCCTTCGGCCCCGGCCTCGCTCCATTCCAGATCCTTTTCCGGCGGGGCGGCGAACAGCATAAACAGCCGCAGCGTGTCGGCGCCGTGAATGTTCAGCATCTCGTCCGGGTCCACGGTGTTCTTCCTGGACTTCGACATCTTCTCGATGCGACCGTGAGTAACAACGCGCCCGCAGAATTTGCATTTGCCGTCAATGACTTCGTACGGATACAGCCAGTCATGTTCTTCGCAACGAGTCGTCGCCAGACAGACCATCCCCTGCGTCAGCAGCTTCTTTACCGGTTCGTCAAACGTGATCAGGCCCAGATCGCGCATGATCTTCGTCCACAGCCGCGTGTAGATCAGATGCAGCACGGCGTGTTCGATGCCCCCGATGTACTGATCAACCGGAGTCCAGTACGCGGCGATTTTCGGCTCGAACGGCAGATCCTCGTTGTGCGGGTCGCAATAACGGAAGTAATACCACGACGAATCAACGAACGTATCCATCGTGTCCGTGTCGCGCCGCGCCGCGCCGCCACAGGTCGGGCAGGCCACGTTGACGAAGCCCGCGTGTTCGGCCAGCGGCGAGCCCGCGGTATTGAAGTTCAGGTCATCGGGCAGTCTGACGGGCAGCTGCTCTTCCGGCACGGGTACGATGCCGCACTTAGCGCAGTGAATGAACGGGATCGGTGTGCCCCACGCCCGCTGACGCGAGATGCCCCAGTCGCGAATCTTGTAATTCGTCTGCGCCTGACCGAAGCCTTTCTCTTCGGCGAACGCGGTCATCGCCTTCAATGCTGCGGGCACGGTCAGGCCGTTGAACTGACCGGAATTGATCAGCACGCCCGTCTCATCTTTGGCGGTGAAAGGGACTTCGACCGGCGCGTCGTCAGCCTCAGTCGAGCCGACCAGTTTGATCACACGGCGGATCGGCAGGCCGTATTTCTGCGAGAACTCGAAGTCGCGCTCGTCGTGCGCGGGCACGGACCCGACCACGCCCGTGCCGTAACCAGTCACTACGAAATTGGCCGTCCAGACGGGCAGTTTCTCGCCGTTGAATGGATTGATGACGAACAGGCCGGTCTCGACCCCCTGTTTTTCGCGGCCTTCGGCAATGCGCTCATTGGTCGAGACGGCTCTCTGTTCCTCGACGAACGCCTTGAGTTCGTCGCTCGCCCTGCCCGACGCGATCAGTTCGTCTATCAGCCAGTGTTCGGGCGCGACGATCACTGCGTTCGCGCCGAAGATCGTGTCTATGCGCGTGGTGAAGTTGCGGATCTTCCTCGACTGATCACCGACGATCTCGAAATCCACTTCGGCGCCGCGGCTGCGCCCGATCCAGTTGCGCTGCATGGTGATGACGCGCTCCGGCCAGCCGCCTTCCAGCGTCTCCAGATCGTCCAGCAACTGCCCGGCGTAATTAGTCACGCGGACGAACCACTGTTCCAGTTCGCGCAGTTCGACGGGCGTGTCTTCGTGGCGCCAGCAGACGCCGCCCTCGGCCTGTTCGTTCGCGAGCGACGTGTTGCACTTGACACACCAGTTGACGGTCGCGTTCTTACGATAGACCAGCCCCTTCTTCCACATCCGGATGAAGAACCACTGGTTCCAGCGGTAATACTCGGGCGTGCAGGAAGCGATCTCGCGCCGCCAGTCGTAGCTGAAGCCCAGGCGTTTTAACTGCGCGCGCATCGCGTCAATGTTTTCGAAAGTCCACCGGTCGGGCCGGGCGTTGCTCTTGATCGCGGCGTTTTCGGCGGGCATGCCGAAAGCGTCCCAGCCCATCGGGTGCAGCACGTTGTAACCGTTCATCCGCTGGTAATGCGACAGCGCGTCGCCGATCGAGTAGTTGCGCACATGTCCCATGTGGATGCGGCCTGACGGGTAAGGCAGCATTTCCAGACAGTAGAATTTCCGCCGCGCCGGATCTTCGGTCACCTCAAAGACCTTCGCCGCGGCCCAGCGTTGCTGCTGTTTCTCTTCAATCTCTGCGGGAAAATATTTTTCTTTCATTGTGATTCACGATCCCTCTGGGGTCTCAGGCCTCGCCGCCTGATGAGCTTTCCCGGGTCAGAGACCGGCAGGAACTCACCAGCAGGCTTAAGGCGAGGCAGGATAACAAACTTATGCGAAGAAAAGAATGGATGGAAGATGCAGCACGGATAGTTGTAGCCGTGCTGCTACCTAAGGTAGAGGGTGCAATCAGGAGAGGCCGGTAAAGCAGGGTTCATGGTGCGTACTGGGATCACACACCGCATGTATCGGCATCGCACGCCGCGCGTATCAGGACCGCACGCCGGGCGCGTACGCCGCGTGATCATCTTCGGATGATGTTGGGCCGAAGCTTTCATAGAGTCCGCGGTTGTGTTCTGATCGAGTTCAATCAATGCGATCAATGCGATTTGCGCTGCCCTGACTCAGCCGGAAGCTCTTCGAGGCTGATCTCAGCAAACGGCAGCCCGCGAAATTCTCCCAGACGTTCCTCCTCCCAGTCAACTGCCTCGGTGAGAGCCGGGACGCGTGGTTCCAGCCAGGCGAGCATCACCCCGGTGCGCAGGTCGCTGAAGGAGACCCGCGGTTCGGCCAGCAGCACGTCCACCGGATCAGCGGCCCGGCTGGCGAAATTCAGGTCAATCCCTGTGTCAGTCAGTGCATCCCGGTCATCCGGTTCGGGGAACGGCCAGTTGTTTTCCGGGCCGATTTCCGGCATCAACTGCCCGCGATCTGACGCAAAATTACCGGACATCACGGCCTGAGTTTCGGCGAGAAGCATGTTCCTCTCTGCCGCTGCCTCAGACGCAGGGCGACGGCACTGTGCTGCGGGATCAGTTGCGCCCGGACTTGCGACTCCCGCACCGCTACTGACAGGCAAAGCCTGCCCGGCGGATGTTCCGGGATTACTGTCTGACGATGTCCTGACGACAGATTCCGCTCCCATCGGCGGCGAGATGCGATAAATTCTGGTGGTTCCACCGTTCCGGTTCGTGTTTTGTCTGGTCAGGGGACGTGGCCCGGTATTGGCCGGCGCTTTCTGATTGGACAAAGGCTTCGCCGTCTTTGGGTTCGCATTCCGATTTGTTTTCACTTCAGGGCTGCCCGGCTGAGACTGGACATTCACCGCCGGCACAGAAGGATGTTTCCGCCATGACTCATCTCGCTTGACCACGACTTTTCGACGTTTTGCCATAGTATTTTTGGACTCGGTTTGAAGAGGTTCAATCTGACGTGGAGTCACTACAGGCTGATTCATCCTCAACCTGGGGACTGTCTGCTTACGCCCATGTGGAACAAGCAAAAATCTGACCAGAGTTTTCAGCCGCCGGAAAACGGCGGGCAACAGCGCCAGCCCGAAGCCGGCCAGGACGAGCAGAGCCCGTTCCGGAAGCCTTGCCTGAAGGATTTTCTCCCGGAGGCCGGCGGTCTCCGCCGCTGCCGGTTGAGCATCCGCGGCCGGGGAAACAGCCCGAGGCTGACTGGCAATCCCTGACCGGGCAGTAAATCGTAAAAGGGGGTCGGGTATTGTCTCGTGAAACAGCCGCCCGCTGGCCAGTGAGAAGAGGACATCCAGCGGGATCAGTAACTGCGCTTCGTGGTAAGTCCGGTACAACTCCGGATTATAAAAGCCGGGGGTCTTTTCAGAGTTAGTGAGTGCCGCACTGCTTCCTGTGTTCGTCCCTGAATCCGTCCGCCCCCCGCGAATCAGGTTCCGCAAGAGCTGTTCCAGAGAGACGGTATAATCAGCGACTGTATTTTCGGCGGCGAGGGGACAGTCGGCCACAGGTGACGGCTTGATGTCAATCACGACTTCGGCGCCCTGGGCATTGAACACATAATCCGCCCGGACACACTGAGGCGGGGCCGGGGCAGGCCGGTCAATTTCCGGCATCACCCCGATGGGCTCCGGATGAATCGTCGGGCAAATACATAGCAAAATCACGACCGCGATTGGCAGCCGCGCCAGCTCTCTCATTATTTGCCTCCCCCTTCCCCTTGCCTCAGTTGAAGCAATGAGCGGAAATCGGATATTCCTGCCCGGCTCTGTATCCGGGTTCTGAAGAAAAATGATTGCGGCCTGAGGCTGAAGATGATTCAGGTGTGCGTCCGACCGCTTCCCAGTGCGCGCCGACTTTCGAAAGGATGGCAGGAATAGTAGTGCGGATAAATGAGAGGGTCAAGGGAAAGGTTAAACTTCAGCGTAATTGACCAGTTTAACTCCGCGGTTGCGAACCAGCGCGACGATCTCAGGGTCAGTCAGCAGCCGCAATTCCTGCTCGCGCGAAGCGGTCAGCCGGGTTCCGGCCCGCCGCATTTCCTCATTCACATAGCCCGGATGGCACATCAATTCGCTCGCGCCTTCGGGCAGGTTTTCGATCAGCCTGGCGAGCCACTGCTTCGTCCAGAAACCAGTCTGCGTGATCCCGAAAAAAGCGTCAGTGGTCCGCAACCCGGCGCGCCGCATTTTCACCAGATCGGCACGGCACAATTGCGATAAAGCCAGCGCCACGGCGCCCTGCTTCACGACCTTCGGCGAAGTCAGCATGCCGCCCGGCCGCCATCGCTCGCGCTGCAACCGGACCGCGCCGATGCCGTAATCCGGGATCGTCCGGATGATCGCGTCAAAGACCTGCGGCAGCGCGTGCGTGTGCTTATGACTGTCAACGTGGGAGAGGCGCAACCCGGCATTCAGAGCTTTCTCGATCTGGGCGCGTAATTCGATGACGATCTCCGCCCGTCGCAGGCCGCCGGTGACCAGCCGTTTCGCCACCGCCGTACTCGTCCCCGGGAATTCGCCGCGTCCATCTGTCAGACTGCGAACCTGAGCGGCAGGCGCTACGGGTCGGCCCTGCGTGATGTTGAAATGCAAGCCGACGCCGAGTGACGGATTTCCCCGGGCCAGCCGCACGGCCTCATCGAATCCGGGCATGTTCGCCATCAGCGTCGTGCTGGTGATGATGCCGCGCCGGTGCCCTTCGATCACCGCGCGATTGACGCCTGAAGTGAAGCCGAAATCATCAGCGTTGACAACCAGTCGCCTCACCCTTTCGCTTCCACCCTTTCGCCCGCTTCCTCCTTGACCTCACTCCTTCTGAATGCGAGGAAAATCAGCCCCACGCCGATCCAGAAAAAGATTCTGGCTTTGCGAATGATGGCCAGCGTCACCCCGGCCGTCGCCCCGAGTCCGAGCGTGGTGGCGAGCAGTCCCGTCCCCGCCTCGTCAACCCCGACCACCGCCGGGACGAAGGCGAACACGATGTTGATGACCCGGTTGACCGCTTCGAGGATGAAAGCCACCGCGAGCGTCGGCGCGTACCCGATCAGTTTCAGCGTCACATAAATTTCAATCACCCCGGCCAGATGAAAGCTCATCTCGAGCAGGGTCACCAGCAGGAAATCGAGCGGGCGGCGGGCGTAAAAATCGAAAACGTAAGCCTCCATTTCGCGCACCCGTTCCAGCTTTTCGCCCCACTGCCGCTCGCGCTTGAGCAGCCGCAGCGTCGCGGCGCTGAGGGCCGAGATCAGACTCCGGCGCAGGCGCACGACGACGACCGAACCGACCAGCACGACGAGGACCAGCCCGATTGCGACCCAGCTCGCCGTGCGCAGCGAGTCGGGGACGGTGAAAGCCGCGAGCAGGGCGAGCGTCCCCGCGATCACCATCACGCAGCTTGAGAAAGCGTAAGCCAGATTTTCGACGGCCAGCGACGAGACGAGCGCCGCCATCGGCAGCCGCCGGCCAAACGTCATGACCTTGAGCGGTTCCGCAATCAGCGGCCCCGCCGTCGTCAGGTCGCCAATCGCGTCCCCCCCCAGTCTGGCCCGCAGCACTGTGAAGACGCCGACCTGCCGGTCTTCCGGAGTCATACACCGCAGCCACGCCAGAGAACGCGCGAGCTGGCGAATTGAAGAGATCGCCAGAATCAGCAGGAACCCCGCGCCCAGGGACTCCACGCGCGCGAGGATTTCTGCCAGCCCGACCTGGCTGACCAGAAATACAAACAGCGCCAGCCCGATGACCAGCGAAATCAGGGTAAGGGCGCGCGAGCGTGTTTTCATCGAATTGATTCAGCAGGCCTGACAGAGCCCGAACCAGACCAGACATTCCCGGCCCGCATGCAATTAAAACAAGCCTTCAGACAGTGAGCAGAAGTAATAACAGCTTCACGAGTGGTTGGCGGTTACCCCCCGGATCACAACTCCCGGCTGCAGGCCGCGACTGCCGTCATTCATAACTCAAAGCGTCAACCGGGTCCTGGCTCGCCGCGCGCATCGCCGGATACAGCGCGCCGATCAGCCCGCTCGCCAGCCCCGCGAGTGAAGCCTTGATGATGTAACCCGGCTCAAGCTCGATGGTCATTCCGCGACGTATCAGAAGCGCCCTCGCCAGCAGCGCAAAGAGGAGACCACCGATTACGCCGAGCGCGCTGATCGTGAGCGCCTCTTTTTCGATCACCCCGGCGATGAAGAGCTTTGACGCGCCGAGCGATTTGAGGATGCCGATCTGCCGCGTGCGCTCCGTCACGGTCGTATACATCGTCAGCAGGATGACCAGCATGCTGATGACCGCCGCGAGCCCGGCGACCAGGTCGAGGAAGACGTTGAAGCCGGAAAAGCCCGTCGCGAAGAGGCTCGGCAGGTCGCGGGTGAAAATAATGCGAAAATCCTCGCTCTTCGCCTCGATCAGCCGCGCGACTTCCTCCTGCTGTTCAGGTTTCTCGCATTTGACCAGAATCATCGAACACTTGTCGGCGGCCTCACGCGCCTCCTGCATCGTCGCGAGCGGGACCTTGATGCGTGACGAAGCCGGCGGGTCGTAGATGCCGATGATCGTCAGCCTGCGACCCAGGCCCTCAAGCGTGTCGCCGATCTTTGTCTTGTGATCGGCCGCATACCTGCTGTCCACAATCGCCACGTCCCCTGTTGCCGGCAGGGGCTGCCCCGCGACGATGCGAATGTGGCTGACGGCGCTGTAGCTGTCAAATTCGATGCCGTCAATCTGGCGCAGTCCGAGCCCCGTGTCACCCTTCATCTCCATATCCTGACCGACCGGAGTCACCCGCGCCACGCCCGGGATTTTACGCAACTCGTCAAGCGTCGCCATCGGAATCGAGAGCGGCAGCGAGGTCGGCGAGAGCGCCTGCTGGCTGCTCAGGCGCACCATGATTTCGGCGCCCACCTGAGCGTCACGCTTGCCGCGCTCGCGCAGCATCCCGCGCACCAGACCGACGGTCAGGACTACGAGAATCACGCCGACCGCGACGCCCGCGATGCTCGCGGCGGTGCGCCCGGGGTGATGAGTTAAATTGGACCCAACCAGACTGTTCATTTCATTTCTCTTTCAGCGATCACCAAAGCGCAACCCACTACAACAACGTACCGAGCTTTTGACGAACTTGTGCAACCGTTTCTTTGGGAAGCTGACAAATCAATTCTGCTCTGCGGACGCGCCAGTCGAGACTTTTGACCTGATCAGACAAAACAACACCAGTCACGCCCAAGCCCGCTGGAATGGTCACTTCAAACGGATAGCCTTTGGCCTGATTAGTGATGGGGCAAACTATGGCCAGCCCCACTTTTCCGTTATAAGCTGCCGGTGAAAGAACCAGCGCGGGCCGCCTTCCGGCTTGCTCGTGTCCAGCCTGTGGATTGAGGTCTATCCAGACGGCATCGCCGCGCTCAGGTACATAAGCCATAGCGCTTACCAAGCCTCTTTGCCTGTTGCTGCCCCGAAATCAACTTCCTGATGAATATTCTGCTCAGTCACTGCGCTCAGGAGTTCCTCAAGTGTCGGCACAGATTCATTCACGGGCTGGATCACCAGGCGCTTATCAATCACTGACACTTCGACTAATGAATCCTGCTTGAGTTGCGCTTCGAGCGCAAAATCCGGCGGGATACATAAAGCCAGATCGTTACCGAACTTTTGAATTCGCGTTCTCATCAGTCAGCCTCCAATAATCTTCTCAATGACCTGTGGCACAGCCTTCAAGGCCTCATCCAGCTTGTCCACTTCAACACCGCCTTCGGCCAGATCGGGCTTGCCTCCGCCGCGGGCGCCGGGCAGTTCTCTGATGACCTTGCCCGCCTGCACGCGGTCAGTCGCGTTATCAGAAACCATCACCAGAATCGCGGCCTTGCCGTCGGCCACATCGCCCAGCACCACGACGCCGGGCGCGATCTTGCGCGTCAGCGAATCAGCCAGTTGCCGACGACCGTCCTTGCCCAGGTTCTCGACCTTGCGTACCAGCACCTTCAGGCCGTTCACTTCCTGCACCTGATCATCAGCGGAAGATCCACCCTGTGCCAGCTTCAGCTTCAGCCGTTCGATTTCTTTCTGCTGCTCGCGCAACTGGGTCTGCAACCGCTCGACCTCATCAGGCAGCTTTGCCGGGACGGTGTGCAAACGCGACGCGGCATCACTCAGCAGCAATTCCGAAAGCTGGAAGCGCTCGAACGCGCCTTTGCCCGTCACCGCCTCAAGGCGCCGCGTGCCGGAAGCAATCGAGGCGTCAGAGATGATCTTGAATGCGCCGATGTCGCCGGTCGCGTTGACGTGCGTGCCGCCGCACAGCTCGGTCGAGAAACCCGGCACGCTGATGACGCGCACCTTCTCGCTGTACTTCTCGCCGAAGAGCGCCATCGCGCCGCCCGAGAGCGCCTCGTCGAGCGACATCTCCTGCTTCGAGACCGAAGCGTTTCTGATCGTCTGCTCGTTGACGAGGCGTTCGATTTCGGCGATCTCAGCGTCGGTGAGCGGCGCAAAATGCGTGAAGTCGAAGCGCAACCGGTCGGGCGCGACGAGCGACCCGGCCTGCTTCACATGCGGTCCGAGGACTTCGCGCAACGCCGCGTGCAGCAGGTGCGTCGCCGTGTGGTTCGCCATCGTGCGCGCGCGCTTCTCGGCGTCAACGCGGGCTGTCACCGCCGCGCCCGAACGCAGAGCGCCCTGCTCGACTCTGACCTTATGAACGATCACGCCGGAGACGGGCGCGACCGTGTCGGTCACGAGCAGCCGCGCGTCTTCAGTTTCGATCAGCCCTGTATCGCCAACCTGCCCGCCCGATTCGGCGTAAAACGGCGTGAGGTCGAGTACGACTTCGCCCTCTTCGCCGGCTGAGAGCGCGTCAACCAGTTCGCCGTTTTTCACAAGTGCCGTCACGTGCGTGCCACCCGTCTCCAGTTCCTGATAGCCTCTGAACTCCGACTTCCCGCGCTCGGCGATCTCCCGGTAAACCGCGCTGACCTGCTTTGCCACGCCGCCCTTCCAGCTTTCGCGTGCGCGCTGCCGCTGCTTTTCAAGCTCTGCCTCAAACCCTTCCTTGTCGAGCCTGAAGCCGCGCTGTTCCGCCACATACTCAATCAGGTCGTAGCGCAGGCCGTACGTGTCGTAGAGCCTGAAGACATCCGCGCCGGACACGACTTTGTCCGGCGACTTCCTCATCACCTCTTCGAACAGGTTCAATCCCGCGCCGACAGTCGAAGTATAGAGCTTCTCTTCCATCGTCACGACGCGATCAATCATGCCGCGCGTGTCGAGCAGTTCGGGGTAAGCCTCGCCCATCAGTTCAGCGACGAAGTCCGTCACCCTGTGGAAGAAGAGATCCTTGAAGCCGAGCCGGTTCCCGTGCCAGATCGCGCGGCGCATGATTTTGCGCAGCACGTAGCCGCGCCCCTCGTTGCCGGGGAAAATGCCGTCGGCGATCAGGAAAGCCGTCGCGCGCGCGTGGTCGGCGATCACGCGAAATGACACGCTGTCTTCGCTGTCGTTGTATTCGTACTTCTTCCCGCCGAGCTTCGCCGTGAAATCAATGATCGGGCGGATCAGGTCTGTCTCGTAATTCGACCCGACGCCCTGCAACACCGCCGCCCACCGCTCGAGCCCGCCGCCCGTATCAACCGAAGGCGCGGGCAGGGGTTCGAGTTCGTATTTGCCCTTCTCAACTTCGAGGCGGTTGTACTGCATGAACACCAGGTTCCAGATCTCAACCGTGTCATCGCCCTCGCCGTTGACGTATTCAGCCCTGTTGAAATTCGGGTCTTCCGGGCGTTCGCCCATGTAGTAATGGATTTCCGAGCAGGGCCCGCACGGCCCCGTCTCGCCCATCTGCCAGAAATTGTCCTTGCGGCCAAAGCGCAGGACGCGCTCGCGCGGCGCGCCGGCCTTCTCCCACAGGGCCGCCGCCTCTTCGTCTGCGCCGACTTCATCGTCACCGGCGAAGACTGAAAACCACAGCCGCTGCGGGTCCATCTTCAACTCATTGACGAGCAGATCCCACGCGAAGCGGATCGCGTCGGCCTTGAAGTAATCGCCGAACGAAAAATTGCCGAGCATTTCAAAGAAAGTGTGGTGACGGGCGGTCTTGCCAACTTCATCGAGGTCGTTGTGCTTGCCGCCCGCGCGCACGCACTTCTGCGAAGTCGTGGCGCGCTTGTAATCGCGCTTCTCGGCGCCGAGGAAGACGTCCTTGAACTGATTCATCCCCGCGTTGGTGAAGAGCAGCGTCGGGTCACTGGCCGGCAGCAGCGACGACGATTTGACGATCTTGTGCCCGTTGCGCTCGAAGTATTTGAGGAAGATATTTCTGATTTCGTTTCCTGTCATAGTCCCTGTTTCTGATGGAGCAAAAGTTGGCCCGATTACTAAAAAATGAAGGGTAACGAGCGGTTCAGGCTTTGTCAAATTTGAGCCTCCCTGCGGGAATCGCTTATGATTCTCCGGCTGTCCGGATCACACTCGTCGGCTCGCGAAGCCGGAAACTGACATCAACACGCCCGAGGATCAATGCATATTCCGATTCGTCATTGTCTTTTGCTGTCCTGCGTCGCGGTGTTCGCCGCCGCGGCGGCCCTGCAAACTTCCCAGCCAGCCATCGTGAAAAGCGAGTTTATTTACGAAACGGCGCCATTCCCCTCGTGCCACGCTTCGACGATTGCCGAAACCAGAAACGGTCTGGTCGCCGCCTGGTTCGGCGGCACGAGGGAAAGAAATCCTGACGTGGGGATCTGGCTCGCGCGGTACGAGCTGGGGAAATGGACGCCGCCGGTCGAGGTCGCCAACGGGGTTGAATCGCCTGAGAAGCGTTACCCGACCTGGAATCCGGTGCTGTATCAGCCGAAAAAAGGGCCGCTCATGCTCTTTTATAAAGTCGGCCCGAGTCCCGACAAGTGGTGGGGGATGCTCGTGACTTCAGCCGACGGCGGCAAAACGTGGTCAGCCCCGCAGCGCCTGCCCGAAGGCATCTACGGCCCGATCAAAAACAAGCCCGTCGAGTTATCAAATGGCGATCTGCTCTGCCCGACCAGCACCGAAGATCAGGGCTGGCGCGTACATTTCGAGCGCACTGCTGACCTCGGCAAAACCTGGCAGCGCACCGAAGCCATCAACGACGGCAAGGAATTCGGCGTGATCCAGCCGACCATTCTCTTTCACAAAGGTGGGAGGTTGCAGGCGCTCTTTCGCAGCCGGCAGGGGAAGATCGTCGAATCGTGGTCGGACGATAACGGCAGGACATGGGGCAGACTGGCCGAGACTTCACTGCCCAATCCAAACTCCGGCATTGACGCGGTGACGCTGAAGGATGGCCGCCAGCTGCTCGTTTACAATCACGTCGCCCCGAAGACGGGCAGAGGTGGTAATCGCGCCCCTCTCAATGTCGCGATCTCTGATGACGGGAAGGAATGGAAACCCGTGCTGGTACTCGAACCCGGCCCGCCCGAAGCCGAGTATTCATACCCCGCGGTGATTCAGACCCGCGACGGCCTGGTTCACATCACGTACACGTGGTACCGGAAGAAAATCAAACACGTCGTCATTGACCCGAAGAAGCTGACGGTATTTTGAGCTGAAAGTTCAGCGTATCAGCCCGGCGCTTTCAGCATAGCGAAGCGATTGCTTCCGCGAAGCGCTGCGGGGCGAGCGGGTCGCAGCTCAGAAACAGATGCGGCTCGATCAGTTCCAGTTCCATCAGCCACAAACTGCCGTCAACTTCCACCGCGTCAACTCTGGCGAACAGTAACCGGCCCGGAACCAGTTCAATGATGCCGCGGGCTTGTTCGATCAGCGGCGGGGCAGGCTTAACAGATTCGGCATAACCGCCGTACTCTTCCTGCACGCGAAAGTCGCCCGCCTTCGGCCTCTTCAAAACGGCGTGGCTGTACTCGCCGCCGAAGAACATAAACGACCATTCGCCGCGCGTCTGCACCTCGTCAACGAACCGCTGCACCATCGCCCCCGATTCTGACAACACCTCGTCGAAATCGCCCTGTTCACTTTTCGCCGTCTCGGGCGAAGTCACCCACGTGCGGAAGGCCGTCGCAGAGATGAGCGGCTTGACGACGCCTTTCTGCCAGCCCTGCTCTTCAATCACGGTGCGCAAACGGGCGCGCGCACCCCGCTCCAGCCACACAGTCTCAGGGGTCGCCACGCCCTGCCGTTTCAAATCACGCAGGTAGGCCTTGTTCAGGTTCCACCCGACGACGCGCGCCGGGTTCCACAACGTCGTGCCCTGCCCAACAGTCTGTCTGATCCACCGGAGGAATTGCTGCGGCTTGTAATGGTAATCCCAGCAGGAGCGGATGACGATGCTGCCCGGGCCCTGCGCATCGCCGGAATCCCAGACGAGCGGGCTGACTTCGATGCTGTGACGGCGCAGAGGCCCTATCATCAAACGATCATCTTCGGTCAGGTCCGGAAGCCTTTCGCAGGTGGCAAAAGCGATTTTCCTCATGACTCGTTCGCGGTTGCCGCTGCTTTCCGGCGCGGGCGTCTGACCAGCTCGCCGCCACAGTTCGGACAGTTCATCTTCATCGCGTCAGTGCATTCGGCGCAGAAGGTGCATTCGTAGCTGCAAATATATGCCTCATCCTCGTGCGCCAGACTCCGGCCGCATTTCTCGCAGGAGCTTCTCATTTCGAGTGCCATCATACATTCCTTTCTTTCAATCACCACTTCCTTCGGCAATGGGAGCCGTCCGCTTCCCGGAGCGGGTCAGGGAACTGTTTTTAGCACCGGCTCACACCTGACTTCGGTCAGCACGGAGTTTGCGATAAAGCATTCGTCGTGGGCTTCGTGGTGCATGGCGACGAATTCCTCCTGAGTCGGCAGTCGCTCGCCCGAAAACACCACTTCGGGCCGCAGTGTCACGACCGACATGGCGAGTTTCCCCTTCGCATTGTTCTCCATCACGCCTTCGGCCTGATCCGAGTAAGTGTCAACGCGGAACCTGCGGGCCGCCGCGATGTTCAGGAACCAGAGCATATGGCAGCTGGCGAGCGAAGACACGAAGGCCTCTTCAGGATCAACCGCAGAAGGGTCTGACAGTGGGGCTCGTACGACCTGAGGCGATGATGAGCCGGGGACCACTGCCCCTCCGTCAAACGTGATGACGTGCCGGCGGCTGTAGCGATTGTCCAGAAAAGGCTGCTCGCCACGATTCCAAAGTATGTGCGCGGTGTACGTGTGCATTTTTGCTCCCTGACGGCCTGACTAACCGGGCCGCGCCTGTAATCCTGGTGTCAGTCGAAGCCTCCGTTGGCGCGGCTCCGGTTAGATAGATGTCAGGCGGCCAGCGTTTTTATGAAGTCAGGCGCCGACCGACCAGTACATCTGCGCGCCGTTGCCGAGCGTCCCTTCGACCTCGCCGCCTTCCTTGCGCCAGTATTCAATGCCGCCGATCAGCTCCTTCGCCCGGAAGCCAAGGGCGTTCAGTTTCGCCGCCCCTTTGGTCGAGCCGTTACAGCCGGGGCCCCAGCAATAGACGACGCAGACTTTATCCTTCGGCAGGTCAGCGGTCGTTTGCTCATTGATGCGCGGCAGATTGATCGCGCCCGGGATGTGACACTCTTCGAAAGATTTCGGGCTGCGCGTGTCAATGATCGTGAAATCGGTCCGCCCTTTCTGCAAATCGAACATCAGGTCCGAGACGTCGGTCTCGAAAGCGAGCCTGGATAAGAAGTGCTGGCGGGCGACTTCCGGCTCCGCCGCTGGCGTTTCCAGAACGAGTGAAAAATTTGAACCCGCCCCACCCGTCTGCGTCTTCAAACTCATGCGTTATTTCTCCCTTCAATCCGGTGTTTGAATGTTTCAGCATTGCCTGCCCGTGAAGTATAGGGAGAATTGGCACCGCGTAAAGATCCATTATTGACGCCCGAACCAGACCAATTCACCAGCACAGTGCCGCGAGCGTGCGCGAGCGGAGCCGGCCGGCACGGCCACTGGTATAAGACTCCGCTCGCGGTAATGTACCGGTCTCGCCTGTCCCGGTTCAGAGATTTTTCCGTCTGCCGGGATGGTTATTCAGAGAACCGAGGCCAGCGTGCGGATGCCCTGCTGAATGGCTTTCGGCGTAACGCTCGCGTAATTCAGCAGCAGCCCCGGAGGCGGATGGCGGGCGAGGTAGTAGCGGGAAAGCGGCGGCACGTCGAGCCCCTTCGCCGCGGCACGTTCGGAAATTGCCTGATCGTTTGCGCCCTTTTGCAGCCAGCCCGCGACGTGCAACCCGGTATCCGTCGGCCCGGCGCGGAGCCTGTTCCCCAGATGCCGGGCGACTGATTCCAACAGCACCTCGCGGCGTTCGCGGTAAATGTTTCGCATCCGCCGGATGTGCGCGCCGAAGTGCCCTTCCGCGATGAAGTCGGCCATCACCGCCTGCATAAAGCCCGGCGTGCAGCCGTCGGTCAGCGTGCGCGCCGCCGTGAATTTGTCCACCAGATCACCGGGCACGACCAGATACGCGAGCCTGAGCGCGGGGAACATCACCTTGTTGAAGGTGCCGGTGTAAATCACGCGCCCCGCCGGGTCGAGCCCCTGCACCGACGCGAGCGGTCGCCCCGTGTAGCGGAATTCGCTGTCGTAATCGTCCTCGATCACCCAGGCGTCCGCGCGCGCCGCCCATTCGAGTAGCGCGAGGCGGCGCCCGAGGCTCATTGTCACGCCGGTCGGGTACTGGTGCGACGGCGTGACGTAAGCGAGCCGCGCCGCGGGTGCGCGTTCCCTGCCGACTTCGACATTCAGGCCATCGTCATCCACGGGCACGGGCACGATCTGCGCAGCAGCGCCCTGTAACGCGGCGCGTGCGTTGATGTAGCCCGGATCTTCCAGCCACACCGGATCGCCCGGGTCGAGCAGCAGTCGCGCCGCCAGTTCAATCGCCTGCTGCGTGCTGGTCAGAATGATGACCTGCCGCCAGTCGCATTTGACCGCCCGCGCCGTCCCGAGGTAATCGCTCACCGCCTCTCTGAGCGGCCTGTAGCCAGCCGCCTCGCCGTGCAGGAGCAGTTCTTCCCGGTACAGCCGCGATCGCCGCGCGATCAGCCGGTGCCACGCGCGGAACGGGAAGCAATCAAGTGCAGGGACGCAGGGGGTGAAAGCGCGGGCTGACGCGGATTCGGATTCGGCAGCCGAAGCAACAATGATCCGGCCCCGTTCGGAAAGCACGGCTTCACGCCTCTTGTATGATGCGCAAACTTTCGCGTGCGCCCGGCGTGGCGGTCTGGACTGCTCGGGGATTTCGCCAGCGACGTAACTTCCCGCGCCCACGCGCCGGAGCAGGAAGCCTTCGGCCTCAAGCTGTGAGAAAGCGACTTCGACAGTGTTGCGGGAAACGCCGAGGTCAGCGGCGAGCGTGCGCGTCGAAGGGAGCCGCGATTCCGGCTTCAGGTCGCCGGCCAGAATCGCGCCGCGAATCCGCTCGCAGACCTGCAGGTAAAGCGGCAGCGGATGATGATTGGCCAGCCCGTCAAGGGCCGGAAGGATTGCGCCGGTGGCCTGCTTACCCATGATCGTCTGAATTATCCGAGGCCGGGTCGGCCTCCAGGTCTTTCACCAGTCTGACCTCTGAAACGCCATTGAATTGATAACCGAGCCGCTCGTTCACCCGCTGCATGAGCGGGTTCGCGCTGCAGGTTTCAAAGCGCTCCTGCCCGTCATCAATGCACATCCGGATCGCCCGCGCCTTCATGTATTTCGCAATCCCCAGATTCCTGTAGCCCGCGTGGACTGCGGTTCCGGGGCCGCTTCTGACGCTGGTATACCCCACATACGAGTCTCGGAATCTGGCAATGATGAGCCGTTCGGGCTCCTCGATGTTCGTAAAAAATTTCCGGAAGTCGTCTATGGTCACCATCCCGCCACTCTGCGTCGGGTCGGGAGAGAGCCACCCTCGGCGGGCTTGATCCTGGAGCTCCGCGAGTCTGGCTATCGGGTCATTGCCTGCTCCCAGCTCGTCTTTCAGAGTGGTGAGTGAGAAAGCCATCGCCTGAAACTTTTTTCCCAGGCCTTCCCACTTCGCGTAATCGAAATCTCCTGCCCGTAGTGTCATTCCCCGCATTCTGTGAATCTCTGCGAATCCTCTGGCCAGCGCAAACTTCAGGCTCGCCCCCGTATTTTCAAGCAATCGGGCCTGGAGATATCTTCCGCCCGCCTTCCTGACTTCGCCTTCGATGGTTTGCAAAAGCAGAGTCCCGATTCCCTGCCCCGTGTGGCGCGGGTCAACAAGCAGGTTCAGCCTGAAATGCGTTTCGTCCAGACGGTAAGCAGACGCGTAGCCTTTGACCGCTTCGTCTTTGCACACAACCCTGAAGCAATCCTTCTCCAGGCTCTCGACCTGCTGGCAGGGCTGCCAGGGGAAGCGGGAGGCGAGATCAATTGACCCGTACGTCTCATCCCGCAGACGAAGCACGGCCTCGTAATCAGCCTGCTTGAAGTGCGCTATTTCCATCTCGGGATCAATCTCAGCGGAAGCTGATGCGGTATTCCTTCCCGGCTGCCATCTTCAGTTGAACCACTCCGTCCTCAGCCGCAGTGACGGGCAGTTTCCTTCCGTTCTCTGAAACGTCTGCGATCTGCTGCCCGCGCGGCGGCCTTAGCTTATGCTCGCCATCCACTGAGGGGCGCAGGATGGCGAGGGCCGCTTTGCCTGCCGTCCAGTCGAGGTCAACTCCGACGGCGCCGCGCGCCCGCAATCCCCTGATCGAACCCGCGGGCCAGGCTTTCGGCAGCGCAGGCAGAAAGCCGAGTTCGCCGGCGTGGCTTTGCAGCAGCATTTCAGCCATCCCGGCAGTCCCGCCGAAGTTGCCGTCAATCTGGAACGGCGGGTGATTATCAAACAGGTTCGGGTGGGTTGATTTGGCGAGCAGGGCCAGAATGTTTTCGTGCGCGGTGTCGCCCTCTTCGAGACGCGCCCAGAAGTTGATGATCCAGGCGCGGCTCCATCCCGTGTGGCCGCTGCCGGCCTGCAATCTGCGCTCAAGTGTGACGCGTGCCGCCCTGGCCAGCTCGGGCGTGCCGCGCAGCGTGATCTGATTGCCCGGATGCAGGGCGAACAGGTGCGAGATGTGGCGGTGGCCGGGGTCGGGTTCGTCGTAATCCTCCTGCCACTCCTGGAGCTGGCCATGCTTCCCGATCCGGAGCGGCGCCAGGCGGTCGCGCGTGGCAATCAATTTCTGCCGAAACTCTGCGTCAACTCCAAGTATCTGACTCGCTTCAATGACGCGGCTTAAAAGAGCGTGAGTGATCTCAATATCCATCGTCGGCCCCATGCACAGCTTCGCCACAGTGCCGTCGGGCAGGCGGTAGCGATTCTCAGGCGAAAGCGACGGGCCGGTGATCAGGTGGCCCTTGCCGTCATCAACCAGATAGTCGAGGAAGAATTCGGCGGCCTCCTTCATCACCGGATAGCCGCGCTTTGCGAGGAACGCACGGTCGCGGGTGAAGTCGTAATGATCCCACAGGTGCAGGCTCAGCCACGCCGCGCCCATCGGCCAGATGCCCGACCCCACGCCGTCAATCGGCACCGCATGCCCCCACAGGTCCGTGTTGTGGTGCATCACGAAGCCGCGCGCGCCATAGAGGTTCTTCGCGACCCTGCGCCCGTCTTCGCGGGCATTGTCAATCAGGTCGAAGAGCGGCTCGTGCAGTTCGGAAAGGTTGCAGACCTCGGCGGGCCAGTAATTCATCTCGGTATTGATGTTGATCGTGAATTTGCTGTCCCACGAGGGCGCGAGTTTGTCATTCCAGATGCCCTGCAGGTTCGCCGCCATCGTGCCGGGGCGGCTGCTTGCCATCAGGAGGTAGCGCCCGAACTGAAAGTATAAAGTCTCAAGCGCGAGGTCTTTCTCGCCGGCCTGCACCCGCCGGAGTCGCTCGTCAGTCGGGAGGTCGGGGACAGGGGCGGCGAGATTGAATTCGACGCGACGGAAGAGGCGCTGGTGATCGGCCACGTGGTCAGCGCGCAGCCTGGCGTAAGGCTTTTTCGCGGCGGCCAGGTATTGTTCGCATTTCGCCGTCACATCTTTTTCGCGGAAATTCGTCGCCGCAGCAAAGACGAGCGTGGCGGCGTTCGCGCCGTCAATGACGAGTTCACTGCCTTCGACGCGCGTCTTTCCGCCTTCGGGCAGGACGCGCAAAACGCCCTGGAACCTGACCCCGACCTTGCGTTCCTGCTGATGGCGTTCGCTGCGGGCAATCGCTTCGCCTTCGATCACGACGCGGTCAGGGCCGACCACGCTTGTTTTGCTGTCAGCTTCGCGCGTCAGCGTGGCCGCAAACGTCAGGGCGCCCGGCTTGTCGCTCGTCAGGCGGACGACGATCACCTGATCAACTGCCGACGAAAAAACCTCGCGGGTGAAGCGCGCGTCGCCGGCTTTGTAAGCCATGCGGGCGATGCCCGAATCAAGATCGAGTTCGCGGACGTAATCGCTCGCCGTGCCCCGACCCGAAAAACGCAGCATCAGATCACCGAGCGGCTGATACGGCGGCATACGTCTTGGGATGGCGATGATGTTTTTATCCGCGAGTTCTTCCGCCTCCTTCGCTTTTCCCGCCACCAGCAGGCGGCGGACTTCGGGCAGGCTCGTGGCGGCACTGGGGTTGTTGCGGTCACGCTTTTCGCCGGCCCAGATGGTGTCTTCGTTGAGTTGCAGGCGCTCGGACTCAACCCCGCCAAAGACCATCGCGCCCAGACGCCCGTTGCCAATGGGCAGGGCCTCCTCCCACTTCGTTGCGGGCTGGCGATACCACAGCACATTTATACGTTCCGGGGAGGCAGCCCACAGCGTGACGGTGGCCAGTAGCGGAAAGCAGGTGATCAGTAACATCAGGACTTTTTGTTTCATAAGACCATCCACGGCGCGAGAGGCTCCTTTTTGACAAAATAAGGAGGATCGGTTGACTGGGGTTGCCTGTACGGTACATTACAGACTGAATGATCTTACACTGATTTCAAATCGGCTGTCTCGTCAGATACATCAGACCTTCTGCAAAAGTCTGCTGAGCAGCAGTGTCAGTAGCCCGACCGTGAGGGAGGGCTTGCTCACACCGCCAAGCCCTCCCTCACGGTCGGGCTACTGACACTGCCGGAGGTTTGTTGTTTTCTGCCGGGGAGATTGAAGGATGCGGAAAAACTTCGGATTCGATAAATCAGAGCTGGCGATCCTGCGGAAATTGTCCACCCCGGAAAAGATCCAGCACTTCCTTGATTACGAAATCGCCTACAACAAGGAGAAGGAAGGCGAGACGTGCCGCTCGCCGCGCCGCGTGCTGCGCGACCGGCTGGCTCACTGCGCCGAGGGGGCTTTCTTCGCGGCGGCGGCGTTGCGCGTCCAGGGGAACCCGCCGTTGATCCTCGACCTCGAAGCCGTGCGCGACGACGACCACCTGCTCGCGGTCTTCAAACAGTACGGGCACTGGGGCGCGATTGCGAAGTCGAATTACTCGGGGCTGCGCTTCCGCGAGCCCGTCTACCGCACCGTCCGCGAGCTGGTGATGTCCTATTTCGCGCACTACTACAACCCCGCGGGCGAACTGACGCTGCGCGCCTTTTCGACCAGGCCGGTCAATCTCAGCCGCTTTGACCGGATCAACTGGATGACGATGGAAGAGGATTTGTGGGAGGTCTGCAACTACTTCTGCACGGTCCCGCATTCGCAGGTCCTCCCCCCGGAAATGCCTCGCAAACGGCTGAAGCTGGATCGCCGCCTGTACGAGGCCGGACGGGTCGGCGCAGTCAGCTGATCGGGACCAGAAAAAATTGCGCGGCCCTCACCTGCCGTGCGCCAAACCGGTTCACCTGCTCGCGCGAAGGTGGTAGACTCCGGGCAATCTCAGAGAACAGTTGGTAAAGAGTTCATCTGCTTGCAGGGATCAGAGGTCGGGCGGACTGCGGTTTATTTCCGTCCGGCGGGTGGGTTCAGTGGATTGCCAGGCGGATTGCTCATTTTCTCTTCCCGATACAAGGGTGCAACGTCTGTCCACGAATACTCCCCTCCGCCGTTCCGGCGGTTGTGACAATTTGTTGCGAGGTGGCTTTATGAAAGTTCAGACTCACACCTTACCGCGATTTTTATGGCGCTGGCTGCTGATCGCCTCGTTCGTCGGGGCCGCCTGTTTACTCTCCCCGCTCCGGCCGGCGCCCGCCCAGCAGCAAAGCAATCCTCCCGGCCAGTCGGCGCGGCCCGAATCGAACAACGAGGGGAAGGTCACGGTCAGCACGGAAGTCATCTCGCTGACCGTCAGCGTGACGGACCCGCAGGGCCGCTTTATTTCGGGGCTGGAGAAAAGGGCCTTCGAAGTTTACGAGAACAAGGTCGCTCAGGAGATCAGCTTCTTCGGCGCCGAGGACGGGCCCGCTTCCGTCGGCATCGTCTTTGACCTCTCCGGCTCGATGCACGGCGAAAAGATCCGCCACGCGCAGGAGGCGCTGGCGCGGTTCATCCAGACCTGCCACCCGGAGGACGATTACTGCCTGATCGGCTTCAACCAGCGCGCCGAAGTACTCGTGGAAAGCACGCGCGACAGCGAATCGCTGCTCGCCAGACTTTCCGGCATCGAGCCGCGCGGCGACACGGCGCTCTACGACGCCGTCGCGCTGGGCCTCGGGCAGGTCGTCCACGGGAAGTGGCCGAAACGCGCGCTGATCGTGATCAGCGACGGCGAAGACAACAATTCGCGGGTCACCTTCAAGAAAATCCGCCAGATGGTCAAGGAAGCCGACGTGACGATCTACACGATCCTGATCAAAGGCTCCATGCCGCACGGCATCGGGCAGGCGGTGCTGGGCACGCTCGCGGAGACTTCCGGCGGCCAGTCCTTCAACCCGGAGAATGCCGAGCAGATGAGCGAGGCCTTCGAGAAGATCGCGCTGGAACTGCGCCGCCTCTACTCCCTTGGCTACGTGCCGGCGAGCTTCGTGCCCGACGGCAAATGGCGGAAGCTCAAAGTCAGAGTCACGCCGCCGCCCGACCAGCCGCGGATCGTCGTGCGAACCCGCATGGGGTACTACGCCGTCCCCGACCGCGCCCGCCGCGATCAGAATGCGGCCGGGCTGGATAATTGATTTCGTCAGCTTGTCATCTTCGGTTTGAACTCCGGCTCTCCTGCCCGCGCGTTTGCGTCCTCCGACTGCGATTCCACCCTCCCTGGCTTTCCTGATCCCCGCGGATTTTGTGAGCCAGCGATTCCGGAGCGCCGGAGGCGCGCAATGTTTATAGCCAGGTCAGAAAAAGCATCCCCAGCTCCGTCAGGGGCGACATTCACAATCACCCATGTCGCCCCTGACGGAGCTGGGGCGGTTGATCGAGACGGGGGCTATAAACATTGCGCGCCTCCGGCGCTGAAGAAACTGCCTCACACATAAAATCAGGCGGCATCAGCTCTCAGATGAGACGGCAGTTACGATTTCACTCGCGGCGCATTCCGATTTACAGTATGTCAGTCCGGCTTCGGACGGAGATTTTCCTTTCGATATGCAAAACACCGCGAAGACTACGCCCGCCGACAGGGGAATAATCCTGCAATTCGATGCCGGGACGCTCGTGCTTGACGGCGCTGACGCCGCGGCCCGTGTCCCCTCGGCCTTTCAGTGGGACGAGCGGGTCCGCCGCTGGCGCGCCCCGGCGCTGGCTTACCGTCAGGTGCTGACCGAACTGGTGCGGAGCAAAATCCCGCACGAGGATCAGGCGCGCAAATACCATGAGTTTCAATTCCGCATTGACCTGCAGGTCGAGCCGCGCCCTTACCAGCGTGAATCAATCGAGGCGTGGCAACGCGGCGGGCGGCGTGGCGTCGTCATCCTGCCGACGGGCGCGGGCAAGAGCTTCGTCGCGCAGATGGCGATTGAACTGACGGGCCGCTCAACGCTCGTCATCGTCCCGACGATTGACCTGATGAATCAGTGGTACGACCTGCTCATGTCCTGCTTTCTGGCCGAAATCGGCCTGATCGGCGGCGGTTACTTCGAGGTCGGCGCGATCACGGTGACGACTTACGCCTCGGCCTTTCGCTTCATGGAGCGGCTGGGCAATCAGTTCGGGCTGATCATTTTTGACGAATGCCACCACTTGCCCGGCAGCGTCTACCGTTACGCTGCGGAACTCGCGATTGCGCCCTTCCGCCTCGGCCTGACGGCGACGCCCGAGCGCGCCGACGGCGGCGAGGAGCTGCTGGTTCCATTGATCGGCCCGATTGTCTACCGCAAGGAAGCGCAGCATCTGGCGGGCGAATTCCTGGCCGATTACAGCATCGAGAAGATCACGGTGCAGCTCACGCCCGAAGAGCGCGCTGTGTATAAGCGCGAGCGCGCCGTCTTCCGCAATTTTCTCTCCGGCCAGGGGATTGACCTCGGCACGCTGCACGGCTGGCAGATGTTCATTGCCGCGAGCGCCCGCAGCGAGGCCGGACGGCGCGCGATGCAGGCTTACCGCGACTCAAAGCGCATCGCGCTCGGCACTGAGGCCAAGCTCGGCGTGCTGACGAAACTGCTGCACCGCCATCGCCGCGACCGCGTGCTGATTTTTACGGCTGAGAATGAGATGGTCTACCGCATTTCGGAGCAGTTTCTGATCCCGGCCATCACGCACGAGACGCCGATCAAGGAGCGCCGGCAGTGGCTCGAGGCGTTCAATCAGGGGAAGATTCTGGCGCTCGCGACATCGAAGGTGCTGAACGAAGGCGTCAACATCCCCGACGCCTCAGTCGCAGTCGTCCTGTCAGGTTCCGGCTCGTCGCGCGAACACATCCAGCGGCTCGGTCGCATCCTGCGCAAGCAGCCCGACAAGGAGGCGATTCTTTACGAAGTGGTGACGGCGGGGACGACCGAGGAACGCATCAGCGAGCGGCGCAGCGATGCCGACCAGTTCCGCGCGAATCAGTCTCGTGAGGCTGAAGAGCCAATGCTGGATGCGGGCTGGCTGGAGTAAGAAGAGGTCGGCACTCATGAAAAAATACTCTGTGGCGATTGGGATATGGCTTCTGGTACTCATTGCAATCTTCAGTTTCCCGGTTGATCTTCCCGATATTATCGGGCTGGTGATTTTATCGTCCCCGCTGATTGGCATCATCCTGATTGGTTTCTTTTTCGTCCTTCTCCTGAAAGAGAAAAAAAAGCATCGCCCTGTTGTTGCCATGCTGCTGGTGGTTCTGATCTGCGTTGCATTATTTGAGAAAGGGGTGAGGTGGGGAGCCTCGCTTCATCTGCTCGTCAATGAGAATCGGTATCAGGCAATCGTGACACAGGTTCTGTCAGCGCAGGATGGCGCGGAAAGAAGAGCCATTTGCGGGGAACGCTGTATGATCCTGTCTGAAAAGCCGCTGCGTGTTTCCTTTCATTACTGTCACTGGTTCCTGATTTGGCGGGATATTGTTTACGACCCGACCGGGGCAGTAAACGAGAAAGACATATTGAAACTTCATCAGTTGAATAGCTATTTGTTTGGGGCTGAGCATCTGAGGAGAGACTGGTACTTGTGCAACTTCGGCGATTAGAGGCACTGCAAATTACAATTCAAATATTGCTTCCATCGAATCGAAATGCTGACTGCTGATCTGGCAATGAGCTGGCAGCGCGGGAGCCGCATCGGGCCGCGCTACATTGACGCTGACGATCCGAGCCACCTGCAAACGGCCCGGGATCTGATTCTGATCGTGACACAGTATCAGGGCCGCACGCGCGGGGGGCTTGAGCGGGCGCTCGATGAATACATCGGCGTGGGCGCCGATTACAGAATCCTGCGCGGGCTGATCAAACTGCTCGTGGATCGGTGCGAATTTGAAACGGTCTGCGCCAAAGACCCGTCGGAAATCCGTCAGGCATTATTCTTCAGAGCCGCGCAGCATCACCCGCTCGATGACGATTCGCGGCAGCAGGTGATTGCCGCAGTCGCCGCAGAACTGGAATGCGCGCCCGAAGAAGTGACCGGCGGGCTGTATGCCGACCTGCCCGCGAATCAGGAGATGACGAAGTTCGACGAACTGAGCGCGCGCGAACTGCTGGATCGCTACAACCTGGCGCAGGCGCAGGCATTGCTCTATCGCTGCATCGAAATGCGGCTGCAACTCGAACCGCAGGAGCCTGAAGTCAGTCGCCGGTTGTTTATGGAGATCAGGTCGAGGCGGTTGATTCATTCGATCAGCGGCAACCCGCGGGCCGGTTACGAGATTCGGCTGAGCGGCCCGGTCTCGCTCTTTCACCGCTCGCAGAAGTACGGCATCCAGATGGCGGTCTTCCTGCCCGCGCTGCTGCTCTACCCGGGCTGGCGGATGAGGGCGGAGATCACGACCCGGGACGGCACCGCTTTTTTTGAACTCGCGAGCGACCAGCACAAGCTGCGCTCGCATTACCTGATCGAAGACATCCCCGTCGAAAACCCGCTGCTCGAAAAACTGGCCGCGGGCTGGGACGCTCAGGAGAGTGAATGGGAACTGCGCCCGAGTCATGAGGTGCTTGACCTCGGCGAGGCCGCGTTCGTTCCCGACCTCGTGTTCATTGAGGGCGGAAGGAAAGTTTATCTGGAACTGCTCGGTTACTGGACGCCGCGCTATCTCAGTGATCGGCTGAAAGAATTCGAGCGGGGCCGGTTCGGGAACTTTCTGCTGGCCGCTTCCGAAGAGATGCGGTGCAGCCGCGACGCGCCGGCGCAGCTCCCGCCGAACGTGATCGTCGTCAAAAAGACCCTCACCGCCAAAGACGTTCAGCGCGGGCTTGAGAGACTGGCAGGTGAAGGGGATGTGGGGTAAAACTATCCGCCACAGAAATATTTTCCGTCAGGTGATTCGTTCTTCGCCCCCGGTTGCGCGTTATGCAGTGAGTCACGCCAGGGCCAGCGGCGATGAACGCATCACCATCAATATCGTTTCCCGCCGAGGGATAAGAACACAACAGGAGTTGAATATGAACCAGACAAAAATGAGTACTACTGATGCCCCGCCCAACCCGGCATTTATTTTTGAGACGCTCAACGCCTACCAGCGCACCGCCGCACTGCGCGGCGCGATAGAACTCGACCTGTTCACCGCGATTGCCGAAGGGGCGACCGACGTGCCGGCCATCGCCGCGCGCTGCCATGCGTCGGAACGCGGCACCCGCATCCTGTGCGATTACCTGGTCATCAACGGCTTCCTGACCAAGGAGGCGAACACCTACGGGCTGACCCAGGATAGCGCGCTCTTTCTCAACCGCAAATCCCCGGCTTATCTCGGCACCACGGTCCGCTTCCTCAATTCTCCGCACCTGATGAATGCCTTTCAGGACATCGCGGAACTCGCGCGGCGGGGCACCACGCTGCTCGGCGGCGAAGGCTCGATGGACCCCGAACACCCGATGTGGGTTGATTTCGCGCGCGCGATGGCCCCGATGATGGCCCCGGCGGCGGAAGGGATTGCGGCCATCGTCGGAGCCGACAAGGGCGGCAAATGCAAAGTCCTCGACATCGCCGCGGGCCACGGCGTTTTCGGCATCGCGATTGCCCGCCACAATCCGCAGGCCGAAGTGACTGCCCTAGACTGGAAGAGCGTGCTGGCCGTCGCGCTGGAGAATGCCGAAGCCGCGGGCGTCGCGGATCGCTATCAAACTCTGCCCGGCAGCGCGTTCGAGGTGGATTACGGCAGGGACTACGATCTCGTGCTGCTGACGAACTTCTTACACCACTTCGACCTGCCGACGTGCGAGCAGCTGATGCGGAAGGTGCATGCGGCACTCAAGCCCGGCGGGCGGGCCATCACGCTCGAATTCGTGCCGAACGACGACCGCGTCACGCCGCCCGTGGAAGCCTCGTTCAGCCTGATGATGCTCGGGAGTACGGTGGCGGGCGACGCTTACACCTTCGCGCAATACGATCAGATCTTCCGCAGCGCAGGCTTTGCGCGCAACGAGATTCACGAACTCCCGATGTCGCCGCAGCACGTGATCGTGAGCCACAAGTGATCCGCGCCGCCGGGCTCACTTCACCGGGTTTGCCGGTTTCAGATAGCTGGCGAGGAAGCGCCAGATTTCCGCGCGCGAGTCCTTCGCGAGCCGGGTGTCCAGGCGGTTGAAGGCGTGGCCGCCCGGCGCGTTCTGATAAATCTTGTAATCGAACTTCTTGCCCGCCGCCTTGAGCGCCGTGATCAGGTGTTCGACTTCCAGCACGTTCACGTCCTCGTCGTTGGTGTTGGTGTGGATGAGCAGCGGCGTCTGCAGCTTCTCGGCGTTCCACGCAGGCGAGCGGCGCCTGTATTCGTTGACGTTCTCTTCGGCAGTCTTGCCCAGGTGGTAGGGCGCCGAATAGAGGTCGCGGTAGCCCTGGCCCTTGTAACCCATCCGCGCGACCAGATCACTCACCGGCACGCCGGCGTAAGCGACCTTGTAATCCTGCGGGTGCTGGTAGACGTTCCAGAGCGTGATCATCCCGCCGTGGCTCCAGCCGATGATGCCGACCCGTTCGGGGTCAATCTCGGGGTGGTTCTCGATCATCCACTGCTTGCCCGCGAAGACGTCTTCATTTTCCATCCCGCCGTAATCAATCTGCCGCCAGTATTCGCGACCGTAGCCGGTGCTGCCGCGGTAATCGGTGGCGATGACGGCGTACCCCTGCTCGACCAGCTCGCGGACGACGTGAACGTTGCTCGAGTTGAAATCGCCATGGACTCCACCATGAACCAGGACGATCAGCGGAAGCTTTCCCGACACCTTCTTCGGGATGAAAGTGTAAGCCGTGACGATGACCGGGTTGCCCGCGCCCTGCGCCGTCTTGTTGGGAATCACCGCCGGGGGCGGGCCGGTGTAACGAACCTTGTCAACCGTGGCCAGCTCGGCGAGCTGATCGAACATCATCAGTTCGTCAATCTGCTTGCCGAGCCGCTGGTCCATAAAACGCAACTGCTCTTCGAGCGCGCGGATCCGCTGCTGCGTCGGGTCTTCGGGCGGCCTCGCTTCGGGCTGCTGGGCGAATGTGATGATGGCGAGAATTGAAACGGCGAACAGCAGTGACGGCACTCTGAAGGGGAATTGAATGTGCATAGTCATGGTTCCTCCTGAACCGGTCGAACAATGAGTGAAGCTCCTCGGGAAAACCATCTGCTCAGAATTTTATCGAAGGCGACGCCGGAAGTAATCAGCGCCAGTGAAAGCCACGTGCGCCAGCCGACCGGCTCACTCAGGACGAGCCAGCCCAGCACGACCGCGATGGCCGGCACGACGTAATCGTAGAGCGAAACGGTGATGGTGCTGAGTTTCGAGAGCGAGTAAACGTAGGCCGAATAAGCCCCCAGCGAGCCGAAGACCGTCAGAAAGGCGAAAGCCGCGAAGGTGCGCGTGGTGAATGAAAAGTGTGACGCCTCGCCGGCGAGCAATCCAATCAGGCAGAGCGTGACGCCGCCGGCGAGCATCTGGATCGCCGACGCCACGAACGGCGGCGCTTCAAACGCCCCGTACTTCGACCAGACCGAGCCGATGCTCCACGCGATGCAGGCGAATTGCAACACCGCGACTCCCGCGAAAAACATCGGATCGAATGCCTGGCCACCGAATTTCGGCGCGACCAGCAGCACGACGCCTGCGAAGCCGATGACGATCCCGGCGAGCTTGAAAGGCGTGACCTGCCGGTGATTGCCGCGCAGCGATTCCGTCAGCACCATCCAGAAAGGCCCCGTCGAGAGCAGCAGCGCCGTCCACCCGCTGGTGATGTAATGCTCTGCCCAGACCACGCCGAGCGAGCCGACGCCGATCATCATCGTGCCGATCACGGCGTGACGCCGCCATTCGGATTTCTTCCGCGGCAGACTTTGTTTCGTCAGCAGGCAGACGGCCGCCAGCAGCCCGCCCGCAATCGCAAACCGCAGCCCGGTCAGCAGGAGCGTCGGCAGTGTTTCAATCGCCACCCGGATCGCGAGGAAATTCGTCCCCCAGCAGAGGCAGACGGTGGCAAAGGCAAGGTAAGCTGGCACACGTTCACGGTTCAGCATGGCTTTGATCTCTGATGTAACGGAGTGTGAGGTTAGCAACCGGGCCGCGGGACTGGCAAGCGAATCAGTACCGCGAGCGGTAGCGAGCGTAGCTCCCGGAGCAAGCTATTGACCGGGAGCTACGCTCGCTACCGCTCGCGGTACTGATTCGCTTGCGCAAGACGCAATGTGTGCTGGTAATGGCGCAGTTTATCGGCGGGAAGGTTTGACGGTCGGTGGATCAGGAGGGCTGGCATTCTCCATTCTCAATTATCCATTCTCCATTACTGTCAGAAGGATGATCCTGATGCCTGAAAACGCCGGCAGCAACCTGTACAGTAATGGAGAATGCCAGCCCTCCTGCGATTGCGTGAGTTGCTGATTACGCGCGCAGGAGCCGCAGCGTCCGCTGCAACGCCTCGACGAAAAAGAATTCTCCCCACATCACCGATTCGTTGACGCCGAAATCCTTGTGGATGTGATAGACGCCGCCGCGCAGAATACCTTCCCATCCGTCGTCGCCTTCACCCAGGTAATTCGTCACGAGCGAACGCATCGTCCGCAGCGCGCAGTCGCGGTAAGCCTGACGCCGCGCCGCGCTCGTCGAAGCTCGGGCGAGGTTGAGCAGCCCCGTCACCGCAATCGCCGACGCGCTCGTGTCAACCTGCGAACGGCTGAGTTCCCCGCCTTCGGGCGCGTCGAAATCCCAGGGCGCTATCCCGGCCTGCTCACCTTCGTTCGGCACATACGCGACCCAGTAATCTGCGTTGAGTTGCGCGACTTCGAGCCAGGTCGGGTCTTTCGTCAATTGGTAGCAGGTCCCGAAACCATACAACGACCACGCCAGCCCGCGCGACCAGCACGAATCGCCGCGGTAACCCTGCTGGGTCGTCTGCTTGAGGAATTCGCCCGTATCCAGATCGAAGATGCCCTCGTGCGAAGTGCTGCCGTCGCCGCGCACGAGCGTCCGCCGCGTGGTCAGGCAGTGACGGCGCGCCAGTTCGAGCAGGGCGCGGTCATTCGTTTCCAGCGCGGCGTAAAACACGACTCCGATGTTCATCATGATGTCGATGAAGTTGGAATCCTCGCCGTGAAACGAGCGCAGGCAGCCGGCCTTTTCGTGGAACCTGAGCGACATCGTGCGGCCCGCGTGAACGACCACATCCTTGAGCGACTCCTCGGCCCGGCCCTCGCGGGCGGTCGCCTCGTACCAGCGGCGGTAGGTGCCGTGCCAGAAGATGAAGCCGAGGTCATGGACTTCGCGGTCGTCCTTGCGGTGTTCGAGCGCGAGCGAATATTCCTCGGCTGATTTGCGCCAGGCCGGGTCGCCCGTTTCTTCGTAAAAGATCCACATCATTCCGGGCAGGAACCCGTCGCACCAGTGAGTCCAGGCCGGCTTCGAGTGCCGCCACTTCCCGCCGTCGGTGTAGAGCGGGTAGAAGCCCGGGTCGCGTTCGATGAGCGCGCGCACCTGGTGCTGCGCGAAATTGAAGGCGTGTTCGACGTTCGTAAGCAGAGTTTTGTTTTCAGACATATGTTCAGTGTAGTGTGCTGAAGAGCAGCTCCTTCCAGCGGTTAATGTCAATTTCCCAGCAAACCGTGATGTGGGGCCAGCCTTTGCCTGTCACAGGCTGCCAGACGATGGTGTTCGGGGCGGAGAGGGCGACGTTGAGTTTATCCACGACGGTCATCCCCCGCGTGAACGTCCCGTCGCATTCGACTTCGACGTAATGGCTGCTTTTTCTGGTGCAGATGGCCGGGTCAATCGCCACCGCCATCGCCACGGGGTCGGGCAGCGGGATTCCCACCTCGCCGAAATGTTCCTGATTGGCCCGCAGCGCCGACGCGTTGCAGTCAATCACGAAATGCGCGAGCGGCGTGTTAATGACTTCCCGGCAGTGCCTGATGTCTTCGTCTTTCAGATTCGCCTCGCCCCGGCACAGTTCCCAGCCGACCATTTCAATCGGCAGTCCGGAGCGGAAACAGATGCGCGCGGCTTCAGGGTCGCACCAGATGTTGAATTCGGCCGCCGGCGTGATGTTGCCCTCCGTGCAGGCCGCGCCGCCCATCACCACGCAGCGGCTGACGTGTCTGACTATGTCGGGCGCTTTGGAGATGGCCAGCGCGACGTTCGTGAGGGGCCCGAGCGTCACGAGTACGATGCCCGGATTCGCCCTGATGGTTTCAATGATCGCGTCAACGGCGTGCCCCTGGGCGGGCGGTGACGCGGGCGCAGGGTAATTCATATTCCCCAGCCCGTCTTCGCCGTGAAAGAAGGTGGCCCGGAAAGGCTCGCAGGCGAGCGGCACGGTGGCGCCCTCGTAAACCGGAACACTTTTGCCGCACAGCTCGACCGTATACCGCGCGTTGATACTGCCCTGCTTCACTTCCACATTGCCCGCGACGATGGTGATCGCCTCGACTTCGATGTCGGGAGTCCGCAGGGCCATCAGCAGCGCCACGGCGTCATCGGAAGCCGTGTCGGTGTCTATGATCATTTTCCGGGTCATAACAGGTCTGGCGGGGCACATCGAAGCTCGGCATTGTAATAAATAAACGGGCAGGATTTACAGGATAAAATAATGGCCGGAGTCAATTCCTGAACCCTGTCTCAGTGTTTGCTGTTTGATTCAAAGTCGGCGCAGGTGGAAGCCGCCGTCAACGTTGATGACTTCTCCCGTGGAGAATGGGAACAACCCTCGTGCAATCGCCGCGACCGCGCGCCCGACGTCTTCGGGCGTGCCCCAGCGCGCAATCGGCGTCAGGCCGGCGCCGATCAGTCGGTCGTACTTTTCCTTCACCCCCGAAGTCATATCGGTCGCGATGACGCCCGGTCTGACTTCGTAAACGTTGACGCCCTCGGCGGCGAGGCGCGTGGCGTAAAGGCTGGTCATCATCGCGAGCCCCGCCTTGGCCACGCAGTAATCGCCGCGCTCGGGCGATGCCGTGTAAGCCGAGATCGAAGTGATGTTGATAATCGCGGGGCTATAATCCGCGAGACCGCGCGAAGCCCGCTGTTCGATCATCCAGCGCGCCGCCGCCTGGCTCAGGAAGTACGGGCCTTTCAGATTGATCCTGATCAGGCGGTCAAAGCTCTCTTCGGTCGCTTCGAGCAGGTCAACGCGCCTTTCGGGCGCCACGCCCGCGTTGTTGACGAGCAGGTCGAGGCGCCCGAACTGCCTGCGCGTGGCCGCGAGCAGCCGCTGCCGGTCGCGCGAGCCTGAAACATCGGCGCGACACATCCTGACCCGCGCATCAGCGTGGCTGCTCGCGGCCAGCACTTCGGCAGATGCCTTTTCCGCCGCCGCCTCATTCGACGCGTAGTTGATCATCAGGTCGTAACCGGCGCGCGCCAGCTCAATCGCGATGCCTTTGCCAATGCCGCGTGACGCTCCCGTCACGAGCGCCACAGGGCGTTCAGAGATTGAAGGAGATTTCATGCGATGGCCGATTCAGGCAGAGGCTAGTAGCCCTTGCCTTTGGTCGAGGTTTTGACGCGCAACAGGGTCGTGTTGGCCGTGACGTAAAGCGTTGAGCCATCCTCACCCCAAGCGCAGTTGGCAGTCGGCACTCCGGTGTCGAGCGTACCGAGGTGTTTGCCATCGGGCGAGAAAACGTGAACCCCGCCCGGCCCCGTCGCCCACAGGTTGCCGTCCTTATCCACCTTCATCCCGTCGGGCAGCCCCGGCCTCTTCTCCTTCGCCCAGGCGGTCGCGTCGAAGAAGACGCGGCCTTTCTCAAGCGTCCCGTCAGCTTTCACGTCGTAAGCCATCCAGACCGCCTTTTCCGGATCGGAGCAGGCGACGTAGAGAGTCTTTTCGTCGGGCGAAAAGGCGATGCCGTTGGGCCGCGTGATCTCTTTGGTCAACAGCGTAACCTTGCCTTTGGTGTCCAGGCGATAGACGCCGCAGAAATCAAGCTCGCGTTTGGGGTCGTCCGCGCCTTTGGGCAGGCCGTAGATCGGGTCGGTGAAGTAAAGATCGCCGTTCGATTTGTAGACCAGATCGTTCGGGCTGTTGAGCCGCTTGCCCTCGTACTTATCGGCCAGCGTCGTTCTCTTCTTCCCATCATCTTCAAGCCTGACGACCTGCCGGTCGCCGTGGGCGCAGGCGACGAGGCGGCCCTGTGAATCGTAAGTCAGGCCGTTGGTGCCCGGCTCCTTGCCGTCGAAAGGATCTTTGCCGGTGTAACCGCTCGGCTGCATAAAGATGCTCTCGCCCTGGCCCTCCTGCCACCTGACGATGGCGTTGTTCGGGATGTCGGAAAAAAGCACATAGTTCTCCTTCCGATTCCACACCGGCCCCTCAGTCCATTTGTGGCCGTCGGCGAGTTTCTCGACCTTCGCGCCGGTCGGAATGAGTTTATCGAAGGCGGGATCGAGCCGGACGATCTTAACCGCATCGGGGCTCGCGGGCTTTTCCGCAGAGGCGGTCGGGGATGATTTGTCAGCAGTCACGGTCGCTTTTTTCTCCTCCGGTTGCGCGCAGGAAGCGAGTTGAATCGTGAAGGCCAGCAGGCCAATCATTATGAAAAGGTGGAACGAACCTTTGGTCATTTGCCAGTCTCCTTATGCCGGTTACTGCAAGGTTGCTGATGCCATCGGATTTTGTGGGCCAGCAGTTCCCAAGCGCCGGAGGCGCGGCATGTTTATAGCAAACCGTCTCAGGAAACCGCCCCAGCTCCGTCAGGAGCGACATCTGCAATCAGGGATGTCGCTCCTGACGGAGCTGGGAATGTTTTTTTTTCCATCGAGGCTATAAACATTGCGCGCCTCCGGCGCTGAAGAAATTGTCTCCCCACACAATCCGGTGTGATGAGTAAGGTTGAATACTTCGTCAGATGTCAGGGTACTGATTACTTTGCTGGGGGATGCACGTCGCGCGCGAGGCGAATGCCGCTGAACTGCCAGCGCGCAGCGGGCGGGAAGAAGTTACGATAACTCGCCCGAATATGCGAGCGCGGCGTGACGCACGACCCGCCGCGCAGCACCATCTGGTTGCACATGAATTTGCCGTTGTATTCGCCCAGCTCGCCCGCCAGCGGCTGAAACCCTGGGTACGGCGAGTAAGGGCTGCCGGTCCATTCCCAGACGTCGCCGAACATCTGCGCGGGTGATGATGTTTCGCGCCGCGCGGCGAGGGACGCGGGGTGCAGCCGTCCGCTTTCGACGAAGTTGCCTTCGAGTGGAAGGCCTGAGGCCACGTCTTCCCATTCCATTTCCGTCGGCAGCCTCGCCCCGGCCCAGCGCGCATAAGCATCGGCTTCGTAACAGCTGACGTGACAGACCGGCTCATCGGGGTTCAGTGCGCGCAGGCCGGACAGCGTATACACGAAATAATCATCATCCTGCCGCTGCCAGTAGAGCGGCGCCTGCCAGCCGAAGCTCTGCACCGAATTCCAGCCGTCTGACAGCCACAACTCCGGGCGCTCATAACCGCCGTCCCTGATGAATTCAAGATACTCGCCGTTCGTGACCGGGCGTGAAGCCAGCTCGAAGGCTTCGATAAACACGCGGTGGCGCGGCTGCTCGTTGTCAAAACAGAACCCGTCGCCGTCGTGCCCGATCCGGCGGATGCCCTCTTCGTAACGGTGCCAGCGCAACGCCTGGGCGACTGCATCATCGGCATTGTTGTCGCGGTAACCCGGGTGCAGCGGGTTGAATGAGAGCAGGTGCTTGATGTCAGTCAGGATCAGTTCCTGATGCTGCTGCTCGTGCTGCAGGCCGAGTTCGAGGACAGCGGCCAGCCGCCCGGTGACGGCCCCTCTCTCTCTGAACAGCTTCATCAGATGATTGTCAACGTACCTGCGATACTTCATCACTTCATCCAGCCCCGGTCGCGTCAGCAATCCGCGTTGCGGCCTCGCGTACTGTTCGCCCACGGTCTTGTAGTAGGAATTGAACAGCACGCGGAAGGCCGGGTTGAAGTGCTGGTAACCAGCCAGCTCGCGTTCCAGCACGAACGTTTCAAAGAACCAGCTCGTGTGCGCCAGGTGCCATTTGGCCGGGCTGCAATCGGGCATTGACTGCACGGCGCAGTCCTCGGCGGAAAGCGGCGCGGTCAGTCGTTCGGTCGCCCGCCGGATATCCTGATAGCGTGCTTCGAGAGAGTCCGCAGTAGTTTTTGCTGTCACTGAGGCTGATGAAGAATCGGATGATGAAAACATGCGTACCCCTTCTTTACACTGCCTGTTCGGCGGCCAGGGCCATCTCGCGAATACCGTCATAATCACTGTCGGCAACCTCAACGAAGCGGGCGACCGGCCCCCTCAGCAGCAGGCTGTTTCCCATCGGATCAAGGTGCATCTCAAGCAACAATTCGCGCAGCTTCTCGCGCAATCCGAGCGGCAGGCTTTTCAGAACCACGAACGGCGGGATCTGGCTCGGCCCCAGCGTCTCAATCACGCGAAGCCGCGAATTTATTTCCGGCGACCGCCGCAATTCCAGTTCCAGCACCGTGCTGTCAATTGCCGAAGCATCCACTTTGCCGCTGAAGATCATCCGCAGCGATACCTGATGCGCGCCGGATTCGATCACCCGGCCAAAGTAACCCCAGCTCTCGCCCTGCGTCGCCAGGTGGTAAGCGATCAGGTTGTATCCGGAATGTGAGTGCGGTTCGTTGTAAGCCCACACGGCGCCGCGCAGGTCAGCGAATGATCTGAAATTACTGTCGCGATGAACCACGATATCTGAAAAATAGACCGGGCGCTGCCGGTAGCGCTCGCCGCGCATGACGGGCGCGGCCAGCAGTTCGATTGGCGAATCGGGCCGGTCGGCTTTCCAGATATAAGGCAGGCCGCAGATCCAGCAGAGGTGAATCTCCCCGGCATCGAGCAGCCGTTCGCGCTCCTGCCAGGGGATGTCGTTGACGAGTTCGACCGGCGCGTCGAGCCGCGCGGACAGGTAATCGGCGATGCCACGGCAGATGAAGTCGGAATTCTCTGCCATGCAGGTGGATAATCTCAGGGCTCTCACTAATCCTTCTCCAGCAGATTCCCGGGCGCCGCGGGTTACTTCGCCCCTGTCAGCGCATCCCTCACGAACTCACCTTTGATGCTGTAATCAGTCGAATCAATAATACCAGACGCGATGATTTCACGCTTGCGCTTCACGTAAGCTGCCGGGCAGATCAGGTTCGGCCCGCAGCCGGTCGCGAAATCGGAACCGCCCGGCATTGTGACTGGCGGTTAGACTTGTCTCCAACCCGTCAGCATAATAAGCGCATGCCGCGATGGTTCCTGCCACTCATCATCCCGCTGTTCGTTTCAGCCTCATTCGCCGCGAAGGGTGAAAGCACTGCTCCCCTGCCCGACGACGCGGGCCGCCTGGCGCTCGAACGGACCCGGTCGCTCGTGGAAGAGATCCGCGCGGCTTCCTTCCCGGAACTCAAGGATGCCTCAATCAAAGTGGAATTGCTCGACAGCGAGGCGGATTACTTCCGCACCCGCTTCAGCATTCCGCACTTCCTCGCCGGGCGGCGCATGCGCTATCTGATCAAAGTCAACCCGGCGGTCTTTAGTCTCGCGGCGCCCGAAGCCGGCGTGCGGGCGATCATCGCCCACGAACTCGGGCACATCGTCTGGTTCCGGCAGCGGAACCGGCTCGAACTGCTCGGACTGATCCGGCTGACTTCAAAAAAATACACGGCGCGGTTTGAAAGGTGGACGGATTTGCAGGCGATTGCCCGCGGCTACGGGGAAGGGCTGAAGGAATATCGCCGCTGGCTCTACCGGCATGTGCCGCCGCAAAAGCTCGGGGAGAAGCGGCGCAACTATTTTTCGCCCGAAGAGATTGACGCGATCCTCGCGCGAATCCGGCAACAGCCTGAGCTGCTCAAACGCTGGCTCAAAAAAGTCCCGCTCGACATTCAGAGCATTTCGGGGCAGCCATCAGGCAATCGCAGTGACACTGAATTTGCGCGTTCGTCGAAACTCAATCACCACTCTGAATAATTATTCATCCGGCATTCATCCGGCTTTAATCCGGGTCTGTTAGCCTGTCTGCGGGGGAAGGCACGCCATGCGTCTGTTACTGGTCGAGGACGAGGAGAAAGTTTCGCGGTTCATTCGGCGCGGTCTGGAGGCGGAGCGGTACGCGGTTGATGTTGCCGGCGACGGCAGGCGCGCCGTCGAACTGGCGGCGGCGTACCAGTACGACCTGATCATTCTCGACCTCATGCTGCCGGAACAAAGCGGGACGGCCGTGCTGCGGCAGATTCGCGCGCGGGACGAACACGTCCCGGTACTCGTCCTCACGGCGCGCGACGCGCTCGGCGACAAGGTGGAACACTTCGAGATCGGGGCCGACGATTACCTGACCAAGCCCTTCGCCTTCGCGGAACTGCTGGTGAGGGCCAAAGCCCTGCTGCGGCGCGGGGCGGTCAGTCGCTCGAACGTGCTGAAGGTCGCCGATCTGGAGCTTGACCGGCTGACTCAACAGGTCAGGCGCGCCGGGCAGCGGATCGAACTCACGGCGAGGGAGTACGCGCTGCTGGAATACCTGATGACACACGCGGGCCGGGTGCTGTCGCGCACGATGATCATCGAACACGTCTGGGACCAGAGCTTCGACGGGGCGACGAACATAGTGGACGTTTACGTCCGGCACCTGAGGGGCAAGGTGGATGACCCGCACGAGCGCAAACTGATCCGCACGGTGCGCGGGGTCGGTTACGCGATCAGCGACGAGGGGGCGGGATGAACACGCGCTCAATCCGCTTCCGGCTGACTGTGTGGTACGCGGGTCTGCTCGCGCTGCTGACCCTGCTCTTCGGCGCATCAACCTGGGTCGGACTCCGCCATTACCTGAATCAGTCGCTCAACGAATCACTCGGCAGGCAGGCGCGGCAGATCGGCGAGAGCTTTCTGGCGGACGTCGTCACCGGCGGCGAGGGCTACGTCGTCAGCGAGATCAACGAACACTACGCGCCGGAGCTGAATAATCGCTTTGTCCGGGTGACGCGGGCCAACGGCAGCGTGCTTTACGTTTCGGGCAGGCCGAAGGAAAGCCATTTCGACCCGTCAGCCGTCTCTCTGCCCGGCGCGCCGGTCAACCAGGATTTCGTGCGCGAGGAGCATCTGCCCGGCAGTGATCTGATGATCTACACACACCCTTTCACCGAACGGACGGGCCAGCGCTTTCTGATCGAAGTCGGCGCGCCTGACGAGCAGGTCGAGGCGGTACTCTACGGCCTGCTGCTCGCGCTGGCGCTCGGACTCCCGCTGACGTTGATCGTCGCGATCAGCGGCGGGTGGCTGCTGCTGCGGCAGGCGCTCAACCCGGTGGATGAGATCACGCGCGGCGCGGAACTGATCACCTCCCGCAACCTCAGTCAGCGGCTGCCGGTCGCCAGAACCGGCGACGAACTCGAACGGCTGTCGGCGGCGCTCAACCGGATGATCGCGCGGCTGGAGGAGTCGTTTCAGTACATCCGGCGCTTCACGGCTGACGCGTCGCACGAACTGCGGACGCCGCTGACGGTGCTGCGGGGCGAACTGGAAGCCGCCGCGCAGAAGCCGCAACTCAACCCCGAAGTCGGCGAGACGATTGGCAGCGCGCTGGAAGAGACGGAGCGCCTGAGCCGGATTGTCGAAAGCCTGCTCGCGATTTCGCGGCTCGATGCTGGTGAGGCGCAGATGGAGTGGGTCAGATTCGATCTGGCGGAACTCGCCGCCGGCACGACTGAGCAGATGCGCCTGCTCGCCGAAGACAGAAACATCACGCTCGGTTGCGAAGCGGGCGGAAAAGTTGAAATCGAAGGCGACCGCGCAAGGCTCAGACAGGTCGTCGTCAATCTGGTGGACAACGCGACCAGGTATACGCCCGCGGGCGGCCGGGTCACCGTGAAAGTCGGAATGATGGACGGCAATGCCGTGCTGGAAGTCGAGGACAACGGCGTCGGCATTCCGGCTGAAGCTCTGCCGCACATCTTCGAGCGGTTCTACCGCGCGGACAAGGCGCGCTCGCGGCAGATGGGGGGCACGGGGCTCGGCCTCGCGATAGTCAAATCAATCGTCACCGCGCACGGAGGTCAGGTCACCGTGGAAAGCACCGAAGGCGGAGGCAGCCGCTTCCGTGTCGAACTGCCACGCGGACGGCGCCCCCACGACGGCGAAACAGCCCCCCATCAAATAAACAAGGGATGATCAATTCAGCAGGAGAAAAGCAATGAAGAAACTTTCGAGACGTGAAGCAGTGGGAACTCTGATTGCTGGCGGCGCGGGAATCACGCTGTCCGGTCTGACAAATACCGAAGCTCAGGCTGCCGCGGGCGCTTTTGCCGGACAGCACCAGCCGAAGCCGTTGCCGTTCGACGCGGCGAAACTCAGGGGCATTTCCGAAAAGCTCATTCGGTCGCACTGGGAAAACAACTACGGCGGTGCCGTCAAGGCGCTCAATGCCGTCGAGCAGCGACTCGCCGCGATGCTCGCCGATAAGGATCTGCCCCCCTATGTCTACGGCGACCTCAAGCGCGAAGAACTCGTCCGCACTGGCTCGGTCGTGCTGCACGAGCATTACTTCGCCAACCTCGGCGGCGACGGCAAGCCGGGCGGCGACGTTCTCAATGCGATCAAACAGGCGTTCGGCAGTTATGATCAGTGGGAGGCGGAATTCAAAAGGACCGGCAACGCGCTGGGCGGCGGGTCGGGCTGGGTAATCTTCGCTCACAACTTCCACACCGGCGAGCTGCATAACTACTGGTCGTGGGATCACATGCACAACGCGCCTTTCTCGCGCCCGCTGCTCGCGCTCGATATGTATGAGCATGCTTACCACATGGATTACGGCGCGGCGGCGGCGAAATACATTGACGCGTTCATGCAGAACGTCAACTGGGAGGAGGTCAACCGCCGTTTCGTGAGCGCGCAAAAAGCCTACGCGGCGTTACGTTGAGGAGCTGTGATGAAAAAACTACTGCTCATTCCCTGTCTGCTCGTCCCCGCCCTGGCGACCTGTGTGAACACGCCGACGCAGGAGAAGACGCCGCTGCGTCTGGTGCAGACCATCGCGCTGCCCGCCGTCGAGGGGCGCATTGACCATCTGGCCGCGGACCTCCAGAGCCAGCGCCTCTTTCTGGCGGCGCTCGGCAACAACACGCTGGAGGTGATTGACCTCACAGCGGGCCGGGTGATTCATTCGGTCAAAGGGCTGCATGAACCCCAGGGCGTAGCTTTCGTCCCCGAGGCCGGCGCCGTGTATGTCGCCAACGGCGGCAACGGCAGGTGTGAGGCGTTCGCCGCCGATTCGCTCGCGCCGCTGCGGGGCGCAAAATTCTCGGGCGACGCCGACAACCTGCGTTACGACGCGGCGACGAAGCTGCTTTATGTGGGTTACGGTGACGGGGCCATCGGGATCTTCGAGGCTCTGACCGGAAAGATTGTTGGCGAGATCAGGCTGCCTGCGCACCCTGAAGCATTCTCGCTTGAGCAATCGGGATCGCGCATCTTCGTCAACATCCCGAAGGCGAAGCAGGTCGCGGTGATTGACCGCAATCAGCGCGCGGTCGTCGCCCAATGGCCCGTCACCCAGGCCGCCGCGAATTACCCGATGGCGCTCGATGAAGCTCATCACCGTCTGTTCATCGGCTGCCGCCAGCCCGCGCGCCTGCTCGTTCTCGACACCGACTCAGGCAAAGTGGTCGCGCAGGTGGAATGCGCCGGGGATACGGACGACGTCTTTTACGACGCAAAGAACGGGCGCGTCTACATGTCGGGCGGCGAAGGTTTCATCAGCGTGTTTGCCCGGCTCGATGCCGACAAGTACCAGCCGATGGCCAGAATCCCGACCGCGGCGGGCGCACGCACTTCACTTTTCGTCCCCGCACTCGGACGGCTCTATCTGGCCGTACCCCGCCGCGGCGGACAGTCAGCTGAAGTTCGCGTCTACGAAACCCAGTAAGGGAGTCTGATGTCAGAGCGATCAGGCCAGTCCGGCAGCGCCGCGATATTCGCACTCGCAGTTGTTTTACTCCTGCCGCTGCCGGCTGCCGCTGATGAACATAAACGCGTCATCGTCCCGCGCGCGACCGGCAGGATCACGATTGACGGCGCGCTCGACGAGCCGGACTGGGCCAGGGCCGCGCCAATCGGCGAGATCACCCAGCGCGAGCCCCGACAGGGCGCCCGGGCAAGCGAACGAACCGAAGTCAGATTGTTCTGTGACGCGCATCATCTTTACATCGGCGTCACCTGCTTCGATTCGGAGCCGGGCCGCATCATCGGCACGCAGATGGCCCGCGACTCGACCCTCACCGCCGACGATTCGATTGAGATTCTGATTGACACCTTTCATGACCGCCGCAACGCCTTCTATTTCGCCACGAACCCCCTGGGCGCGCTCGTTGACGGCCTGATCATCGAGAACAACTCCCCGAACAGGGACTGGGACGCCGTCTGGACGGTGAAGACCCGCAGGTCTGATCGCGGCTGGGCGGCGGAGTTCGAGATTCCGTTCAAGAGCCTTGGCTTCAACCGGAATCAGAACGTGTGGGGCTTCAATTTCTCGCGCACGATCAAGCGCCGGATTGAGGAAGACCGCTGGGCGGGCGCGCGCCTCGATCTGAAGTTCAACCAGGTCTCCGAAGCGGGCGAGGTCGAGCTTTCCGGCGAGATCGAACAGGGGCGCGGACTGGACATCCGCCCGTATTTCGCGGGCCGCTGGTCGCGTGACAGCCTCGCGGGCAACGACACGGTGACGGGCAAAGGCGGCGGCGAAATCTTCTACAACATCACGCCGAACCTGAAATGGACGACCACGTTCAATACTGACTTCGCCGAGACCGAGGTGGACAGCCGGCAGATCAACCTGACGCGCTTCTCGCTCTTCTTCCCCGAAAAGCGCGCGTTCTTTCTCGAAAACGCGGGCGCGTTCAGTTTCTCGAACCCTTCGGGCAGCAGCGTCCCCGACGTCATTCCGTTCTTCAGCCGAACCATCGGATTGCTGTCGGGGCAGGAAGTGCCGATCCTGGCGGGGACGAAGCTGACCGGCAAAGTCGGGCGCTACGACGTCGGCCTGCTTGGCGTGCGCACGCGCGAGACCGCTTTTACTGAGGCGAAGAACTTCTTCGTGGGCCGCGTCAAACGCAATCTCTTCAAACAATCTTACGTCGGCGGCATCTTCACCGAAGGCAACCCCGCTGACAAAAGGACGAGCCGCACTTTCGGCGGCGACCTGCATCTGGCAACCGCGCACTTTCTCGGCAAAGACCAGAACTTCGCGGTTGATCTTTTCGGCCTCAAAAGCCGGAACGAGGGAGTGAAGGGCGACGACAGTTCTTACGGCTTCTCCGTGAGCTATCCGAACGACCTCTTTGCCGGGCGCGTGGGCTGGCAGCACATCGGCGGCGAGTTCAACCCGGCGCTCGGTTTCGTCGCGCGCTCGAACGTCAACAAGCTCACCATCAATGCCGAGTTCGATCCGCGCCCGACACATTTCCTCAACGTGCGGCAGATGTTCCACGAATTCTTCTTCACGCGCTACACGCGGCCCGAGACGGGCCGGGTCGAGAGCTGGCGCCTTTTCACGGCGCCGATCAACTACGAGCTGAATTCGGGCGAGCATCTCGAGTTCAACTACATCCCGACGTTCGAGCGGCTCTTCCAGCCGTTCGAGATTGTTGACGGGCTGAAGCTGCCGGCGGGCGATTATCGTTTCAATCGCTTTCGCCTTGAACTCAACTCCGCGTCGAAGCGCCGCTGGCAGGCCGACTTCGCCTGGTGGTTCGGCGGCTTCTATTCGGGGCATGCCGATCAGTTCGAGACGGGTTTCGGGTACAAGGTCGCGCCGCACTTTCAGATCAGGCTGGGTCTGGATCAGACCTTCGTGCGGCTCCGGGAGGGCAGTTTCGTCGCGCGGATTTTCGAGCTGCGGACGAGTTACTCATTCTCGCCGTTCCTGTCCTTCTCGAGCCTCGTGCAGTTCGACAACGAATCGCGCAACCTGGGCTGGCAGGGCCGCGTGCGATGGATCATCCGCCCGGGCAATGACCTGTTTCTGGTCTTCAATCAGGGCTGGCTGCAGGACGAGCGAGGCGGCCTGCATTTCCGTCCCGCGGGGACGAAACTGGCCGGGAAGATTCAGTACACGTTCCGCTTCTGAAAGGAGAAGATCCGATGAAATCAGCAATCTGTTTGTTCGTCACATTATTTCCGCTCATCATCGCGAGCGTGCAGGCGCAGACCATCACCATCAACTTTGACAAGGACAAAGCCGGTGAGCCGCCGGAAGGCTTCACCACCGCTCTGACCGGCAGGGGCAGGCCCGGAGTCTGGGTCGTCGTGAAGGATGGCACCGGCAATGTCCTCGCCCAGACCGACGCGGACAAGACCGGCTACCGTTTCCCGGTCTGCGTCTTCGACGGCCTGACGGTGAAGGATGCCGACATCAGCGCGAGGATCAAAGCGATCTCCGGCCAGGAGGATCAGGGCGGCGGCATCGTGTGGCGCTACCGCGACAAGGACAACTACTACATCGTCCGCGCGAACGCACTCGAAGACAACGTCGTCCTCTACAAGGTTCAGAACGGCAAGCGCGAAGACCTGCCGCTTAAGGGCTCGGGCCGGACTTATGGAAAGAAGGTGAAGGTTCCGGCGGGGCAGTGGAATACGCTACGCGTGACGGCGCATGGGAACCTCTTCACCGTCTGGTTCAACGGCCTGAAGCTTTACGAAGTCGAGGACGGCACCTTCACCGAGGCCGGCAAAGTTGGGCTGTGGACGAAGGCGGATTCGGTGATTCACTTCGACGACCTGCAGGTCAGCAAGCCACCTGCGAGCGTGCGAGAGCAGAGTGGCGGAAAAGAGACGGGCCAGACGCCGATTGTCGTCTTCGTGTGTGAACACGGGGCGGCCAAAAGCATCGTGGCGGCGGCCCACTTCAACAGGCTGGCGGAAGAGCAGCACCTGAACCTGCGGGCCATCGCCCGGGGGACGAATCCCGACAGTGAGATTTCGCCGAAGGCCGTCCAGGGATTGCAGGCTGACGGGCTGGCGCCGGGAGAGGGGGCGCCGAAGAAGATCTCCAAAGCCGATCTGGTCGGCGCCAGGCGTGTGATCACCTTCTGCACGCTGCCTGACGATTACCCGGGCGGCGTGCGGGTCGAACACTGGGGCGATGACCTGCCTGTGGGTGAGAATTACAACAAGGCCCGCGACACGCTGGTTGAACGCATTCGCCGCCTGCTGGGAGAACTCAGGTCGGAACAGTGAAGCGGCTCAGGACGGAATGTGAGCGACCGCGATTCAGCAGACCTCCTGCAAAAGTACTTTCAGGGATGACGAGCGGCGGCCGGCTCTGAAGCCCGGGGCATTTTTGCAAGAGGCCTGCTGTACCGTTTTATTCACAGTCTTCAGGTAACCGGTTCCTGATGGATTAATTGTGGTGGAAGGGTCAGAAGTGAGGGATTGCTACTGTGAGAGGCCGACGCGCCGCAGCAGATTCCGGAAGCGCGGGTCTGCGCGGAGGTTGTCGAAGAGCGGGTCTATTTTGAGCATCACCATTTTGTCGGCGTGTTCCTGATAGCTCTTTTCCAGCCACTCGATGGCGCGCTCACCCTCCCCGAGTCGGGCGTGGAGTTGCGCCAGATAAAAGGAGGGCTGGTCATATCTCTGCCAGTCTTTCCTGGTCACCAGCTCAATCTCCTTCTCCCAGTAACCTCGCCAGCCTGACGCCGCGTAGGCATCTCTGAGCGGCGCCGTCCAGTCCGTCCCGCCTCCGATGTTCAGGGCTTTCAGCCGCGCGGCGACGGCCTGGTCATAGAGCCCTTTCTGTTCATAGGCCAGAGCGAGGTCATAGTTGAGCTTGAAATAATCATGCGCGTCCAGCTCAAGCATCTTCAGGCAATGCGCGATGGCCTGGTCGTACCGGCGCGCGCGGTAATAAGCCCTGACCAGATCCCCGTTGGCGGCGAGTAAGAGCGGTTCGAGTTCCTGCGCGCGTCTGGCTTCGGCGATGGCTTCCTCGTGGCGCGCGAGGTAGGACAAGAGGACCGAATACCATTGATGGGCCGTCGAATAACCCGGGTCAAGCTCGATCGCGCGCCGGTATTCCCTCTCCGATCCCGCCCAGTCCCAGTCGTAATAGAAGAGAACCCGGGCGAGCGAAGTGTGGGCTTCGGCCAGTTGCTCATCCAGCTGCAGCGCCTGTTTCGCCGCCGCTTTGGCTTTGGTATAAGCCTCCTGCGGCGGCAGCGCGCCGAGCTGAGCCATCAGTGCGTAACAATCGGCCAGCCCCGCCCACGCCAGCGGGTAGTCAGGGTCTGAGGCGATTGCCTGATTGAAGTACTCGACGGCTCTCCTGAAACCCGCCGCGTCCCGCTTGTCCCACAGGTAACGGCCTTTGAGCCAGGCCTGCCAGGCTTCGGGATTCCGGGGGTATCGTCTGGCCAGTCGTTGCTGTCCGCCCGCAGGCGAACGCACCCGCAGTTTCTCCGAGACCTCCTGCGCCAGAAGCTCATGCACCGCGATGAGGTCTGTCAGCCGGCGATTATACTGTTCGCCCCAGAGCTGCGAGCGGCGCGCCACGTCGGTCAGTTCGGCCTGAATGTGCAGACTGCCGTCGCGCAGCGTGATGCGTCCGGTCAGCACCGCGCCGACGCCGAGCTGACGGCCGGCCTCGCGCGGATCAACTTCGCGGCCCTTGTAGCGGAAGACAGTGCTGCGCGGCACGAGGCGCAGGCCGGGCAGTTGCGAGAGGCGGTTGATCAGGTTTTCGGTGATCCCGTCACTCAGGTACTCAAGGTCCGGGTCATTACTCCCGTTGACGAACGGCAGGACGGCGAGGGAATCAATCGCCCCGCCCCGCCCGGCGAGGAGATAGACTCCGGCGCCGATGCTCGCCAGCACGGCCAGGGCGACGGCCGCGATAGCCGGATGCGGGAATCGTCGCCGTGATCGGGCAGTGATTATTTCGGCGACCTGATGGTCGGCAGATTTCAGCTGACCTTGTGCCTGCCAGCCGTTGGCCTCCTGCCCCGCCGGGCTGTTTTCCTGTTCAGGAAACGGATGACCGAAGCCGGCATCATTCGCCCGAGCAGCGGGGCGCGTGGTCGTGAGTTCAGCAGCGACGGCTCTGGCCCTCTCAAAGGCGGGGGCCGTCTCCGCGGCGGGCAGAGGCTGAATCTGTCCCGATAGAATCTGTTCGTGCAACTCAGTCGTTGCCTGTTCGGGCTCGGCGTCCAGCTCCCGGCGCATCGCCTCGCAGCACTGGCGGTATTGCTGCAGCGCCTGATGCCGGCGGCCGACGAGCCCATAGAGGCGCATCAGCCGCCGGTGTGCCTCTTCATTTGACTGATCGCCTGCGATCAGTTCCCTGAGGCGGTCAATGCTCCGCTGGTACTGGCCGTCCTGTTCGTAAAGCGCGGCGAGCCGGGCGAGCAGGTCGTGGTGCAGGGCGTGCAACTGCTCGCGCCGCCTCGCGGCCCAGTCCTCATAAGGCTCATCGCTCAGCAGTTCGCCGCGGCAAAGCCCGAGCGCCGCTTCATAGCCGGCGACGTCGCCCCCGCCGATTGCTTCAGCCGCCTGCCGCTCGAACTCATCCACGTCAATCCACAGCCGCTCGGGCGCGCGCAGCAGTACCTGATCGCCCTGAGTGATGAGAAAGCGCGACTCCGAGCCCGCCTTGAGCGCCGGCTCCAGAGCGCGGCGGGCGGCGTGGATCGTTTTGTGCAGGCTGTTGGCGGCTGATTCCGGCGGCTGCTCCGGCCACAGGCATTCCATAATCTGCTCGCGGTGCAGTTGATGACGGGGCTGGAGTGCGAGGAGTTGAACGAGCAGTCTGGCCTTGCGGCGTGTCCAGCGCTGATCAATGACCGGCCCGCCGTCCACGGTCAGGCTGAACGGCCCGAGCAGGCGAATCTCCAACGACGATGGGAGGGAAACCTTCCGGGACATGACTTACTGCGACAAATTGGAAATCCAGCTTCCGGCTTGCGCAGCGGCTTTTCACCACCGCGTGGCCAGCATCCTAACGGAGGTTTCCCGACGAGTAAAGCTGCCAGTGAGGTGGTCACGCTGCCCGGGGTGCGGACCCGTGCAAGAAATTCGCGATCTGCCGGCCTGACGCGCCTCAGGCCAGTTCGCGGCGGTAGGTGAGGAAGTTCCTCGTCACCCGGCAGCCGAGTTTCTCCGCCGTGCGGCGCGACGGCCAGTTGTCATCCAGCACAACCGTGTAACTGCCCGTCCTGTAGCCGCGCTCGATCATCGCCAGGTAACTCCGGGCCGCCATCGCCAGGTTGACGCCGCGCCCGCGCCAGGGCTCCTTCACGCCGATGACCAGCAGCATGCCGTGGTCAATGCTCTGGAGGGCGCTCTGAAACTCGCCGAAGTTCTCTTCGATGGATTTGCCGCGCAGCGGGTGAAAGGCCTGATTCAGATCGGGCAGCGAGAAGACCCCGCCCGCCGTCTGCCCGTCGGCTTCGGCAAAGACAGTGAACTCGGGGACGAGAAAGTCTTTGAGGCCGACCGTCAGCTCCGACATCTCCTGTACGGTGAGTTGTGGCGCGCCCCAGTGCCGGGAGAAAGTTTCGTTGTAGAGCGGCGTGAAGAGTGCCGCCTCTTCTTCGAGCCGCTCAAAGTCCCACGTGCGCAGGCTGACGCCCGCCGGCCGGGCGAGTTCGACCATCTGCTCGTAACGTCGCGCGAGTTCGGGCGTGAACTCGACCTGATACTGCACGACGCCGCGCTCGGCCATAAAGCCGGCGTTCTTGACACAGCAGTGGTAGTAAGCCGGGTTGAATCCGTGCAGGAAGGACGGCGTGGCCTCGTAAGCATCTATCGTCAACGGCATCTGCCAGCCGATCAGGAAATTGAAGCGGGCGGCAGCGCTTTGTCGCTCACGCAGCCATTCACAGGCGGTGCGGAGCAGCGCCACTACCGCTTCGTCGTGGCCGGGCAGCGCTTCAAAGAGGACGAGGTGCCCGGTCTGTTCCTGCCAGTGGCGGTTGAACTTCTCATCCACGACGGCGGTCACGGTCGCCAGGATACGATCATTCTCCTCGACCCAGAAGGCCTGCGCCTGCGCGTGTTCACGGTACGGGGCCCCGCCGTCGAGCAGGCGGACGAGGTGATGTGTGTCGGGCGGCACCCAGTGCGGGTTCTGCCGGTAGACCTCATTGCCGAAGTCGGCATAGCGCTGGAACTCATCGCTGGTTTGAAGTGCGCGTACTTGCATGGATATTCTCCTCTGTGAAGTGTCCGACAGGCTGCCGGCTTGCGACTGCGGTCTCCGGCAAAGTCAACGACAAGCTGCCGGCTTATCGGACCTCAACCGACTCCACCAGCAGTATTCCGGGTCGTCGCACTATGGAGAGAAATCGCTTCCCGAAGACGTTCGGCGATTTCCGCGGCCTCAGCAATAATTCAACGTCATTGCCCCGGAAGGGTGTCTCGTGTGTTTCGGATGCCGGTGGGGGGTACGAACATTGCCGTGTGAATAGATTTCACCCGGTAACCTGTGAAGTGGTATTTATTTGATGGGCAGGATTCCAGGGCCGCGTGACGACAGATTCCGGCGGCCTGGGTTCTGCCGTGCCGCCCGCGAGGGTCGGATCACGACGGATTTTTGTCAGCCAGAATCAACCTGCTTTGCAGGGATTCGGACGGAGCGGGTTCCAGACGGCTGGCGAGCGCGGCAGGCCCGCCCAGTTCGGTCATCAGGTTTTTCAGAAACTCATCCTGCATCTGCCGCAGGTGCCTGACGCTCCGGCCCTCGGCCATGTCGTAAATGACGAACAGCACCGGCCCGTACTTGCGCGTCATCGCCACGCCCGAGAGCGCCGCAGCCCCGTCGTCTGTTTCGGTCAGCGTGCCGGTCTTCGCGATCACGCTGCCCGCAAATTCGGGCTCGGTGAAGCGTCCGGCCAGGGTGCTGTAATCAACCCCCGCCACGGGCATCACGTCTTCAAGCTTGTAGCCGCGCGCGCGCAGCCACTCCGTCAGCATGCGCAGGATCCGGGCCGTGCCCTGCGGCGTCAGGCGGTTGATCTCAAGCCCCGATGCCCGCATGACGAAAACTTCGTGATCAGGCAGTCCTGCTTTCTCGACCAGAAAATCCCTGACCGCCCGCACCCCGCCGATGTAATCGCCAAGGAAGTCGGCCATCGAGTTGACGCTGTGCGCGTTCTGTTGCTGCAGGATGTGGAGCAGCGTGTCCGACTCGACCGCGAGCAGCAGCTTCGCCGCGTTGTAAGGCGACTTGTCAGTCTCGAAGCGCGTGTTATCGCGCAGCGCGAGCCGTGACTGGCGGCGGAAGACTCCGGCCGAGATGTCGGTCTGTGAATTGTGATTGCATGTGAACGGGCCGACGACCACCAGACTCCCGTTCACGCGCCTGACCCCCGAGCGTCGCAGGGCATCCCCGACGTTTTGTGCGTCGGGGATCGAAAACGAGGGGTCGCTGCCGCTGAGCATAATCAGATCGCCGTTGAGCGCGCCGGTGCGCGCGTCAATTTCGCCGGTCGCGCGGAACTCGGTGCGGAAGCGGTAATCGGCGCCGAGCTTTTCGAGCGCGACGAGCGTGGTCGCGAGCTTGACGACTGACGCCGGGTTGAAAAGTTCGCGCTCGTTCCACGCGGCGATGGGTTCATGGGTGTTGAGAGCCTCAATGTAAACGCCGTGCTGATTGCCTTCACGCTGTTCGGACATCAGACGATTTCTGAATGCAATCAATGCCTGCGGATCATCGGGCCGCCTGGGTGTGGGAGTCGGCTCGGCGACCGATTTCTTTTCAGTCGCGGGGGTAAAAGTCGCGAAACTCCTTGACCAGGCGAAGTTTTTATTTTTCGTCAGCAGCGGGACCGCGCCGACAGCGATGAGCAATGTCACTACGAGAGCGACAGTCCGTTTCACAAAAGCGGGTCGAATCATCGTGGTTTATTTTTGATGCTTATCCTGGACTAATTTGACAGTCCGCGGCAGGGGGTTAACAATCAGTAACGGCGGGGTAAGCTAACGGTATTTGACGATTGAAGCAAGCAAAAAATATCGTCGGCCCGTAACCTATCCGCTAAATACCTGCCACTACTGACCGGGGAACATACGCTCATGAAAACCACTCGCTGCCGCCTGTCGCTGATCATCTGCTGTTATCTGGCCCTCGCCTCGCCTGTTTTTGCGCAGGCCGGGAGGGCCGTCAATGCGACCGTTAATCAAGCAATTCCCGCGCCTGAAACCGCGCTGGGCTTTAAGATCGGGACAGATCGCAGGCTGGCGAAGTGGGAACAGTTCGTGGCTTACTTCAACCGGCTCGCCGAAACCAGCAACCGCGTCAAAGTCGAGACGCTCGGGCAGACGACGCTCGGCAGGCCCTTCATCGTGGCCACCATCAGTTCGCCGGAAAACCTGAAACAGCTCAGCACGCTCAAAGAGATTCAGGCGAAACTGGCCGACCCGCGTCTCATTCAGACTGACCAGTCGCCCGCCGGGCAGACTCTCAATGACCTGGTCAGGCGCGGCAAAACCGTCGTCGTCATCACGTGCAGCATTCATTCGACCGAAGTCGGCGGCACGTTCACCGGGACTGAACTCGCCTGGCGGCTGGCTTCATCGAACGCGCCCGAGATTCAGCAGATTCTCGACAACGTGATCGTGCTGCTCGTGCCCTCGCTCAACCCCGACGGCACTGACATCGTGGCCGACTGGTATCAGAAGACGCTCGGCACGCCGGCTGAAGGCACCGCGCCGCCCGAGCTTTATCACCACTACACGGGCCACGACAACAACCGCGACTGGTACGCCTTTACGCAGGTCGAGACGAGGTTGACCGTGGACAAAATCCTCAACGTCTGGCACCCGCAGATTCTGCACGACGTGCATCAGATGGGCGCGAGCGGCGCGCGACTGTTCGTCCCGCCTTACTCCGAGCCCTGGGAGCCGAACATTGACCCGACGATCATCGCGGGCGTCAACGCGCTCGGCTCGACGATGGCGTGGGAAGTAATGGCGCAGGGCAAACGTGGCGTCGTGATCAATGGCGTCTACGACGCTTGGACGCCGGCGCGGGCATACGCTCATTACCATGCCGGATTGCGGATCCTGTCGGAGACCGCCAGCGCGCGCCTGGCCACGCCGGTTGACGTCCCGTTCGAGAGGCTGGGGCCGGGCATCGGCTACCACGCGAAAGTGCAGACGTGGAATTTCCCCGCCCCCTGGCCGGGCGGGCACTGGACGATCCGCGACATCGTGGATTATCAGGAGGCCGCCGCGCTCGCGCTGCTCGGCCACGCGGCGCGCTACCGCGAACAGTACCTGCGCAACTTTTACGGGATCAGTCGCCGCGCGACTCTCCCCGGAGAGAATGTATCCGCCTTCCTGCTGCCCGAGCCCGCCGTCCCGGCCACGATCACCGCGGCGACCAAAGAGATCAGGGAAGAGGTCAAAGCCCGCAGCACGCAGGATGAATCGAAGCACAACGAAGCCGACGCCGCGGTGAAGAAGATCACCGGCCAGCCTTCGACCGCCGAAGAGGTGAATTACTATTACAAGATCGAAGGCCTCGACCGCGTGCTGGCCATCCTCAAGCGCGGCGGCGTCGAAGTGACGCGCGCCACGAAAGAATTCACCGCTGACGGCAAACGCTACCCGGCGGGCACGCACATCATCAGTATGCAGCAGCCATACGGGGCCTTCGCCAAAACGCTGCTCGAAAGACAGGTCTATCCCGACCTGCGCGAATACCCGGGCGGCCCGCCCAGGCGGCCTTACGACGTGGTCGCGCACACGCTGCCGCTGCTGATGAATATCAGCGCCGTGGCCGTCAAAGAACCGCCCGCCGTCGAAACGCAACGCGAGCCGATGTCGCTCGTGCTGCAATCGCGCGTGCGTTCAGACCCGGGCGTGCGCGTCGGCCTGTATCAGAACTACCTGCCTTCGATGGACGAGGGCTGGACGCGGTGGATGTTCGATCAGTACAAGTTCCCTTACACGCGGATCGTCCATCACGAAATCCGCGCCGGCAAACTGCGCGATAAATACGACGTGATCATCCTGCCCGATCAGGCGGCGCGCGCGATTGCCGAAGGGATCCCGGCGAAGACTGCGGCCACGCGCGGCGGTGACGAAGAAACGTTGGGCAGCTACCCACAGCAATACACCGGCGGTCTCGGCGAGGACGGGATCAAAGCCCTGCGCGACTTCGTCGAGGCGGGCGGCACGCTGATCACTTTCAATAACTCCTCCAACTTCCCGATTGAATACCTGGGCGTGCCAGTAAAGAACGTGCTGAAAGGAATCCCGGCGAAGGACTTTTATTGCCCCGGCTCGATCCTGCGCACGCAGCTCGACGAATCGAGCGCACTGTCATTCGGCGCCGACAAGGAATCAATCGCGTGGTTCGAAGGCGGCCCGGCATTTGAAGTGACGGACGCGGGCAGCGTGAAGGTGATCGCGCGTTACCCTGACAACGCGAACCCGCTCCTGAGCGGCTGGATTCTCGGCGACCAGCTGATCCGCGGCAAAGCGGCGCTCGTCGAGGCGCGACTCGGCAAAGGCCGGATCGTGATGTTCGGCTTCCGCCCCCAGTACCGCGGCCAGAGCCTGGCGACCATGCCGCTGCTCTTCAACGCGATCCTGACGAGCAGGACGGAGCAGTGAGGAGCGATAAGGCGATGACCAGAGAAGAAGCCCTTCATTTCAAGGCGCGGTGGCAGATGGTGAATGAAACCATTGCCGAGGAAATTCGCCGAACCCCCGTGTCAGTAAAGCTTCAGCAGTTGGAAGTAATGTTTGCCGCCGCACAGGAACTCGGATGGGTCGAGAATCTGAAAGCGGGAGAAGAAGAAGTGCGGGAGCGATGGCGCAAACTGAAGGAGAAACTGCATGTCTGAGAAGCTGCTGCCTCGATAGTTCGTAACATTACTTCACCTTTTTGTACCTCTTCTTCGCTTCACTCGGCACCAGCGGGTCAGTATCCACAGGCCCTCACCATCCCAACTGCATCGTAAAGCGAAAAGTCCGCCCGTCATTCAGGGTGTTGGTGATCTGACCGAAGTTCTGATTGACCAGCTCAAAGCCCGGCTCGGCGAATTGCGGCGCGTTGAAGAGGTTGATTGATTCGGCGCGGAACGTCAGGCGCACTTCCCTGCGCACCGCCCAGACCCGGGCGAGCGAAGCGTTGACGTTGTGAATCGGGCCTTTGCGGAAGACGTTGCGGCCGAGGTTGCCGCGCTCGTCCGTCGGCCTGATGAATGCGAACGCCGCGCGCGGCAGGAGTTGTTTTGAAGTGTTCGGGTTTGAAATCGTGCGGCCGAGGATCGAGGGGTCGAGCAGGTTGGGCCGGTCGCTTCCGTTGCCGTCAACGTTGCCGAAGCCGGGGCCGTCGGCGCCGGATACAACATTGAAAGGGATGCCCGTCTTGACAAGTGTCACGGCTGAGAGGCTCCAGCCGCCGCCTGCCTTCGCGAGCCAGCGCAACTGCGAGGGCAAACTGGTTATATAGCTCACGCGCCACAAAAAAGCATGCGTCTGATCGAAGGGACTCAGCCCCTTCATATCGCGGTGCGTCTCGAATTCCGACTGGCTGCGCCCGGTGCGCGAATCATTCTCGTTGGCCGTGTTCGTGTAACTCGTGCCCAGATCCATCGCCTTGCTGAACCAGTACGAGGCGTCCATCGTCAGCCCGCGCCAGTTCGAGAGGATGAGCGAAGCGCGCGCGGCGTCGAAGTAACCGCGTGAGCCGTTCAGCACCACGCGGATGTCGGCGTAATCCTGATTCGGGCGGCGCTGGTTGACGGTCGCGGTCGTCTGCGGGATGCCTTCAACCGGATGGGCGCGGTTGAGATACCACATCACAAACAGCTTGTGCGAACGGCTGCCGACGTAACCGAGTTGCAGCCTGATCGTCTTCGACCATTCGGGCTCCCAGCTCAGGTTGTACTGGTGCGAGTAGGGCACGGCCAGTTCGGGGTCGAGATGGTAAAGCGTCGGCCGCGCGAGCGGCAGCTGGCCGCCCGGTGAGGCGCTGCCGAGCGGGTCCACGAGGTTCGGCGCGGTCACGACGATCTTGTAATTGCCGGGCGGGCTGAAGCGAATCTGCTGAAACGTGACGGGGAAGATTTCGCCGAAATGCGTCCCGTACGCCGCGCGCGTGACGCCCCACTGCCGCGGCAGCCGGTAAGCGAAACCGAACGTCGGCGCGATGTTGTTGCAGTCGCAGTCGTAAGGAATAGTGTTGAGGCCATTCACTTCCACCGGCGCCGTACTCGGCTGGTAGCGCAGGCCGTATTGCAGGTTGAGCCGCTGATTCACCTTCCAGTTATCGCCCGCGTAAAACTGCAAGTCCCAGGAGCGAAAGCCGCGATGGACGTTGCCGATGGAAACGATGTGCTGCGACGGGAAGCCGAGCCGGAAATTGGTGATCGCGTCGCGGCCGAAATCGCTGCCGAACGAAAAGAACCCCCGATGCACGTCGGTCTCACGCCCGTTGAGTTGTCGCCGCACCACGCCGAAGCCCGCCGCGAGCGTGTGACTGCCGCTTACGCGGCTCATCTGCCCCGCGGACCTGATCTGGTTCTGCGCCCGGTCAATCGGGATGCTCCCGTCCGGCCCCAGACTGCTCAGGCCGGAGACTTGAATGAACGGGCCGACCGCGTTCTTTTCAGGCTCGAGCAGCGAAGCCAGCCGGTCGTAGCCGGCCGACAGCCGAATCACAGTGGTCGGGTTCCATTGCCGCGTCCAGACGATGCGCGCCAGATGCGATTTCGTATCGGTGTTTGGGTTCTGCCCGGCGATAAACTGAAAGGCGTCCACGTTCTGTGAAGTGAACTGGTATTGCAGCGTGAGACCGTCTCTGCCGTTCAGGCTCTGATCCAGACGGATGCCCGCCTGATTGCCGTTGATCACCTGTGGCGAGTTGGTATTGAGCGCGCGCGGATTGATGTCAGTGCGGTTCGGCAGCTCAGCGGGGAAAGCCGCGAGGAAACGCGCGACAATGGCGCGCGTCACCGGGTCAGTCGCGAGCGGCGTCCGCTCATCGGGTTTCGGCACGAGGACGTTCCCGTTGACGCTGCCGCGCACCTTCTGCTGGCTGCCGTCAATGAAGAGATTTGCGCTCTTCCACGGCGCGGCGCCGAAGTTGAAGCCGTAATCGTTCTCGTGCGCGGGCCTCACCCCGCCGACCTGGAAGAACGATCGGGCGCTCAGGACGCTGTTGAGGTGGGTGAAAGTCAGATTGCCGTGCATGCCCTGCCTGAGCGCGGCCGGGACGGCCAGCACGGATTTCGGCGCGTTGCCGAATTCCGCGCCGAAGTAGCTGCTCGCCGGAGAGAATTCGCGCACGATGGTCGCCGTCGTGCCGAGGCGGACGTTCAGTTCCTTGAGCGCGTTGTTGTCCACCAGATTGAACTGAACGTTTTCATTGCGCCGGCTCTCGCCCGAGGCCGCGTCCGTTTTGCCAAGCAGGTTAAGGTCGGTGCGCTTGCTGGGTTCCGACTGCGCTGCACCCGACTGTCTGGTTTCGCTTTCAGAAGTTTTCTCTGCGGGGGGCGGCGCTGGTGGCTGCTGTGCCACGGCCGGTTGCGACAACACACTCATACCGAGTGTGAGCGACAGGGTCAGGTGAATCAGTCCGGTGCAATTCCGGCGGACGTGTTTTGAATGCCTCTTCACCGCGGAGGCGCAGAGAGAGCAGAGGAAACGCAGAGAGGAGGTCTCATCTGCGCTGTCTCTGCTCTCTCTGCGCCTCCGCGGTGAAGAGGCATTCCCTGACAGGACGCCCGGCTTTCTGTTGGAGCGATGAAGGCAGGAGAATATTTTTTCGTCAGAAGACAGGCACATAAAGTGGCAGTTCCGGAGCGCAGGCAAATTGATGGTCTACGTCGTACCGGTTTTCGCCGAGCGCGCGGGACGGTAACCCAGTGCCCTGAGCCGGCGGCGGACTTTCCCGGCGGTGGCGAGAGTCCCGATTTTTTCACTGATTTTTTCGAGCCAGACGACTTCACGTCCGTTCCAGTCGTAAACCCAGGTGTAATAAAAGGGGCGCGCGCCGGTCGGCCCGATCCCCGTGTAATGGTCGCACAAAACCAGTAGTTCGTTATCCGCGTCGCGGTCGGCGTTGGCAAAAAAGACGGCTTTGACTTCGGTGTGACTCCACATCAATTCGATCCGTGGCAGCTCGACTTTCCGGTAACCTTCACCCTGCGGGATCAGAATCCAGCCGGTGTATGGGCGGTCCTCTTCTTTGCCAAACAGCACGACCAGACTTTTTGCCGACGGGCCGAACGAGCCCTGAACCACCGGGTGAGCGAGCTTCGTCCCGGGCGGGATGACGCGCGCCGCGAAATCGCCGGATGATTCGCCGGGCCGCGGGGTGAAAAGCTCTCCCTGCTGCGCGAGCGCGTGGCAGAAAAACAGCGCGGACAGGAAGGCTGAAACGGCGGTTCTCTTTTTCATCGGGGATCAGGCAGCCTTAGTTGAGCGCGGCGAAGGCCTCGAAGCGCTTACGGATCAGTTCGCCGTAAACGGCGGCCTGCCCGGCCCCGTTGTATTGCGAGGCGAAGGCGACGAAATCCTTGTGCTGAAGCGCGGAAACCCTGGTCGAGACGTTGTGCGGCCCCTGAATGAAGTCGAAGAAGCCGATCAGCTGGATGCGCTCGTCGGCCTGGAAGGCGGAAAACATCTCCTGCACCGAGTCATAACCGATCAGGCTGTGATTATCGCCGAGGATCTGCGGCAGCCCCATGCTGATCGAGCGCAGGCCGGCCTCCTCATTCAGCAGCACCGCCTTGCTGAAGACCTTCCACTCGGCGTCCTGATCGCCGTGAAAGCTCTGCCAGGGCTGGTTGGCGGCTGAACGGAACTCGTGCCCCTTCCAGGGCTGCTGCTGGTTGAAGCGGAAGAAGGCGTTGAAGGTATCAGCATTGTCTTTGCCCCAGAACCGCCAGAACAGGTGATTCTCAAACCGGATGATCAGGCGCCCATGGCTGAAGCCGCTGCCGCCCGATTCGGTCGCCACGACGGCGACGGCGACGCCCGGGTCAACCCCGATCCGGGTGGCGAGCGCCTTGATCAGCCCGCCGTACTTGTTCCAGATGCGCGCCACCATTACGGCATCAGAACCCTGATTGACAGGCACAGAGAGCGCGACCGCCGGGGCGAGCGGCAAATCCACGACGCCCGGCTGGTGAATCAGGAAGCCGCTCATGATCTTCTGCTCAGGCAGCAGCACCAGATTGCCGTGGACGAACCCCTTCAGGCCGTCCACACTCACGCTCAGCCATTTGCCATCCTGCCCCTGACCGGTTTCGAGGACGGCCAGCTTCGTCTTCGCCTTAAGCTCGATTTTGATTTTGAACTCCTGACCCGGCCCTTCGCGCAGGTTGGCGACGCTCGTGGTGGTTCCGGTCAGAGGAGTGGTTTCGGGCATGGGGCGTCTCCTTTTTGTTCTGTAGTTGCCCGCGGAGGTTTATCCCACGACTGTTTTGAAGTCAAGCTATACGTTCTTCCATTTACTCAGGCTTTGCCGTGGTCGCACTGCCAGCCTGATTTCCCGGCCGCTCCCAGCTCCGCCAAGCCACGAGCCATGCCGGAAGAACGTACAGTGATACCCAGGCCCGCCAGGCGAGACCCGGGAGCAGAACCTGCCATCTGATGTGATCGCCGGCCGCGAAAAAGATGACGAGCAGGACGAGTGGCAGATTGATGACAACCCGCCACGCTCGGTAGCTGGTCCGCCTGACCTGATCGGTGCTGCTTCCTTTCGCGAGCGCTTCGATCACGATCATCAGCAACACCAGAACAAAGGCTGTGCCGACGTCGAGGAATCCGACCCAGACGGGAATAGACTTCGCCTCAGAGAGGCTGGCGACGAGCGGGAAGATACATGAAATGACGAACAGCACGGCGCCGGCGGCAGCCACAGGCCGCCCCCAGCGTGCCAGCAGGGGAGTCTGTTGTGGAGTCATCCCGGAGTCGGCGGGGCGTCCTTTCATATTACGTTTGCAGCAAACCTCCGCGCTTCTGGCGCTGAAGAGATCATCTCTCAGACAAAATCCGCCGGCACCGGAAGAAGCTCACTCACCCCGCAGCGCAATAGTCGGGTCAAGCACTGACGCCCGCCGCGCGGGCAGCCCCGACGCGATCAGGGCAATGATCAGGAAGAACGCTGCCATGGCCACGAAAGTAGGCGGGTCGGTCGCGCTGACGCCGACAAGCATGCTCGTCATGACGCGCGTCAGACCCACGCCCGCGACCGCGCCGACCGCGATGCCCGTCGCGCTCAAGCGCAGTCCGTGGCCGACCATCAGTTTGAAGACGCTTCCGGGCGTCGCGCCCATGGCCATCCGGACGCCGATCTCCGCCGTGCGCTGCCGCACCACGGTTGACAACACGCCGTAGAGCCCGACGCCCGCGAGCAGCGCCGCGATGGCCGCGAAGACGCCGATGAGCAGGAGCGAAAAGCGCGTGCCCGCCTGTGCCCGCTCGACGAGCGCATCCATCGGCTGCATTTCGGTGATCAGCAGATTCGGGTTGAACCTGGCTATCTCTGCGCGGACTACTGCCGCCAGCTTCGCAGGGTCGCCCTTAGTGCGGACGGCCCACCGCGCGGCGGCGCCGTGTCCGAGGAAACCGTCGGTGAAGTAAATCTGCTCGCGCCCCGGCTCGGCCAGCGAAGTAGTGCGCTCGTGCGCGACGACGCCAATCACCTCGACCCACTCCGGCTCCTGGGAGCGGATGCGGACGAGGATGCGCTTTCCGACGGCGGATTCATTCGGGAAAGCTTTCGCGGCGAGAAACTGGTCAATGACCACCACGTTCCGCTCGGGCGCGTTGTCCGCCTCGGTGAATGTGCGCCCCGCGAGGAGCGGCGTGCGGAGCGTCTCAAAGTAGCCCGGCAGCACGCTCTGGTTATCTACGGCCTGAAACTTCGTCGGGTCGGAGAGCGCTGCTGCGGTGCCCCAGCGAATGGGGCTGAATCTGTCCGCGAGCGGGAATGGCCCGGCGGCCGTCACGCTTTCGACGCCCGCGAGCGCACGCAACCGGCCCTCGACCTCGCGCATAAAGCTGGCGCGCTCCTGCGGCTGCTGCCCGCCGCGGGGCCCGAGCAGCAGGAATGTCAGCAAACCGTGCGGGTCGTAGCCCGTGTCAATGCGCTGCAGGGCGAGGAAGCTGCGAAACATCAGGCCCGACCCGATGAGCAGGACGAACGAGAGCGCGACCTCCGTGACGACCACCGCGTTGCGCAGCCGCCCCCCGCCGCCGAGCGAGCCCGCGCGACCGCTCCCGCGCAGGAGGTTCATCACATCCGGTCGCGAGGCCTGCAATGCGGGCGGCAGGCCGAAGATCGCCGCCGCCGCGAGCCCGGCCAGCGCCGTATACGCGAGGACGACTGGATCAACCCTGATCGAATCGAGGCGCGGCAGGTTGGCGGGCGCGATGGCGAGCAACTGGCGGATGCCGGCCCACGCGAGGCCCAGGCCGAGCAGTGTGCCCGCCCCCGCGAGCAGCAGGGCTTCCACAAGCATCTGACGGACGAGTCGCCACCAGCCCCCGCCGAGCGCGGCGCGCACCGCCAGCTCACGCCCGCGCAGCGCCGCCCGCACGAGCAGCAGGTTCGCCACGTTCGCGCACGCCACGAGCAGCAGAAAGATGACCGCGCCCGTCAGCGCGAGGAGTGCGGGCCGCACTTCCGCGACCAGGTATTTGTGCAGCGGCTCCAGCCGGAAATGCAGGCCGGAGGTCTCCCGGATCGAGTCGTTCTTCCTGATCTCCGCGGCGGCCGCGTCGGCCTCGGCCTGCGCCTGCCCGAGCGTCACGCCGTCCTTCAAACGGGCGATCACCCGGTGCGCGACGTTATTCCGGTTGGCAGTGTCGTAGCCCAGGCGCGCCGCGAACCAGACATCGGGCACGCGTTCCGCATTCATCCTGGGCGGAAGGAGCAGCTCGAAGCCCGGCGCCAGCACGCCCACGACCTGAGGGCCGCTGCTCCCGCCGTTCAGCATGCCGCGCCCGAGGATGGCCGTATTCCCGCCGTAGCGCCGCTGCCAGTATTCGTAACTCAGGATCGCGATGGTCGGCAGAGGCGGCTGAGCCTGTGCGCCCGGCGCGCCACTTGTCTGCGGCTGCGGCGGTTGTGGCTGGCCGTCCGCTTCAGCGAAATCACGACCGGCTGTGATCTTTGCGCCGAGCAGCCGGAAGAAGTTCGGCGTGACCGCCGCCACACGAACCTGCTCGGGCGTCCCATCCTCCCGGGGCAGGATGCGGCGGCCTGTGTTGACAGCAGCGAGGTCTTCAAGCGTCGTCTTCGATCTGTCGCGCAGGTCAAAGTAGTCGGTGTTTGAAAACAGCCAGTCCGTGACGTTGCGCTTTCGCATGTCCGCACTGACCAGCACCAGCCGATCCGGATTACTGTAAGGCAGCGGGCGGAGCAGCACCGCGTTGACGACGCTGAAAATCGCCGTGTTTGCGCCGATGCCCAAAGCGAGCGTGATGACGGTCACAGCCGTGAAGCCAGGGTTCCTGAGCAACATTCGCGCGCCGTAGCGCAGGTCTTGCAGGAGTGTCTGCATCTCTCCTCCTCAACGATGAAGTATGAACGATTAACGATGAACGAGAGAGCGATGACCGCAGTTCATCGTTCATACTTCAGATTTCATCATTCATACCTCAGTGCTACCATCGGGTCCACTTTTGTCGCCCGTCGCGCCGGAATCAGACAGGCCAGCAGGGCGACGAAGACGAGCAGCAGTGAGATCACGATGAACGTCAGCGGGTCGGTCGCGCCGACGCCAAAGAGCAGCCCCTTCATCAGCCGCGTCAGCCCGAAAGCGCCGAGCAGCCCGAGGCCGATGCCGGCGAGCGCAAGCACCAGCCCGTGCCCGATGACCAGGCGGAGGACGTCGGCCCCGCTGGCCCCGAGCGCCATCCGAATCCCGATCTCCTGCGTCTGCCGGGAGACGGTGTAAGAGATCACGCCGTAAATGCCCGTCAGCGTCAGCAGCAGGCCGGTCGCGCCGAACAACGCAAAGAGCAGCGTGTAGAAGCGCGCCTGCGCCACTGTGTCCGCAATCGCCTGCGCGAGCGGCTGGACGTTCGTCACCGGCACGGTCTTGTCGCCCGAGCGAATGGCCTCGGCGAAGCCCCGGGCGAGGGCCGCCGGGTCGTTTGTCGTGCGGATGAAGAAATTGCCCCAGCCCCAGCTGTTCTGCTGGTAAGGCAGATAAATCTCGGGATTCGCCGGCCGGGTCAGACTGCTGTGATGCACGTCGCCGACGACGCCGACGATCTCCCATCGTTCCGGGTCGCCCTCATTCTGATTCGCGCCAATGTGCGAGATGTATTTGCCCAGCGGGTCTTCGTTCGGGAAGTAACGCGCGGCGAGCGTCTCGTTGATGATGGCCACGCCCACGCCGCCGCGCTCGTCCTGTTCGGTGAAATAACGGCCTTTCCGCAGGGGAATCCTCATCGCCTGGAAGTACTGCGCGGTGACGCTGCGGTTGCTGGCCCCCGGCTCCTGTCCGGGTTCAGGCCTGGGGCGGCCCTCGATCCTGAAATCGCTGCCCACGTTGCCGCCGCTGAAAGGCATCGGCGCGACGAACGCGGCGCTCTCGACGCCGGGCAGGCTGCGGAGCCGGTCGAGCGTCTGATTGACGTAACGCACCCGCTCCTCATGATTTTCATAAGCCGCCCGGGTCAGGCTGACGCGGCCCGTCAGTACGTTCTTCGGGTCGAATCCCGGATGCACGTTCACGAGCCGCCCGAAGCTGCGCATCATCAGGCCCGCGCCGATGAGCAGCATGAGCCCGAGGGCGACTTCCGACACGACCAGCGTGTCACGCCACCAGCGCAGCCCGCCGCCGCCCGTCGCGGTCTTCGAGCCGGCCTTCAAAACCTCGTTGATGTCGGGACGCGCGGCTTTGAAGACGGGCAGCAGGCTGAAGAGCAGCGCGGTCAGCACGGACACCGCAAGCGTGAATGCCAGCACCCGCCCGCTCATCTGCACTTCATCGAGTCGCGGCAATTGCTCTGCGCCGTAATACCTGATTGCCTGGAGCCCCCACACGGCCGCGAGCAGGCCCGCGCCGCCCGAGAGCAAAGCGAGCAGCAGGCTCTCGGTCAGCAGGTGTCGCGCGATCCGCCACCGGCCGGCGCCCAGCGCGACGCGCAGGGCCAGTTCCTTCTGCCTCGCGCTCGCCCGCACGAGCAGCAGGTTCGTCACGTTCGTGCAGGCGATCAGCAGGAGAAAACCTACCGCCCCCAGCAGCACCCACAGGGCGCGGCGCACTTCAGAGCCAACGATCTGTTCATCCACGGGCACGAGGTATGCGGTCGCGTTCCGGCTGTATTGCGGGTATTGCCGCTCCAGATTCGCGGCGATGCCGACGAACTCCGCCTGCGCCTCCGCGAAGGTCACGCCCTGCCGCAGGCGGCCGACTGCCTTGAGTACCTGCGCGCCGCGCTGATCCAGGTTCCCGCCCTCGCCCGCGATGGTCGTCACGAGTTCGACCTGTTTCGGGGCCAGCGGGAACTCGAAGCCCGGCGGCAGGACGCCGATGATGGTGAAGGGCCTGCCGTTCAGGCTGAGCTGCCGCCCGAGCGCGTCATCGCTGCCACCCAGTCGGTTCTGCCAGAACTCGTGGCTGATGATGACCACCGGTTCGGCGCCACGCTTCTCTTCCTCGACCTGGAAATCGCGGCCCCGCACGGGGCTGGCCCCGAGGAGCGAGAGGAAATTGGCGGTGACGCGCAGCCCCTGGAGGCGTTCGGCCTGCTCGTCATTGAGCAGGATGAAGCCATTCGGTTTGTAAGCGGCAATCGCCTCAAAGCTCCGGCTCTGCGCCCGCCAGTCCTGCAACTCGAGGTAGGAGACGAAGCCTTCGGTGCGTTTGTCTTTAGCCGTGCGCCAGATCGCGGCCACGCGCCCGGCTTCGGGCATGTGCGGCGGATTCAGGATCAGCGCATTGATCACGCTGAAGATCACCGTATTCGCCCCGATGCCCAGGGCCAGCGTCAGCACCGCAATCAGTGTGAAGCCGGGCTGCTTCATGAGCATGCGCGCGCCGTAGCGCACGTCCTGTAGTAGTGTCTGCATGATTCCCTCCAGAAGCTGTCAGCCGTCAGCGCTCAGCGGTCAGCCAGGCACTCTGGCTGACCACTGACTGCTGAGAGCTGATCGCTCAGGTAACAAGCTGCTGCCAGCCGGTCACTTCTTCGGCGCCTCGTTCCTGAGGCTGCGCTTGAGAAAATCGAGCGTATACCTGTACAGATTCTCGGCCCCTATGCCGTGTTCGCGGTCGGGGAAGGTGTGGATCTCGAAATCTTTTTTGAGCGCAGTCAGGCGGTCACGGAGCAGCAGCGCCTGGCTGACCGGGACGTTGATGTCTTTTTCGCCGTGCAGGATCAGCACCGGGCAACGGAGTTTTTCCATTTGCAGGATTGAGGAGCGCTCTCTGACGGCCTCTTCAGTCATCCCGGGTTCGGCCTCCATGTTTTTGCGAATGCCGTCGAGGCCCGTCTCGTCATGCGCCCTCCTGAAATCGTAAACGCCCGCCCCCAGCACCACTGCTTTTACGTCGTCGAGCCGGACGGCCAGCAGCGAGGCCGCCATCCCCCCGCGCGAATAGCCGACGATGCCCATGCGCTTCGGGTCCACGAAGGGCTCGCGCTGAAACTTCCTGTACCCGGACGTCAGGACCTTGAGCGTTTTTGGGCCGACGTAATCTGCCGGCCCTTCCGACCTGCCGTAGCCGGGTTGCGAGACGGCCACGCCGGCAAAACCTTCCCGGGCGAACGTCAGGCCGTTCGGGATCCAGTCGCGCGCCGTCGTCGCGTGGCCGGGGATGAGCAGCAGCCCGGGGAACGGGCCGGCGCCTTCGGGCCTGAACGAGATGGCTTCGACGTTTTTGCCGTCCACCGAATAGTCGAACCTGCACAACTTAACTTTGAATGGCTCGTAGAAGGTGCAACCCTCTTTGTCCAGGGCTTCGGCCAGCCTGCCCGAGTCAGGGCGTTGCGCCCCGGCAGTCGAAAAGCAGACGAGCATGATCGCGACAGCCAACGAGCGACACGGCAGCGTCATCACGGCTCCTTTGGAGAGTGGTACAGATGGCAAACCACAGCGAAGGTCATGCCACAAGGTGTCCATTGTTTCCTCTATTCGTGACGCAAGGCAGTCATCGGATCCACTTTCGTCGCACGACGCGCCGGCAGATAACAGGCCAGCAGGGCAACGAACGTCAGCAACAGTGCGATCATGACAAACGTCAGCGGGTCGGTCGCGCTCACCCCGGATAAGAGGCTGGTCATCAGCCGCGTCAGTGCGAAGGCGCCAGCCTGCCCGATGATCACGCCCGCCACGGTCAGCACAAGGCCCTGCCCGACCACCAGACGGAGGATGTTCTGCCGCTGTGCGCCCAGCGCCAGGCGGATGCCGATCTCGCGCGTGCGTTCGGCCACCGAATACGACATCACTCCGTAGAGCCCTGCTGCAGCCAGCAGCAGCGCCGTGACGGCGAAAATCGCCAGCAGAATCAGGTTGAAGCGCGGGCGCCTGAGCGAAGACGCCACAAGCTGATCCATCGTCGAAATCGCAGACACGCTGGCGTCAGGTGCGACCTTCAGGATGTGGCTGCGCACGGCCGCGGCAAGGCCGGACGGTTCGCCGCCAGTGCGGATGGCGAAGTAACTCGCGCCGCGGACCCTCTGCATGTATGGCCAGTAGATTTCCGGCGAGACGCGATCATCCAGCCCGTACCGTCTGACGTCGCCGACGACGCCGACGATCTCGACCGTATCTTTCTCGCGCACGAGCGTCAGGCGTTTGCCGACGGGGTTTTCGCCCGGCCAGAAGCCCCTGGCCATAGTTTCGTTGATGACCGCCACGGCGGGCGCTGAGTCATTGTCGCGGGTCGTAAACTCCCGGCCTTTCAGGACCGGGACCTGCAGCGTGTGAAAATAATCCGGGCCGACGTTGTAGTAGCGGGCGCGCGGGTAGTCTCCCGAAGGGGACGCGGGCTGCCCCTCGGGCAACACCTCGATGTCTTCAAAGCCGCCGAATTGCGGGCCGGCGGAGGTCACGCCCACCGACCGCACGCCGGGAATTGTTTCGATCTCTTCAGTGACTCGCTGGTAAAACGCGGCGATGTCTTTTCCGGTCTTGAGCCGGGTGTAAGGAGAAAAGACGCTGACCGTGAGCAGGTGTTCCGGGTTGTACCCCGGCTTCAGCGTCATCATTTGTACAAAGGTCCGGCCGAGCAGGCCGGCGCCAACGAGCAGCACCAGCGCCAGCGCGACCTGCGCGACGACGAGCAGGCTCCGCAGGCCGAAGCCCAGACCAGAAAATGAGCCGCGCGTGCCGCCCTTCATCACTTCGATGAGGTTGACGCGCGCCGCCTGCACGCCCGGCGCGAGCCCAAACAGGGCCCCCGTCAGCAGTGAGAGCGCGAAAGTGAAGGCAAGAACAAATGTGTCCAGCTTCACCTGCCCCGCGCGCGGGATGGTGTCCGGGCTGATGGCAAGGAAAAGATCAATCAGCCAGACGGCAAGCGCGAGTCCCAGGGCCCCGCCGGCGAGGGCCAGCACGATGCTTTCGGTCAGCGCCTGGCGGATGATGCGCCATCGCCCCGCCCCCAGCGCGGCCCGGATCGCGAACTCTCTGCGCCGCGTCGCGGCCCGCGCGAGCAGCAGGTTCGCCACGTTCGCGCACGCGATCAGCAGCACGAACCCCACCGCCCCCAGAAAGACCATCAGCGTCCGACCGATGTCACCGACTTCGGATTCATGCAGTGAAGTGACGGAGACACTCCAGCCGGCATTTTCTTTGGGGTAAGCCGCGGCCAGCTGCTCGGCGATGCCGGACATCTCCGCCTGCGCCTCCCGCAGCGTCACTCCGGTTTTGAGTCGCGCCCAGACGCGGCGATTGCGCACGTGGCGGCCAAGGAACTGGTCGGGGTCAACCGAAAGCGGCGCCCAGACTTTGACCCACCCGAAACCGAGCGTCTCAAACTCGGGCGGCAGCACCCCGACGATCGTGAAGCTTTCGTTATCGAGCGTGAGTGGCTGGTTGATCACGTGCGGGTCGCTGCCGAACTGGCTTTGCCAGTAACTGTGGGTGATCAGCACGACGTGGTTATGACCGGGCTGATCCTCTTCGGGAAGGAACGTGCGGCCCGCGACGGGCTTCACGCCGAGGACGGAAAAGAGTCCGGGAGAAGCAATGCCGGCCTGGACCCCCTTCGGGCCTTCGGGTGTCGAGATGTGAAAGCGCCAGTCGCGCCACGCGCCGAACTGCTCGATGGTCCGGCTCTGTTTCTGCCAGTCTTCGAGGTTGCGTGGCGAGGCGATGTCGAGGTATCTGGCCTTCTCCGGATTCCTTTCGGCGAGCGTCACGAGGCGCTCCGGTTCGGGGAAAGGCAGCGGGCGGAGCAGCACCCCGTTGACGAAACTGAAGATGGCCGTATTCGCGCCGATCCCCAGCGCCAGGATGGAGACGACCAGCAGGGAGAATGCCGGAGAGCGCATCATCGTCCGAAATGTGTAACGCAGGTCTTGTAACAGTGTGTGCATAAATCCTCCGGAAGCTGTCAGCTGTCAGCTCTCAGCCAGACACTCCGGCTGAGAGCTGAGTGCTGACAGCTTATTCGTATCTGAGCGCGACCAGCGGGTCCACTTTCGTCGCACGCCGCGCCGGCACCCAACAGGCCACCAGCGCTACGCCGGCGAGAAACAGCGGCGCAAGGGCGAAGACGAGCGGGTCGGTCGCGCTGATTCCGCTCAGCAGACCGGTCATCGCGCGCGTCAGGGCGAACGAAGCGCCTGAGCCGATCACGAGCCCCGCCGCAAGCGGCACCATCCCCTGCCCCAGCACGAGCCTGAGGACGTCGCCGGCTCCGGCGCCCAGCGCCAGGCGAATGCCGATTTCGCGCGTGTGCTGTGCGACCGTGTAAGCGATGACGCCGTAGATGCCGATGGCCGCGAGCGCCGCCGCCGCCGCCGCGAAGATGACGAGCAGCGCCGTATTGAAACGCTCATCGGCCAGCGTCCGGTCAATCACCTGCTGCATGCTGCTGACCGAAGTGACCGGCTGATCCTTGTCGAGCGCGTGAATCTCCCGCTCGACGGCGCCCGCCAGTTCGAGCGGCGCGCCAGCCGTGCGCACGGCGATGAACGAATTGCGAGAGGTGATCTGCGTGAAGGGGACGTAGAGTTCGGCGTTCTCTTCCGGCGCCTTGTCGCCGAGACCGTAGACTTTGACGTTACCCACGACGCCGACGATCTCGTAAGGCACCGGGGGAGTTGAATCGTCCATCAGACGTTTGCCGACGGGGCCTTCGCCGGGGAAGTGTTTGCGTGCCAGCGTCTCATTGATGATCGCGACGCGCGGCGCTCCCGACGCGTCACGACCCGTGAAAACTCTGCCTCTGAGCAATGGGATCGCGAGCGTGCGGAAGTAATCGGGGCTGACGACCTGCAGGTGCGCGGCGGGGCGCTCCGAACGGCTCGCATCCGGGCGGCCTTCGATCCCGAAAAACATGCCGTAGCTCCAGCCGACGATGGGCAGGTCAGTCACGAGCCCCGCGCGCTCCACGCCCGGCAGCGACTCGATGCGCCGCAGGGCCTCGCCGTAGAAGGCGGCGACCCGTTCGTCGGTGGGGTAATTCCCGCGCGGCAATCCGATGTGCAGCGTCAGCACATTTCGCCCGTCAAAGCCGAGTTCCGCGCGCTGCAGATGAAAGAGACTGCGGACGAGCAGACCCGCGCCCGTAAGCAGCACGAGCGACAGCGCGACTTCGGCGACAACCAGCAGGCTGCTCAGCCGGCGATGACTGACCCCGGAGGTCGCCCCGCCGCCTTCCTTCAATGATTCGGTCAGGTCGGCCCGTGAGGACTGCCATGCGGGCGCGAGGCCGAAGATCAGACCGCTCAGCGCCGCGAGCCCGAGCGTGAAGAGCAGGACGCGCCGGTCCGCCGCGACCTGCGCTTCGGCCGGGAGCGTGAAGCGCGGCATCAGCGCGGAAAATAAATCGAGCAGCCACCTGCCCAGCTGGAACCCGAGCGCGCCGCCCGCGAGCGAGAGCATCAAGCTCTCGGTCAGAAATTGTCTGGCCAGCTGCCACCGCGACGCGCCGAGCGCCGAGCGAATCGCGATCTCTCTTTGCCGTCTGGTGACGCGTGCCAGCATCAGATTGGCGACGTTCGCGCACGCGATCAGCTGGATGAACAGAACCGCGCCGAACAGGATCAGCACCGTCTGCCTGAGCTGCGGACTGATCACGCGGTCGCGCAGCGGGTCAATCGTGACGCCCCAGCCCTGATTCGTCTCGGGGTGTTGCTCCGCTATGCCGGCGGCGACCGCGTCCATCTCGGCCTGCGCCTGCGCTACGCCCGCGCCCGGGCGGAGCCGCGCGAAGACCGTCAGGAAATGTGAACTGCGGCTCGTCTGATTCGGATTGAAGGCGAGTGGCACAAAGAGCTGCGTGCCGCCCTGATCAAATCCGTTGTTGGGCCTGAGTACGCCGACGACCGTGTACTGTTCGCCGTCGAGCGTGATCGTGCTGCCGACCACTCCGGCACTCATGCCGAAGCGTGTCTCCCAGAAGCGGTGGCCGAGCAGCACGACGTGTGACCGACCCGGCTGCTCTTCCTCCGGCAGGAACGCGCGCCCGAGCGCGGTCTTCACGCCGAGCAGTTCAAAGAAGCCGGCCGAGACGCGCGCGCCCGAAACCTGCTCGGGGCGGCCCTCGCCCGAGAGGTTGAAACTGCTCTGTGACCGCGCGGCCATCCGCTCGAACGCATGGGTCTGGTTTCTCCAGTCCAGAAAATTTGCGGCGGAGACCGAATTGCGCGGGAACTTCGGCGGTCGCTCCCACAGCATCACCAGCCGGTCGGCGTCCTCGTAAGGCAGTGTCTTGAATAAGACCGCATCCATGACGCTGAAGATGGCCGTGGTCGCGCCGATGCCCAGGGCCAGCGTGAGGACGGCTACAAAAGTGAAGCCGGGTTGCCTTCGCAACATGCGCGCGCCGTAGCGCAGGTCCTGTAAGAGTATCTGCATAATCCCTCCGGAGCGGTCAGCCATCAGCTCTCAGCAGTCAGCCGGAACCTCCGGCTGACTGCTGACCGCTGATCGCTTATTCGTATCTGAGCGCGATCATCGGATCAACTTTCGTCGCGCGCCGCGCCGGGATGTAACACGCAATCAGGGCGACCACTGTCAACAACACCGCGATCACGCCGTAAGTCAGGGGGTCCGTCGGCTTGATGCCATAGAGCATCCTGGAAAGCTGCACCCAGCTCTCCAGATACTTCGTCAGCACGTATGCGCCGCTCAAACCGAGCGCCACGCCGACGAGCGCCAACGTCATCCCCTGCCTGACGATCATTTTCAGCACGTCGGTTTGCGACGCGCCGAGCGCCATGCGGATGCCGATTTCGTGGGTGCGTTGCGAGACGGCGTAAGCCAGCACGCCGAACAGGCCGATGGAGGCGAGTTGTTGCGCGAGCAGGCCGAAGAGCGTGACGAGACGGGCAAACAGCCGCTCCATTTGCAGTGTTTCGTTGGCGCGTTCCACCTGCGTCTTGAAGTTGGTGACGGGCAGGTTCTGGTCTATTTCGCGCACGACCTGCCGCACGGCGGCAATCATGGCTGTCGGATCGCCCGCGGCGCGGAGATAGAAATTTGCGCTTGTCATCGAGCGCTGATCCTGCCGCCAGGGCAGGTAGGTTGTAGGTCGCGTGTCTTCACGCTGGGTCGCATATTTGGCGTCTTTGACGAGGCCGACGATTTCGATTTCATCAGGCTTTTTCGGATCGAAAGTGAAGCGTTTGCCAATCGGGGATTCGTTGGGGAAATATTTGCTGGCGAAGGTCTGGTTGACCACGACCACTCTGGGCGCGCGCTCGTCATCCTGCTTATTGAATGCGCGTCCCTCGAGCAGCGGAATCTCCAGCGTCTCCAGAATGTTTTCGCGCCCGTATAACATATTACTGTTGCCTGTCTGCCTGATGCGACCTTCGGCATCCGGCGTGGCCGCGAGCGCGCTACGCAAATAAAAACTGCTCGAATTGGTGCTTTGCGACAGCAGTTGCGCGTTGGCGAACGTCACTTTGGGCGCGCCGGGCAGCGCTTCCAGCCGTTCGCTCATCTGCGCATAGAGCTGTGCCAACCGCTCGTCTTTGTACCCGATCAAGCCCGGCGACACGCTGAACAACAACAGATTCTGCGTATTGAAGCCCGGATCAACGCGCTGCAAATTCAGCAGCGTTCGCACAAACAGGCCTGCGCCGACCAGCAGCACGAGCGACAACGCGACCTGCATCACGACAAGGCCGCGACTGAGCAACGAGCGAGATGCCGCGCTCGAACCGCGCCCGCTGTCTTTCAGCGCCGGCGTCAAATCCACCTTTGTCGCGCGCCACGCCGGGGCCAGCCCGAAAATGATTCCGGTCAATAAGGACAGCGCCAGCGTGAAGCCCAGCACGCGCCAGTCCAGTTTCGGCTCGAGCGCCTTCGGCCCCCAATCGCCGACCGCGAGCAAGCCGTCTTTAATCCACAGCGCAAACACCAATCCCAACGCGCCGCCGGCGCCGGCGAGTAACACACTTTCAGTCAGCAACTGCCGCATCAACCGCCAGCGGCTTGCGCCCAATGCCAGCCGCACGGCGACTTCCTTTTGCCGCGCTGATGCGCGCGACAACAGTAAATTCGCCACGTTGGCGCAGGCAATCAACAGCACCATCCCCACAACGCCGAGCAGCAAATAGAGCGACGGCGCGTACCAGGCCCGCGAATTCATTTCGCCCTGACTGCCGGAGATGAGCGCCAGTCGTGGATAATCCTTCGGGTCCAACGGGCTGACCGCGTTGCCCCCCTGGGCGAGCGATTGCGTGTTGCGTGCGGCACGCTGTTCGACGACGGATTGCTGAAATGCGTTCTCCAGTTGTGCCTGTGCCTGTTCCCGAGTCGCGCCCGGCTGCAAGCGCCCCATCATGCGTAACCACCACTGTCCCGCGCCGTATAACCGCGAACGTTTCGGGTCAGAGTTGAGTTGCGGTTCCCACGCCAGCGGAATCGTCACATCCTGCGTCGAACCGACCTGCCCCGCGCCGTCAAACCCGGGCGGCGTGACGCCCACAATCGTAAACGCGCGATTGTTGAGATTGATTTGTTTGCCGATGACGGCGTCATTGTTGCCGAAACGCTTTTGCCAGTACCGATAGCTCAACACCGCGACCGGCGTGGCCCCGGGCTTGTCATCGTCATCCGTCAATAAACGCCCGAGGAATGGTTGTACGCCCAGCCCGGGATGGTAATTGCCCGTGACGACCTGTCCGCTGGCGACATCCGCCTGCCCATCGGCCAGCACGTTCAAACTGACATTCCCGAAGGCGAAGATGTCCGACAACGCGCTCTGCTTACTTTGTTGCTCGCGCATCCGCTGATAACTCTGCCAGGGAAAGGATGTTCCAACTGTCAAGCCCGTTACGGGATCATCACGGGTACTGCCGCTGTAGCTGCCGTAGCTGAAATTTTTCCCCACCAGCGACTGGAACAGCACCAGCCGCTCGGGCTCTTTGACCGGCAACAGCTTCAGCAACATTGCATCCACAATGCTGAAGAGTGCCGTGTTTGCGCCGATGCCCAGGGCCAGTGACATCACGGCAATCGCCGTGATGCCTTTTTGCTTGAGTAACATTCGCGCGCCGTAGCGCAGGTCCTGTAAGAGTGTCTGCATAATCCCTCCGGAGCGGTCAGCCATCAGCTCTCAGCAGTCAGCCGGAACCTCCGGCTGACTGCTGACCGCTGATCGCTTATTCGTATCTGAGCGCGATCATCGGATCAACTTTCGTCGCCCGCCGCGCCGGCACAAAGCAGGCCACAAACGCCACGACAGCCAGCAGGACCGGCACGCCGATGAAAGCCAGCGGGTCGGTGGCCGTCACCCCGTAAAGCAGCCCCGTCATCAGTCGCGTGAGCGCGAAAGCCGCGAGCAGGCCGACGCTGATGCCGGCGAGGACGAGTTTCATCCCCTGCCCCGCGACGAGCCACATCACGTCACGACGCTCGGCGCCGAGCGCGAGGCGCACGCCGATCTCGTGCGTCCGCTGCGTCACCGACCAGGCCAGCACGCCGTAGATGCCCACCGCCGCCAGCACGAGCGCCAGACAGGAGAAAGTCACGACGAGCAGCAGGCCGAACCGCTCGCGGGCGAGCGATTCCGCCAGCATCTGTTTCATCGTTCGCACGTTGTAAAGCGGCTGGTCGCGGTCAAGCCCGGCGACCGTGCTTCTGATTCCGGCGATGAGGCCCGTCGGGTCGCCCGCGCCGCGCACGACGAGCGACAGGTTCTGCCGCGGCAGCTGGGCGACAGAGACGTACATCTGAGGGTTCGGTTCGGCATTGAGCCCCTCGTTCCTGACGTCGCCGACGATCCCGACAATCGTCCTCCACGGCGTGTTCTGCGGGTTCCCGAGGTTGATGCGCTGGCCGATGGGGTCTTCGTTCGGCCAGTAGCGGCGCGCCATCGTCTCGCTGATGACGGTGGCGACCGGGGCCTGCGCGTGATCGTGTTCCGAGAGCAGACGGCCACGAATCAGCGGAATGCCCATCGTTTTGAAATAGCCGGGGCTGACCACCCGGTGTTCGGCGTCGGGCGTGCGGTCGGTCGGCTGAGTCGCGCGGCCCTCGATGGCGAATGACAGGTAGCTGCCGCCGGCCAGCGGCAGCGCGTCCACGAGCCCGGCCGATTCGGCGCCGGGCAGTGTCGAGACCTGACTGAGCAGTTGTTCATAGAAAGCGGCGACCTGCTGCCCCTCCTTGTACTTTGACGCGGGGAGCGACAGGCCGACCGTCAGCACGTTCTCCGCGTTGAAGCCCGGGTTGACGTTCTGCAGCCGCGCGAAGCTCCTGAGCATGAGCCCCGCGCCCACCAGCAGCACGAGCGCCAGCGCGACTTCAACGACCACGAGCGCGCTCCGCACGCGTTTGCCGCGCGCCGTGTCGGCCGAACCGCGCCCGCCCTCTTTCAGCACTTCGTTCAAATGCGGGTTCGCCGCCTGCAGCGCTGGCAGCAGGCCGAAGACGACGCCGGTCACGAATGAGACGCCGAAGGTGACGCCGAACACGCGCCAGTCAAGGCCGACTTCGCCGAGGCGCGGGAGGCTCGTGGGGCTCGCGCCGATGAGCGCATCCATCCCCCAATTCGCCACGAGCAGTCCGACCGCGCCGCCGGCCATGCTGAGCAGCACGCTCTCGGTCAGCAGTTGCCGCACGATGCGCCACCGACCCGCGCCCAGGGCCGCGCGAATCGCCACCTCCCGTTCGCGCACCGTCGCCCGCGCGAGCAGCAGGTTCGCCACGTTCGTGCATGCAATCAGCAGCAGAAACCCGACGGCGGCGAGCAGCAGGTAAAGCGTCGGGCGCATTTCGCCGACAAAGCGTTCGAGCAGCGGCAGCACAATCACGCCCCAGCCCCGGTTCGAGTTCGGGTATTGCGCTTCGAGCCGGCGCATGAGCGCGTCCATTTCGGAGCGCGCCTGCCCGACGGCAACGCCGGGCCTGAGCCGCGCGACGACGCCGAGAAAGTCACTGCGCCGCCCCGCCTGCGCCGGGTCCACGCCGAGCGGCGTCCAGACTTCGACCGGCAGCCGCATGCCCGGCGCAGGGTGTTTGAAGCCGGGCGGCATGACGCCGACGACCAGAAAGGGATTGCCGTTGAGGATGATCTTCTGGCCGACCAGCCCCGGGTCGCCGCCGAAGCGCCGCTGCCAGAGGCCGTAACTTATCACTGCGTAACGCCGGTTGTCGGGCTTGTCCTCTTCGGACGTGAACGTGCGCCCGACGAGCGGTGCGACGCCCAGGGTGGCAAAGAAGCCGTCAGTGACCAGCGCGCCCGTCAGCCGCTCCGGCTCGCCCGAGCCCGTCAGAATCGGCGAGGAGTTGGTAAACCCGCCCATCGCCGCGAAGCTCTGGCTCTGCGCCTTCCAGTCGGCGAAGTCCGGCAGCGATGCCGTCTCCTGCTTGATGTCCGCCGCAGGGTTCGTCCCCCAGATCCAGACCAGCCGTTCGGGCTGCGGGTATGGCAACGGCCTGAGCAGCACGGAATTGATCACGCTGAAGACGCCCGCGTTCGCCCCGATGCCCAAAGCGAGCGTGATGACTGCCACGAGCGTGAAGCCCGGCCGCCCGAGCAGCATGCGCACGCCGTAGCGCAGGTCCTGTAAGAGTGTCAGCATTGGTCACCTCCTGGAAAAATCAAAAGGCAAAAGGCAAAGATCAAAAGGCAAAAGTGGGATAAGGAAGGAAGCCTTTATCTTTTATCTGAAGAAGCAAAGTGCCGACCTTTTGCCTTTTCACTTTTGACTTTTGCCTTTTGATTTTCTGTTCATCATTCGTATCTGAGCGCCACCATCGGATCCACCCTCGTCGCCCGCCGCGCCGGCACAAAGCACGCCAAGAGTGCCACGCCGATGAGCAGCAGGGCGATTGAGACGAACGTGAGCGGGTCAGTCGCGCTGACCTCGAAGAGCAGTGCCTTCATCAGCCGCGTCAGCATAAATGCGCCGCCCAGGCCGAGCGCGAGCCCCACGCCGACCAGCTTCATCCCCTGACCGACGACGAGCCGCAACACGTCGGTCCTTCGCGCGCCGAGCGCCATCCGCACGCCGATTTCATGCGTCCGCTGGGTGACCGACCACGAGATGACTCCGTAAATCCCGACCAGCGCCAGCGCCAGCGCGACGGCGGCGAACACGCCGAGCAGCGTCAGGTTCAGCCGCTCGGGCGCGACCGATTCGGCGCGAATCTGTTCGAGCGTGCGGACGTCGAAGATCGGCTGGGTCGGGTCAACGGCCTCGACCTGCCGACGCACGGACGCGACCAGTTGCTCCGGCGCAAGTCCGGTCCGCACCGTAAAGACCATCCCGCTAAAGGGGACCTGCCGGAACGGGAAATAGCCCTGCACGAGGTCTGAGTTGTTGCGCAGGCCCTCCATTTTGACGCGCCCGACCACGCCGACGACCGTTAGCACCGGGTCGTCTTTGTTCATCCCCATCCTGATCTGTCTGCCGACGGGGTCTTCGCCGGGGAAGTGGCGGCGGGCGAACTCTTCGTCAATGATGATCGAGTGCAGCCCGGCCACGAACTGCTCCATCGGCCGCTTGCCCTGCAAATCCTCGGGCCTGAGGTGCGAGCGGTTGTCCTGCTCGTTGAAGAAGCGCCCGCGCAGGAGCGGGATGCGCATCGTTTCAAAGTAGCCGATGTCGGCGACGCAGAACTCCATCGAAGGCATCTGCTGCGGCGACGAGACCGGCTTGCCGACGACGGTAAAGCTCCACTGCGAGCCGTTGTTGCCGAGCGGCAGGCCCGAAGAGAGCCCGACAGACCCGACGCCGGGCAGGGCCCTGACCCTCTCCTTGACCTGAGTGAAAAAGTTGATGCGCTTGTCCGGATCCGCGTCCGGGTAATTCTTCTCCGGCACCGAGACCGCGAAGCTGAGGACGTTTTCGGTGGCGAAGCCGGGGTTGACCTGCCCGAGTCGGAAGAAGCTGCGGATCATGAGCCCCGCGCCGACGAGCAGCACGAGCGTCAGCGCGACCTCGGCGATGACCATCCCGCTGCGCAGCCAGTGCCGCCCCGTAGCGGTGCGCGCCGTCTCCTTGAGCGTCTCCTGCACGTCGGGGCGGCTCGCCTGCAGCGCCGGCGCGAGTCCGAAAACGACGCCCGTCAGAATCGAGATCGCCGCCGTAAACAGCAGCACAGTTTTGTCCAGATGAATTTCGGCGACGCGCGGGATAGCGCCTTCGGGACTGATCGCGAGAATCGCCGTGACGCCCCACTGCGCAAGCAGCAGACCGAGTCCGCCGCCAAGGAGCGCGAGCATCACGCTTTCGGTCAGTAATTGCCGGATGATCCGCCAGCGCCCGGCACCCAGGGCCGTACGCACAGCCATCTCCTTCTGCCGCGCGCCGGCCCGCGCGAGCGACAGGCTGGCGACATTGGCGCACGCGATCAGCAGCACGAACCCCACCGCGCCGAGCAGCACGTAGAGCGCCCGGCGGATGCCGCGCACGTAATTTTCGAGCAGCGGAATCATCGTCGCGCTGTGTCCCTCGTTGGAGTCGGGGTATTGTTTTTCGAGCGCGGCGGTGACGGTTTTCATATCCTCGCGCGCCTGCTCAATCGTCACGCCGGGTTTGAGCCGCGCCACGGCGATCAGGCCCGGGTGACGGCCGCGCGAGGCCCAGCCTTCTGAAGGCGGCCCGACCGGCACCCACATCTCAACGCGCGCCGGGAAGCTGAACTCCGCCGGCATCACCCCGACGACGGTGTAGCCCCGGTCGTTGAGCGTCAGCGTGCGCCCGATGATCTTCGGGTCGCCGCCAAAGCGCCGCTGCCACAACCCGTGGCTCAGCACAACGACCGGCGGCGCGCCCGGCTTGTCTTCGTCGTTGGTGTAAACGCGCCCGAGCGCGGCTTTGACGCGCAACGCGGCGAAGAGGTCCGCCGACATCTGCGCCGCGCGCAGCCGCTCGACCTCGCCGCTGCCGGTCAGGTTGTAGTTTTCGCGGTTCCAGACGCCGATCTTCTCAAAGACGTGGTTCTGCGCCCGCCAGTCGGTGAAGTTCGGATACGAGATGGACATCTCGCCGAAATTCGTGGCCGTTTCATTGACCAGCACCAGCCGGTCCGGCTCTTCATACGGCAGCGGCCGGAGCAGCACGCCGTTGACGACCGAAAAGATCGCCGTATTCGCGCCGATGCCCAGGGCGAGCGTGATGATGGCAATTAAAGTGAAACCCGGCTGCCTGAGCAGCATTCGTAATCCATACCGAACGTCCTGCAACAATGCTCCCATAATACCCCCGTGGAGATTGATTAGTCGGGCCGAAACCGAGCGGCCCTCAGATACAAAAACGATTGCGGTGAGGGTATTGTGTCAATCCCCGTGCCACCACCATCATCCGGCTAAGCAGTGAAATCGTTTAGCTTGCGAGCAGTAAGGAAGCTGACGGCGGGAGAGCAGGTGTTCGCTTGTGGGATTGCCCATTCCCAAAAGCGGATAACAGGGAGCATCAGGAGAGGAAAAGCCTCACCACCGCAGGGCAGGAGAGGATCGCCGAAGAGTAGACCTCTTGCAAAAGTCGCTTTGAAGGTGACGAGCGGCTTCGAGAGCGGTAGCGCAAACTGCCCGGGTTTGCGTCGCTTCATCAGGCGGCCCGTGATCGAAGCGACGCAAACCCGGGCAGTTTGCGCTACGGCTGGCGCGATTTCAGTCTCTGCTGGCGGCGCCTGGCTCTGAAGCCTGGATCACTTTTGCAAGATCAACGCCCAAGCTGTATTTTTGCCAGCCTGGGCTTCATCGTGTTCGTACTGTCGCGTTGGCTCGTCCTTTCATCCTCCCTGTGCTATGCTCTCGCACCCACGATCTCCACGGTTTCACAGCCACCAGAGCCATGCATTCTTCTCAGAGCAGCGTGTATGAGCAAACGAAACCCTGAACGACCACAACCTGTTCCCGAACCCAAATCCCCGCCGCCTCCAGTAGGGCCTGAGCAGGAAAAGCCGCAAGCCACGACCTTCACTGAAATTGGCGGCTCTCCCGTGCCAGGCTTCACCCTGCGCCATGTCTTGCGCGGGCATACAGAGTGGATAGGCCGCATCGCGTGGTCGCCGGATGGCTCATACCTCGCCTCGCCTTCTGAAGATAAAACCATTCGGATATGGGACGCGCGCAGCGGAGCTTGTGTGCGCACCTTGCAGGGGCATAGTGGTGCAGTTATAAGCGTAGTGTGGTCGCCGGATGGTCATAGCCTCGCTTCGGCTGCAGATGATGACACCATCCGCCTGTGGGACGCGGCTAGCGGCAAGCATTTGCAAACTCTGGCAGGGCATTCCGAGATGAGCAATGGCATGGCGTGGTCGCCCGATGGGGAGTACCTCGCCTCTTCGGATGATAAGACCATCCACCTGTGGGACGCGGCCAGCGGCAAGGCGCTACAGGTATTGGAGGGACACGCAGGCCCTATCAATTATGTAGATTTTTCTGCAAATGGCCGCTGGCTGGTATCCAAAAGCGGCGATAACACCATCCGCTTGTGGCGCTGCGACACTTGGGCGTATGTGTCAGTGTTGGAGGAACCAGCATCTGAATTCTGGCCACCCGGCCTCGCCTTTCACCCCCGCTTGCCCGTGCTGGCGACGCTGGGGGAAGAAGATACCATCATCCGCATCTGGGAGTTGGACGAAGCGCTTCTGCTCGGTCAGGCGCAAGAGAGCGTCCACTACACCACTGCCAAACTCGTCCTGGTCGGCGATTCGGGCGTGGGCAAAACGGGGCTGGGATGGCGGCTGGCGCATGGCGAGTTCAAGGAACACGCCTCCACGCACGGTCAGCAGTTCTGGCCCCTCAAGCAACTCGGCCTCAAGCGCAAAGATGGCACCGAGTGCGAAGCCGTGCTGTGGGAGTTGGCGGGCCAGCACGTCTACCGGCAAATCCACTCCATCTTTCTGGAAAACGTCGCCGCCGCACTGGTGCTGTTCGACCCCGGCAATCGCCAGGAACCGCTCAAGGGTGTGCAGTTCTGGCTGGAGCAACTCAAGGGCAATGGGCAATTGCCGCCCGCCGTGCTGATAGGCGCGCGATCAGACCGCGGCGCGCCTGCCCTCTCGCAACAGGAACTCGATCAGTTCTGCCAGCGCTACGGCATCCGCGGCGGCTACATCAGCACCAGCGCCAGCAGCGGCGAAGGGCTGGAGGCACTGCTCGAAATGCTCAAGGCGCAAATCCCGTGGGATGAGATGACGGCGACGGTAACCACCGTCACCTTCAAGCGGATCAGGGACTATGTGCTGGCGCTCAAGGAAAAGCCCGACCGCGAAGGCGTGCTCCTCAGCCCGCTCGCCCTGCGCGAACAATTGCAGGCGACCGACCGTGACTGGCGCTTCACCGACGCCGAGATGATGACGGCGGTGGGGCATCTGGAAACGCACGGCTACGTCGCCGTCCTGCGCAGTTCGGCGGGCGCGCAAAGTTTCAGGAATTGTTTGAGCAGTTCCTTTACCAGCGCGACGTGGAGGTGACGCGCTTCCCGCCCGTCATCTGCCCCAAAGGTCATCGGCAGGAGCGCGCCACCGTCATCAAGCGCGTGCGTGAAGGCAAGCGTTTTGTACACTGCGAAGAATGTGGTGACAAAACCGACCTGCCCGATCTTAACAAGCCGCAAACCATCGGCATTGGCGCGTCGCCGTGGCTGCAACGCGAAGAGGCGGCGGCGCGCCTGCGTAGCGCGTACGAAGTGCATCTGACAAAGGTCAAAGGCTATCGGCGTGGGCGGGCGACGCCTCGCTGTTACGTCAGCCGTCTGCCTGAACAAGCTGCGAGGGCTGAAAAACTCGTTCACGATTTGCGCGACGCGGGCGTGTATGTGGTGGAGCAGGCTGCGCAGGTTCAGCCCGATGATTTCGTCGTCGTGCTTGACACGCCCGCCTATCAGAAAGCATTCAGCACTTCCCTGCTCGCCGCTGACGCCCCACTCATCCGTACGCGGCTGGACAAAGGACGCCAGTTGATTTCGCTCGCGCAAACGGGGCAGGCCGGGGCGCATGAATTCGAGGATTGCACGCCCGCCAGTTTCTGTGACGAGACGCATTACCCGGTGAGCCTGTTCGATCTGGTGCTGAACCTGTACGCCATCCCGCTCACGCATGCGGGCTTCGCGCCCCTGCGGCAGGCATTGCACGAGCAGTGGGAGCAGACGCTGGCAAGGTTCCCGGGCGAGAGTAAAAACCTGGCTCCCAAAATTTTCATCAGCTATTCGCACAAGGACGAACAGTTCAAGGACGAATTGATCGGGATGCTGGCGGGATTGCAGCGGCGCGGTGTTATTGATGCGTGGCAGGACCGACGGATCGAACCGGGCGAGGAGTGGTTCAATGCCATCAAGCAAGCCATCAACGAATGCGAGATAGCCTTGCTGCTTGTCAGCCGCGATTTCATTGCCTCGCCTTTTATCAATGGCGAGGAATTGCCAGACCTGCTCAAACGCCGCGAACAGGAGGGGATGATGGTGATCCCCATCATCGTGCGCGATTGCATGTGGCAATCTGAACCCGTGTTGAAAGATTTGCAGGCGCTGCCGAGAGATGGGAAACCCGTGATCACTTTCGCAGAAGCAAATGGTGAAAGAGACCGCGTCTGGAGGGAGATTGCGCAAGCCATTGAAAAACTCGCCCAAGCGAAATCAACGCCGTAGGCAGTCTCAGAGTGTTTCCAGGAAGACTGCTATTGTCCCCGAAGGGAACAGATTCAATAGCCGTGGGGGAAACCCACGGAACACGAGCCAACACATCCACCAACCCTGAAGGGGTTGTATTCGCGCCATCAATGCGCCCCTTGCAGGGTCGGGGCGGTGGCCTCGGCGGTCCGTGGGTTTGACCCACGGCTATTGAATTGCGCCCTTTCAGGGCGAAGACTGGCTGACCGCTGATCGCTGACAACTTATTCATATCTGAGCGCGACCATCGGATCCACCTTCGTCGCTCGCCGCGCCGGCACGTAACAGGCGAGCAATGCCACCGCGGCGAGTACGAGCGTGATCAGAACAAATGTCAGCGGGTCGGTCGCACTCACGCCGTAGAGCAGTCCCGCCATCAGCCGCGTCAAGGCGAGCGAGACGAGCAGCCCCGCTGCTGTGCCGAGCAAAGCCAGTTTCACTCCCTGCCCCACGACCAGCCTGAACACGTCTGACCCTCGGGCGCCGAGCGCCATGCGAATCCCGAATTCGCCCGTCCGACTGCCGACGTTGAGCGACATCACGCCGTAAATGCCGACCACCGCCAGCGCGAGCGCCGCCGCGGCAAAGCCCGCCAGCAGCAGATTGGTCAGCCGTCTCGTGACGAGCGTCCGCGCCATGGCCTGCTCTATCGTGTTGACATCGGAGAGGGGCAGTTCCGGGTCGAGGCTCGTGAGCTGCCGGCGGATGGCGGGAACGAGCGCGGCAGGGTCATTCGCGCTGCGCACGACCAGCGACATATCGCGGCTCACCCACTGCGAGGCTGGGAAGTAGACATAGGGTTTGGTGTTCTCGTCGAGCCTGCGATTTTTGACGCTCGGCACGACCCCGACAATCGTCATCCAGTTGCCGCCGCCGACACGAATCCGCTTCCCCGTGGGGTCTCCCTGCGGCCAGTACATGCGGGCCAGCTTTTCGTCCACGATGGTGACTCGCGGCGAGGTCTCCACGTCGGATGACTGGAACGCCCGACCTGCTTTCAGAGGCATGCCCATCGCGGCAAAATAGCCCGGGGTGACACTGCGCAACCATGCGTCTTTCGCCACCTCGCCGGGCCCCGGCTCGTGGCCTTCGACAATGAACGGGCCGCCGACGCCGTTGCCGCTGAATGGCACCACACGGGTCAGTTCGGCCGCCTCGACGCCCGGCAGGCTCCGCACGCGCTCAAGCAACTGGTCATAGAAGCCGCTGACCTGTGCTTTGGTCGTGTAGCGATTCCCGGGCAGCGACAGCTCCGCCATCAGCACATTTTCAGGGCGGAAGCCCGGGTTGACCGCGAGCAGGTTCCTGAAACTCTGGAGCAGCAGCGCCGCGCCGACCAGCAGCGCGAGCGAAAGCGCCAGCTGGGAAACCACGAATGCGTTATTCAAACGCCGGGTGGAACCTGAAGCTGAACCGCGCGCGCCCTCTTTGATCGCGTCCTGCAGGTTGACTCGCGCGCCACGCCAGGCCGGAGCGAGGCCGCACAACAGACCAGTGAGCAGCGTGACCACGACGGTGAAAAGCAGCACCGACCAGTCGAGTTTCACGAGTTCCATCCGCGGAATGCTCGCCCCCGCGAGACTCCTGATCGCATCCACACTCCAGTCCGCCAGCAGCAATCCGCCTACTGCGCCTGAGCAGGCCAGCAGCAGGCTTTCGACCAGCAGTTGTCGGGCAATCCGCAGTCTGCTCGCACCGAGACACTGCCGCACCGCCAGCTCGCGGCTTCGCGCAGCCGCTCTGGCGAGCAGCAGGTTGGCGAGGTTGGCGCAGGCTACAGCCAGCACCAGTGCGACTGCGCCGAGCAGCACGAGCAGCGGCGTCCGCACCTCGCGGGCGATGCGCCGTTCGAGCGGCATCATCACGGTGGTCGTATCCGCGCTGAAAGTTATTTTGAACTGCCTGCCGAAGTCAGCGAGCAGCGCCGTGATCTCGCGCTTCGCGTCATTGAGTGTGACGCCCGGCTTCAGCCTGCCAATGGCCAGAAGATTGTTGGAGCTTGTGTCCAGCGGACTCAGCGCTTCGGGAACCCAGAGCTGCACGTGCCGGCCCATGCTGATCCGCTCCGCCGGGTTGGGGAAATCGAAGCCGGGCGGCATGATCCCCACCACTGTGATGGGCACGTTGTCGAGCCTGATCGCCTGGCCCAGGATGTTCAGGTCGCCGCCGAACCGCCGCTGCCACAACCCGTAACTCAGGATGGCGACGTGGTCGTTGTTCGGCGCATCCTCCTCGGGCAGGAAGGCGCGCCCGTGCAGCGGCGCCTGCCCCAGCACGTCGAAGTAATTGAACGTCACCCGCGCAGCCGTCAGCACTTCCGGCTCACCGGCGCCCGTCAGCGCGAACTCCCTGGTTTCGTACGCCGCCATCTTTTCAAACGTGCGGCTGTGGTCGCGATAGAACGCAAAATGTGCGTCGTTCAGATCAAGCTCCGCCAGCCCCTGCGCAGGCGCCGAATGACAGAAAGTCATCAACCGATCAGGCTCGGGCAGTGGCAACGGGCGCAGCAGTACGCCATACACCACGCTGAAGACGCCCGTGTTCGCCCCGATCCCTAAGCTGAGCGTCACGACCGCCGCGAGGGTGAAGCCGGGTTTCTTCCACAACATCCGCACGCCAAATGACAAGTCCTGCCACAGTGTTCCTCTCATAGTTTCCCCTGAAGTTCAGTCTCCTGTTTCCGGTATTCCTGCTCCAGAATGCTCATCAGCACATCGCTCCTGCCATTCGCCGCCGATTAACGCACTGTCGCGCTCGCGCCCCTCCTCGACGAAGCCGCACTTCCGGTAGCAGGCGATGGCGCGGTCGTTGAAATCGAGGACGCGCAGCCCGGGTCCGGTGAAAGCCGAGTCCCTCGAAGGCGCAGCGCAGGACGAGCCGCGTCGCCTCCGTGCCGTACCCGCGCCCCCTGAATTCCGGGCTGAAAATCCCAACTGCGTAACGCGCGCGGCGGTTCGTCCGGTCGGGCGCGAGCAGCCTGGCGACGCCGATCGAGCGGCCTTCCGCTTCAATGACCCAGTGCAGCGGCGCGCGGCATAGTTGCTCGTACCAGCGTTCGACTTCCGGCATCGTGAGCGGCGAGCAGTCAGCCGGGTCACCGCCGACCATCCGGCGGAACTCGGGGTCGCGTCCGTCGGCGAGCCTGTCCTCTTTGTCGCGCTCGACGGGCGGGCGCAGTCTGACCCGTTCGCCACAGAGCGTCGGGAGATTTTGCGGCTCGGGAATATTCATCTTCTGAATGCGGAATGAGGGAGGCGGAATGCGGATTGAAGAGTGGGGGATTCAGAGCATTCTGCCGTCTGACATCCGCACTCCGCATTCCGCACTCCGCAATCGAGTCACTCGTACCTGAGCGCAATCATCGGGTCCACCTTCGTCGCCCTTCTGGCCGGGACATAGCACGCCACCAGCGCCACGCCGGCGAGCAGCACGGCGACGCCCGCGAACGTCAGCGGATCGGTCGCGCTCACCCCGAACAGCAAAGACCTCATCAGATGCGTCATCGCGAACGAGGCGATCAATCCGACCGCCACGCCGGTCAGGGCGAGCGCCATGCCCTGCCCGAGTACCAGCGCGAGTACGTCGGCGCGCCGGGCGCCGAGCGCCATCCGGATGCCGATCTCCTGCGTCCGCTGCGCGACCGCGTAGGCCAGCACGCCGTAGAGGCCGATAGCCGCGAGTACGAGCGCGGCCACGGCGAAGATCGCGAGCAGCCACATCGTGAAGCGGCGCTGGGCGACCGAATCGGCGACCACCTGATTCATCGTCTGCACATCATAGACCGGCAATTCCGCGTCCACGGCGCTCACCTCGCGGCGCAGCGCGGCGATGAGGCCGGCCGGGTCGCCACTCGTGCGCGCGATGAACAGCGCGGCGCGGCGCAGGCGCGGAATCTGGAAGGCCGGCATATAGACGGTCGGCGGGCTGTCGGCTTCGAGCGCCGACATCTTCACGTCGGCGGCGACGCCGACAATCTCAAGCCACCCTCCCGGATTCCACCCGCCCCAGCGGATGCGTTTGCCGATGGCCTCTTCATTCGGCCAGAAGCGGCGCGCCAGCGTCTCGTTGACCACCCCGACCGGGGGCGTGTTCGCGCGGTCGGCGTCGGTAAAGGCGCGCCCCCTTTTCAGCGCAATGCCCATGGCGCGGAAGTAATCGTTGCTCACCCAGGTGTTGTGCGCGGTGTAGAAAGTCTTCTCGTCGCCGCCCTCGACGCGGAAGCCGATCTGCCACTCGCCGGTCAGCGGCAGGTTCGAGGCGAGGCCGACCGACTCGACGCCGGGCAGGGCCGCGATGCGTTCGAGCGCCTCGCGGTAGACGGCCTTGCCGCGCTCCACATCTGGATAACGAGCCGCCGGCAGCGCCGTGCGCGCCACCACCACGCCCCTGGGATTGAAGCCCGGCGGGGTGTGCAGCAACCGGACGAAGCTGTTGATGAGCAATCCCGCGCCGACGAGCAGCACGACGGCCAGGGCCGTTTCCAGAATCACGAGCCCGCTGCGCAATCGCGCGCCGTCGCGGCCCGCCGCGCGCCCGGCCTCCTTGAGCGTGGTGGTCAGGTCGAGCCGCAGGCTTTGCAGCGCCGGCGCGAGGCCGAACAGGATGCCGACCGCCAGGGAAGCGAGCAGTGTGAACGCGAGCAGGCGCAGGTCAGGGCCGACCTCGGCCAGACGCGGTACATTCTCCGGCCCGAACTTCACGATCAGGTCCATCACCCAGACGGCGACGAGCAGCCCGACTGCGCCCCCACTCAAAGCCAGCAGCAGACTTTCGGTCAGCGCCTGCCGCACGATGCGCCAGCGGCTCGCGCCGAGCGCCGAGCGAATAGCGATCTCTTTCTGCCTCGTGGCCGCGCGAGCGAGGAGCAGATTGGCGATGTTAGCGCACGCAATCAGCAGCACCAGACCGACCGCGCCGAGCAGTATCCACAGGAGTCGCCGGACATTCTCGACCGTCCGCTCGGCGAGGCCCACGGCGGTTGCGGTGATATAGATGTTGCCCTGATAGACGTCGGGGTGCTGTTCCTGAATGTGGACGGCGATGGCGGCCATATCGCCCCTGGCTTGTTCCAGAGTCACGCCCGGCTTGAGGCGGCCGATCAGGTTGAAATTGGAATCCTTTCGCCGCGATTGCTTCTCCTCATCGGTCAGTGCGAGCGGCGTCCACAACTCGACGCCTTCGGCAAACGTGATTCCCGTCGGCGGGAATTGCAGGCGCGCGGGCATCACACCCACAACCGTGTAAGGCTGTTCGTCGAGTTTCACTGTGCTACCGATGACGCCCGGGTCCGCGCCGTACTGTTTGCGCCAGAGTCGCTCACTCAGCACGATGACATGGTTCCTGCCGACCTTGTCTTCCTCCGCCGCGAAGCCGCGCCCGACGAGCGGCTCGACGCCGAGCAGCGGGAAGAGGCCGGGCGAAACGCGCGCGGCCTGAAGGCGCTGCGGTTCGCGCTCGCCGGTCAGGTTCAGGCTCAGAATGGTGTAGCCGGCCAGCTCGGCAAAGGTCTGGTTGCCGCTGACGTAATCGAGCAACTCCGCGGCGGAGACGCCGCCGTAGTACCACCCGACCTTCGGCAGGTGCTGCTGGACGAGCGCGATCCGCTCTGGCTCCTTGTAAGGCAGCGGACGGAGCAGCACGGCGTCAACGACGCTGAAGATCGCCGTGTTCGCCCCGATCCCCAGCGCCAGCGTCAGGATAACAATCAGTGTGAAGCCGGGCTTCTTCATCAACGCCCGTGCGCCGTAGCGCAGGTCTTGAAGTAGTGTCTGCATAATTCCTCCAGGAGGATTCAGGATCCGGGATTTAGGATTTAGGGAGAACACTTGAATCGCTCCCTAAATCCTAAATCCCGGATCCTGAATCCTATTCATATCTGAGCGCCACCAGCGGATCCACCCGAGTCGCGCGCCGCGCCGGAATCCAGCAGGCCAGCAGGGCGATGATGGCCAGCAATAAGGCTACGGTGATGAATGTCACCGGGTCGGCCGCGCTGACGCCGAAGAGCAGCCCCTTCATCAGGCGCGTGAGCAGGAAGGAAGCTGCCAGACCGATGGCCACCCCGCTCAGGGCCAGCTTCATTCCCTGCCCGACGACCAGCCTCAGCACGTCCGGGCCTCTGGCCCCGAGCGCCATCCGGATGCCGATCTCGTGCGTGCGCTCGGCGACCACATATGAGATCACGCCATAGATCCCGACGGTCGCCAGCAACAGGGCGACTGCCGCGAACAGGCCCGTCAGCAGCGTGCGGAAGCGCGGCTCGGTGATTGACTGGTAAATCACCTGCTCCATCGCCCTCAGGTCGGCGACCGGCAGATCGCGGTCCAGCGCCTGGACTTCACGGCGGACGAGCGGGGCCAGAGCGAGCGGCTCCCCCGTCGTCCGCACCACCAGGTACATGGTGCGCGACCACGAGACCCAGCCCGGCGTCGTGTACGGCACGTACATGGTCGGCGTCTCTTCGGCATCGAGCCCGGTGTATTTGACATTGCCGACCACGCCGACAATCGTCTCCCACGGGCTGTTCGGGTTGGGGTCGCCCGTCTGCAAACGCCTGCCGACCGGGTCTTCGTTCGGGAAGTAGCGGCGCGCCATCGCCTCGTTGATGATCATCACCTGCGGCGCGCCTTCCCTGTCGGCGTCGGTGAAGAAGCGTCCGCGCAGCAAGGGCACGCCGAGCGCGCGGAAGTAATCGGGACTGATCGTCATCTCTTCGGCGAGGGGCCGCGCCTGCCCGGGCTGGAGCGGGCGGCCCTCGATGCCGAACGGGTTGCTGATCTGCAGGAGGTTCGGCGGCAGACTCATGCTGATGCCGGCGGCCTCGACGCCCGGCAGGTTCTGCAGGCGATTGAGCAACTGCTGGTGAAACGCGATGATCTTCTGATCCTCGGCGTAACGCGCCTGCGGCAGCGAAATCTGCGCGGTCAGCAGGTGTTCCGGCCGGAAACCGGGATTGACATCCTGCAGACGCAGGAAGCTCCTGAGCAGCAGGCCCGCGCCGATGAGCAGGACGAGCGTGAGCGCCACCTCCGCGACGACCAGCAGACCGCGCAGCCGCCTCCGCCGGTCGCCTTCCGTGGCCGCGCGCCCGCCTTCCTTGAGCGATTCATTCAAGTCCGTTTTCGAGGACTCGAGCGCCGGCGCGAGTCCGAAGATGAGGCCGCCAACGAGCGCCGAGAGCATCGTGAAGCCCAGCACCCGCCCGTCGAGACTGACTTCCTGCAGGCGCAGCAGATCCGTCTGGCCGAAGGTGCGGAAAAGATCAAGCCCCCAGACCGCCAGCAGCAGACCGACCGCGCCGCCGCAGGCCGCCAGCAGCAGGCTCTCAGTGAGCAATTGCCGCACGACGCGCCAGCGGCTCGCGCCCAGGGCCAGTCGCACGGCCATCTCGCGCTCGCGCGCGGCGGCGCGGGCGAGTTGCAGGTTGGCCACATTCGCCGCGGCAATCAGGAGGATGAACGCCACCGCCCCCAGGGTTATCAGCAGCGCGCGGCGCACATCCCGGACCACGTAATCCACGAGCGGCACGGTCGTCATCGTGTTGAAAGGCGATTGGGGAAATTGCTTCTGCACCCGCGCGGCGATGGCGGTCAGATCGCCTCGGGCCTGCTGCTCCGTCACGCCCGGCTTCAGGCGAGCGACGCATCTGTTGAAGTAAGGCGGCCGGCCTCTCGGCTGTCTGATCACGCGCACCGGCCACAACTCGGCATCGGGCGTCAAAGGGAAGCGGAAGCCCTCAGGCATCACCCCGATGACGGTGAAGGGCGTACTGTCCAGATTGATCGTCCGGCCGATGATCTGCGGCTCCGCGGCCAGCCGCTGCCGCCAGAAACCGTGACTGACGACGACGACGCGCGGGCTCTCCGCGCGCTCATCCTCGGCCAGACCGGTGCGGCCCAGTGCCGGCGCGACACCCAGGGTGGCGAAGAAATCGGCGCTGACCGTGGCGCCCGGGACCTGCTCCGGCCTCTCCCCGCCCGTTAAAGTGAAATCGTTGACGGAGAAGATCGCCACCTTCTCGAAACTCTGATTCTGTTCCCGCACGGCCAGAAAATCGGCTATCCCGAGACTGCTGCGATTCAGTCCCTCCTGCGGATCGGACAGGAAGGCCATGACCAGTCGCCCCGGCTCCGGATAAGGGAGCGGGCGGAGCAGCACGGCATTGACGACCGAGAAGATCGCCGTGTTGGCGCCAATCCCGAGCGCCAGAGTGATGACGGCCACGAGCGTGAAGCCGGGCTTCTTCCACAACATCCGCGCGCCAAATAACAGATCCTGTAAGAGTGTTTGCATCTCACACCTCCCTGGGAAAAGCAGACACAAATTCTTAAGCCGGATGTAAACCAAGCCACGTGCCAGTGCCACACCAGGGCTAACTGCTGAAGACAGTGCGACTGGATTCAGGAGCAGGCCGTGAACCGGCGCCTTGAATGTGCGCTTGTGGGAACTGCCAATCCCAAAATCGGACGAGCAAAATTCCCGCGGCGTCGCGCGCCTTTTGAATTACCCGCAGGCTTCCCATATCGCGTCAACGCCCCGGGATGTTAATGGATCGCGCGTCGCAGCGTTTTCTCCACTGAAGACCCACCCACGGAGAATGACGCATGCGAAAACACTGGAAACGATGGCTGAGAATGTTCCTCTCGGCCTGGCTCGCGGGCGCGGCGACCGTCACGCTTGTGATCGCCCATTATGCCGCCGAGGATTTCACGCTGCCCGATCTGCTGCCGATGTTCCTGACGCTCGCCGCCGGCGGGGCGTTACTGACCGCTGCCGTTTCACTACCCGTCCTGCTCCCTCTCAGTCGGCGTGGGGGATGGGCGGCGCGGCTCTCTCCGGCAGTGAATGCGCTGCTCTTTACGCTGCTCGCGGCGACGGCGACGGGCTTAAGGGCATTCGTCTTTGACAATCTGCCGGTCGGTGAGGCGGTCACTTTCACTGCTGCCTTCGCCATGATGGGGCTGGCTTCAGGCCTGGCTTTTATCGGCCCCGTCGGCGAAAGCCGGATGCGCCGCCGGCTGATGACACTGGCTTACCTGCTCCTGATGATGGGCGCGCTCGCCGCAACAACCTTTACAGTCCCCTTTCTCGAAGAGGCGCTGCTCGCGCGTGCGGCGAATGGCACGGTCACGCGCGTGGTCACGATGGCGGTGCCGCGTTCCGCGCACACGGCGACGCTGCTCGCGGACGGCCGCGTGCTGCTGGCCGGCGGGATGGTTTCGGTGCGCGGCGACGAAGTGGCGACCGCTTCGACTGAAATTTACGACCCTCGAACGGGCACGCTCAGGGAAGGCGGCAGGCTGACGGTGCCGCGAGCCGGGCATACGGCAACGCTGCTCAAAGACGGCAACGTCCTTATCACTGGCGGGGGCAGCGGGCAGGAGAATCTGAGCAGCGCAGAGCTTTATCGCGTGGCCGCCGGGGATTCCGTCCCGGTCGGCCCGATGCGTGTGCCGCGCGAACGGCACGCGGCGACCATGCTCGCGGACGGGCGCGTACTCGTCACCGGCGGAACCATCGTCAGCCCGAGTGACGAGTCCGAAATCTACGACCCGGACGGCAGGGCTTTTCTCGCCGGGCCGCGGATGCAGGCGCGCCGTGCCGCGCACTCAGCCACGCTGCTCGCCGACGGGCGCGTGCTGATTGCGGGCGGCACAGCCTCGCCCGACCGCGTGCTGCGCAGCGTGGAGATTTATGACCCGGCCGGCCCCGCCTTCGGCGCCGCGGGGCAGATGCTGGCCAGTCGGTATAAGCATTCCGCGGTGCGGCTGGGTGACGGGAAAGTACTCGTACTCGGCGGTTCGGATGAGCGCGACTGGGATGGCCGTCGCCAGAGCGTCGAAATCTACGACCCGGTCAGCCGGCTCTCGCAGTTCGTCGCGCCGCTCAACCGCGCGCGTTTCAAATTCCCGAACGCCGTCGCGGCCACGCCGGGCGGCGGCGTGATCGTCGGTGGCGGCGGGCGGCGCGTCGAGGTCTTCGACCGGGCCGCGAACCGCTTCGCGCTCAGCGGCGGCAGTGTGGAAGACGAGTGGTTTTACGCGACCGCCACGCCGCTCGCGGACGGGCGCGTGCTGATCGCGGGCGGGTACAACAGTTCTCTCTACCCGACAAATCAGGCGTGGATTTATCAACCGCCTGCGGCGAACCGAAGGCTGGCGCTGCGGGGTGATCGCTGAATTCGGAACGATGAGTGATGAAGTCAGAAGTCTGAACGCGGAACGATGAAGGAGAGATCGGTGGCTGCTTCATCGTTCCGACTTCAGCGTTCATCCTTATTTGAAGATGGCGCTCAACACGCGCCCGCGCTCATGGTCCGATTTGATCGTGCGGGCCGCTTCGATCAGAGCAGCGCGGACGCTCTCATCGCCCGAGCCCGCCCCGGCCAGCCGGAGCAGCGTCTGCGCCTTGTAATAATCCGACGACATGCCGGCAGTCGCCTGCAGCGCCGCGAGCAGCGCCTCTTTCGATGCGGAGCCTTTGCCGAGGAGGCCCGATAACGCCTGTGCCCGGTAATGATCCGAGCCGATTGTCGTTGCCGTTTCGACGAAGGCTGACCGAACCGCCTCGTCGCCGAGAGAGCGTTCCGTCACGCCGAGCAGAACCTGAGCCTTGTAATGGTCCGAGGACATCCCGCCGGCCGCACGCAGCGCCGCCAGCAGTGCCGCCTTCGAAATACTGCCCCGCTGTAAGGCGGCCGACAGGGCCTGTGCGCGGTAGTGATCAGACCTGATCGTCGCCGCCGCCTCGACGTACGCGGAGCGGACTGCGGCGTCTTCGAGGTTACTTTCAACCACCTGCAGCAGGACCTGAGTTTTGTAATGATCCGAGGTCATCCCGCCGACGCCGCTGAGCGCGAGCAGCAGGGCCTCTTTCGAGAGATTACCCGACTTGAGGCCGGCCGAGAGAGTTTGTGCCCGGTAATGATCCGAGTGGATGGTTCCGACTGCTCCCAGATAAGCCAGGCGCACTGCCTCATCGCGCACAAGTTGTTCCGGCAGCCCCACGAGGACCTGCGCCTTGTAATGATCGGAAGACATCTCGCGCGCCACGATCCCGGCCAGGCGCGTTGCGGTGCGCGCGTCGAGGCTTCCGCTCTTGTACAGTTCCTGAACGTAAAGACTCTTGACGTGATCGCGCTTCAGGCGGGAAAGCTCATCGAGCAGGCCGCCGGCGCCGCGCTCCCTCAATATCTTCCGCGCCCTCGGCCCCGCATTGAGCCCGCCCTCCGTGACGGCTTCGGCGAGGATTCCGGCCAGCCACGCTTTAGCCTCGGCGTCGTACGGCCGGCTCTGCCCGTCAACGAAATAAGAAATGCTCAGGCCGCCCGCGCCCGATTCGATCTCAAGTCGCCGGCTCACGCCACCGCGCCTTTCCCTGATCTCAAGCGAGCTGCCCGGGGCGAGACGCGTGACCTCGGTGGTCTCATCATTGAATTCGACTTCCCCGCGAATCGTCAGTTCGAGCGAGTTCCCGTCCTCGCTCCGGCTCCACATCCAGACGCCGTCCCGTGTCGTTATCGAGCTGCGGGTCTGCTGTGGGGCAACATCACCGGCTCGGGCGACGGCCTGCCCAACCAGCATCTGCGACATCGCGGAAGTGAAAAACAGGATCAGTGCCAGTCTTGCCAACATAGTTAATCTCCTCCTCTTTGTTACCCTCTATTCGTACCTGAGCGCGACCATCGGATCCACCTTCGCCGCACGCCGCGCCGGCACGTAACACGCCACGAGAGCCACGACGGCGAGCAGCACGGCGATCACGACAAACGTCAGCGGGTCGCGGGCGCTCACGCCAAAGAGCAGGCTCGCCATCACGCGCGTCAGCCCGAGCGCCCCGGCCACGCCGACGCCCACGCCGGCGAGGACCGGTCTCATTCCCTGCCCGACGACCAGCCTCATCACATCACTCATCTGCGCGCCGAGCGCCATCCGAATGCCGATCTCGCGCGTCCGCTGCGTGACGGAATAAGAGACCACGCCGTAGATGCCGACCGCCGAAAGCACGAGCGCGACCGCCGCAAAGAGGCCGAGCAGGAGTGTCTGGAAGCGGCGCGGCGCGACCGACTGGTCGAGCAGTGATTCGAGCGTCCGCACGTTCGCAAGCGGCTGGTCCTTGTCTACCGCCTGCACTTCCCGCCTGATCGCGGCGACGAGTGTCTCCGGCTCGGCTGAAGTCTTCACCACCAGATCCATCACGCGCGTGAATTCGGCCAGCCACTTCGGGTTGATCTGCGTCCACGGGCGGTAAATTCCGGCGCGCCCTTCCTCTTCGAGGCCGTTGTGGCGGACGTGGCGGACGACGCCGACGACCTCGCGCCACGGCTCCCCCTCGCCGCCAAAACGCAGGCGCCTGCCGAGTACGTCGCCGGGCGGGCCGTTCGGGTAATGCCGGCGGACGAAATCCTCATCCACGATGACGACGGGCGGCGAGTCGGCCGTGTCGCGTTCAGTGAAATAACGCCCGGCCACGAGTGCGATGCCGAGCGCCCGGTGATAACTCTCGCCGACCGCCTGCGAGATGGCGACCGGCCAGTCACCCGGTTTCTGAGGCTCAGGCCGCCCCTCGATCCAGTATCCGTTCTCGCCGTTGCTCGGGCCCAGGGGGAAGCCGGTGCCAAGGCTCACCTGCTCGACGCCCGGCAGAGCCGCGACGCGGCGCGTGACCTCTTTGAGGAACGGCATCGTCTGCGCCGCCTCGCGGTATTTCGCGTCGGGCAGGCGCAGCCGCATCGTCAGCACGTTGCGAGCGTCAAAGCCCGCGTCAACTCTCATCAGTTGCTGAAAGCTCCTCGTGAGCAGCCCCGCGGCCACAAGCAGCATGAGTGACAATGCGACTTCGGCGATGACCAGCGCGCCGCGCAGACGCCGTGAGCCCGCGCCCGATGGTTGTCGCCCGCCTTCCGCGAGCGCGTCCTGGAAATCCACCTTTGAAGTTTGCAGCGCGGGCGCGAGGCCGAAGATGATACCGGTCGCGAGCGCGAGGAACAGCGTGAAGCCGAGGACGCGCGGGTCAACGCTGACCTCTTCAAGGCGCGGCAGCCCGTCCGGATTGAGTCTGACGAGCAGGTCAACGCCCCACCACGCGAGCAGCAGGCCGAAGCTCCCGCCCGCGAGCGAGAGCAGCATGCTCTCGGTCAGCAGTTGCCGCACGATCCTCGACCGGCCCGCGCCCAGCGCCAGCCGCACGGCGATCTCTTTCCGTCTGGTCGCCGCGCGGGCGAGCAGCAGGTTCGCCACGTTCGCGCACGCGATCAACAGTACCAGACCGACCGCCGCTGAAATCACCAGCAGCCCGCGCCGCACTTCGCCGACGTAATCATCAAGGAGTGAACGCAGCGCCACGCTGTTGCCGGTGTTCGACGCGGGATACTCGCGCTCGAGCCCCGCCGCAATCGCCTGCATTTCGGCGCGCGCCCGTTCCTCGGTCACGCCCTCCTTCAGCCGCCCGATCACCCAGACCACGTGGGAGTGGCGATCCCGCATGTATTCGAGACCGGCGCGGTGGCCGAGCGGGATGAAGAAATCGTTGTTGAGATTCGTCTGGCCGTAAAAATCAAAGCCCGCCGCCGCCACGCCGACGACCGTCCAGCTTTCGCTGTTGTACTGGATCGCCCTGCCGACGACCTTCGGGTCGCCGCCGAAACGGCGCTGCCATAAGCCGTGGCCGAGGACGATGACGCGCTCACCGCCGGGCCGGTCTTCCTGTTCAGTGAAAAAGCGTCCGAGTTGCGGTCGAACGCCGAGCGTCGGAAAGAAACTCGCCGTCACCGCGCGCCCGATGATGCGCTCGGGCTCACCATCGCCTGTGAGTACGCTGCCCGCCGGTGCCCTCGCCGCCAGGTTCTCAAAAACGGTCTGCCGCGCCCGCCAGTCGAGATAGTTCGGGTAAGCGACCGCCATCACCGACACTTCTCTGGAAGTCTCATTGAGCGCGACCAGTCGCTCCGGGGCGGGGTATGGCAGGGACTTGAGCAGCACGCCATTCACCACGCTGAAGATCGCAGTGTTCGCTCCGATCCCCAGGGCGAGCGTGATGATCGCAACGGCCGTGAAGCCGGGGCGCTGGCGCAGCATCCGAAAGCCGTAACACAGATCCTGCCAGAGCATATTCATTCAGATGACCTCCACACTTTCACTGACTCAATCAGTAATGGACTCGTCCTGTCCTGAGGGTAATCGTAATCAGGTGCATCATAGCCAATACCGTGCCAGCCCTTCGGACTGGCAAAACAAACCAGTGACTGAGTTTGAGCAGGCCGACACGATCAGTCTCAGCCGGCCGGGTGTACGCTTTTGGGATCGGGCATTCCCAAAAGCGGATACCGCGGCAGACGCGGGAATCGGTTGTGGGGAAGAAATTTTCAAAATCACGGTAAAGCTGAGACGGGTAATCCGGCTCTTATCTGACGGCGATTCCCAATCGCGTGTTCAGTGGAAGGCGCTGCAGCTGTTCCGGACATTCATCCGAGAAACGCGGTGTGAAGACTGATGTGAAAGAAATGCGGACGCTGCACCATTTGATGATCATCGTGAGACAGGTGGTCTGAAATGACCTTCGACAATTCGCTGTCTGTTCCGCGATGTCAGCATCACCCAGCGATTCACGGAGATCAGCCCGGGTGTTCCGCTCACGGACGAGCGCTTCAGCCGGCCCGCGGCGAAACGCTGAAACGATGCGGGCGGTGAGAATCAGGCGGTCGCAGTATTTCAATCTCGCCTGCTCTGATTTAGACTTCCGGCCATGAGCAGAGCGAGAGTCCTGATCGTGGACGACGAACAATCCGCGCGTGAGGGCCTGAGCGAGATCGTCACCGCCTGGGGTTACGAAACCCAGGCGGCGTCTGACGGGATCGAGGCCCTGCAGATGGCCATGGAGTTCGACCCGGCGGTCATCATCACTGACATCCGCATGCCGCGGCTCGACGGGTTTGCGCTCCTCCTGCGCCTCGGCCAGGAGCTGCCGCAGACCGCCGTCATCCTGCTGACCGGCCAGGCCAACGTCGAGGACGCCGTCAGGGCCGTCAAGGAGGAGGGCGCTTTTTATTACTTCGAGAAGCCGATCAACACGCGGCAGCTGAACGTCGTGCTGCAGCGCGCCATCGAGCAGACGGCCTCGCACCGCGAGAACGCGCTGCTCCGGCGGCAGCTGAGCGAGTACGGGGTGTTCGGCAAGCTGGTCGGCGCGTCGCACTCGATGCGGCACGTTTACGCGGTGATCGAGCAGGTCGCCGGCACTTCGGTCTCGGTGCTGATCACCGGCGAATCGGGCACCGGCAAGGAGGTCGTCGCCAGCACGATCCACCAGCTCAGCCCGCGCAACCAGAACCCGTTCGTCGCGATCAACTGCTCGGCGATCCCAGAAACGCTGATGGAGTCCGAACTGTTCGGCCACGAGAAGGGCGCGTTTACGGGCGCGATTGCGCGCCGCGAAGGATGCTTCGAGCTGGCCACGACCGGCACGCTGTTTCTCGATGAAATCGCCGAGATGCCCGCCACGCTGCAGGCCAAGCTGCTGCGCGTACTCGAAGAGCGCAAGGTCCGCCGCCTCGGCAGCACCAGAGAAGTCCCGGTTGACGTGCGCGTGCTGGCGGCTACAAATAAGGATCCTCATGAGGCCGTGAGGAAGGGCGAGCTGCGCGAAGACCTGCTCTACCGCCTGAACGTGATCCACATCCAGCTGCCGCCGCTGCGCGAGCGCCGCGACGACATCCCGCTGCTCGTCCATCACCTGACCGACGAGATGCGCGAACGCCACAACCGTCAGGCCCGCGTCGTGTCATCCGAAGTGCTGGAAATCTTCGCGCGCCACCTCTGGCCCGGCAACGTCCGCGAGTTGCGCAACGTCATCGAACACGCCGTCATCGTCTGCGAGGGCCAGCGCATCGAAAAACAGCACCTCCCGCCGCACCTGCTCGACAACCGCCCGACGGCGCCGGAAGACACGATCACGCTCCCCGTCGGCATCGCGCTTGACGAGGCCGAGCGCCAGCTGATCCTCAAGACCCTGCTCAAGACCGGCAACAACAAGACCCGCGCCGCCGACCTGCTCAACATCAGCCTCAAGACGCTGCACAACAAGCTCAAGCTCTATCGGGACGCCGACGGCGGGGATGAGTGAGGCGGCCACGCTGCCTGTCATCAGCGAGGCAATTCGCCTGCAGCAATCTCCGATTGGACAAACAGACTTTGAGGTGGCGGGGCCGTGTGAGTGCGACGGCTGGGGAGCTGGTGGCGGGGCTTGAGATTGCTGCCCCCGTCCGGGCCGGCCGCGTCAGCGGCTGATCGTGATCGTCGTCACCGTGCCACTCTTACTCCGGTACATCGTGACCCAGAAATTCTCATCGCTGACCACCACGCGGGCGAACTTCGAGCCGCTCGGCTGCGACTGAATCTCTGCGTTGCCGACAACCTCCGTCCAGGCCGGCGCCCGCGCGGCGTCAGTGAAGTAGAGTTCAATGGTTCTGACGGCGCCTTTGGCGTCGTAGTAAACGGTTATCAGATCGCCGTCACCCAGTTTGAACTCATCCATCCCCTCACCCGTCCGCGACGCCTTGCCCATCACACCCCTGACCTGTTCGGCGGTCAGACCGAGTCTGACGCCACGATATTCGTGCAGCACGGGCGGGGCGGGCTGCGCGGCTTGTGTCGGCGCCTGTTGTCTTTCAGGAGAAGCCGGCGTCTGGGCGTAGAGAGCCGGGGTGGCAGACAGCGCCAGCGCGAAGGTAATGCTTAACAGACTGAACATAATCCGATCCTCCTTTTGTTAACGCGTTGTTACCCGGACCCGCACGGCGGCAGCCTCTGAACATTGACCATAACGAATGATGAGGCGACGACACGAGACAGGCCTGTTACTGATTCTCCTGCGCGCCGAAAACAGACAGCGCCCGGCAGACCTCTGAGTGTCGGTGCTTTCACCGGCCCGTAAGTACAAGCGCCGTGCCATATCCTGGGAGTGAGCAGGCTGTAAAAAGGGGATTTGGCGGGTACTCCTGCCGATGGTCAGCACGGCAGTGTGGCAATCTGGGATTCGCCTGTGGGCAAACGCCACATGCGCCCCCACAGACCTGCCTTCTGCACGAGCGGCGAGTGACAGGCAGCACTGTCCGGTTTTTATCCGCCGCGGCAGCGCGAAGGCTTTCTGGCGCGAGCTTTGCCAGACGAATTGTTCCGCGATCTGTGAAGATGCTATTCGTGAGGCTGGAGCAGGCGGTACCGGCTGGCGAAGTAGAGGAGCGGCTCGCCGCCGGTAACCTCGATGTATTCGACTTTGCCCAGCACGATGATGTGGTCGCCGCCGGGCAGCACCTCGTAGCGCGAGCATTCCACGTACCCCAGCGTGCCGGCGAGCAGCGGCGCACCGGTCACGCCCGTCCGGCTCTCGACGCCCTCGAACTTGTCAATGCCTTTCATGGCGAAGCGGCGTGACAGGTGTTCCTGCGCGGCGGAGAGGAAGTTGACGCTGAAGTGGCCGGCTTCGGTGATGACGGGGCAGAATTCGATCTGCTTTTCCACGCACACCAGCACGAGCGGCGGGTCGAGCGACACCGAGGCGAAGGCGTTGGCCGTGATGCCGTATTTGCGGCCCGCGGGGTCGGTGGCGGCGACGACGGTGATGCCGGTCGCAAAGTGACTCATCGCGCGGCGGAAAAGTTGTGAATCAATCTCCCGGCTCATCTCAGTTTCCTTTTCTGATCCTCCCCTGGCGCTTCCCGCGCGCCCGTTATGATGGCTTGAACCAGGTGCGATTGGAAGACCCGCTTTGCCCTTTTTTTCACTCTTCATCAGCCAAACCCTCAATAACCGGCCTGATTAGAACTTTAGTACACCACACGGGGAACTTCCCCGTGTCAGGGCAGCAGGTCAGCCCTCACCGCTGACGCTGCCTTCCGTCGCTATCTAATCCGGCAATCCAGCAACTTCACTCTGCGCCAGCCCCGCCAGGATCGAAGTGTGTCTTTCCACGGCTTGCTCGTGCGCAGAGTCATAACACCGCAGGGCAGACTCGAAGAAGCACACGCATGAAACGCCTGGCCCCACTCCATCTGGCGCTGACGACCAGTCTCGTCGCCCTGCTCGTCCTGTCAGCGATTGCCCGGCAACACAATTCGAAATCATCCCTCCCGTCATCATCGAATTCAGCAGTATCAATCATCCCCCGTAATCACTCCCCGCAATCAGGCACGGAAAAGTCACGCCGCCCGCAACGCACGCTCGCAGATTTCGACATCCGCGCCGATCACGAGCGCTCGCTCGAAACGCCGCCGGAAGCGGCCCGCGGCAGATTCGCAACGCAGGCGGCTTCGACCGAGGAACCGAAGCTGAGACGCGAACGCCCGCAGGCACTGGTCCGCTGGAGTTCGCTCGCCGGCACGCCGAGCCGCGTTTACAGCACCCGCGAACCTCTCAGCCGCGCGAGCAGCGACGACCCCGAACTCGCCGCGCGCCGCTTCCTGAAAGAGAACGCCGATCTTTACCGCCTCGGCGACGATGACCTCGCCGGGCTGCGCGTCAGTCGCCGGCACACGACCGCGCATAACGGGCTGACGCACCTGACGCTCGAACAACGCATCAACGGCATCGAAGTCTTCGGGTCACGCCTGACCGCTCACCTTGATCGTACCGGCGCAGTCATCGCCACAACCGGCGAGCTGCTGCCCGGCGCGGCGCGCGCCATCAACCTGACGAGGTCGCGCATCAATCCAACTGAAGCCCTGAAGCTGGCCGCGACTTATGCCGACGCCGAAATCAGCAATCAGATAATCAGCCGACCACCGGCGGGCGAAGAGCAGCGACAGAGTTTTGACAAGTCCGCAGGCTTCGGGCGCGACGTGCAGGCGCGGCTGGTTTACTTCCCGCTGGCCGCCGACAAGGCGCGGCTCGCGTGGGAATTCGAGCTGTGGATGAAGGACACGCCCGACGCTTACCTGATCGTCGTTGATGCCGAACGCGGCGGCCTGCTCTACCGCTACAACCTGACGTGCTATGAAGAAAACCCGCTGCGCCCGCACGGCCTGATTTTTACCGGCGACAGCCCGCGCCCGGACCTCCCGCACGCGAACGATAATCCGCCGACGGTCGAGCGTCAGGACCTGCCCTTCCGCCCCGCTCCCTTTAACAGCTCAATCATCTTTGCGGTGAGCGATCCGCACTTCGACTGGTGGGCCGGCGTGCCGGCCGATTCGCTCACGAGCAACAACGTGGACGCGCATCTGGATCGTGACGCCAACAACCAGGCCGACGCGCCGCTCCTCAAAGCCGCCGACGGCAACTTCTCCTTCCCGCTCGACCTCGCGCAGCAGCCGACGCTCGAAGACAATCAGAAGGCCGCGCAGGCGAACCTGTTTTACTGGGCCAACCGCTATCACGACATCCTCTACTCGTTCGGCTTCACCGAATCGGCGGGCAATTTTCAGACGAAGAATTTCGGACTGGGCGGCCTGGAAGGCGATGCGATTCAGGCCGACGCGCAGGACGGCAGCGGCACGAATAACGCCAATTTCTCGACCCCGCCCGACGGGCGCGCCGGGCGCGTGCAGATGTTTTTGTGGACGGGCTCGCCGCAGCTCGACGGCGATCTGGATCAGAGCGTCATCCTGCACGAACTCACGCATGGCGTGAGCAACCGGCTCGTCGGCAATTCAACCGGACTCGCGGGCTTTCAATCCCGCGGGATGGGCGAAGGCTGGTCGGATTATTTCGGGCTGGTGCTGATGCGCAGCGAAAACGACCCGCTCGACGGCGCTTACCCCGTCGGCCAGTACGTGCGGAACAATTACCCCGTCGGCATTCGCCGTTACCCGTACAGCACGAAGACGACTGTCAACCCGCTCACCTTCGCCAACATTTCGCTCAGCACTTCGGTCCACGCGACCGGCGAAATCTGGTGCAACACGCTCTGGGAGATGCGCGCGCTGCTCATTCAGAAATACGGCTTCCGCGAGGGCCAGCGGCAGAGCATCCAGCTCGTCGTTGACGGCCTGAAGCTGACGCCGAACGACCCGACATTCCTCGACGCCCGCGACGCGATCCTGCTCGCCGACCGCGTCAACAACGGCGGCGCGAATCAGTGTCTGATGTGGCAGGCCTTCGCCAAACGCGGGATGGGTTACGCGGCCAGCACCGTCGGCTCGTCCGACGGCGCGCCGAAGGAGTCATTCGACACGCCCGCTTATTGCAGCGACAGCGGCTCGATCCAGCTCGACCGGCGCGATTACGTCATCGGCGAGGCGATCCGCGTGACGCTCGGCGACCGCAACGCCACGGCGCCGGTGCGCGTGCAGGTCACGAGTTCCGCGACCGGCGATCAGGAGACCGTCACACTCACGCCCGACCCGGTTTACGCGGGCAGCTATCACGGCTCGCTCCGCATCGCCGCGGGCCGCGCCAGTCAGAATGACGGGTCGTTGCAGGCTTCGGTCGAAGCCGGCGATCAGATCACGGTCAGTTATCACGACGCCAGCGCCGCCGGCGGCACACCAGCCACGATCACGGCCAGCGCCGGCGTCGTGCGCGAAAAGACCGTCTTTGAAGACACAGTTGAGAACGGCAATCAGGGCTGGATCGTCAGCGGCGCCTGGGCCATCACGAATTCACGTTCGGCATCCGCTTCGCACGCGTGGGCGGACAGTCCGGCCGGAAACTACGCGAACAACAGCGACACGTCGCTGACCTCACCGCTCCTCGACCTCTCGAACCTGAGCGATGTCACGCTGAGCATTGCGCACAGCTACGACCTCGAATACCGCTACGATTTCGGCATCGTCGAATACTCGACCGACGACGGCGCGACGTGGGCGAAAGCAGCCGCATTCACGGGCAGGCAATCCGGCTTCGTTCAGTCAAAGGTCAATCTCGACGCGCTCGCGGGCAGGGCGCAGGCGCGCGTTCGTTTCCGCCTGCTCTCTGACCCGGCGGAAGTCGGCGACGGCTGGTACATTGACGACATTCGGATCACGGCGCGGTCGGCTGACCCTGCCGTCATCAGACCCGGCAACGCTCCGGCGCCAGTGATGTCAGCGATCAGTCCGGCTTTCGGCGCTCCCGCAGGCGGCACCAGAGTCACGATCACCGGCTCGAATTTCACCGACACTGAAGATACGACGGTCAGCTTCGACGGCCTTCCGGCAACGGGCGTGAACGTGACGGGCAGCACGACGCTGACGGCCACCGTTCCGGCCCACACCCTGGGAGCAGTCACCGTGCGGATCACGAGCCGCAACGGCAGCGCGGCCCTGCCCGGGGGCTTCACCTATTACCAGTCGGGCGGCGCGACGAACGCGCCAGCGCCAAAGCTCGAACGCCTCTTCCCCGTTTCGGGTTCAACGCGCGGGGGCACGCTCGTTACACTCGTCGGCGCAAACTTCACGCCGGAAACGACCGTCGCTTTCGGCGCAAAAACAGCCGCCGTCACTTTCGTCAGCGAATACACGTTGCGCGTGACCACACCAGTCGTGGATGCGACAGGCACAGTTGCCGTCGCTGCCGGCAACGGCGGCAATCGCACGACGCTCGATCGGGCTTTCGCTTACACGAACCCCACTCCCCCGAGTGTTCAGGTACTCAATCCGAATGGCGGCGACAGCCTGTTCATCGGCAGCACCATCAACATTCGCTGGCAATCCTCCGACAACCGCGCCATCACGAGACACGGCATCTCGCTCGTTCGGAATGCCGGATCACAGCTCATCACGCTGGCCGAGATTGCCGGCGACCTTCCGGGCGACGCGCAGTCATTCAACTGGATGATCCCGTCCGGCCTCGAGCAGCCCCAGGTACGCATTCGGATCACCGCCACCGATGACGAAGGCGTCGAGGCCGAAGCCTTCTCTGGCGATTTCACGATTGCCCGGCGCTGGGAGCCGGTCGCGGCGCTCCCCTTCCCGCTGCAACGACTGGCCGCCGCGAGCGACGGGCGATCCATCTTCGCCATCGGCGGGCGCACCGCACTCGCCAGCAACACCACGGTCGAAACGGTCAGCCGCTTCGACCCGGCGACCAATCTGTGGACGAACCTCGGCCTCGCGCCGATTTCGATGGGCCTGAGCAGCGGCGATGCAGTTTATCTGAACGGGAAAATTTACGTGCCGGGCGGATTCACCTCAACTTCGTCTTCGCCCGTGCAGACCCACTACGCTTACGACGTGGCCGCAAACTCGTGGTCAATGATGGCAGCGGCCCCCTCCGTCGCTTACTTCTACGCGCTCGCGGCCGACGAAGCGCGCGGCGTTTATTACCTGACCGGGGGTAACAACAACCTGAACGGCGCGGTCGCGACCGTCCGCGTTTACAACCCGCAGGCGAACGCGTGGAGCGACCTGCCGCCGATGTCGGTGGCGCGCTACGGCCACGAGGCGGCAATGATCGAAGGGAAGCTTTACGTCGTCGGCGGCTTCGGCATTTCCGGCGGGCTCGCGGGCGGCGAAGTTTACGATTTCGCCGCGCAGAAGTGGTCGCCGATTGCCGGCCTCAGCCGCCAGCGCCGCTTCGCTTCGGGCGCGGTCGGCAAGGATCCGTCGGGCAACCCGCTCTGGCTGATCGTCGGCGGCGAAGATCCGAACACCGGCGCGCTCATCAGCACGGCTGAAGCCTACGACGTGCGCAACAACCGCTGGATGACGCTCGACACTTCATTCAATCAGATCACGCCGCGGACGCAGATGGCCGGCGCGACGCAGGGCGGGATGTTTTACACCGTCGGCGGCGCGCAGGCGGGCAGCGCCCCGACCTCAATCGTCACGAGCGCCGCGGTCGAGCGCGTCCGCGTTGACGGTTTCGCGCCGCTCGGCAGTTCGGTGCCGCCGGTGCTGGCCGTGCCGGTGGCGCAGCTGGCCGTCGCCGGTCGCGAAACCAGGTTCAGCGTCACTGCCGGCACTCTCAACTCTGCGACCCCGATCACGATCACCGCCGCGGGGCTCCCCGAACGCGCCAGCTTCACGACCACCAACGCGACGAACAACAGCGCGCGCGGCGAATTCCGCTGGACGCCCGCGCCTGAAGACGCCGGCAAAGCGGTAATGCTTAAGTTCACTGCGAGCGACGGCGTACTCGGCGAAACCAGATCGGTCAGCGTCCGCGTCATCGAGACGACCCCGCTCGCGGTCGTGAGCGCGGCCAGCTATCGCGGCGGCTCGCTCGCGCCCGATTCGATTGCGGCGGCCTTCGGCGTGAATCTGGCCGTCCGCACGGAGGCCGCGCGGGAGACGCCGCTGCCGCTCGAACTCGCCGGCACATCGGTCACGGTCAACGGCGTCCCGGCGCCGCTCTTCTTCGTCTCGCCGGGCCAGGTCAACTTCGCCGTCCCGCCCGGCGCAGACGTCGGCAACTCGGGCCCGGCCACCGTCATCGTCAGCACGCCGCTCGGCAGTTACGCGCTCGGCACAACGATCCTTGCCGCATCGCAGCCCGCGATCTTCACCGCCAACGCCAGCGGCGCCGGAGAAGCTTCAGCCGTCGCGACTCCCGACGGCATCACTTATCAGCGGGCCCCATTCGACGTGACGATGAATGGCCGCCCGAACATCCTCGTGCTTTACGGGACCGGCTTCCGCAACGCGCGCGCGGTCAGCCCCGCTGACGATAACGGCGTGGCCGAAGCGCTGACAGTCACAATCGGCGGCCTGCCCGCGCAGGTACTCTACGCGGGCGCGCAGGGCCGTTTTGTCGGCCTCGATCAGATCAACGCGGTGATCCCGCCGGCCCTCGCCGGCAGCGACAACGCCGCGCCGCGTCAGGTTGAAGTCGTCGTCACGCTCAACGGCGTCGAAGCCAACCGCGTGACCGTGATGATCAGGTGAGGCAGTACTGTACCGACTTTCCCCTCAATGCTACACTCCGACCTGCCCGTCAGTCGCCATTCAATCACAATTCAGCAGGACCATTGATTGCTGTCGCTGACGGCGCGCCTTAACCCAATCGAGGTTCTCATGTCCACGCTCAGGGGCGCGTTGTTCATAGCGATGCTCACGCTCATCACAACCGGCAATATCGCGGGGCTGGGAGGGTCAGTCGAACTGCTGTCGAGAGTTGATCACCTGGTTTATGCGACACCAGATCTGGATCGTGGCATCGGGGAGATCAAGAAGCTCCTGGGCGTCCGGGCGTCGCCCGGAGGCCGGCACCCGGGACGCGGAACCCGTAACGCCCTGCTCGCGCTCGGCCCGGCAACCTATCTGGAAATCATCGCGCCCGACCCGGAACAGCCGCCCCCCCAGACGCCTCGTCCCTTCGGAATTGATGACCTGAAAGAACCCCGGCTCGTCGCGTGGGCAGCCAAAGGCGACCATCTCGACCAGCTGACGCGAGAGGCCGCGCGCAAGGGAGTGCAGCTCGGAGAAGTGATTTCCGGGAGCAGGCAGCGGCCCGACGGGGTGGCTCTCTCGTGGCGGTATACCAATCCCGGGGTCAGGCTGGCGGATGGAATCATCCCATTCTTCATTGACTGGGGCGAGTCGCCCCATCCGGCGCGGACCGCGGCCGGGGGGCTCTCGCTGATCGAATTGCGCGCCGAACATCCCGATGCCGGACGCGTCGAGCGCATGCTGCACGCGCTCGGGCTCGCCCTTCCCGTGCGGCGAAGCCCGGGGCTCGCGCTCATCGCGGTCATCAACGGCCCGCGCGGTCGCGTGGAGTTGCGCTAGCGATCCTCGTGGCGTCGGGACCAACGACCTCGCCATCGCCGCTATCACACTTTCGGTCAATGACATTCTGGTCACGCGCAATGCCGTGGATTTCCAGCCGGGTCCCGGATCTCGTATTCGAGGACCGGGCGGTTTGAGATAAGTGCGACCTGCCTTATCATCTGCCGCGGCGTCTCCAGCCTCCGAGAGCCCGCCCGCCAGGGCTGGCGACACGCCGAAACGACCGACTCCAGGGAAATGATACTGACCACACGCGTCAGGGCGGGGATGCGACCGAAACGATTGCTTTATGCCTGTAGTCAGGGTATTTGAATCCTTATGAGCCTGCTCACCCAACCGTCACCGAACCCGGCGGCGCAATCCGCCGATGAGCCTCTCTTCTTGCACCAGTTCTTTGAGCGGGCAGCCCTGCGGTGGCCGGATCGCCCGGCGCTGGACGTTCCGCCCGGAACCGGACGGCCCGAACGGCGTCTGATCACTTACGCGGAACTCGGGCGCCAGTCTGATGCCCTCGCGACTTTCCTCGGCGCGTATGTAATGGAAGAGTGCGTGGTGGCGATCCTGCTGCCCAGAAGCTCGGAGCATCTATACCTCAGCCAGCTCGCAGTTCTCAAAGCGGGGGCCGCCTACGCCTGCGTTGACCCGGCCTTCCCCGACGAGCAGGTGCGCGACATCCTTGGAGACTCTGAAGCTGTGGCGATCCTGACTGACCGTGCGGGCCAGGCCCGCGCCGGTCGCGCCGGCTTTGCGCCGGGCCGCGTGTTCGATGTCGCAGAACTGGTCGGGCAGACCTGCAATCCGGGCGTGACTCCGCCACCGCCGCCCGCCTGGCTCGCGCCGGAGAGTCTGGCTTACATCATCTACACGTCAGGCACGACGGGCCGGCCCAAGGGCGTCATGATCGAACACCGCGGCATAGTGAATCTGGTCGGCTCGAACATTGAGGAGTTCCGCCTCTCGCCGGAAGATCGTGTTGCTCAGAGTTCATCTCCCGCTTACGATTCGTCAGTCGAAGAGATCTGGCTCGGCTTCGCCGCCGGGGCGACGGTCGTGGTGATGGATGAAGAGACAGCAAGGCTGGGGCCGGATCTGGTCCCCTGGCTGCGGCGCGAACGCATCACCGTCCTGTGCCCGCCGCCGACACTGCTGCGCACTACGGGCTGCGACGACCCCGCCAGTGCGCTGCCGGAACTGACGCTGCTTTACGTCGGCGGCGAGGCGCTGCCCCGCGATGTCGCCGACCGCTGGGCCGGGGGGCGGCGGCTCGTGAACGGCTATGGGCCGACCGAATGCACCGTCACCGCGCTGCGCGGGAGAATCACCGAACACGAACCCATCACGATTGGCCGCCCGGTGCGCGGGCTTGAGGCCTGGGTACTCAATGAGTCGCTCGAAGAAGTCCCCGATGGCCGGCAGGGCGAGCTGTGTCTGGGCGGCGTCGGCCTGGCGCGCGGCTACCGCAACCGGCCCGAGCTGACCGCGCAGAAGTTTCCGCTGCATCCGCGCTTCGGGCGCATCTACCGGACGGGCGATCTCGTCCACCGCGACCCGGACGGCTCGTTCTTCTACCATGGCCGGATTGATTCGCAGGTCAAGCTGCGCGGCTACCGCGTGGAGCTGGAGGCGATTGAAACGCGGCTGGTCGAGTGCGCGGGCGTGCGCGAGGCGGCCTGCCGCGTCCAGACGGACGGCGAGCAGCAGACGCTCGTGGCCTTCATCGTGCCCGAAGAGGGCGAGAATTCCGTCTCCTTCGATGACCTGAAGGAGTCTTTGCGAACAGTCCTGCCGGCATACATGGTGCCGGGCCGTTTCGCATTTATCTCCGAACTGCCGACGACCGTCGGCGGGAAGCTGAACCGCGCGGCGCTGCCCCCGCTGGAAATTCAGGGGCGCAATGAGGACAAACAGTCGGTGGCGCCGCGCAACGGCATGGAAGAGAAACTGGCGGCGGCCTTCCGCGAAGTTCTCCGTCTGCCGCACGCCGTCTCGGTTCACGACGATTTCTTCAACGACCTCGGCGGGGATTCGCTGAATGCCGCGGTCCTGATCTCACTGCTGCGGGACGATCCGGCGACCGCCTCGACCACCGTCCGCGACCTTTACGAAGCGCGCACCGTGGCGGAACTCGCCAGACGGGCGCACCCGGACGATGGTGCGGCGCAGGTCGTCAAAGAAAAATCCGGACGGCCGGCGGGACATCCGCTGCTGGCGACGGCCGTTCAGGTCCTCTGGCTGCTCCTGAGCCTCGTCATCGGGTCGTCGGCCGCGTACTTCGCCGCCTTCGACGCGCTGCCCCGGCTGATTTACGACCTTGGCCTGATCCCGTTCGTCCTGCTCTCGCCATTCATCCTGTTTGCGGCACTGTTGATTTATACGCCCGTCGCGGTGCTGCTGGCGGCGCTCGTGAAATGGCTCCTGATCGGAAGCTACCGGCCGCGGCGGGAGCCCGTCTGGGGGAGCTTTCACGTGCGGAACTGGATGGTTCAGCACGCCGTGCGGATCGTGCCCTGGTCGCTGCTCGAAGGCACCGTCTTTCAACTCGCCGCGTTGCGCGCGCTGGGCGCACGCATCGGGAGCCGCGTGCATATTCACCGCGGCGTCAACCTGCTCGAAGGCGGATGGGATCTGCTTGAGATCGGCGACGACGTAATGATCAGCCAGGACGCTGCGGTCCGGCTGGTGGATCTGGAAGATGGCGAGGTGGTCGTCGGCGCGGTGACGCTCGGCGAAGCGAGTACGCTCGACGTGCGGGCCGGCGTCGGCAGGAACACCGTCCTTGAGCCGGAAGCTTACCTCACCGCCTTGTCGTCACTGCCCGACGGCGGACGCATCCCGCGCGGCGAACGGTGGGACGGAATTCCCGCCACTCCCGCGGGGCAGGCGCCGCCCCGCCCACAATTGTCTCAGGGAGGGCGAATCATTTCACCCCTCTGGCATGGAGTCGCGCTCATCCTGGCGCGTTTCATCTCCGCGGTAATTACCGCCCTGCCGCTCGAACTGCCCGCCGTCGCTCTGGCACTTGTTTACGGGATTGATACCGAGAGCGCTCTGGGCTGGCTGGCCGTCCCTTCGCTTGAGTTTCGCTGGCTGATCGCCGTGATTCTGGCCGTCACGCTGCCGGTGCCGATTATGCTGGCCGTTGAAGCAATGGCGGTGAGAGTTGTCGGGCAGGTTCCCACAGGCGTCATCAGCCGCTGGAGCCTGTCATATGTGTGGGTGTGGTTGAAGACCGAAATGGTGCGGTCGGCGGGCGTGTGGCTGAGCGGCACGCTCTTCTGGCCGGTCTGGCTGCGGCTGGCCGGGATGAGGATCGGGCGCGGGTGCGAGATCAGCACCATCATTGATGTCGTCCCCGAACACATCGAAATCGGCGCCGAGACTTTTTTCGCCGACGGGATTTATCTGGGCGGGCCGCGCGTCCATCGCGGCACCGTGACGCTCAACGAAACGCGGCTCGGGAAAAACACGTTCCTCGGCAATCACGCCGTCATCCCCGCCGGCCAGCAGCTGCCCGACGACATTCTGCTCGGCGTCTGTACCGTCTCCGATGACAAGATCGTCCGCCAGGGCACGTCGTGGTTCGGCCATCCGCCGTTCGAGTTGCCCCGGCGGGAGGTCGTCGAATGCGACCGCAGTCTGACGCACGAGCCGTCGCCGATTCGTTTCCTGAACCGCGTCTTCTGGGAGTTGCTGCGCTTCGGCCTGCCGGTGGTTCCCGCGCTGGCAATGCCCGTCTGGTTCAGACTCCTGGCCGCGGCCGGGAAGGTCGTTTCACGACCTGTGTTCCTGCTCGCCGCCGTGCCGCTGGTGAGTCTCGGGATGTGGGCATTCTTCTGCCTGCTTGTCCTGGCCCTCAAGTGGGGGTTGCTCGGACGGGTTCGCCCCGGCATGCACCCGCTCTGGTCGTGCTGGTGCAGCCGCTGGGACTTCCTTTACGTCGCCTGGGGATTCTACGCGGGCAACGCGCTCTCGGCCCTGGAGGGGACGCTGCTGCTCACCTGGTACCTGCGGGCGATGGGCGTCGGCATCGGCCGGAGGGTCGTCCTCGGGCGCGGGTTCGCTCATGTCGTTGACCCCGACATGCTGCACTTCGAGGACGGCGCGACCGTGAGCTGCCAGTTTCAGGCCCACACCTTCGAAGACCGCGTGCTGAAGATTGATCACGTGATGATCCGCCATCAGGCCACTGTGGCAAGCAATGCGGTTCTGCTCTATGGCTCGGACATCGGCGTGCGGACTCAGGTCGCGCCGCACAGCGTGGTGATGAAGCGCGAGACCCTGCTCCCCGGCCATACGTATGCCGGCTGTCCGACGCGCCCGCTCCAGACTCAGGAGTGAGAGCGATTACGAAGGCGGGATGGCGCTGATCGGCGGAATGAGGTAAAGATGTCGCGATGAAGCAGCCCGGAGAAAAGACTGACGTGGAAGCGCTGAGTCGCGAAGACGCGGCGGCGGGGCGCGATCTCCCGGCACGCACGCCCCGGCGTCCCCGCGGCTTCCTCCCGCACGCCCACACGCACGCCCCGCCGCTCTTCCTTTCGCCGCGCCGTCCGCCGATCACCGAGCTTTTGAAGCACGTCTGGAACGAGTGCGAAAAGGACGACGTCTTCGGGCGGGCCGCGCAGCTGGCTTACTACCTGATCTTCTCGATCTTCCCGATGCTGCTCTTTCTGGCGTCGCTGCTGGCATTCCTGCCGATCCCCAACCTGCTCGAAAGTCTGCTCGGTTACCTCAGCCGCGTGCTGCCGGTGGAAGCTTACAGGATGCTGCGCGGGACGGTCATCGAGGTGATTCAGAACCGGCAGCCCGGGCTGCTCAGCCTCAGCCTGCTCGTCACAATCTGGAGTTCTTCTTCGGCGATGGCGGCGCTGATCAACTCCCTGAACATCGCTTACCACGTCGAGGAGTGGCGCCCGTGGTGGCAACAGCGGGTGCTGGCCCTCTTCCTGACCATTGGGCTGGCCTTCTTCACGATCCTCGCGCTGGTGCTGATCTTTTTCGGCGGGAACATCGGCGAACGGATCGCCCTGGTTCACGGCTTCGGCTCGGCCTTCCACCTCTTCTGGAACTTCGCCCAGTGGCCGCTGCTGATCGGGTTCGTGATGTTCGCGCTGGACCTGATCTATTACCTCGCGCCGAACATCGAGTTGCGCTGGCGGTGGGTGACGCCGGGCGCGGTCTTCGCGATGGTCTGCTGGCTGCTGATCTCGTTCGGGCTGCGGTTTTACCTGGCGCGCTTCTCGAACTACAACGCGACCTACGGCTCGCTCGGCGGCGTGATGATCATGATGCTGTGGCTGTACCTGACCGGGCTGGTGATCCTGATCGGCGGGGGGATCAACTCGGTGCTGGAGAGGTTCGTCTACGGCGTGGGAGGGACAGAGGGCCTCTCACAACTCCCTTCCCCTGAAGCCTGAATTCCTATCGCTCGTAGTTCACGATCTTCGCAAAGCTCTCGGCGTCGAGACTCGCGCCGCCGACGAGCGCGCCGTCAATGTCCGGCTCGCGCATCAGTTCGGAGATGTTTTCCGGCTTGACGCTGCCGCCGTAGAGGATGCGCAGTTTTTGCGCGACCGATTTGCCGAATTCTTCTGCCAGCCGGCCGCGAATGAAAGCGTGCATCTCCTCGGCCTGGCCCGGGGTCGCCGTGCGCCCGGTGCCAATCGCCCAGACGGGTTCATACGCGATGATGGCGTGCGATGCCTCTTCCGCGCTCAGGCCGCCGAGGCCCTGTTCGAGCTGTGAACCGACGACCTTCTTTTCATTGCCCGCGTCGCGCTGATCGAGCGTTTCGCCGACGCAGACTATCGGGGTGAGGTTGAAATGAAGCGCGGCGCGCAGCTTGCGGTTCACGCTTTCATCCGTCTCGCAATACATCGCGCGGCGCTCTGAATGGCCGATGATGACGTGCGTACAGCCGGCATCCCTGAGCATGTCGCCACAGACTTCGCCGGTGTGCGCCCCGTGCTTCGTTTCGGTGGACAGATTCTGCGCGGCGACTTTGACGTTCGAGCCTTCCAGCCGGTCGGCGACCGATTTGAGCGCCGGGTAAGTCGGGGCGATGATCACTTCGCAGTGGGTGGCGTTAACGACCAGCGGTTTCAGGACGAGCGCGGTGGCAATGGCTTCGCTCACCAGCTTGTACATCTTCCAGTTGCCGGCAATGACGGGTTTTCGCATTTGTTTGTTGTTTTTCTCCTCGTGGACAGTCTCAGGGTGAATCAGGTCAGACTCTGGAAACTCACGCGCAGGCAGGAGAGAGCTACGACCACAGCTTCATCTGTTGCACTTGCGCCTCTGGAGCCGAAAAGCCCGGTCAGTTATCTGAAGCCTGGGTAGCAATCGCGGCCTTGAAATAAAGCTGCTTCACCCTGGGAGCGCGAGCGGGACGCTCGCCAGGCCTGGATTCACTGCCCGAGCAAATTCCAAAGGGCCTTACCCTCAAGCCTGGCGAGCGGGACGCTCGCGCTCCCAGGCGCTCCGCGATTTATCCACAAGCTTCAGTTATCTGAACAATCCCGGCGGCAGCCCGGCCAGCATTCCCTGCTGCTGCAAATCGGCGATCTGCTGCTTCAGCGCATCAATGCGGGCGTAGGCCCTGGTCAATTCTTCCTGGGCGGTCTGGAACTCGGCCCGCAGGCGATTCAGATAGTAGATGTCAGTGCAGCTGCCCGGATTGGGGACGATGGGCTGAACCGCTCCCGGAGGAAAAACGACCCCGGTGCAGCCGTAGATGCGCATGTTTGTCATGATGCGGCGCGTCCGCAGATCCATCACCGCCGCCCGCGCCTCAGCGTCATGCAGTTCCTGCAGCAGTTCAAGGTAACGGTCACGGAAGCTGTCAGGGTCAGGATCGCCGTTGCTCCTGAAAAGTGAATACGACCTGACCAGAAAGCCCCTCGACCTGGCCTCATCGAGCAGGGCGTTCAGTTCCACCGATGCGCGTTCGGCTTCGGCGCGCAGGCTTTTGGACACGGCAATCTGCGCATCAACCCGCGCGTTGAGGCGGTTGAGTTCCTGCGGATCGTGCGGGCCGGGGAAGATGGCATTGCGCGCCCCGGCAGCTTCAAGTTCCGCCTGATCGGCGCGCCGCTCAAGATCCTTTACGCGCGCCAGGGCCCTGCGGTAATCCTCATTCCAGGCGATCTCAGCAGCATCAAACTGCGCGTCTTTCTGATTCTCAGCGCCTCGGGGTCGGGGCGAGGCTTTCGGGATCGGGGCGGTCTCAAGCACACTCAGGACCGCCGCCGGATTCCGCTTCTTCACATCCGCCGTGGTGAGCGACGGGACCGAACTCCGCGATTGCGGCGTCGCGGTCTGCGGCACTGACGGAGCGGTCTGCTGCTGCGCCAGCGCGGTTGTCACGACCATCAGGATCAGCGTCACTGACAGCACAAAGTTTCGCACGAAGGTTGTTCTCATAGCTTGCGACTCCTTTGATGCCGGCTCTCCCGGATTGTTTACAGTCTCAGTACATACATTACAGACTCAATCCCGCCCGGGTCCCGTGACAAAATCGGAAATCCGAACCATTACTTTTCAGTCAGCGCGGCCACGCCCGGCAGCACGTCTCCGGCCAGCAGTTCGAGGGTCGCGCCGCCGCCGGTCGAAATGTGCGTGACCTTGTCGGCCAGCCCCGATTCGTGAATCGCGGCCACGCTGTCGCCGCCCCCGATGATTGAGGTCGCGTCGTTATGCTCCGTGGCGTCGGCGACGGCCTGAGCCACGGCGCGCGTCCCCCGGTCGAAAGGCGGTTTCTCAAACATTCCCATCGGGCCGTTCCAGATGATGGTCTTCGCTTTGATGATGACTTCGCGATAAGCCGCCTGAGTCGCCGGGCCGATGTCGAGGCCCATCTTGTCCGCCGGAGTTTCAGCAACGCTCACAGTCCTCGCGTTCGCGCCGTCGTCGGGACCCGCGGCGACGACGTGATCCACCGGCAGGCGCAGATCAACTTTGCGTTCGGCGGCCCGGGCTTCGAGCTGCCGCGCGAGGTCTTTCTTGTCTTCCTCGACGAGCGATTTGCCGGTCGGGATGCCTTTCGCCAGAAAGAAGGTGTAAGCCATCGCGCCGCCGATCAGCACGGCGTCCGCGGATTTGAGCAGGTTCTCGATCACCTGAATCTTGTCGGAAACTTTCGCGCCGCCCAGAATCACCACGAACGGGCGTTGCGGGTCGGCGAGCGCTCCGTACAGATAACGCAGCTCCTTGTCCATCAAAAACCCGGCGGCTGCCTGTCTGACGTGACGGGTGATGCCTTCAGTCGAAGCGTGCGCGCGGTGGGCCGCGCCGAAAGCGTCGTTGACATACAGATCACACAGGGCCGCGAGCTGCGTCGCAAAGCCCGGGTCGTTCGCCTCTTCCTCAGGATAAAAGCGCACGTTTTCGAGCAGCACGATGTCGCCGGGCCGCATCGCGTTGACGGCGGCTTCGGCCTTTTCACCGATGCAGTCTTCGGCCATCGTTACGGGCTTGGCGAGCAGCTTCGCCAGATGCTCCGCCACGGGCCTGAGCGAATATTTCGGGTTCTTCTGCCCTTTGGGGCGGCCAAGGTGCGAAGCCAGAATCACCTTCGCGCCCTTATCCGTCGCATACTGAATCGTCGGGATCGCCGCCGTGATGCGCGTGTCGTCGGCGACCCTGCCGCCTTCGAGCGGCACGTTGAAATCCACGCGGATGAAGACTCTCTTCCCGCCCAGGTCGAGGTCACGGATTGACAGCTTCGCCATTGAATTCTTTCTCTCCTCTGTACTCCCGGAATCAGACGGAGGTCAGGCGTCATTACGGTTTCACGGGCCTGAAACTCCTGATGTCGTTCTTCTGAAATAATTGAAGTGCGTCTTAGTGGCTCATGCTGCCACAGAACCTCCGGATGAGCAAAACCGCGCATTCGGTTCGGGCTTTTTGCCCCGCGCTTCCCCGCTCGCATACAATCCGCACCGGTCATTCACGCTGTAGACACGGAGGCCCTCAATGAACACCCGGCGTTGTCTCTTCCGCTCCGGCACGCTGCTCTGGCTGCTGATTTCCGCCATCTCAATTCAGGCAGTGGCACAGCAGCGAAGAAAACAAACAAACAGGTTCACGCCCATCGAAAACGTGAGCGAGTATCTGCACAACACCGCCCGCCCGGATGTCGGCGGCGAAGGTTTGTGGATGCCGTATCTGGACAAAAAGCTGACGGGCTGGCTCAAGCCTTCGCTCGGATTCGTCGGCGACGTTTACTACGTTCACGCGACGAATCTGAAAGGGCTGTTCGCGATTCGGCTGATCGGGGATGATGGGAAAGAGTTGAAGCCGGAAGTGGTCAGGCACGACTGGTATCCGACGCATACGGTCACTCAGTATCGCGCGGGTGTTATTCGGATAACCGAAACTAAGTTCATTACCGACACAGAGCAGGCGGTAAGCGCCATTGATCTGCACAACACTGGCCTTAAGAGTTTTATTTTTCGCCTGGAAATTGAAGACCTGCTCCCGGGTGAAGTCGTTTCTCAGGGCTCACCCGATTCATTGCCACTGAAAAAGCTGACCTTCAAACCAACGACTCATTATTTTCGCGATCTGACAATCAGTAAATATTACTATCTGGACACTTCGTCACTGAAACCACGCGATGCCCGCACACTCTCCGGCGAATTTCGGATCGCACCCAAAGGCCGTCTTGATCTTTATACACATCTGGCACTGGCAACCGAAGTGGCTGAGGCAGATCAACGCCGGATTGAGGATGTGCCGGGCGAGACACGACTTCAATCATTCGCAGACTGGTTCAAGCGCAACGTCCCGCCGCTCCGCACTTCCGACAGGGCCCTCGAAAAGATGTATTACTACCGCTGGTATCTGCTCAAAAAAGCAAGCATCCATACACGCCACTATGTACCTGATCATCCTTACCCTTACCCGGCGCTGTATGAAGGTCAGGCGGGCACGTGGTTCCCGAAGATCATCGGCCTGCCCATCCCGCTGCAACTGCTCGAAGCGCGCTGGCTCAGCGACAAATCAATCGCCTGCGATCAGGCGCGCAACGCCCTGACGAGGGATGATTTCTTCAACTATCTCAACTGGACGCCCTACGCCTTCTGGCAGCTTCATCTGGTCGCGCCCGACAGGGAGTTTCTGAAAGAGGCGCTCCCCAAAGTGCGCAACTTCATCCGCCTCGAAGAACTCAAAGACGAAGACCATGACTGGCTGCCGACTGTCTTCGGTTCGTGGATCACGGGGATGGAGTACCAGCCGAGCTTCTTCCACTTCACCAGGCCGAAGTGGGATCACACGGTCAGCGAAGAGTTCAAGCCCGGGCTCGACGCGCTCAGCCGCGATCCGAGCGTTTATCACCAGTTCACGCCGATTGAGCGCGTGGATGAGGCGAGTTACTACTACCTCAACAACGTCGCGGCCGCGCGCATCGCCCGCGCACTCGGTGACGAAAGTGTGGCGCGTGAATACGAGGGCCGCGCGGCGAAGATCAAACAGGCGGTTGACGAAAGGATGTGGGACGGGCGGACGAAATTTTTCTACGATCTGGAACCGGCGACGAAAGAGAAGGCGCTCGAAGCCAAAGTCATCGTCGGATTCTGGCCGTACCTGTTTGGCGAGATGCAGGGCAGCGAGAAACTCGCGCTCTTCGATCACATGCTGAATCCCGGGGAATTCTGGACGCCGTTCCCGGTCGCGACGGCGTCGCGGGATTGCCCGGCTTACGACCCGCACGGTTACTGGAAGGTCGGGCCGAAGGCGAGCCCGGAGAAGCCCTTCTTTTACGAAGACAGCTGGAACGGGCCGGCGTGGATCTTCTCGAACGCGCTGGCGGCGGAAACGCTCGGGCAGGCCGCTCGCCTGTCGCGTTCGCCGCGGTTGCGCAGGGCGTTCAATGAGCTGATGCGCAAGTACACGCAGTTGCAGTTCGTGAATGGCGACCTGTCAGTCCCCTGCACCGTCGAGCATTACGACGCCGAGACGGGCCAGCCAATCCGCTTTCTGGCCGATTACTTCCACTCGTTTTACAACGATCTGGTGATCCGCTACTTCGCGGGCATCGTGCCGAGGGCCGATGACAAAATTGAAATTGACCCGCTGCTTGAGGGCGTGGATTACTTCGAGATTCGGGACGTGGTTTACAAAGGCCACCGCGTCTCAGTCGCCATCAGCGCCGGGGGCGGCTTCAGTGCGAGGGTTGACGGGCGGCGAATCTTTCACGAGGCCCGCCCCGCGCGGGTGATCTATGACCCGACAACCGGAGTTCTCAGCAGGGGCTCCGGAAAACGAAAAACCGCGGGGTGGTGATGATCACGAACAGCATTCGGTCGTGTTCGTGATCATCACCGCCCCGCGGTTTGTTTTGGAGTTGGACAGACAGGAGGGACTCCCCAAACGATCAGGGTTGCCGGCTGCGTCTGCTGTTTATCTCAACTCAGGGTTCGATTTTCCCGCCTTTCCATTTTCGCCGCACCGCACCGGCCATCCCAAGGAGGCCAGTGCCGAGCAGGACGAGCGTGGCCGGCTCCGGGATTGCCGCACTCTGGTAAGTCAGCGTTGCCCGGATGTTGATTGAGTTGTCGTTGGGGTTGTTGATCGGCGTGAACGGCTCAATCGCCAGCGTGAAGACCCCCGCCGTCGGTGACGTGAAGGTCAGCGTCGTCGGAGAAGTCCAGGTCACGATGGCCGAAGAAGCGTTGGTCGTAATCGTCCCCGTCAACGTGCCGTTGAAGGTCTGGGCCGGGCCGGCATCCGAGGGCATCGTGAAGGTCACGTTCATGCTGAAGGTCGCATTGGCAAAGCTCACGCCCGCGGCCGTGCCGGGCGTGGTGGTAAAGATTCCCAGATTGACAATGCTGGAATTGAGGCCGGGCTGTCCCGGCGGGACGAGCGTGACGTTCAGGGCGCCAGCCGTGTAGGTGATCGTTGTACCGCCGTTAGAGAGAGTGTTGCCGGCAGCAGTGCAGCCCGCACAACCGGCGGCACTGAAGGTTCCCGACGTACTGGCAATAAAGTTGACCGGATCGGCGACAGCGGTGAGTGTCCCGATCAGCAGCGCTGCCGCACAGAAGACTGCTGACAGGGCGAGCTTCATTACAAATTTCATTCGTCTATCCTCCTGTTGAGCTGCACCTTCTGATCTCGGGGCAAGTGAGGACAGGTGAGGCGCAGCAGGACCGCCCCCGATCATCTGGCGGACGAGGCCGGGGGCAACATGCCGGCTTTTTTCCAACGGGGCCAGGCCATCTCAGACCGCACGGTTGACAGACGGAAGATACCGGGCCATGAAGCCGATCCAGCTGTCTTCGGAAATGCTGACGTGAGAGACGAAGACAGCCGAAATCCGCACAAGGAGTTCAACCAGGGGGAAAACAGAACCAGCCAATTCACGTTGTTAGCAGTTTCTTGGTTGCATGCGGATTTTGCCATGACCAATTAATATTTGCCAGCCCGTGGATCGCATGAAGCCGGGTTTTTGTCTTTTTTCCCGGCCAGCCCGGCTGTCAGGCGCCGGACTGGAAACTTCGGGGCGACGGCAGACCGGGAAAAAACTACGGCCCGGCATCTTCCCGCACTTTGCCACGCCGGCCTTCAGGAGATAAGCTACGCACCATTCACACAACTGGTGATTCCTGAGGGTTGAAGACCTGAAGCGCAGGAACCCGGGGTTCAGATACATTCGGAGATCAACTATGCACAACGATGAGACCGGAATGAACCGGCGTGACTTCGTCAGGCGGACGACGATTGCCACGGCCACACTCGCGACCGTCGGGATGAGCGCCAGCTCTTACGCGCGCATCATCGGCGCCAGCGACCGCATCCGTCTGGGCGGCATCGGGCCGGGAGACCGCGGCAGCGGGCGAGTGACGACGGCACAAAAGCTCGGCGCCGAAATCGTCGCGCTGGCCGACGTCAACAAAGGCATGCTCGAAATGGCGCAGAAGAAGCTCGCGGCGCCCGTCGAAAAAACTTACGTTGATTACAACGACCTGCTCGCCCGCAAGGACATTGACGGCGTAATCATCGCCGTCCCCGACCACCTGCACCACGACGTGCTGATTGCTGCGGTGCAGGCGGGCAAGGACGCTTACATCGAAAAACCCCTCTCCCGCACGATCGAGGAGGGCGAGAACATGGTCGCGCGGGTCAAAGCCTCAAAACAGATCGTGCAGGTCGGCAACCAGCGGCGCAGCGGCGATCATTTCAGGAAGGCCCGCGAGATCGTCGCCTCAGGCGGCATCGGCGAAATCCGCTTCGTCCGCATCTGGGATTTCCGCTACCGCCCGCGCGACCCATACATCAAGCGCGCCTCGGATCAGACGCTGTTTGCGCCCGAGTTGATTGACTGGCCGCGCTTCCTGGGCCGCGCGCCCAAACGGCCCTACGACCCGAAGCGCGCTTCCGCGTGGCGCTGGTACTGGGATTACGCCGGCGGCCTGATGACCGACATCGGCCCGCACTGGCTCGACGTGGCGATGTGGATCACCGGCAGCGACGGCCCGCACAGCGTCTCGTGCAACGGCGGCAAGTATCAGAACCTGGATTGGGAGACTCCCGACAACGTGCATGCGATCCTCGACTGCGGCACCTTCGCGATTGTTTTTATGGTGCAGTTTATGAACGGGCAGGAGTACGACGGGGCCGCCTTTTACGGGCTCGAAGGCAGCATCGTGCAGGAGAACAACCGCGGGATGATGGTGCGCTACGACAAGAACCGCAAGGAGATCGAGAGCTGGAAGGTGACCGATGAAAGCACTGCGCATATGCAGAACTTCCTGGATTGCATGAAGAGCCGCCGGCAGCCCAACTCTCCCGTCGAACTCGGCAACCGCGTGCTGGTCGGCGCGCATCTGGCGAACGAATCATTCAGGTCAGGAAAGCGCGTGCAGTGGGACCCCGTCAAGTGGAAGCACGCCTGACGAGTGGCCGAGAGTCTGCATAATGTGCAGCAAACGATGCCGAACAATCATTCATACTGCCGTCAGGTTGCCTGAAACCTGTACGCCTCGAATGAAGGAAGCTCATACGATGGAAGTCCTGTTCCGGCGAACGGGCGAACGCCGTTACGCGATCACGATCTGTCGAAAGGATCAGCCGCCGGTCGAGATGAATCCGGCCCCCGGATACGACCCGATCATGCCTCACGACCTCCTGCACCTCGTTGTGGAAAGCGAGCTTGGTCTGAGCTGTGGGATCTTTGGTCAGGTGGCTCAGGGCGGACACGCCGGGACATTTCACCCGGTGCCTTCAGCAGGCGAGAACCGTCGTGAGGTGGCACGGCGCCGCAGGCGCGCCGCCAGGCGTGGAGATAAGCTCGTTCGCGAAGGCCGTCATGAGTCTGCTCAGTCCGAACGCGCGACGTACATCTGCCTCTACGAATGGCTGGCCCGTTCCTCCGATCCCGAACGTAGGGGACTCGCCGCTCAGATGGCTCAGCAGGCGAAACATATCCGGGAGCTTCAACCACCCGCGGAAAACCGTGCGCTGACCGAAGAACTCCTCGCCCGTGTCTGCGCCCGGCTGGATGATCTGAGCGCACGCTGGGCGAGTCTCGACATCGGCGAGTCCCTCACAGTAGAGTGGCCGGTTCGGAACTGATGCTGAAGTAAAAGAGAGTTGCGGCCCGGGAGGATCACATGAAGTATTACTCCGTTGCGGAAATTGACATCACTGACCAGAGCTGGGTCCCGGCGTACGTCAGAAACGTAACGAAACTTGTCGAAGGGCACGGCGGACGCTACCTGGCTCGCACGTCCAGTATTGAAAAGATCGAAGGTGAGCGGAAGGCCCCTCAGATTTTCCTGGTCATCGAGTGGCCTTCGAGGGAGGCCGCGGTGGCTTTCTACGAGAGCGATGAGTACAGGCCCTATCGTGAAAGTCGTATAAAAGGGGCCAGGAATGAATTCGTACTCGTCGCGGGTGAAGACATCGCGAAAGCGGCACAGGTTGCCGATTAGTTCCGGCGACCGGCAATCCATCTTGAAAGGAATACCCGCAGCCATCACGACCTGAGACTAATGAAAACAATTACCCGCATTCAGCGTTGTGTAATCGCCCTTACCCTCGCCTGCGTCGCGCCTCAACTGCTGGCACAGGAGAAGCCTCCGAAGACAGATCAGCAGAACAAACCGGCAATACGTCCGGCCTCCAAATCTCAAACCCGGGAAGAGACCGGCGACAAGGAGACGGTTAAGGGTGAGCATGCCGGCATCGGCGTCGAGACCAGCAAGGAGACGGCGTCGTCTCACACCCGGCACCCGGATGCGCAGTGGTTTCCTGAGACCGGCTTCGGGCTGTTCATCCACTGGGGCATTTCTTCGGTCAGAGGAATGAACATCTCCTGGCCCATGATCCCCGGACGCGCGCTGGCAAAAAGCAAAGTCAGCGCCGAGGAGCGCGAGCGCATCATCCGCGAGAGCGATTACAACCTGAACGGCAAGCCTCCGCAGATCACCCCCAACGAGTACTGGACGATGGCCAGGGATTTCAACCCGCAGAAGTACGACCCTGACAAATGGCTCCGGGCAGCCAGGGAGGCCGGCTTCACCTACGTGGTCCTGACTACGCGCCACCACGAGGGCTTCGCTCTGTGGCCGAGCGCCTACGGCGACTTCGATACGAAAAACTTCATGGGCGGGCGCGATCTGCTTAAGGATTACGTAGCCGCCTGCCGCCGCAACGGCCTGAAGGTCGGCTTTTATTACTCGCCTCCCGACTGGTACTTTGACCGCGACTACATGAATTTTCTCTACCATGGGGGCGCGCCTGCGAACCCGGAGTTCCCTCCCTTAGGCCCTGACCTTAAGCCGAGAACAACAAAAAAGCCTGATGCCGAGCGCATTAAGCACGAGGCCGAATACGCCGCCCTGGTCAAAGGGCAGGTCGAGGAACTGCTGACGCGCTACGGGAAGATTGACCTGCTCTGGTTCGACGGGAAGCCTCCCATCCCGAACGGAAACAACGTCATCACCATCGAACGCATCCGCGAGTTGCAGCCGGGCATCGTCGTCAACCCACGGCTACACGGCCACGGCGACTACATCACCTACGAGCGGCAGCTCACGACCAATAAGGTGGCGACGGGCTGGGCTGAATTCTGCAACACGTGGACCAACTCCTGGCCGCACGTTGACGGGGCGCGCTTCCGCGCCAACGGGTACGTCCTCGGCCAGTTTGTGACATCGCGTTCGCTCGGCATCAACTACCTGCTGGGCGTAGGCCCGATGGCGACGGGCGAATTCACCAGCGAGATCTATCAGAACATGGCCGTGGTCGCCGACTGGATGAAACGCAACGGGCAGTCAGTCCACGGGACGAAGCCCCTGCCGGCGGGCGAGTCAGCTTCGGTGCCCGCGACGGCGTCCGCCTCAACACGCTACCTGTTCATCCTGCCGCAGTTCAGGAATGGCGGAGCGTACGACGAAGACCTGCTGCCGCCCGAGGAAGTGACGGTGACGCTCAAGGGTATTGCCAGACCATCGGCCGTCAGGCTGCTCGGCGACGGGGCCACGTTGAAGTACGAGTATTCTGACAAGGCCATCACCATCCAGCTGCCGGCGAGCAGGCGCACCAGGCTCGTTGATGTGGTACAGGTTGAGTTGTCGCCGGTCAACTGACGGGCAGCGTTCGTAATCCGCCCCGGGTTTCTTTCAGTTTATTGCACAACATATGACGTTGCGCTTGCGGCCAGGGGCAGAGCGGCGTCATTTCTGAGGTCAATGTTCGGGCACTTCTCCCCCCTCCGGCCCCTGTGCTAATATCCCGCCCGACTACCCAGAGGCATTACCTGCCGTCACTGGATTCATCATTCTGATCCGAAGGGAGTAACGGCGAATGAACACGGGCTTCGTCTCTTTATCCCGGGCAATCGTCCACACTTTTACCTTGTCTTGCGGTCTTTCTGAAGACGTAATCTCACCTCACGCGCAGATCAAAAAGATTCTGAAGAAACCGCGCCCATAATCACGGCAGCCTGCAGAGTGAATCCCACGAGAGCCCGCTCCTCGCCTGGCACAATTCCTGCCGGCCCGAAGTCCGCTTTCACATTTCGCCCGGGGCCGCCCACTTTTCTCGCATCAGCACGCGCTGTCCCAGGGACAGCCCATCCATCAACCAGTCACAGTTCAGAAGAACCTGTATCAATCACTCGAAAGGAGCCAGGAAATGAAAACTTATTCGACACAGGAGATCAGAAACCTGGGCATTGTAGGTCACGGCGACGCAGGGAAGACTTCCCTCGTCGCCGCAATGCTATTCGCCTCAGGCGCGACCGCGCGCCTCGGCAAAGTTGACGAAGGCACCGCGCCGACCGACTTCGATGAAGAAGAGATTGCCCGCCGAATCAGCCTCAATCTCGGCACTGCTTACGCCGAATTCAAGAACACCAAAATCAATCTGATTGACACGCCCGGTTACGCCGCCTTCATCGCCAACGCCCGGCCCGCGCTGCGCGTCTGCGAAACGTCGCTCTTCGTGATTGACGGGGTCGGCGGCATCGGCGTGCAGACCGAGAAGGCGTGGGAATACTGCAAGGAATTCAAACGCGACCGACCGCGCTTTTTTGTCATCAACAAGCTCGACAAGGAGCGCGCCGATTACGGCGCAACGCTCAATGCCCTGCGCGAAACATTCAGCATTCATTGTGTCCCCTTCACGCTGCCAATCGGCTCTGAAAGAGGCTTTCGCGGCGTGGTGGATGTCATCCGGATGAAGGCGTATGAATTTGACCCGAACGGCAAACCGCGCGAGGTCCCGATCCCGGAAGAAGGCAAAGGTTACATCAACGAAGCCCACGAACGCCTGATCGAGGCCGTCGCCGAATCGGATGAAACGCTGATGGAGCGTTACTTCGAAGCCGGCACGCTGCCCGATGAAGATTTCATCGGCGGCATCAGGAAGGCGGTTCTTTCGGGCGTGCTGATGCCCGTCTTTGCGACCGCGGCGACTTCGCTGATCGGCATTGTGCCGATGCTCGAAATGATTGCCGATTACGCGCCGAACCCCGCCGACCTCGGCCCGGTCAAAGCTTTCGCCTCCGCCGATGCCGGGGCGGAAGAGATCGAGCGCGCCGTCAGCGACAGCGAACCGCCCGCCGGTTATGTCTTCAAAACCATCGTCGAAAACTTCGGCAGGATCACGATCATGAAAGTCTTCTCGGGCGTCGTGAAATCCGATGCGACGTTGCTGAATATGCGCACCGGCACGCAGGAGCGCCTCGGGCCGCTGCACGTCATCCAGGGTAAGACCGTCGAGAAGATCAATGAAGCCCACGCCGGCGACATCGTGGCGATCCTCAAACTGAAAGACACGACGACCGGCGACACGCTCTGCGAAAAGGCCGCGCCGATCTGGTACGAGCCGGTCAAACTCCCCGAGGCTTCGATCCATTTCGCCATTGTCCCCAAATCGCGCGCGGATGAAGACAAGCTCTCGGGCGCAATCCACAAGCTGGAAGAAGAAGACCCGCAACTGCATTACACCCGCAACGCCGAGACGAAGGAGTTCGAGCTGGGCGGCTCCAGCCAGCAGCACATCGAAACCGTCGTCGCCAAACTCAAAAACCGCTACCACGTCGAAGTCGAGCTGCACCAGCCCAAGGTGCCTTACCGCGAAACGATCAAGGCGCGCGTCGAGGTGCAGGGCCGTCACAAGAAGCAATCGGGCGGGCGCGGCCAGTTCGGCGATTGCAAGTGCGTCTTCGAGCCATTGCCGCGCGGCGGCGGCTTCACCTTCGTGGACAAAATCTTCGGCGGCGCGATCCCGCAGCAGTGGCGTCCGGCGGTGGAAAAAGGAATCAGAGACGCCTCAGTGAGAGGCGCCATCGCCGGTTATCCAATGGTGGATTTCAGCGTCCAGCTGGTTGACGGCTCTTATCACACGGTGGATTCCGATGACCATTCGTTCCAGATGGCCGGTCGCAAGGCCTTCAAGAACATGATCGAGAAGGCGCACCCCGTGCTGCTCGAACCGATTATGAACGTCGAGGTCATCGCCCCGCAGGAATACTCCGGCGACATCATGGGCGACCTGAACTCCCGGCGCGGGCGCATTCAGGGCATGGACTCGAAGGGCAACAACCAGGTCATCAAGGCCCAGGTGCCGATGTCCGAAATGCTCACCTACCCGCAAACGCTCAACTCGATCACCAGCGCGCGCGGCGAATACCACATGGAGTTCTCGCATTACGACGAAACCCCCGCCCACCTCTCACAGAAGATCGTGCAGCAGGCGGTGGCTGAAGGTCGAGTGAGGAAGGAAGAAGAAGAGTAGCTGTCATTTGTCCGATGATGGTTTCCCATAGCGAGAGCTGAACTGCCCCGCTATGGGGAACCAATTTTCATATTGGGAAGGTCAACGGGCCGTCTGATCCCCTGTCAGGTTTGCCCGTATCCTTCAGAAAGCTGATGACCCCGATGAAGGAGTGGCCTGAATTTGACAGTAACGGAGACCTCCCGCCGGGGATTCATCAGGCCGCGCTGGCTGATGTACTCCAGCATTTTGGGGAAGGCACTTTGAAGCGGCGCCTCGTCGCGCAGCGGCTGGAACGCATCTACAGGCTGGCTTCAGGCACGGGACAGATGGCCAGATTCATCGTCTTCGGCTCATTCATTACTGCGAAACCCGAGCCCGGCGACGTTGATATTTTCATGCTGATTGATGATTCTTTTGACTCGAATCAGGTGCAGGGCGAGGCAGCTATTATCTTCGATCACTTGGCGGCGCAAAATGTGGAAGGCGCCAGCGTCTTCTGGATTCGGCGAATGGCGGCAATCGGTGGAGAGCAGTCTGCACTGGAGCATTGGCAAATCAAACGTGATGGATCGCAACGCGGAATAGTCGAGGTAATCAGCAATGATACAGAACGATCAGGAACTTGAGGCGACAAAAGAGCGGGTCAGATACTTCCAGCAGCAGGTGGAAAAACTGCGGCAGGTGGAAACTAACCCACAGAATTACCGGCTGGCCTCCGGGGGCTACTTGGCTGAAATAGATCGTATGAATCTTGAGATCAGAGAGTATCTCTCGCTCCACCCAAGTGAGTTGCAGAAACAGGCAGCCTAATAGTGAATGGCCGAACGCTTTAGGCTTAGGTATTGAATCAGTGTATGAATGATATTGCCGAAGGATTCGATTTCCAAAGCCACGCAGACCGCGCGGTCACTGAGTATCTGAAGGTCCAAGGGTTCTATCAAGATCTGGCTGAATCAATTCGCCGAATCATTGAGGAATCATTGCGTCGTCGCGATGTAAAGGTCCACTCCATTCAGGCTCGGGCTAAAGATCCGAGAAGCCTAGGCAAGAAGGCTGCCCGCCCGGATGAGGTAGATCCTGCGAAGCCCAAGTACTCAAACCCTCTGGAAGAGATAACAGATCTTGCTGCGGTACGGATCATTGCCTACTTCCCAAACACTCTAGGCCAACTTGATGAAACACTACGCAACGAATTCGATGTCGTTGAATGGTCCGACAAGGGTCAGATCCTTGTCGAAGAAGAACGCTTTGGATATCAAAGCATACACTATCTGGTGCGAATCAAGAGAAACCGATCCCAGCTACCGGAGTATGAGCGTTTCCGCGATGCAGTGGCTGAGATCCAATTGCGGACAATCCTCCAGCATGCTTGGGCTGAGATTGAGCACGACATTCAGTACAAAGGTGCTACTGTGATTCCGCTTGAGATCCGCCGCCGGTTCATGGCTTTGGCTGGAATGCTGGAACTTGCTGACCGTGAGTTCCAAGCCATCCAGAGCGCTGATGCCGAACTTCGTGCGGCTGCGCGGACAAGTGTTGTTCAAGGTAGGCTGGAAGGTGTGGAGATCACGCCTGACGCTTTGAAGGCTTATCTGGATCGTCGTCTCGGACCGGACGGTCGTATTTCGGGCTGGTCATACGATTGGATCGCACGTCTTCTGCATCGATTGGGGTTCCGCACGCTGGATCAGGTTGACGCTGCAATTAAGCAGTACGACGATGACCGACTGAGTCGAATCATTTCGGGTGTCCGTCCGGGGCAGACGACCCGTTTTGAGTATATGTTGTTAGCAGCTCTTGGGGAAGAATTTATCAAACGTCACCACTTTGTGGGATACGAATGGTTTGGGCCTAAACAACGTGAGATATTAGAGCAATTCCGTTCCGCCGGTGAGCCTGTCGCTACATTTGATCCTTTAACTTTACCCGTTACAGCCGAACTTCCGCCGCCTGTGCGATCTGGCTGACGGCAATACAAAAGAGCCGGGCAAGTATTACGACAAGGATTAGCGCCAGAGAAAAGCGCCCCGGCCTGCGCCTGTAAGAGGTAAAAGCAGGCTTCTCATCCTATGAACACTCGACGACAGTTCCTGCTGCGTGCGCCCCTCGGCGTACTCGTCGCGGCCGCCGCTTGTCGCAACCAGACGCCGCCAGCCGGTTCGCAATCAACTCCGCCCGTCGCCGGCGCCCCGCCCACGTTCGGCACAGGCACAGGCTCCGGCCCCGTCGTCACACCCGCGACGTTCGCTGAGGCGGAGAAGCTCGTGCAAGTCACGATGACGCCCGCGGAGCGCCAGCAGGCTGCCGACTCGTGGCGCCAGTCGCTGGCGCCGTACCTTGAGCGTCGCACCGGGCCGCGGAAAGTAGCAATCGAAGCCACCGACGCGCCGGCCACACTCTGGAACCCGATGCTCCCGGGGCTGGCAGTGTTGCCGTCGCGTGATCGGTTCGTCCGGTCAAAGGCCGACGGCGCGCCGCTGCCGTCATCGGACGACGCCATCGCGTTTGCACCCGTGGCGCAACTGTCGAGATGGATCGAATCGCGGCAACTCACCTCCGAGCGACTGACGAATATCTATCTCAGTCGCATCGAGCGGCTGGATCCGAAGATTCGCTCGATCATCACGCTGACCCGTGATCATGCGCTCGCGCGCGCGAAGGCGGCCGACGCCGAGATCGCCGCCGGACGTTACCGCGGCCCGCTGCACGGCATCCCTTATGGTGTGAAAGATCTGCTCGATACGAAAGACATTCCCACCACATACGGCGCTGAACCATTCCGCAACCGTGTTCCCGCGGCGGACTCCGCGGTGGTGCGCAGGCTCGACGCCGCCGGCGCGGTGCTGCTGGCGAAGCTCTCGCTCGGCGCGCTCGCACTCAACGACATATGGTTCGGCGGCCAGACGATGAACCCGTGGCTGCTGGAAGAGGGCGCGTCAGGATCGAGCGCCGGCCCCGGGGCGGCGACGGCCGCGGCCCTGGTGGCATTTTCCATCGGCAGCGAGACTGGCGGGAGCATCGTCAGCCCCGCGATGCGCTGTGGCGTGACTGGCCTGCGCCCGACGTTCGGCCGCGTGCCGCGGACCGGCGCGATGACGCTCTGCTGGTCTCTGGACAAGCTGGGGCCGATGACACGGACGGTGGAAGACGCGATGCTCGTGCTGCGGGCGATCAGCGGGCCGGACGCGGGCGATGCGTCGAGCGTGCCGAGCCGCCTGGATTTCGACGCCACGGCCCCCGTTGCAGGATTGAAAGTCGGCTACATCGCCCAGTGGATGAAAGAGAGCCCCGCGACAGACGTGGACCGCGCGGCGATGGAGACGATCAGGAAGCTCGGGATGGAACTCAAGGAAGTGACGCTTCCCGACTGGCCATACAGCTCACTGATGCCGATCCTGTTTGCCGAGGGCGCGGCGTCGTTCGAGGAACTGGCGCTCAGTCATGAACTCGGGTCGCTGAAGGTACAGGTCAGGGATGCGTGGCCCAACCTGTTCCGCCAGGCGCGATTTCTTTCCGCAGTAGATTTCGTGCAGGCCGACCGGTTCCGGCGCAAGGTGGCGCTGGAAATGGCGCGCGTCTTCAGGGAGGTTGACCTGATGATCGTGCCATCGCTGCGCGACGAGCAACTCACCATCACGAACTTCACCGGTCATCCGTCGCTCACGCTGCGCGCCGGGTTCGTCGAGGTCTCGGAAGCGCGAAGTGACTGGGCGCCGGATCCGGCCAGTCCGCTGCCGAAGTTCAATTCGCCTCGTCGCGTGCCGCACGGGATCACGATTCTCGGCCGCCTGTTCGACGACGGACTCGTCGGGCAGGTGGGACTGGCGCTCGAACGGGAGTTCGGCGTGGCGGGGGAACGGCCGGCAGGGTTCCAGGCGTAGCGTCGCGCGCCGGACAGCGCGGTTCTTATGGTTCTTCGTTGTGCCGTCGCTGATGCGATCTGGCTGACGGCAATACAAAAGAGCCAGGCACTAATCACATTTACCTGAAGGTTGTGCATAAATCAGGGAGTCTCTCTCCCGGCTCCGTAGGAGCCAGATGTTTATAGAAGAGCATTTTATTGATCCCTCAGCTCCGTAGGAGCGACATCTGACATTTCGCTCCTACGGAGCTGAGGGAATCAAGGACCGCTCGATGCTATAAACATTTCGCGCCTCTGGCGCTCCGGGGGCCGATAAAACTACTGAAAATCCTGACTCGGATTTATGCACGCTCTTCATTAACCTGTCAGAAGGGTTGCAGCAAATGCCAGTGATCAAACACAATCCTCAGGGCGTGTTCCCTCCCTATCGCAACTATAGTCACGCGACTGAGATTCGCGGCGATGCCAGGCTGCTGATTATCAGCGGGCTCAATGGCTATCTGGCTGATGGCGAGACGATGCCAGAGTCTTTTGAAGAGCAGGGCGACATCATCTGGCAGCACCTGGGGACGATCTTACGGGCTGCCGAGATGGACTACGGAGACATGGTTTCGTTGCGCACCTACCTGGCGGAGCCTCAGTATGATGAAGCCAATGTTCGGTTGCGAGTCAAATATCTGGGCAGCCATCAGCCTGCCTCAACGGTTGTCTGTTGCCAGTTGCTTGATCCGAGATGGAAACTCGAAATTGAGGCGATGGCGGCCAGATAACCAGGGGGGGTGAACAGAGTCAGGCAGGATCAGTGAGAGAAGATATGAGTCCTCAGGAAAAAGAGACAGAGAGTTTGTTCTCATATGGAACCTTGCAGGCAGAAGCGGTTCAACTCGCCACGTTTGGGCGAAGACTTGAAGGCAGGCCGGATGCGCTGGTCGGATACAGCCTGACGATGATTCCGATCAGGGATCAGAACGTTGTGGCGACAAGTGGGGACACTCATTATCGTAACGTTCAATTCACCGGCATCGCGTCAGATCTCGTGGAAGGCACAGTATTCAGGGTAACCAGGAAAGAGCTTGAGCAGGCTGATGCATACGAGGAGGTTGCCGATTACAAACGGGTGCCTGTCCAGTTGAGGTCGGGGATGAATGCGTGGGTTTATTTGCATATCAGTCAATAGCAGCAGTCTACCGACAGGAACTGTCAGGCGTGGCCCGGTCAACACAGCAGACAGGCGCAAACAGGCGAAGTAATAACGAAGTACCAAATGACGAAAGAAGAAAGAGAGTTATGACGGTCAGGCAACTGACCCCGCACGATGCCGCGGCGTATCAGCAGCTTCGGTTGCGAGGTCTTCAGGAGAGTCCGACGGCATTCAGTGCCAGCTATTCCGATGAGGCAGCGAGGTCGCTCGCCGAGATTGCCGTCCGGGTCACCCCCGCCCCGGATGGATCGCTGTGCGTCTTCGGCGCCTATGCAGACGGGCAACTCGTGGGCATTGTCGCGTTCATCCGCCCGTCACGTGAGAAGCTGAGGCACTGTGCGGAGCTTGCCGGGATGTACGTCGCCCCGGAATTCCGCCAGCGCGGTCTTGGCCGTACGCTCCTTGATGCAGCACTTGCGCACGGCCGCTCTCTTCGGGGCGTGCGTCAACTCAAACTGGCTGTCAACGCCGCCAACACGGCCGCGCGCGCCCTTTACCAGTCCAGAGGGTTTACGCGCTATGGTGTGGAGCCGGAGGCATTGCTTGTCGCCGGATGTTATTACGATGAGGAGCTGTATGTTCTCCGCCTTACTGAGGCGCCTGAACCCGATGCGGAAGTGAGGGGCGCCCGGTGAAGACTTCGATTACTTCCAATATCTCAGGGTGCGCCCGCTGATCGTGGCCGCCGGGCTTTGATCTGCGCGTTCAGAATGGCGCAGAAGTCGCTGAATAGTATTGGCCATCCCAACTGCCTGACTCCGAGAGAATCTGCCGTGCAAAGAACCTGGCATCATGTCGTGGTCTCGCTTCTGGTAGTGGTCGCCGCTCGTTCAATGTCACCCGGCCCGGCCACAGGGAGATCCGCGTCGGGCCGAATATTCAGGTGAGTAAGGACCGCGCGGGCCTGCCCCACTGGGAAGTGATTCTGGCAGCCGACCCGACCGACCCGAAGCGGCTACTGGCCGGATCTATGCTCTGGTACGAATCTGGCGAGGATCAGTGCGTCGCGTACCTTTCGACTGACGGGGGGACGAACTGGAAACCGGTGCTTGAGCCGGAGGGCAGGGCCGAAACGCGAGGGGACAAGCGGGCGGCAGACCCGGCAGTGACGTTCGGCCCCGATGGCGCGGCGTACTTCTCCATGCTGGCTGCCGACGGGCGTCTCCAGTCGCACCACGCAGTCGTCTTCCGCTCAACTGACGGCGGGCTGACGTGGGCCGGGCCCGTACACGTCCACGAGCCCACGCGGATAGACCGTCCGTATATTACGGTGGACCAGACGGGCGGGAAGTACCACGGGCGGGTTTACTGCAACGCGGTAGTGATTACTGATTCCCTGCCCGGCACGGGCGGGACAGGAGCAGACCTGTTGCCACAGGTCGGCATCGGCATCTTCTTCTCAGCCGACGGGGGCCGCACGTTCAGCGAACCGGTGCTCCAGCGCGTGCGGATGGCGAACCAGCCCCACGCCACCAGAGGAACGGGCAACAGCGTCGTCCTGTCGGACGGAACTGTGGTCGCCTTGTACAACTTTGTCGAGGACTGGCAGCGACGGGAAGACATCCCGTCATGGATGGGGGTTGAGCGGTCGGTTGATGGGGGGCAGAGCTTCGAGCCGGGCAGCCCGTCTGTCGGTGAGCATCCACCCCGGGGCAGGGTCATCCCACGGGACAAATTCATCGGCAAGACTCAGCGGCCGATTGGAAAAGGGATTGCCGGGCTGGAATGTCTGGCAGTTGATCAGACGACCGGCCCCTGGCGGGATCGGCTCTACGCAGTCTGGCCGGCGTTCGATGGTGTCCGCAGCCGGGTCATGTTGTCCATCTCGGCTGACAAGGGACTGACGTGGTCGGCGCCGACGCCGGTTGATGACTGGACGGATTCAGGGGCCGCCGGGGCTTACCGGGGCGCGTTTATGCCGTCGGTCGCAGTCAACAGGGACGGCGTGGTCGGTATCTCCTGGTATGACACCCGCGACACTCCCGGGCCGGACTCGGGCTGGGACGTGAGGTTACCGCCTCACGCGACGGCGGCAGGACATGGGAGCCGAGCGTCCGGGTGAGTGAGAGATCGAGCGTGTTCACAGCGGCGACGCGGAAGAAGCTGGGCCGTCGCGTCGGGCCCGGGGACACGGCCGGGCTGGCAGCCGCTGCGGATGGCACGTTCCACCCGCTCTGGGTTGACTATCGGACGGGGACGCCGCAGGTCTGGACGGCGACGGTCACCGTCAGAGGAAAACGCTGACGATCAGTCGGCCGAACATCCATTCAACGGCAGCGCGGCCAATAGTAGCGGCGGTTAATGCGGCACCACAGGCCGCGCCCGATGAACGTAGCGTCAGGCCGCTTGCGTGGTCGTGGCACTCTAAAACTCAGGAACCTTGAATGCACCAGGAAAAAGACGAAGAACGCTTCCCTAAAAATGCTCCCGGGCCATTTTATGTCGTGAACGGTGAGTGTATGACCTGCCTGGCTCCTGAACACGAAGCACCAGACCTGATGGGGTTCGACGAAGAGGCGAGGCATTGCTACTTCAGGAAACAGCCTTCAACTCCCGAAGAGTTCGAGCGTGCAGCCAGAACCGTGTGCGTTTCCTGTTGCGAAGCTGTCCGGTATTCAGGTGATGACCCGGCAGTGCTGCAAAGGATTGAAGAGCTTGATGAGGAGGCTCGAAAATGGAGGCAGCAACTAGAGGAGCAACAAGAGAGACAGAATAAACCCTGGTGGAAGTTCTGGTGAGATATAAGCGGCTCCGGTTGCAGAATGTACGCGGCCCGGTTATTCCGGGAGTTGGGCGCTCAAACCATCCCGGTCGAATCCATACTCATCGGAGGTCATCCATGATCATTGCCCTGGCGTCGCCTCGTGTCGCCTCAGCCCTTGATGAGGGCCTGGACAAGATCAGGCAGTTCCTCGCCGAAGCTTCGGCGCAGGGCGCGGAGATAGTCTGTTTCCCGGAAGCCTGGCTCCCGGGTTTGCGGGGGCAGGATTTTGAAGTATTGCCCTTTGATCAGACGCAGCAGGAACGCGTACTCCGAGCCGCGGCGCAATGGGCGCGAATGTATCGGGTAGCCCTGATCCTCGGGATGGAAAGGCTCACGAAGGCGGGCCGGCAGATTGCCGCCTTTGTCATTGACGCTGGAGGGGAGATGCAGGGATACCAGACCAAGAACCAGCTCGACCCGAGCGAAGAGCAGTTCTATGTGCCCGGCAACACCCGGCGACTCTTCGAGGTCAACAGCGTGAAGTTCGGGGTGGCGATTTGCCACGAGGGCTGGCGCTATCCTGAGACGGTGCGATGGGCGGCGGTGCGGGGCGCTAAGATCGTCTTTCATCCCCAGCACACGGGGAATGAGCAGGGAGGCGCCCGCCTGACCGAGTGGGGCGCGGCCGGCAGCCCTTACTACGAGAAGGCGATGATGATGCGCAGCATCGAGAACACGATCTACTTTGCCAGTGTCAATTACGCCTTGCGCTTTCAGGAATCGGCGACCAGTCTGATCGCCCCGTCAGGCCGGTGCCAGGCGTACTTACCCTACGGGCAGGAAGGCCTGCTGGTCGAACCCATCAACGTCGAGGAAGCAACCGGACGGCTCGCCACTCGCTACGCACCAGAGCGTTATCAGGAATTCACGTCGGAGTGAGCGCCCAACACCGCAGGCAGCCGATGCCGCTGCGGCTGGCGCTTCGCGGCACGGCTGATGCTGGCTGTCAGGCGCTTCACGCGAAGTAAAAGGAAAGAAGCGGATGGATAAACAAGAGGAGGGCAGGCAGGCCCACACCGAAAGCCCGGCCATCTGCCTCAAGCTTCCCGGCCTGAGCATCGCACTCACCGGCCCCTGGGCCGTGATCACACTTGTCACATTATTAGTGCTGGTCCTCGCTGTCGTTTATCTGGTGATTGCGAAAACAGAGCCGAAGCTATGGGTATCGGGCGGTCTGTGGATTCTGTTCATCGCTTATTGGAGCGCGGCGGCGAAAAACGCCGCGCCGACGAGGAGTTCGGAGTCCCCGGCCTCGCGCCAGCTACATCAGCTCCTGATGTATGGGTCGCTCTTACTCGCCTTTCTCCCGGCGCCCGGGCTGGGGCGACAGTGGTTGCCGATGGCGTCCCGGATCAGGGTGCCAATTGGTCTCGCCGTGCAGGTGGGTTCAGCTCTCCTGGCCGTCTGGGCCCGACGGCACCTCGGCCGGAATTGGAGTGGGGCCATCACTGCGAAAGTTGACCACCAACTGATCCGCACCGGCCCGTATCGGTTCGTTCGGCATCCCATCTACAGCGCTATGCTCGGTATGTTCCTCGGCACCGCCGTCGTATCCGGTGAGCTTCACGGGCTGCTCGCCCTGGTCATCATTGCGGTGGCCTACTGGCGCAAGATCCGGATCGAGGAACAACACCTCCGTAACGTCTTTGGTGCCGAGTATGATGACTATCGAAAGAGGTCATGGGCATTGATTCCGGGTCTGCTGTGAGGTTGTGGCCCTCCGCTCGAAGCCGGACCTCGCCTGACCATTGCCTCTGGCGGACTCGCAAGGCACACTCGAAGTCACAAGAAGGAAGTGGATGACGAAACAGGAGGAAAGTTCGTGAGCCTCCGCGGCACTGATCCGCACACCCAATCGCAAACTGCTTCGGGTCGGATTGTCGCCTGGTATCTTTTGTCTTTATTCCTGATCCGCCCCGGCGGTTGGATCGCGGTTCGGCAGACCCCGGGGAAAACCGCATTCAAGGTTCGCTCTGTCCCTGACACTGGAGGACAACCCATGCTCCGACACACCTTATTATTACTCCTGACCATAAGCACGCTCGCCCTCGCGCAGACTCAGGCGCCGGACGTGCGTCAGCCATTGATGCCCGGCGCAGACCCCGCTCTCTTCAAGGGGCTCCGTTACCGGCTCGTCGGGCCGTCACGCGGCGGGCGCGTCACGACTGTGACGGGCGTTCCTTCTCAGCCCAGGACGTTTTATATGGGCGTCGCGAGCGGCGGGCTGTTCCGGACGACGGACGGCGGGGCGACCTGGGTCCCCATTACTGATGGCAAGGTCCCGCTCGGCTCTACGGGGTGCGTCGCGGTCGCCGACTCGGATCCGAACGTGATCTACCTTGGCACCGGCTCCGACGGCGTGCGGAGTAACGTCTCCACCGGGCGCGGCGTGTATAAGACGACGGACGGCGGCGCGACGTGGAAGTTTGTCGGCCTCTACAACGCCGGCCAGATCGGGGCCGTCCGCATCCATCCGACGAATCCGGACATCGTCTGGGTGTCGGCCGTGGGTGACGCGTTCAAGTCCAACGCCGAGCGCGGCGTGTTCAAGACGACGGATGGCGGCGAGACGTGGCGCAAAGTGCTGTTTGTCTCCGACAGCGTCGGCGCGATGGATGTCGAGCTGCAGCCCGGTAACCCGGATGTCGTCTATGCCTGGATGTCGCGTCTCGAACGCAAGCCCTGGACGATCATCAGCGGCTCGCGCGAAGGTGGCTTCTACAAGAGTACCGACGGCGGCGAACACTTTGCGAAGATTATGACGGGTCTGCCGGGCGAGTTAATTGGCAAGGCCAACCTTGCCGTCACCGCCGCCAGTCCGAATCGCATCTACGCGCTCGTCGAAGCGAAGCCGGGCGGCGGGCTCTACCGCTCGGACGATGCCGGCGAGACGTGGGCGCTCGTCAATTCACAAGGGGCGTTGATTCAGCGGCCCTTCTATTACACGACGCTCGGAGCCGACCCGACGAACGCCGACATCGTCTACGCCGGGGCCGAAGGCTTCTTCAAATCCACTGACGGTGGCAAAACGTTCTCGATCTTCCGCACGCCGCATGGTGACAATCACGACATCTGGATCAACCCGAAAGACGGCCAGATCATGATCCAGTCGAACGACGGAGGGGCCAACGTCTCGACCGACGGCGGGCGCACCTGGTCGTCGCAGATGAATCAGCCGACCTCTGAGATCTACGGCGTCTGGGTTGACAACCAGTTCCCGTACAAACTCTACGGCGCGCAGCAGGACAACACGACGATCATTATTTCGAGTCAGGCCGACCCCGCCTCACGCGACGACTGGCGGACCGGCCCCGGCTGCGAGACCGGCCCGATCATGCCGCATCCCGCGAACCCGGAAATCGTTTACGGATCGTGCAAGGGGCAGTACGGCGTGATGAACCTCAGGACGGGGCAGGAGAAGAATTACTGGATCGGCGCGCAGTCGCTCTACGGCAATCCGGCCAGCGATCTTATTTACCGCTTTCAGCGCGTGTCGCCGATGGCCACTTCGCCGCACGACCCGGAGGTACTCTATTACGGGTCGCAGTATCTGCACCGGACGCGCGACCGGGGCGTGACGTGGGAAAAGATCTCGCCCGACCTGACCGCGCACCCCGCCTGCTGCCAGGGCGTGAGCGGCGAGCCGATCACCCGCGACGTGACGGGCGAGGAGTTCTACAGCACGCTCTACGCGATTGCCGAGTCGCCGCTCGAAAAGGGCGTGATCTGGACGGGCTCGAACGACGGCCCGTTCCACGTCACCCGCGACAATGGAAAGACGTGGTCTGACGTCACGCCGAAGGACCTTCCGACGGGCGGGCGCGTGCAGTACATCGAGCCGTCGCCACGCCGTAAGGGTTCTGCATACTACGCGGTCTACCGGTGGCTCCTTGGCGATTACCAGCCGTACATCTACCGGACCGACGATTACGGTAAGACGTGGACGCGGCTGACCGACGGGAAAAACGGTATCCCGGCGGACTGGCCGACGCGCGTCGTCCGCGAAGACCCGGACCGCGAAGGGTTGCTTTACGCGGGCACGGAGTTCGGGATGTTCATCTCCTTCGATAACGGCGCGCACTGGCAGTCGTTCCAGTTGAACCTGCCGAACGTGCCGATCACGGACATCAAAGTCCACCAGAAGGACCTGATAGTCTCGACGCAGGGCCGCGCCTTCTGGATACTCGACAACGTCAGTTCGCTCCATCAACTCTCGCCGCGAGTGACGACGTCTGAAGTGCATCTCTTCAAGCCGCGCGACGGTTATCGCACGCGGGTCAACCCCGGCATCCTTGGCCCGAATATTGAATACTATCTGCCGGCGTCGCCCGCCGGGCCGGTGACCATCGAGATCCTTGACGCGAAGGGGGACGTGATCAACTCATACAACAGCGATGCGCCAGTGGCGACAGGTGGCGGTCGCGGTGGACGTGGAGGTGGTGCCGCGGCTGGCGGCCCCGAGCCGCAACAGGAAGACCCGGACGCCCCAGCAGCCGGCGGGCGAGGGCGTGGCGGCCCGCCTCCGCGCGTGACGAAGGTCGCCGGACTTAATCGCTTTGTCTGGGACGTGCGACATCAGGCGGGTGTGACGGCGCCGCCGGGGCAGTATCAGGCTCGACTCAAGGTCGGCGACACGACGCTGACTGAAGCCTTCAATGTACTCATTGATCCTCGCGTCGCGGCGGACGGCGTGACGCAGGCGGACCTGCAGGAGCAGTTCGAACACAACCTGCGCATGCGGGAACTTGTGAACAGCGTCAACCAGATCGCGGCCAGAGTTCGCGAGGCCCAAGGGAAGTTGCGGGGCGGGTCGGGGGCAGACGGCGAGATGGCGAATCGTGTGAACGCGATTGCCGCGAGGCTCTTCACGCCGTCGGTGCGCTACAGCAAGCCCGGTCTCCAGGCGCACATACTTTATCTGGCCGGGATGACCGCCAACACCGATCAGAAGATCGGGCGCGACGCGATTGAACGGTACGAGGTGTTGCGGAAAGAACTCGACGAGATTCGCGCGGAACTCGACCGGCTACTCGGCTGATGGTGTGCCGCTGTCAGACAAAAAGGAAAGACCGGTGAAAAAGAAATATGAAAGTCACTGTCTGTGAATTGAACGACGCCCCCGAAGCTTTCGCGCGCGACTGGGAGCGACTGGTCGCGCACGTCGGGGCGGAGCGGAGCGAGCTGGTGCTGCTGCCGGAGATGCCCTTCCATCCGTGGTTCGGCGCGTCGCCCGTCTTCGACGAGCGCGTCTGGCAGGCCGCCCTGGCCGCGCACGACGCCTGGCAGGAACGTCTCGCTGAACTCGCGCCCGCCATCGTACTCGGCACGCGCCCGGTCAACCGCGGCGGCCAGCGCCTGAACGAGGGCTTTTGCCGGGCGCAAGAGATGGGCTACCGGATCGCGCACCACAAGTATTACCTGCCGAATGAAGAAGGTTTCTGGGAAGCCTCGTGGTACAGCCGGGGCGACGGCAGCTTCACTCCGCTGCAATGCGGCGCGGCGCGCGTCGGCTTTGAGATTTGCACGGAGCTGTGGGCGTTTGACCGGGCGCGGATTTACGGCAAAGAGGGCGTCCACATCATCGTGACGCCGCGCGCGACGCCGCATTCGACGCTCGACAAATGGGTGGTGGGCGGGCGGGCAGCGGCGATCACTGCCGGCGCGTTCTCGCTCTCGTCGAACCACGTCAGCTCGGCTTCGGATGCGGTTCATCTGGGCGGGCTGGGCTGGGTGATCGCGCCCGATGGCGAGGTGTTGGGGCTCACTTCACCGGAGCATCCCTTTGTCACCGTCGAACTGGACCTGAGCGCGGCGGAGCGGGCCAGACACACTTACCCGCGATATGTCTTCTAGAAGTGTTTCGGGTATAAGGATCAGTACCGCGAGCGTCGCTTGCGGAAACGGCCTCTCGGCGGCCTGCTGAATAGTGCTGCCAGGCTTTCAGCGAATTATGATTATACCCTGTCACAACAGTATCGTCTCCCGGATTCTCTTCGCCTTCTTTGGGGCGGGAGCATTATGCGCAACATTGCCCGGCAGTGAAGCTCACTGTCAGGGGCGGCTCGGCAAAATAACCATGAAAAGAACAGAGCAGGCGGAAGCGGCCGTCGTCCTGAAGGCCCTGACGAAGGGCTGGGATTTATTCGATGACAACCCGGATATTGATTTCCTCCTTTTCGTGAATGAAAGCCGGGAAGAACTGTATTTCTACCCGAAGAAAGAACTCGTCAGGAAGATGGAACGCTCCGGACTGATCGAGAATCTCGATAAGGGAGGTTCATCAGTGCGCGAGCCTTATACTCACTATGAGGGTCATGGAGGTGAATGGAAGGAAATTACGGAAGTCGGCTCAATAGCATTTCGTTATCGGATCACGCCGGATGGCCGGGCCTTCCTGCGTAACGCGCCTGAACTGCCGGGCAGGCCGGTACGGCGGCTGAGGGTGGCGAACCCGCCCGCGGATACCCATAAAAAGCCGTTGAAGGTTGTGACCTATGACAAACAGACCGTACAGAAGATGGTTGATGAGTTTCTCCAGAAAGCGAGAGCGCAAATTGAGGCGGTATTTACGCCAAACACTGACATTGATCCGGGCTCTCTCTCCACCCGTCGTCTCACGTGTGGGCCGAAACTCTGGCGAAAGCTGGAATCGCAGGCGAGGCTCAATGGCCTGCAACCAGGGATGAAGTTAAGTCAACATAGTTATACCTGGGCAAATGGGAGCGGGAGAGAATCAGTCAGATGGCTGGAAGACCAGCCGCTTTCAGCAACCGAGGCGCCCCAGTTCTGAAAGATACTTCGCGAGGCTATCAAGCCGGACGGGCCACCACTGATCAGACGCGCCGAGGTGTCTGAAGTGGCAGCATACCCAGACATAAGCAGGTGGGACATGATGGAGATCTCCCCGCCATTTATCGTGTCAACGGAAGTAGTGTTCGTCATCGAATCCGGCAAGGTCAGGTTCATTGTGGTGGTCAGGAGTGAGCCGGAGCCTGACCACAAGCAGTATAGCCTGGGGATAAGCCGGGTTGAGCTGATAGAGAGCAGCGGGAAGCGGGAATGAGTTATCAACGAACTTGTGAGGCCCTGAAAGCTGCTATGGCCTTCCTGACACTCCTGAGCCGCGACCTCCTGAACCAGCGACAGGGATGACAAAACATCAACCCCCCGAAGTGCTGATCATTGTAGATGTGCCGAACTGGGCGCACGACTACAAGACACGTAACCTTCAGCGGGCGCTGGGCGACGAATACCGGATACTCAAACGATATGAGTCTGAATTGACCGAAGCTGAGTTCGACAGGGCTGATTTGATCATTGTCTATTACTGGCTGCAGTTCGCCCGCCTGAGCGGGCTGGAAGCGGCCTTCCTGCGCAACCGCCACAAACTGCTCGTCGGCATCTGCTCGCATTTCGAGGTTGAAGGTAAGTTCCGCGAGCCGGCGCTGGCCGCGCTGCGTAAGATGGCGCGCGGCATCTTCACTGTCAATCTGTCCCTCTACCGTGAGTTTCAATCCATCGCAGACGTGCCGGTTTTTTACACGCCTAACGGGGTTGCTATGGATTTCTACTGCCCCCGGGCCGCTATACCCGCACCGGCCCGGCCTGAGATTCCTGACAACGCGGAACCGGTCGGCTTCCGGGCCGGGCTGAAATCACGCTTGAGTTTTATCAACGGGCTGCTCCCGGGTTCAGGCGGGCGGACTGCAAAACCTGTAGTGCGCGTCGGCTGGGCTGGCAGCCTTTCCAACGTGGGCGCTGAGCATCGCGGCTTCTACAACCTGATTGTACCCGCCATCAGGTCAGTCAGGGGGGCCCGGCTGGTCGCGGCGGCGCGTGAGAAGAAGTGGCGCGGCCCTGACGAGATGCTGGAATTCTACCGCTCGATAGACATATACCTTTGCGCCAGTCGTAGTGAAGGCACGCCGAATCCCTGTCTGGAAGCGGCCGCCTGTGGCGTGCCTGTAGTGACGACGCGCGTCGGCAATATGCCCGAGTTGATAGAGCCGGGCGTCAATGGTCTGTTCGTCGAACGGAATGTCCCGGACATTGCAGACAAGATTACTTTGCTGCGCGACAACCTTCAGTTGCGAACTCAGTTGAGCCAGAGTATGCTCGCCTCAATTCAGGCCTGGGACTGGAAACACCAGGCCGAAAACTATCGGGGCATGTTCGAGTCAGTTCTCAACGGCTGATTCAGGCGGGGCGGGAAGATTCAAGGGCAGACCGGCAGCAACCATGCGTGTAGTAGCAATCCTGGCCACTTACAACGAGGAGCGTTTCATCGCCGACTGTCTCGAAAATCTCTTCCGCCAGGGCATTCAGGTATACCTCATTGACAACGACTCTACCGACAATACGGTCGCCATTGCGAGCCGTTATCTGGCACGGGGCGTAATCGGCATCGAGAATTTCCCCCGCGCCGGCATGTTCCGCTGGTCGTCTATCCTGAAACGCAAGGAGCGGCTTGCCGCCACGCTCGAAGCCGACTGGTTCATGCATGTTGATGCCGACGAGATTTATCCGTCACCATGGTCAGGAATGACTCTGGCCCAGGCCCTCGCGGAAGTCGGGGCGCAGGGCTACAACGCCGTGAACTTTGTGGAGTTCACCTTCATCCCTACCCTGGAAGCGCCCGATCATGATCACCCCGGGTTTCAAAAAACCATGCGCTGGTACTACCCGTTCCTGCCGACCTTTCCGTACATGATGCGGGCGTGGAAGCGACAACCTGAGGTAGAAATGGCCTGGTCGGGCGGGCACCTGATTCGATTCCCGGGGATACGCCTTTACACACAATCCTTCCCAATGCGGCACTATCATTTCCTGAGCGTGCCGCATGCCGCTCGCAAGTATGTACTCAGACATTACGACCCGGCAGAAGTGCGGAGAGGGTGGCACGGCTGGCGCGCCGGGTTCAACCCGGAAATGATCAGACTGCCATCCCAGGCTGAGTTGCGTACTTATATATCTGATGATCAGCTCGACGCGTCAAAACCGCGCGTCCATCATTACTTTTCCGAGCAATGGGAGATGGAAGAAGCGAAGCAGCGACAGCGGGGGCAATCGCTGGCAGCGCGGCTGGTGCAGAAAGAGCAGGGGCTCGAAAGAAGAATCAGGTCATGGGGCGCGCGATTGTTGAATCGCTATGGCCGGATCAGGCGTCGCTATCTGCTGCCTGTCTACAGACGGCTGCGCCTCAGGTCGGATGAACTGAGTTAAGATCAGCGGAATGCGACAGCAGGCGCGGCAGAAGTGGGAGCAGTCAAAGCGCGAGCGTCAGCCCGAAAAACATATGGAAACAGTAAAAACCCTGGAAACATTGCGGGAGATACTCGGCGAGCCCGGGCAGCTGACCCGCTTCAAGATTCATCAGGCGTTGAATGCGAGGTCGCAGGATTTCATCCGCCACTCCCCGCTCCTGATGCTGTCCACGTCCAGCCGGAGCGGCGAATCCACCGTCTCCCCGAAGGGCGACGAGCCGGGTTTTGTCTCCGTCCGTGACGAGGTGACCCTTTACATCCCGGAGCGGCAGGGCAATAAACTGATCTTCTCGCTCCAGAACATTCTGGAGAATCCCAATGTCGGCCTGCTCTTTATGGTGCCCGGCACGAACGAGACGCTGAGGGTTCGCGGGACGGCAGAACTGACGGCGGACGCGGCCCTCTGTCAGGAGTTGTCTTCAAGAGGAAAGGCGGCGCTGCTCGTGATTGTCGTGAAGGTGACCGAGTGTTACTTCCACTGCGCGAAAGCATTCCTGCGGGGCCAGGTGTGGCGGCCCGAGAGCTGGCCCGAGCCGATCAGGGTTTCGTTCGGCGAAGAGATCGCCTGCAATCTGGAAATGAGCGAGCAGGCTGTCAGGGAGCTGGATTCGGCGGTACAGGAGAGGTATCAGACCGATCTTTAACAGCAACCTGATCGCTTCCGCAAATGACATATCAATCTTCAATCAATGTATCCAATGCCTCCGGCCCGGGGGATCGTTCCGGGACTGCCCGCCACGCATTTCCGGCCATCCCGGAGGGACAAAACACCTCAGCCTTTCTGCGCTTATTGCTGGGGAAAGAATTGAAGAAGGATACAACCGACGAAACCTGACAAGTCATTCGAGCCGACCTCGCGACAGCATTCCTTTCGTGGCTGTTCGTTTTCCGGCAGTGAACTCTGCCCGATGTTTCCAGGTTCTTCATCACTCGTTTTATTTCTACTCGAAAGTGAGCGCTCGCTGTGGCGGCATTTGGATCTGGTGACGAACATCCTGGCGAGTCGGTCAACACCCCAGCGGCTTCCCCGGGTGCCGACTCTTACGCGTCTTCACGCGTTTCAATTACAAACGTGCCGGAAGGCCACATAATCGTTTACAAATGGCTGCCGGGTAATAAATGGATACTGGTAATTGTTCTGGGGGTTATGCTGGAGGCTTCACTTTGTATCAATTACACAGGGGCGGTGGGCTGGGATAACTTCAATCTGATTGATTACCCCACTTTTGTCATCGTGTCGTTGTTCCTCAGCTACTTTGTGGCAATCGGTGTTTTCAATAAGACGACCACGACTATTACTGCTACAACCTTTTCAGTACGGCGCGGGCCGGTTCGCTGTCCGTGGCCCGGGAATCATACGCGCGACATCAATGACGTCCGACAGGTTTATTACGCCCGCCAGAAATCTGTGATCGTCAATGGGAATATCCTTTACTACGTGTTTGTTGCTCTCAAAGACGGCAGGCAGACGAACCTCTTCACCATCATCAATAATGATGGTCTTGCCATCGGACTGGCGACGCAGGTGCAGGAGTGGATTAATGAGAAGCAGGGCCGGCGGTCAACCGCCCACGGTAAACCCGGGGTCATCGAGAGTAGATGGTTTCCTCCTGATCGCACCCAGCGGCTCAAAATAACCGCCTCCATTCTCGTTACTCTCCTGGCGCTGGGGGCGATGATCGCGGCGGCTGAATTCTTCGCCGCGCAATACCGCCCGGTGCGGCGGGCCAGACGGAACGCGCAACACTACGAGACCCTCAGCAACCAGCTCCGCTCGCCGGAAAACTATGCGGTGGCGGTTCCCACGCGCTGGCAGACTTATTCGCGCCCGGGGAGGCCGTCTGTCCCTGTCATCTACGAAGGCAGGGAGAGAGCGCTGTTCCGCCGGATGTCAGAGACATTTGAATCCCGCGCGGGCGGCGTTCGTCTGGAAGCGAAAGGCGTTGATGCGGAATACGTGTCAGGGACGCCCTGCGGTACGGCGGACTACTTTGTCTTCCCCCTGCCCAAAAGCGCGCTGAGAAAAGAGCCGTCAGGGGCAGCAGTCGTGGAGACATCAACCCTCAGGATATCGAATTTCCAGCCGAGAATAGTCAAAGGCGGCGACGGTATAGAGTGGCTTTGCTTTGGCGGGGGAGCAGTAGTTCGTTAATATTAGCTCTCCCCGGTGAGAGCGGTTACTTATGCATACAATCAGCGGGGGCACTCTGGCAGCAGGGCTGATGTGGTGAATGCAAGAGGGGCATATTGGCGTCAGCCTTTCCCGGTTAGACGGAAAGACGGTGAAAATCGTTGGGTTAGCCAAAAGAGTTTCCGCGCTTGAGCGTCAAACCATCTGAAATAGCAAACCGAGCGTGAGATGTGAAAAGTAAGACGTTAAACTTCGGCCATGAGA
>DASRDU010000115.1:0-120978 GCA_035652435.1 Blastocatellia bacterium
CGAGCATCTCTGGCAGAAGATCAAATACAGGTGGTTGCCCCTGGAGGCTTCACAATCCTTCAAGCGAATGACGGAAGCTCTTTTCGAGATACTTGCCGGGATCGGGTCAAAATACCGCATTACTTTTGCTTAGGTGCTTAAAAACCCGATCCCGCGCCGTCGCGCGAATTCCGCCGGGTGACGGCTCGTGTGCGCGACGCCATCGGCCTCGTCGTAAGAATCAGTAAGGGAAACGGCGAGCGGGGTAATCCCCGGGCGAAAGTCTTCCCGATCAGTCAGCGCGCGGACGGTCTGTTCACGACAGCACCTCTTCGCTCGACAGGGCCAGCCGCAGCGCGGGCCGGAAGCGCGGGCTGCCGAGCAGGCACGTCATCCGCACCGCCGCGCGCGCCCACACCGGCCCGCCGTTTTCCCACAGGCAGGACAACGACTGCACCTCGCCGTCCTCAGCCTGCACGAAGACGCGGTCAGTCCAGCGCCGCTGATTTTCGGGGTAGTGCGGATATTCGCGGAGAGTTTCAGCGGCGGCTTCGAGCATGCGCGCCGCCATCGGTTCAGAGTAATCAGGCAGCACGAGTACCTCGCTCGCGCCGTCGCGGACTTCGGCCGCGAACTCTTCAAAGCTCGCCGCGCCGGTCAGGTTCAGAGTCGTATTCGCCTGGCAGCCGTGACGGTCGCCGCCCGAGATGATCGAGAACGCGAGTTCATTCGCCATCAGGATCGTCTCTTCGTTCTCGTGCCAGAAGCGAAACCCGTTGACCTCGAAGGCGTGAATCCTGTGGCTGTATTCGCTCAGGAAGTTTTTGAGCGCCGCCTCGTGCCGCTCTCTGCCGATGCACTCGATGCCCCAGTGCGGGTGATTCAGCACGAGGAGTACGCCGGGCAGTTCATTGAGCAGCGCAAACAGGTCGGCGAGTTCATTGCCCTGCGGCTGTCGGGTGTAAGCGATCAGCGCCCGGGCAAGCCCGGGCGCCTGATCCGGCGGCAGGTTGTGAACGCCGATGTGGAAGTATCCGACGCCGTAAGGCACAGTCCACTCCATCGAGATCGGCACCGCCTCGGGCAGGTTGAGAACCTGCAACAGCGAGCAGCCCTCAATCTCGTCGTGATCGGTGATCGAAACCAGCGCCCGCATCCCGAGCCGCCGGGCGATCTGTCCCGTCTCACCTTCAAAGACAGCGCGCGCCGTCACCGGAGGCGCCCACCACGCCCGGGTGAAATCAATCGGCCTGCCGTGACGCGCCTCGTAACGCTTCATTTCAATCCGGAACATTTGTCTGACGATGGGGATTTGTGCGGCGTGATGGGGAATGAAATCGAAGGTTTCTCTGGAGTGCTGTGTGTGGCAGTGCAGCGAGATCGCGGTCTGAAAGTGCCGCACCGCCTTCACGCTGTCAGCATCCAGCACGCGCAGCCGTGATCGCAGCGCGCGCCGCTTCAGGGTGCGCTTCAGGTCCATCGAATACCTCCTTCTGGCAGAGACGGGACTGCATACATGAAGGATCCTACGGGAGCCGTGTAACGTCGGCGTGAGTTGCTTCCTAAACTTTCGTCAGGTTCTCTTTAACTCAGTGTCAGACGGTAGCGGCAATCCGCCCGGATGGTGATTCGCAGATCATTCCGGTTTCCACTTTGAGTTTTCACTCCGATTTAATTCGGCCCTGATTCAGGCCTGAGGCGGCGGTGAGAGACTGCCGTCCGGCTGTCAGCCCGGTCATGATGAGGATTGCCGGAGGAGCCGACCGGGACACAGGGCTGAAGCTGAGAGGGTTCAGGAGAGCGCCACTGATGAACACAATCACAGTCTGTCCGGGCTGCAAAGGTGAAACCTCACGCCTCGTTTTCAGCCCCCTCTTCGGCGCTGAGGTGTGTGCCGAGGTATCCGCCCCGACACAGGCAGACCTGCTTTTTCATGGCCTCGCCGAACAGGAACAACCATCCCGGGAAGAACACCGGCGGGCGGCCTGAAGGTTCAGCCTGAACCGGGCATCAGCAATCAGCCGCACCCCCGGAATCCCCGGACAGGCCCCGGCCCGCGCCCACTGATCCGGTCGGAGGGCCTGGGATTTAAGGCAGACTTTATCCCGCCTTATCTGAATCCTTACCGAAAAATAAAGGCCGGATTACACGTACATTACCTTGTCTGAAGATGTGGCAGGTATGTTTTGTTCTCCGTTGCTAATGAACCGCCGACGAGGCGAACCGGAGACTCAGGCCCCGCCCGGGTGATTTCCGGCTGAAGACTTCACCCCGGACCACCGGTCAACTTCAGCATCAAACCACGAAACCTTATGTCACTTCTGATTCAGACTTCCCCTGTCCTGCTTCGCACCGAGACGTTTGAAATCAAACTCGCCACCACATTCGCCGAGCTTGACGCCGCGATGCGTCTGCGGTTTGAGGTCTTCAATCTCGAAATGCAGGAAGGCCTGTTGTCATCCTGGGAGCGCGGTTATGACACCGACGCTTACGACGCTTATTGCGACCACCTGATTGCGAAGGATCTGGCGGGCAATAAGGTCGTCGGCACTTACCGGCTGCTCCGGCAGAGCAGCGCGCGGCGGAACATCGGGTTCTATTCGGAAAACGAATTCGATCTGACGAGGCTCAAGGGACTGCCCGACGGGCTGATGGAGCTGGGGCGTTCGTGCGTGGCGCACTCGCACCGCTCATCCGGCGTCATCGCGCACCTGTGGGGCGCCATCGTCGAGTATGCCCGGCGGCATGACACCCGTTATCTCTTCGGCTGCGCCAGCCTGCACTGTTCGGAACCGCGTGAGGTCGGGCATCTCTGGGACTACCTGCGCGATCACCACCTCGCGCCCGGGCGGTACCGCGTTGACCCGGTCACCCGGTGCCGCATGGAGACGAGCGAGGAGGCGCCGTCCGGTTACGACCCGCGCGAGGTGCGGCGGCTTTCGCCCGTGATGAAAGGCTGCCTGCGCGCCGGGGCGGTCGTCTGCGGCCCGCCCGCTTACGACGCGGAATTCGGCACGTCCGCCGTGCTGATGCTGATGGATCTGAAAAAAAAATGGCCGACCGTTACCGGAATCATTACGGCGGGATCGAACAATGGAGGAAGCAGGCCGGGTGATCGTTCGCCTGACGCGACGCCCGCTTTTCCGGTTTCATTGATGACGACTGAAACAATCACAACACCGGAGACCACGGAGATCAGGGATGACTGCCCGGTCAGCGATTTTCTGATCGGCGGATTGCTTTACTCGATTCTGATCCGCGGTCAGGATCACCTCGACTCTGAAGAAGGAGAAACTGACGGCGATCAGACTTAACTCCGATTTTATATCAGCCCGGACATGCCCTTAACACGCCGAAAAACTTTACTCAGATTTTATCCCCTTCTGACCTGTCCTTAACCTGCTGCTGCTAGTCTGCCGACTTGCCAGCAGTCACTCCTCAACAGTCAGACACTAATAAGTGCATCGTCAGAATGCATCTTTGACCAGCGGCTTTGTCGGGTTGTCCAGTCACGGAATCAATCATGAATTAAGCGCATGCCCTTCCGGCGTGTTGTTTTCTCAAAAAAAATAATGATCAAGGAGAAACGTATGATCAGCCCTCGCCTCTTATCAACAGGTTTGCTCTCCGCGGCGCTCGCCCTGCTGCTCGGCCTGACAGCGCTTGCACAGTCTGACCAGGGCCGCATCAGCGGCACCGTGAAGGACCAGTCAGGGGCAGTCATCTCCGGCGCGAGCGTGACGGTCAGGAATGAACGCACCGGTGATGAACGCACGGGCGTCAGCAATGAGCAGGGGGTTTTCATCATCACCAATCTCAAGCCCTCGCTCTATAAAATCACCGTCAGTTCCGCGAACTTCGCCCCGACCAATTACACCAGCGTCGAGATCGTCGTCGGTCAGGCGCTGAACCTTGACGTCGAACTCAAGCCCGCCGGCACCAGCGAGATGATCAACATCGTCGGCGGTGACGAGGCGGCACTCGACACCAGCTCGGCGCGCATGGGCGCGAACGTCAACCAGCAGGAAGTGCATGGGCTGCCGCTCAACGGCCGCCAGCTGTCGCAGCTTTACCTGCAGGCGCCGGGCGCGCTCAACAGCGGCTCGGGGACATTCGGTGACATCCGGTTTTCAGGACGCGCGGTGGAGCAGAACGCGGTTCGTTACGACGGCGTCGAGGGGACGGCGATCATTGACGCGAGCCCGGGCAACCTGAACGGGGAAATCCCGTCGCCTTTCCGGCTGCAAGCGTCGCTCGAAAACGTGCAGGAGTTCCGAGTGGACTCCAACAGCTACCCGGCCGAGTACGGCACGGGCACCGGCGGGCAGGTCAACGTCGTGACCAAATCAGGCTCGAATTCATTTCACGGCTCAGTCTTCGAATACCTGCGCAACGACGCGCTCGACTCGCGCAACTGGTTCGACCGCATCAGCAAGTCGCCGCTCAAGCTGAATCAGTTCGGCGCCTCCATCGGCGGCCCGATCATTAAGGACAAATTCTTCTTCTTCGGCAGCTACGAAGGCTACCGCCTGCGTTCAGGGATCAACTTCGTCGAGGCCGTGCCGAGCGCGGCGGCCTGCGCCCGCGCGGTGGCGGCCGTCACCCCGCTCTGTCTGGGCGCGTTCCGCGGCCCGGGCGCGGTCGTCCTGCCGGGCACTTCGACCACGCCCGATTTCGAGATCGCGCAATTGCAGGCGAGCAACCCGGTCAATGAGAATTCGGGCGCGATCCGCCTCGATTACAAAGTCAATGACCGCCAGTCGCTTTACGTCCGCTTCTTCCGCGATCAGGGCGACAACGATCAGCCGCAGAATGTCTCGGGCAGCCGCGCGATCATCAAAGCCGTGCCGCAAAATGGCGTGCTGGCGTACCAGGCATCCATCGGCCAGAACAAGATCAACGAGTTCAAGCTCGGCTACAACAGCGCCTACACCCGCACTTCCGGTTTCGCGCCGGTCGTCAATGGGATTGACCTGTCGGCCATCACGCTCAACATCAGCGGCAGCGTGGCCAACACCGGCATCGCCGGCCAGGGATCGTCCTCAGGCATTGCCGTGCCCGGCGGCCTCGTGCGCGCCAACAGCGCCACCAACGGCCGCGGCCAGCCCTATACGCCCTACACCATCAGCCTGGTTGATTCTTTGAGCTGGCTGCGCGGCAATCACAACATCAAATTCGGCGGCGAAATCCGCTTCATCCGCCTGTACACTGACCGCCTCGGCGGCACGACTTACACCTACTCGAACCTCACGAACTTTCTGGCCAACACAGCCGCGACCGTGCAGTACCTGGGCGACGTGAGCGCGCCGAGCCCGTTCAATAACGGCGCGACCGGTCAGCGCTTCGCCAAAGAGGAGTTTTACATCGGCTACGTGCAGGACGAGTGGAAGATCAGGCCGAACCTGACTTTCAATTACGGCCTGCGCTACGAGTACTACACGCCGTTGCGCGAAGACAAGGATCGGCAGGTCGTCTTCGATATTGACAAAGGCGTCATCCTTCCTTCGGACACGACAGTCTACAAGGGGCTGAAGAACAGCTTCGCGCCACGTCTGTCGGTGGCCTGGTCGCCCAAGCCGGGCGGCACGGGCTTCTTCGGCGGGGGCAAAACTGTCGTCCGCGCCGGCTTCGGCATCAACTACGGGCCGGGGCAGATCGAAGACCAGATCCAGCCGATTGAATCGGATCGCATCAGCTCGACGCTGAGTAACGTGACCAATGCGTTCCCGCAGAATCTTTCGGCGATTGTCGCCAATTTCAATGCCAACCCCAACAACCGTTCCTACCAGCCGCGTGCTTATGATCGGGAGAATTACCGCGTGCCCGAGCGCGTCTTTTCTTACTCAGTCTCGGTGCAGCAGGAGTTGCCCTTCAGGCTGGCGCTGACAGTCGCTTACGTCGGCAGCCAGGGGCGCAACCTTTTCCTGCGCAGCGTGGCCAACCAGATCGCGCAGGTATTGACCAACGTCAACCCGGCCAGTGCGGCAATCGTCATCCGCGAATTCTCCATCGTCACGCCCGGCGCGGCGGGCCAGAACCCGACGGTGCAGAACCCGTATGCGGAGATTGACTACAAGCGCAGCGGCGGGCACGACGAATACAACGCCCTGCAGATGACGCTCGGGCGCCGCTTCAACACGGGCGTGACGCTCAACGCGCAATACACCTACGGGCGCAGCTTCGGCAACACGGCCGGGTCGAACGAAGCCCTGACGGCGGGCAACATCGCCCGCAAGACGGCGGACTTCGATTACGACAACGGCTATAACAACTTCGACGTCCGCCACACCTGCAACATCAGCGCCATCTACGCGCTGCCGTGGGGGAGGAATCTCTCCGGTCTCAGCCGGACGCTGATCAGCGGCTGGGAGGTCGGCACGATTCTGAATGGCCGCAGCGGATTGCCGATTGACGTGCGCGTGGTGCGCCCCGACGTGGTCTACGTTGACGCGGCGGGCATCGTGTATGGTTCGCCGGCGGCAGGTCGCACAGCAGTCATCAACACGCCGGGCGGCGGCAATTCGCGCAACGTGCGGCGGCCCGACCTGATCCCGGGCGTGAATCCTTTCCTCAATCAGGATCGCACGATTCTCAACCCGGCGGCCTTCGCCATTCCGAAGCCGGGCACGTACGGTAACCTCGTGCGCAACCAGCTGCACGGGCCGAAATTTGTCCAGCAGGACCTGATCGTGGCCAAGAAGTTCGCCATCACCGAATCGGTCAACGTCGAGTTCCGCACGGAGGTCTTCAACATCTTCAACGTGACGAACTTCGCCAACCCACCTGCGACGCTGCCCAACACCTACGGCAGCGGCGCGACGCTCCAGCCCGGCCAGCCCTTCACGGCCGCGCTGGCAGGCGCGTTCGGCATCGTCAACCGCACGGTGGAGCGGACGGTGGGCCTGGGCACGAACCGGCAGATTCAATTCGCGCTGCGCTTCAACTTCTAAGCCCGGAAGAGGCAGTCGGCGCAGGTCAGTACAGACTTCCTCTGATGAAAGACGGCGGGCCGGTGAGTATTGGACGCTCACCGGCCCGCCGTCTTTCATACGATTGCCCTACAGCCTGGCAGGCTCTGGTGTACCAGTCCACACCAGAAGCTTTGGGTGTTCCCTTCAGTGACAACCACAATCGCCGCACCTCTCACCCCGCAGCGCTTCAATTCCTTCTCTGCCGATGATGGGAACCATGACGAGCGCCGCAACTGGGTCCGCCCACCACCAGCCGAAAAGGGCATTCAGGAGAAGTCCGCCCAGCAGAATCGCTGATAGATATGTGCAGAGTTCCGTCTGCTTTGCGTCGGCCCGCAGGGCACTGCTGCTGATGGCTGCGGCCACCTCCCTTTTGGCGCGGGAGAGGAGCGGCATGACCACAAGCGAGACGGCGGCCAGAAGAATTCCCGGAACGCTTCGCTCCGGCGGCTCGTGAGTGATGAGGGATTTGACCGAGTCAGCAGCCACATAGAGGGCGAGCGCCAGAAAGCATATGCCCACGACGCGGAGCGAAATTTTCTCCGCGCGCTCACGGCGCCTGGCGTCGGCATCGGCGCGCAGCCGCCAGAGAAGCGCAGTTCCCGAGGTGACCTCGATCATGCTGTCAAAGCCAAATCCCACCAGAGCGATGCTCCCGGCAAAGAGCCCGGCGACGATTGCAATCAGCCCCTCAAGACTGTTATAGGCAATGGTGAAGTATTCGAGCCGTCGCGCGCGCTCGACAAGGCCGGTCCGGCTCGCTCCTCCGATTTGAATCACATTCATCAGTGTACTCCTGACAACTAAAACGAGATGCTGTAACTCACTCCGGGGTCTCTCCCCTGCACCATGATGAGTGACCAGGCGTGGCGCCCGGCCGCGAGGTTCACGAGCGGGTGGACGTGGACGCCATCAAAGATGACCGTTGACGAAAGCCTTCGGGTGAAGTTGATGTTGAGCCCCCCGATCGGACGCCAGCGGTGTTCATACGTGCCGTAAGTCACCCCCGCATACGGAGCAATCGGCAGGCCCGTCGCGCGGCGCAGACTCTTGCTCACGGTCAGGTAGAAGGACTGTCCTGAGGGCGTCCCGATGCGGTCAGAACTCGTCCCAAGGATGACGGCCGGGCGCTTTCCCGTCTCGGTGAGTGCGAGCCAGTTCGCCAGCGGACTCACTTTCCCGGCCAGCGGGTTGTATTCGATTCCGGCCGTCAGGCGCGGATGAAATCTGTACGTCAGCGTGTTCCGCCACGTGGCGCGGTCAATCTGCCTGGCGATGACGCGCACGCCGAACGTCCAGCGCTCTTTTGTTTCCTGTCCTGCCCCGCTCACGGCGCGGCCCTCGCCCGGTCAGAGCGGTCACGAAGGGACGCTTGAGGCGTCCTGTGATTTCACCCTGGCCTGAGCGATTTGCTCCCGGGCCTCCCGCTGTGATTTTGCAATCAGGGTGTCGAGTTGCTTTTTGAGGTCGGCTGCTTTGATGACGCCACGCCAGAGGGCGACGATTTTCCCGTCACGCCCGATGACGGCTGTGCAGGGGAGCGCCGGGCCGAGACCGAAGCGCGCCATATCTTCGGTGGTCGCGCCGAGCCAGACGGGAAAGTTTATTTTCAAATCGGTGATGAACTTTCTCACCGCTTTCTGTTCGGCCAGGGTATCGGCGGAGGCGCCAATTACCTGCACGCCGAGCGCCGCGTACTGATTCTGAATCGCGGCGAGGTCGGGCATCTCTTTCAGGCAGGGGCCGCACCAGGTCGCCCAGAAATTCAGGACGACGACGCGACCGCGGAATGAACTGAGTTTCTGCTCAATGCCAAAGAGGTCTTTCAGAACAAGCTCCGCCTCGGCGCCGACGAGATTCGGCTGAGGGGCGATCTGCTCCGGGGTGGCAATGACTTTGAGTTCATCCACCCGCACAAAGTGCCTGTCCTTTCTGGAGCGCGTGAGGCCGGAAATCTCGACGCGGCTGCCGACGAGTTCCAGCCAGTTTTTACCGGGCTTTTTGTATCGGCCCTCTTCGAGCTGATAGAAAGTGGTCGCCCCCTCCTTGTCCACCACGGCCAGCAGCGTCGGATCCCCTTTTGCCACGCACTCGGACGCCTTCGCGAGGTCGGCGTGAGTGCCATAAGCGACGGTTTTCCGGTCGGCCCTGTTCCAGCAGTCGGTGCAGCAGACAACCTGACCTTCGAGTTTTGTCACGGCAAGCTGCGCCACGGCTTCACTGGCAACGATCAGCAAAAGGCAGAAAACGAAGAGAACTTTTTTCATTCAATCACCTCCGGGAGATAATCCTGCGGCGAGCCTTCATCACGAAGGCGATAAGACGGTGACTTCTTTCAGGGAGGCTCTTAAATGCGAAGGACTGAAAGGCACTTCAAAGGCGGACTGAGGGAAGAGAGATAAACTGACAAATGCGCCCTCTGGTCGGTCAAGGCTGCGACAAATTGAACCTGTGCGGCCAGACTCACATCATCTGCAACCGGAGTGAAGGAGCGTTCAGGGAGTGCGCCTGTCGAAGATGCTGTAACCGGGCAGCACTCCTCCGCGTTACACAGGCCCACGCTGTGAGCGTCTGCCTTAAGTATTTCTTCAAGGTGATGCGAGCAGACGGCCACGCAGCCCAGGGTGAGCCACAGCAGGCACAGAGGCAGCACAAAGGCCAGTGACTTACTGATTGAGGCGCGCGGCGAAAACATGCTTCGCGGAGTATAAGGAACCTCACCCGTTTCTTCAAAACCCGCAGAGGATAAAAGCAGATGCACAACGCGGCATATTCTGCCGGGTGACCGTGGCTTATCCGGCGCCGAACCCGGACGGCTATTCTGCTGCTGCAATGCTCGCAGGCTTTGGTGCGCCGCGCAGCTGCACTGGCATCTGCGGCGCGCAGCAGAATCTGACCAGCCGTTCCCGGTCGCGTTGCATCTCCGGCTGCTCCCGCAGCCACGTCCGCACTTCCCTGAAAATGCGGGCCGCGTGTTCATCAGACGGACTGACTATCTGGTAATGCATCCATTTCCCTTCGCGCCTCGCCGTCACCACGCCCGCCTGCCGCAGGTAAGCCAGGTGGCGTGAAATCGTCGGCTGAGGCGTCTGCAGCACCTCGACGAAAAAACAGACGCAGACTTCGTCATCCTGCATGAGGTTGAGCAGGCGCAGCCGCGTCCGGTCAGACAAGGCGAGAAAAAACTTTTCGGCGTCGAAATTCGCCGACCTGTTTCTGTTCGTTTTGCTCATGGCGGAAAAATCTTACCACAGACTACACATTCGCATTGACAGATATGTTCGGGGCGGCTATCATCCGCCACACATTCGCGAATGCGAATGTGTAATTGACGGCTCGAACTGAAAAACTTTGAGACAGGGAGTAAAGCACAAATGACAACCGAAACGACTGCAACTGTCCGGACGCTCAAGGCGCATCTGGCGTTGAACGTCCGCAACGTCACGGAGAGTATCGAATTCTACCGCAAAATGCTCGGCCTTGAACCATGCAAGGTGCGCACGGGTTATGCCAAATTCGACGTGCAGAACCCGCCGCTCAACCTGACGCTCAACGAAGTGCCTTTCAACGAACGCGGGGCGCTCTCACACCTCGGCCTGCAGGTCGCCTCGACCGCAGACGTGCTGGCGGTGCGCGACCGCTGGGTGGCCGCCGGGCTCGCGACGCGCGACGAGATGCAGACCAGTTGCTGCTACGCCGTGCAGGACAAAGCCTGGGTCAGCGACCCCGACGGCAACGACTGGGAAGTGTTCGTCGTGCTGGAAGACAACCTGCCGGAAACAAAGGGCGCCAGCGCGTGCTGCACGTCGGACTCGACCGCGGCACAGATGGTCCGGCTCAGCTCTTCGTGCGCGACCAAAGCCCCGGCTGATGTTCAGGCATGAATCATCAGGCAGTAATGAGCCTTCCGCGACGACTGACCGCGGAAGCGACCGGGACGGCAATGCTGCTGGCGACAGTGATTGGCTCCGGCATTATGGGAGAGCGACTGGCCGGCGGCAACACGGCCATCGCGCTCCTTGCCAACACGCTGGCCACGGGCGCCGTGCTGGTGGCGCTCATTCTCACCTTCGGGCCGATTTCTGGCGCGCACTTCAACCCCGCCGTGACTCTCGCCGATGCCTCAGAGGGCGGACTTCCGTGGCGGCTTGTGCCGGGCTACATCGCGGCTCAGGCGGCGGGCGCATTCATCGGCGTGGCGGCGGCCCATCTGATGTTCGGTGAGCCGCTCTTTTCCGCCTCGCGGCACGTGCGCTCGGGCGGGGCGCAGATGTTCAGCGAGTTTGTGGCGACCTTCGGGCTTTTGTCTGTCATCCGGGGTTGCTCACACAGGCGCCCGGAGGCAGTACCCTTCGCGGTCGGCGCTTACATCACGGCGGCATACTGGTTCACCTCGTCCACGTCGTTCGCAAACCCGGCGGTGACACTCGCCCGGGCCGCGAGCGACACGTTTGCCGGGATCAGGCCGATTGATGCGCCGGGTTTCATTGTTTCGCAGCTGCCCGGGGCGGGAGCGGCCACGGTCATCTTTCACTGGCTCGTCCCGTCACTTCCCCAAAATGCTCCGGCTGTCGCCGGGCCGCACAAGCGGACGCCGGAGCGCGAGGAGATTTACCGATGATTCAAAAAGCCTTTTTCCTTTCAGCTGCTCTGCTCCTTCTCATTGCCATCGCATCCGCACAGGACCCGATGAAGGTTGCGCCTCAGGCTTATAAACTCGAATTTGAAAACGAATGGGTGAAGGTGACGCGCGTCCATTACGCCCCGCACGAAAAGATTCCGGCGCACGATCATACCGAGACCGGGGCCGCCTACGTCTACCTCAATGACAGCGGTCCGGTCATCTTCAAACACATCGGGCTCGAATACGGCGCGATCACGAGGGCCGCGACAAAGGCCGGGAGCTTCCGCGTCTACAAGGCGGTGAAGGAGGTTCACGAGGTGGAGAACCCGAACGACACGCCGAGCGACTTCCTGCGCGTCGAATTCAAGACCGCCCCGGATACCGAGCATCCCCTGCGCGGCAAGTTCTACCGCGAGACTTACACGGCGGGCGAAAACTTCGAGAAGGTACAGTTTGAGAACGCGCAGGTCCGCATCACAAGACTCGCCTGCGGGAAAGCGGCCTGCGACGTGTCGGCGAATGCGACGGAGCCCGTGCTGCTGGTCGCGCTCTCGCCGGTGAAACTGAAAGCGGCCCGCGGCGGCCTGAAGGAGATCGCGCCCGGAGGGACGCGGTGGCTTGGCGCGGGTGAGAAGGCGGAGGTTAAGAATGATGGCGGCGCACCGGTCGAGCAGCTCCGCATTGAATTCAAGACGAAGCCGGTAAAGACGAAATGAGCGAACTGACACGGCAAAAATTTGTCGGAGGGTGGCCCGGAATCCTTCTCGGCATCCTTCAGATGGCCTTTGCGGGGGCTGCCGCCATCATCTGGGGTTCTGGCGGCCTGCAGCCCCTTGTCTGGGCGCTTGCTGGTTTCGCGCTTCTCTTCACGCTCGTCAGCCTTCTTCTCTACCACAGGCCGGGAAACAGCAGTCAACGGAGGTGAGGCTCAATTGACCGAACCGAAACGAGTGCTGATTGTACGCTGATTGATCGTCAGCGGGACGAGACTCTGCGACGTTCCGCGCCCTGCTCCGCTGCCGGGTGAGGTTGAGACTGCCCTTTCACTCTCCGAACCATCTTCTCAAACGCCGGCTGGAGATCGGCGTCAAGCTTCAATGCCTGACTGAAGTCCTGCTCGGCTTCGGCTTCGCGGCCCTGAAGCAGATGAACGATCCCGCGATTCAGATATGGCACCGCGTAACGCTCATCGAGCCTGATCGCCCGACTGTAATCAACCATCGCCCTGTCGAGATCGCCCTTCGCTTTCCAGGCGGTGCCACGATTGTTGAGCGCGCAGGCGAGTTGCGGATTCAGTCTGAGGGCCTGGTCGTAATCGGCAATCGCGCCGTCCAGGTCATTGACGGCTTTGCGCGCATTGCCGCGATTGTTGAAGGCCGCCGCCAGATGCGGGTTCAGTTCAATCGTGCGGTCAAAGTCGGCAATGGCCCCTGCGAGATCGCCTTTATCGCGTCTGGCGATCCCGCGATTGTACCAGGCTTCCCAGTGATTCGGTTTCAACTCGACCGCCCGGCTGTAATCGGCAATCGCGGCGTCGAGTTCGCCTTTGTCGTGTCTCGCCACGCCGCGGTTGTAATAAGCAGTCTCGTAATTCGGATCGAACGTGAGCGCGAGGTCGTAATCGGCGATTGCCCTGTCCAGATCGCCTTTGACCTGCCATTGCGCGGCGCGCTGGCAATACGACGCGGCGGAAGCCGTTCTGGATTGCGCCTGAATGATTGAAACGATGAAGGTGAACAGAAGGGCGGTGAGCAGGGTGCGTGAGATCAGGAAGTGTCTGGCAACTATCATAACGTTCCTCCTCCTGTCAGCAATCCGGGGGCAGGTTGATGATGACCGGGTCAGCCCTGGTTCTCGCGGCGGGAGGGAGTAGAACTGAGACTGTGCCGGTGCGCGGGATCATAGCACCGGATCAATTTCATGTAACGGGAATTTTAAGCCGGCGTTAAGTCAGTGTTAAGTCTTGTGATGCCTGGCGGCTGTCGCTGTGGCGGGCACAGGAAAATGCCTGAGAATTGCGAGCAGTGTGGGGATGATGAGGAATTCAAATCATCTGCGTCTGGCTTCATCAGCGGCGGCAGACGCTACGGAGGTTTCGGGCCGGATGTTTACGGGGAGGGAATCGGCAGCGACACGGGCCGGCAGTTTGATGACGAACTCGCTTCCGGTGCCCGCCTCGCTGGTCACTGACACTTCTCCGCCGTGCGCCCGCGCGAGGTGCTTGACGATGGCGAGGCCGAGGCCGGTGCCGCCCAGGTCGCGGGAGCGGGCCTTGTCAACGCGGTAGAAGCGCTCGAACACGCGCGGCAGATCGTGCGCCGGGATTCCGGTTCCCGTGTCGCGCACGCTGATCAGAATCTGACTGTCATCTTCGGCGGCTGAGGCGGTGATGACGACCTTTCCGTCAGGGCGGTTGAATTTGATGGCGTTGTCCGCGAGGTTGGTCAGGATTTGCTCCAGGCGGCGGCGGTCGGCGATGACGTGGCAGGCTTCAGTGACTTCGTTGCACAACTGCACGCGCAGTTTATGGCAGCGCGGGCCGAGGGCCAGGAAGACCTCATCCACCAGCCGGCCCAGGGGAAACTGCTCCAGCCGCAACTGCACCGCGCCTGATTCGATGGCCGAGAGTTCCGCGATGTCGCTCACCAGATCGCGCATCCGTTCGGCGTTGCGCTGGATCGTCTGAAGGAAACGCACGCTGTTTTCGCGGTCTTCCAGCCCACCGCTCAGCAGGGTTTCGACGAAGGCCGAGATCGAAGAGAGCGGCGTGCGCAGTTCGTGCGAGACGTTGGTCAGGAATTCCTGCCGGATGCGTTCGAGTTTTTCGAGCTGCGTGATGTCAATGAATGTCCCCACCACACCGTCAATCTGCTTCTCATTCAGGCGCAGCGGCGCGGCATAAAGCCTCAGCACGCGCTTCCCCTGATTGTTTCCCTGCCCGTCGCGGGCCTCGACGCGCGTCTCGATTTGTCTGCCCTGCCCGAGTACAGTGGCGAAGGCCTGATGAATCTGCGGGTCACGGCTGATGTCCGCCATTCGCCCGACCAGCCGCTGGTCGAGCCCCAGCAGGCGGCGGGCGTTGCTGTTGATAAACTGCACCCGTGAATCAGCGCCGGTGATCACGAGCCCCCCAGCCACCGAATCCAGAATTGAGCGCAGGCAGTCCCGCTGCTGCTCGGTAAATGTGAGTTCCGTTCGTAACGACTCGAGTGTGTGTTCGCTTTCGCGCAGCAGCTGTTGCCGGGTACGAATCGCGAGGCGCAGGGCGGTGGCAATCAGCAGAGTGGCGACGACTGTCGTGATCAGAAAGGAAACGGCCGGATTCATCCGCGGCAGGAGCCACCGCCCGGCCGTTTCATAAATGGCGAGGAGTGCGGCCAGCCCCACGATTGTTGCGCCGAGTTGTGGCTTACCTGTCGGCATGGGGGTGGCATCAGACCTGCCCGGCCAGCGCGGGTTGTGAATTCTGCCCGGTGGGGGAATGGTTTTCGGCGCACCCGCGGAAGCGGTACCCGATGCCGATGACCGTTTCAATACAGTTGCCACACGCGCCGAGCTTTTTGCGCAGGCCGCTGATGTGGACGTCGAGCGTCCGCGCCTCGCCGTAATATTCGAGCCCCCAGACGCTATCGAGCAGCCGCTCGCGCGGCACCACGCGCCCCTGATTCCGCGACAGAATCGAGAGCAGCGCGAATTCCTTGCGCGTCAGTCTGACCTCCGAGCCGTCGCAATACACGGTGAAGTTCGGGTAATCAATCCGCAGGTGTCCGTCGTCGTACATTTCCGTCTGATCCGGTGAATCGTAGCCCGAGCGCCGCAGCGCCGCGCGCACCCGCGCGACCAGTTCGCGCACGCTGAAGGGCTTGGTGATGTAATCGTCCGCGCCCAGATCGAGCCCGCGCACCTTGTCGGCTTCATCCGTCCGCGCCGTCAGCATAATGATGGGGACGGATCTGGTCGGCTCTTCACTGCGAAAGCGGCGGCAGAGTTCGTAACCGTCCATCCCCGGCAGGTTCACGTCGAGAATGATGAGGTCAGGCCGGTCGGCGCTCTGGTCTGTGCCGCCGCGAGCCTGCCGGCGCCCGAGGGCGGCAATCAGGCCTTCCTCCCCGCTCAGCGCAATCCGGGCAGTGAAGGCGCTCTCGCGTTCGAGGTTGTAGCGGATACTTTCGGCAATGTCGGGATCGTCCTCAATGATCAGAATCTGTGGCTTCATACTTCACCCTGTCAGTTCGAGGGATGGATTTCAGAGATGTGAGTCCGGGGCCGTGCCCGGATCATTTCGACAACTGGCTGTGCTTGATCACCAGCGCCTCCTTCATAAACACGATCTGCTCGCAGATGTCGGTGACGTAATCGCCGATCCGCTCCAGGTGCTTGGCCACCAGGATCAGGCGCGCGGCGCGGCTGGCGGCATTCTGGTCGCGCGACATGTGGTCCATCAGGTCGTGGAAGATGCGGTCATAGAGCTGGTCTATGTCGTCGTCACGCTCGATCACGGCACGCGCCGCGGCGGCGTCAGACGCGGCGAAAGCGTCGAGCGCGGCGTGCAGCATCTCGCGCGCGACCTCGCTCATGCGCGGCAGGTCGATGTACTGGCTGAGCTGTGGCTCGTTATTCAGGTCGAGCGCGGCGCGCGCGATGTTGCAGGCGTGGTCCGCAATGCGTTCGAGGATCGGCGTCACCTTGACGGCAGTGATCACGAAGCGCAGGTCGCGGGCCTCGGGCGATTTGAGCGCCAGCACGCGGATGCACGTCCGATCCATCTCCAGCTCCATGGCGTCTATCCGGTCGTCATCGGCCAGCACCGTCTCGGCCAGCTCCGAGTCCCGCTCGGTGAGCGCGCGCATCGCCCGCTCGATCGCGGCCTCGACTTCGCCGCCCATCAGCAGGACGTGGTCGCGCAGTTGATTCAATTCCGGTTCAAGCAGGCTGTACATTTATTACCTCAGTGGCGGTGCCGTTGATAACGACCGACTGCCGTCTTCACCCGAATCTCCCGGTGATGTAATCCTCCGTCCGCTCGTCATCCGGCGCGGTGAAGATTTTGTCGGTCGTGTTGAATTCGACGAGTCTCCCGAGCAGGAAGAACGCCGTGTGATCGGAGATGCGCGCCGCCTGCTGCATGTTGTGAGTCACGATCACGATCGTATACTGCTCGCGCAGCTTGAGCGAGAGTTCCTCGATCTTCTGCGTGGCCAGCGGGTCGAGCGCCGAGGCCGGCTCGTCCATCAGCAGCACCTCCGGCTCAATCGCCAGCGCCCGCGCGATGCACAGGCGCTGCTGCTGCCCGCCTGAGAGGCTCAGCGCCGAACTGTGCAGCCGGTCCTTGACCTCTTCCCACAACGCGGCGTTCCTGAGCGCCGCTTCGACCCGCCCGTCCATCTCTGACCTGCTCCCCGCCAGCCGGTTGATCCTGATCCCGTAAGCAACATTCTCGTAGATCGTCTTCGGGAACGGGTTCGACTTCTGAAAGACCATCCCGACCTTCTGGCGGAGTGCGACCACGTCGGTCGAGGGCGCGTAGATGTTTTCGCCGTCAATCTCGACCGCGCCTTCGACGCGCGTCCCGACAATTGTATCGTTCATTCGGTTGAGCGTCCGCAGAAAAGTTGACTTGCCGCACCCGGAGGGGCCGATCAGGGCCGTGATCCGCCGCGCCGGGATCTGAATATTGATCCCGTAGAGCGCCTGCGCCTTGCCGTAATAAAAGTCCAGACCGCTGGCGCTGATTTTGGTCTCGACGGCGCCACTTCCGGCGTTTGCCTCACCGGGCGACTGACCTCTGCTCTTTAACTGTCCGCCCGCACGGCTTATGGGGTTGACTGAGAACGGCTGCGGGGTAGACATGGCGACTCCCTTCGTTTCGTTCATTTCCACAACCATAACAGGTTCGTTAGTAGCCGGACAAAAGCGCCGCCCGGCGAAGTGCTAGCCGCGCAACCGGGCGCGAACGCGCGCGCGGATGATGATCGCAGTAATGTTGAGAATGAAAGTCATGACGAGCAGCACCAGCACGGTCGCATTCAGGTTCGGCAATGCGGCATTAACATCGGGTGACTGAGTCGCCAGCACGAACACGTGATACCCGAGATGCATAAACTGATCCGTCGGGTGAGCGGGAAGAAAAGGCAGATAATAAGCGGCCCCGGTAAACAGGATCGGGGCGACCTCGCCCGCGCCACGCGAGATGGCGAGGATTGACCCGGTCAGGATCCCCGGCACGGCCTGTGGCAGAATGACGCGGGCGATGGTCTGCCATCTGGTCGCGCCAAGCGCCAGAGACCCTTCACGATGTTCCCTCGGGATTGCTCTGAGGGCTTCTTCCGTCGCCACGATCACGACCGGCAGCGTCAGCAGGGCCAGCGTGAGCGCCGCCCAGATGATTGCCGGTTTGCCGTAAAACAGCGAGCCGCCGTAAAAGGCCGTATCAATGCCACTGCCGATTGTTTCGATGAAGAAGCCGACGCCGAACAGGCCAAAGACGATTGACGGCACCCCCGCCAGATTGGCCACCGCCGTGCGCACGAGCCTCGTCAGTAGCGCGTCGGCGCGGGCATATTCATGCAGATAGATGGCGGTAGCCGCGCCCACCGGCACGGCTGCAATCGTCATAATCAGGACGAGAAAGACAGTGCCATAGATCGCCGGCCAGATTCCGCCCGCCAGTCCGCCTTTGCTCGGAGCGGTGGAGAGAAAAGCCCATGAAACCGTGCCTGCGCCACCCTTCGCGACCTCAAGCAGGATCACCACGAGCATGGCGATAATCACCAGCACGGCCGCGCCGGTGGCGATGGATAAAGGCAGATCGCCGGTGAAAAGGGCTTGGCGTGAAGGCGTCCGGACTGATATTGCTGCGCTCATTGTGCCGTCCCCCGCATCCGGGTATTGATGCGACCGACGATGATGTCACCGAAGAAATTGATGATGAAAGTGATGACGAACAGCAGCGCGCCGATGGCGAACAGGGTGTGATAGTGCGCCGAACCGTAAACGACCTCGGCCAGTTCTGCGGCAATGCTGGCGGTCATCGTGCGGATCGAATCGGCCAGATTCCCGGAGACAATCGAGGCATTGCCGGAAGCCATCAGGACCACCATCGTCTCCCCAATCGCGCGCCCGAATCCGAGGACGATTCCGGCAAAGACGCCGGGCAACGCCGCCGGCAGGATCACTCTCAACAGTGTTTGCGAGCGCGTCGCCCCGAGCGCCAGAGACGCTTCGCGCAAAGCTCTCGGCACGGCGGTCAGCGTATCTTCGGCTACCGTGTAAACGACCGGAATGATCGCCAGGCCGAGCGCGCACCCGGCGACCACCGCATTCAATCGCATCTCGAAGCGGAAGACCCGCTGCAGCCACGTGGCCAGAACCACCAGCGCGAAGAATCCCAGCACGACCGAAGGAATGCCGGCCAGCAATTCAATCGTCGGCTTGATGTATTCACGCAGTCTTCGCGGCGCGAACTCGGTGGTATACAGCGCGGCCAGCAGCGCCAGCGGGACTGAAACCAGCATGGCCACAATCGTCGCCTTCAGCGTGCCGATGATCAGCGGGATGAAACTGTACTTCGGGTGTTCGGAAACCGGTTGCCAGATGTAAGTCGGCTCGCCCTGCGGAGTCTCTCCGTTGTGGGTGAAGAATTCCCTGACGCTGGCCGTCTGCCGCACGCGCTCACTGGTAAAAACGGGCAGGGCTTTGCGCCCGACGAAGAGGAAGATAAGGATGATCGAGAGGATCGCGATCATGGCCGTCGCCAGAATTGTTTTCTCGACGATCCATTCAATGACCTGGCCGCGTCGTGCGCCTTTACGCCGACTTCGCGGCCTGGCGGTAATCTCTGTCGCACTGGTCATAAACGATAATCCCGCATCCTTATGGTTGATCTTCCCTGCCTGTCTCATCCTCTCGTCCGGGCCGCAGTGAGCTTCGCGCTCCTTGCAGCCCGGGGCTTCGAAGACAGATGCCGGTTCCTACCTGATCGGGAAATAACCGACATCTTTGACGACGCCCTGCCCGGTGCTGCTCTCCACCCAGTCCACGAGCTTCTTAGTCTCGCCCGTCGGTTCGCCCGGCAGATACCAGTAAAGATAGCGGCTGATCGGGTAGGTGCCGTTTTCCACATTCGCCATTTCCGGCGCGATGGCCGGCGATGAGGGATCTTTTTTGATGGCCAGCACCTTGACTTCTTTGGCGTAAGCGATGCCGCCATAACCTATCGCATTTTTATCCTGGCCGACCGCATTGATGACGGCTGCCGTGCCTGAGAGCGTTTGCGTTTTCGCGGCGAAATCCTGCTTCTCCAGCACATGCTCCTTGAAGTATTCATATGTCCCGCTGTTGTTCTCTCGCCCGTAAAGGACGATCCTGCCAGGCGCGCCGCCGACATCCTTCCAGTCGGTGATTTTGCCGAGATAGATGTCGCGCACCTGCGGAATAGCAATTTCCTTCAGCGGGTTCGCCTGATTGACGTAAACGCCAAGCCCGTCGAGCGCGACTCTGACTTCAACTATGTCTTTTCCGTATTTCGCCTTGAAATCGGCGCGCTCCTGCTCTTTCATCGGCCGTGACGATTCGGCAATGTCGGTCGTCCCGTTGAGCAAAGCCGCAATGCCGGTGCCCGACCCGCCGCCAGTCACCTGCACCATAGTTCCCGGGTTGGCTTTCATGTATTCCTCGGCCCAGCGCTGACCGAGGATCACCATCGTGTCAGAACCTTTGACAGTGATGGCCCTGCTGTTTTTACCGGCAGCTCCCGACCCATCTTTCGACTCCGGAGAGCGGTTCGCGCAACCGGCAAAGGCCAGCGACAGTGCCGCGAAGGCGATGAGCCCGAGAGCAAATCTGATTGAACGTGTCATTAGTGATCTCCTTTAGAAAGTGAAAACAATCTGTTCCTGAATGCGGTACTGGCGCGGCGTGTAAGCATTCAGCGGCACGAAGAAGTTCGGGTACTGCCCCGAGTTCCGCAGTTCGTTCTGAATGAACAGCAGGTTCTGCAACTGCACGCCCTTCGCCAGCCCGATGTCATATCGAATGTGATGCGAGCGAATGTTGACGCCCACCCCCGTCCCCAAGTCGTCATCAGTGAGCTGCGAGATCAGCGCGTTCGCCCCCTTGATCGAGAAGATGTAGAGCCACGACTGATCGCCCCGACCTCTCACGTTGCCGAGCTTGAGCGACGCCAGCATCCCGTCGCGCTCACGCTGCCCCGTCCCCAGGTTGCGCGCCACCTGAAGATTGAAAGAGACCGGGTAGTCGTGATCCCCGCGCTTGAAGCCAGCGTGGTCGAGCCGGTAAGTGAGCCGCGCCACCTGGAAATTGCGCGCCGTGAAAATCGAGCCGCTGCTGGTCGTCGTCGCCGTGCCCGCCGCCGTCACCGGGCCCGAGAGCGCGAGGCCAAGGCTGTTCTGCACGATGATGGGCAGCCCCGCCGGGAGAGAGGCGAACTGAATCTGATTCGGGTTGCGGTAGAGCTGGATGTCGCCGCCGAATTGCTGCGACGCGTGTTCGGAGAGCTTCTGGTTGACGAGCAGCCCCTGATGGAACATCTGCGAGCCCCGGCCCGTCGAGCCGATCACGGCGCCGGTCGGGCCGAGGTTGCCGGCCGTCACGATGGCGACGTTCGGGTTGCTCAGGATGTACTGCCCGGCGCGGAACTCAACGCTCCTGAACCCGGCCTTCGCTTCGCCGAAGGTGTAGGTGAATTTCTCATTGAAGCCGTTGAAGCGCGTGTCGTCATCAAAGAGGAACCGCGAGTTGTCGGCGAAGACCTCCTGCACCTTCCCGCCCTGCGCGCTGAACCACCTGGTCGGGTGAAAGTCCACCCAGGCTTCGCTGATGAAGAAGGGGTGGCGCGTGATAGTCGCGCCGAACTCCTGATCCATCGTCACCGCGTTGTTCTCGGGGCCGGTGGCGAGCTGGCCGTGGAATGAGACCTGTTTGTTGAGGTCTGAGTCGAGGTTGAGGCGGAAGCGGTAACGCGCGCGGACGTTCTGCACATGCGTGAGCGCGGTCTGCCCGGGCCCGGGGTTCGGGAACGCGGGCCGCAGAATGGCGTCGGCGCGCAGCCTGAAATCGCCGCTCAGGCGGAACGGCCCGAGGCGTTTGATCGCCGCCTCATTTTGCGCGACGGCTGCGCTCGCCTTCTCGACCTGGGTTTTCGTTTCGGTCAGCGCGGAAGAAACTTTCTCGACCCTCGTCTCGGCGGCCTGTACCGACTGTTCAGTCTGTTTCACTTCGCCGCGGAGCGAGGAGGCGAGTTGTTCGGCGGCGGCGGCGCGCTCTTCGGCGCTTTTGAGCCGGGCTTCGAGTTCGGCGATCCGGCGGCGGGCGTCGGCGTCTTCGACGGGTTTGTTACTCTCGGCGAGCTGCCGACTCAATTCGTCAACCCGCTGGCTGAGCGACGCGACCTGATCACAGACTGCGCAGGTCCGTGTTTTCGCTGAATCTGTGACCGCGCGCCGCTGCACAGGTTTTCTCTTTGCCTTACCCTGCTGTGGCATGCCATTTGCAGCTATGGTTGTTGCCGACAGGAACAGGACGCTTGCGGCAATTGCCAGAACTGACTTGAAAGTGTTTTTTGTGACAGCAAAACAGGGCATTACCGCTCCCTGTCCGGGACAATTCGGTATCAATCTCGGTTTCATTTAAGGTGCCTGTTCTTTTAATTGCAGTCAGGGTGACTGCTGTGGGTTTCCCATCGCTGCCCTGCTGCTTTTGATTATTTTTTCAGGGTGAGCATAAGAGCGGTGGGTAAAGTTAATGTTAACGAGACTTCAAATCGAGGTTAAATTTTCAGACCGGGATCGCCACGGCGCTCAAGCGGATGTCAACGACGTCTTAAGTCTGACTTAAATCTCTCCGGCCGGGTCATTCGGTCTTGATGTTTGAGAACGGATCCATACAATGCCCGTCAGTTTTTCACAGTCACTCAATCAATCATTAATCATCGGCAGGAGAGGATGCATGAACAACGACCAGAACGTTGAGCAGGGGAGGGCCGCTTCGTGGGAATTGCTGACTCTTTTACTTTCACCCGGCAGCACTCGCGCACCTATCATCAGGATTGATGAGGTCAGGCAGATTCTTGAACTGTCAGATAAGCCGGAATCCACGGGCGAGGCGACATCGCATCGGCCCTGCTCCGCGTAACTGCGCCGTTATGCAAGACCGCTGTCACCCGGTTGGCGTTCCTGCCTCTTCTGAAAACAGGGCGCACGGAATACTGTTCGCATGCAGCTGTTTGATGGTTGCCAACTGGCAACCGGGGCGGGGGTAAGTTTCCGGCTGAGCCCCCGCGGGGTCGGCTGTCTGATTCCACAGCCGCCAGAGCTTCGGAAACAGCAACGGGCATCATCATGATGCCCGTTGCTTCCTGAACACATTCTTTGCCGCCGAAAAAGTCATCAGTGACCTCTTCGCGGCGCCGCGCGGCCTTCAGCCGATTTCCACCAGCGTCAGTTCAAAACGAAGCTGCTCACCGGCCAGCGGATGATTCGCGTCGAAAGTCAGAGTCGTGTCGGTGACGGCGGTGATGAGCAGCGGAATCACTGCGCCGTCAGGCGTCTGCATTTCAATTGCCATCCCGACCTCCGGCTCGACTCCGAGCCTGACCTGATCACGCGCGACGGTCTGGACGAGGGCGTCGGTATGCGGCCCGTAAGCCTGATCGGGCGGGACGGTGATAGTTTTCGACTCGCCGACCTCCATCCCGATCACGGCGTTTTCGAACCCCTCAATCACTTCCCCGCTGCCGAGCGTGAACCCGAGCGGCTCCTGATCCGCCGATGAATCGAAGACCGTCCCGTCGTCGAGCGTGCCGGTGTAATGAACTTTGACGCTGTCGCCTGTTTTCGCTGCGGCCATCTCTGCATTCTCCATTGACAGGTTATTTGTCGGGCCGGAATCAGCCCTGGGCGAGCATCTCACACCCGCCATCCAAAAGCCAGGCTACCGGCTTTTGACGTTCATTTTCCCGCGTTGACTTTTGGGCGGCGCCTGATTTACTTTGCCGTCGCTAAGCGAAAATTTTGAGGCTTGAGCGAAACGCCCGTTTTTTCGCCCCTGATCGGGGTTACCGGGACGGCATTGTTTCACCCACAGCTTCCGGCTCATTGCAATCATGATTGTCATTCCGGCGCGTGATTTTCTGATCATTTGACTGAACTGAAGCGACAGTTCCACGGACAATCGGGCCACTGACGGGCAAAAAACTCCGGCGCGTGATGGGATGTGCCGGCCAAATAATTACCGGGAAAGGGAGGATCGAACATGGAGAGCAGCCTCAAATTCGCGAACAACGACGCCTTCTACAACCAGCTCCTCGAAATGGAGGGCCGCCACGAGGAATACCGCATTGACACCGGCATTCTGGAAGTCAAAGACCTGCCGCTTCGCCTGCTTCACCACATCGGCATCACCAAGGAAGAGATCGCGCACAAGCAGCACAAGGTCGTCGAGGAAAGCGACTTCATGCTGGATTTCGTCGAGCCGCTGCTGACGAAAATCAACGCGATGATCGGCCATTACAAACCGGCGCGCGGTTACGAATTTACCGTCGAGGCTGAGGATTTCGATACCATCAAAGTTCATGGCCGCCCGCAGACGGCGCCGACGGCCTGAAGTCAGGAAGCCCGAAGAGCCCGGGGCGTCCATTTTTCGCCGGGGCTCTTCGGACGCCGGTTAACTTTATTCCCCAACCGGCTGGCCTTCTGTGCTATCCTCCGCCGCATGGTGCCCTGGTCCCGCCTGAAGCACCCGCTCTTCACTCCGGCCTCGAAGATTCAATCCCGAACATCAACCCCAGGAACCCGGATAAAGCTATGTCATCCGTTCTGAATTCACCGCAGGAGCGCCAGCGCCTGATGACGCGACTGGATTACCTGCTGCGGCAGTATGAAAACCTGAACCTGGTCGCGAAGGCACTCGGCGAAATGGCCGACGGCGTGGCCCCGGCGCGGCCGTCGGAGACCGACCTCAGGAGCCGGCTTGAGCAGCAGGGCGCCCTGCTCGCCGGCGGGGAGATTGACGCTGTCCGCCGCGCGCTCGGGCAGATCGGCAGCACGCTCTATGAGGCGCAGGAGCAATTGCACCAGTTCGACGGGCGGGTTTCGGTCTGTCAGATTCGCCAGCGCTTCCAGCAGGCCGACTCGAGCCGCGAGGAGATCGGCGCGCTGCTGCAGTTCCTGCTCTCAAAGCTGCATTTCTCGGAAGAAGATCTGGACAAGATTGACTTCCTCACGACCTGCTTCTATGCGCAGAGCGTCAAGGCCGGCGGCGGCTTCGGCTTCGAGGACAGGGTGCGGCAGGAATATGAAAAGATGCTCGAATACGCGGGGATCACGAAAACCGACGTGCCCGACCCCGAAGGGATGGAGAGCCTCGAGTTTCTCCGCGAAGAGATCGCCAGCGTAACCTCGCTCCAGCAGCTCACGGCCAGACAGACGCTCGACCGGCTGCGCGCCTTCAAAGCCGGGCTGCAGAACCGCCGGCTGCACCCGGATGTGATGATCGAACTGGCGCGCGTCAATATGCTGGCGGGCAGACGTTTTGACGAGTTGGCCAGCCGTGAAAGTCAGCGGATTGACAAACTGGCGACGCGGCTGATCTCAGCCGGGTTCAGCGAGGTGGAGGAGTCAAAGGGCGAAGGCCCCGTGCTGGTCGAAGAAGTCTGGAAAAGATCCCTCTACGACGCCAGACAGCTCAACGACGATTACAGGAATAACCGCAGGCGAATTGAGCGTCTGGCCGAAGCCAATGACACACTCGCGCGCGTTCACGAAAGTCTGGGGCTGGAAGAGCCTGTCACAAACCCGGCCGTGGAAGGGCCGGCCACCGACGCGGCGGAAGCGGTGACCTCGCAGCCTGCGGCCACTTTTCGTTCCGCCCGACAGTTTGAGGCAAGTGAGGTCAGGGTCGCGGAATTCAACCTGACGCCGAAGCAATTTGAGCGCGACCTGTGCGCGCGGTTGCAGCAGATTGCCGAGATGCTGCGCGAGCAGCCGGCGGCAGAAGCCGGTTCCGGCGCGGAGATCGAACTCTCCTTCGGCGCCTCAGGCATCACCCTTGGCGCGTGGGAGGCGGCGGCCTTTCAAAGGAATTACCCGCGGCTGCGGACCGAAACGGCCAGCCTCGGCAGTCTGCTGCGTCTGACTGTCGCCCTGATGGCCGAGTTGAAGGAGAAGCAGGAACTGATCTACCGGTGGCTGATGTCCCCGGATTATCCGAGCGAGGACGCTGGCAGCGTACGCTATCTGGAGCTGTTCGGGCGGCAGACGGTCGAGGAGGTGGAAGCCTGCCTCAGGAGCGCCGGGGACGCCCTGCCCCGGGAAGTCTGTGACCAGCTGCAACGGACGCAACACAAACTCTCCGACGCCTGCGTTCAGTTCTCGGCAAGGATTCAGGAAGCGATGGTGTAACCAGATGACAGTGAGAAGACGCAACCAGACGAAAGCCGCCACCGCCGACCAGATTCTGCTCGAAGCCCCGACACAAGCGCAGCAGGATTTCACCGACACCGACCCCTGGCGCATCTTCAAAATCATGGGGGAGTTCGTTGACGGCTTCGACAATATGGCCCACGTTTCGCGCGGGGTCACCATCTTCGGCTCGGCCCGCGCGACCGAGGAGAGCGAGGATTATCAGGCCGCCGTCGAGACCGGGCGGCTGCTGGCCCGGGCCGGTTTCGCCGTCATCACCGGCGGCGGCCCCGGCATTATGGAGGCCGGCAACAGGGGCGCGCTCGAAGCCGGCGGGATTTCGGTCGGCTGCAACATCGCGCTGCCGTTCGAGCAGTACTCCAACCCCTGGCTGACCACCTCGATCACCTTCAACTACTTCTTCGTCCGCAAGGTGATGTTCGTCAAGTACGCGGTCGCCTTCATCATCTTCCCCGGCGGCTTCGGCACGATGGATGAACTGTTTGAGGCGCTGACGCTCATCCAAACCCACAAGATTCGCAACTTCCCGGTCATCCTGATCGGCAAAAGCTACTGGGAGGGCCTGGTCGGGTGGATCGAAAACGTCATGGTTCGGGAGAACAAGGTCTCCCCGGAAGACCTGCAACTGCTCTACCTCACAGATTCGCCGGCCGAAGCCGTCCGGACGGTTATCGAGAGCCAGAAGAAACCGCAGATGCACAACCGGCGGAACGGCAGCAACGGGAACGGTCACAACGGCGGCGGGAAGAAAAGGTAGCGCGGGGCACGATTGCGAATTTCCGCTGACGGCTGTTATGCTCGGGCAGTCAACCCGATGTTTCAGATCTGAGCCTCCGGCAGTCGTCAACCCGTAACCGTATGCTGCTTCCGTCGAAACTTTACGCCATCACCAGCCGCGACCTCAGCAACTGCACTCACGAAGAAATAACCGGGCAACTGCTTTCCGCCGGCGCGCGCCTGATCCAGCTGCGTGACAAGGAGGCGAGCGCGAAAGAGATGCTCGAGGCCGCGCGCGCCTGCCTGCGGCTCACCCGGCCCGCCGGGGCCACGCTGATCATCAATGACCGCGCCGACGTGGCGCTGGCCGCCGACGCCGACGGCGTGCATCTCGGGCAGGATGATCTCGCCGTCGAAGAGGCGCGCGAACTGCTCGGCCCCGATAAGATCATCGGCGTCTCGACGCACTCGCTCGACGAGTTCCGCGAGGCGCTCGAGACTTCGGCCAATTACATCGCGGTCGGGCCGGTCTTCGCGACGACGACGAAGGAGAACCCTGACCCGGTCGTCGGCCTCGAACTGGTCCGCGCGGCCCGCCAGCTCACCCAGCGCCCGCTCGTCGCCATCGGCGGCGTCACGATTGAACGCGCGCCCGGAGTCATCGCCGCCGGCGCCGACGCGGTCGCGGTCGTCTCCGCGCTCTACCCGATAGCGGGCCTCACGAGCCTCTCTGACAGGCCCGACATTGCCGGGCAGGCGCGCGCCTTCATTGAGGCGCTGAGTTCACAGTAGCCGGTGATCGCAGCCCGCCGGAATTTTTTGTTGCGTGGCTTTGAGCATTTGTGCCACACTCACGTCCGCTGATTATCCAGCCCCACCTCGCAGTCTCGTCCGGCCCCGGACAATTCCGAGCGACCCCCGGGACAGTTCACGCATTTATGAGTTACATTGATCTTCCGCCGATCCTCGAGAAGATGCTCGGGGTGTCCGACCTGGTCAGCGACCTGAATTTTTCCGTCGGACGCCCGCCGCAGGTCGAAGTCAATGGCCGGCTGATCCCCGTTGACATTGGCCTGAAGACCCTCACGCCGTACCACACCGAAGTCCTGGCGATGACGCTCATCGGCGACAATACCGAGGCCGCCGACCGCCTGATCAAAACCGGCTCGACCGATCTGAGCTACAGCCTGCCGCTGCGGTCGCGGTTCCGCGTCAACCTCTTCCGGCAGCGCGGCACGCTCAGCATCGTGATGCGCGTGATCCCGCCGCAGGTCCCGACGATTGCGCTGCTCAATCTGCCGCCGCACCTGGGCGACATGACGGAGCTGAAAAACGGGCTGGTGCTGGTGACGGGGCCGACCGGCTCCGGCAAATCCTCGACGCTCGCCGCCGTCATCAATAAGTTCAATCAGGAAAAGCCGTATCACATCATCACCATCGAGGACCCGATCGAATTCCTCCACAACCACCGCGTCGCCACGATCAACCAGCGCGAGCTGGGCAGCGACACCCCGACCTTCGCGCTCGCCCTGCGCGCCGCCCTCCGGCAGGCGCCGAAAGTGATCCTCGTCGGCGAAATGCGCGACCTCGAGACGACCGAGATCGCGCTCGAAGCGGCCGAGACCGGCCATCTGGTGCTTTCGACGCTGCACACGATCGACGCGGCGAAAACGATAGACCGCATCATCGGCCTGTTCCCGAAGAACGAAGAGAGCGTCATCCGCACGCGGCTGGCGCAGACCTTCCGCTACATCCTCTCGCAGCGCCTGATCCCGAAAGCCGACGGGACCGGGCGCGCCGCCGCGGTCGAAATCCTCAAATCCACGCCGCGCACGCGCGAATACGTCGAACGCGGCGAGGGCGAAGGCCGTTCGCTCGTTGACGCCATGAATGACGGCGATACAGAGGGAATGCAGACCTTCGACGCGGTGATCGAGAAGATGATCAACGACGGGACGATTACGAAGGAAGACGGCCTCGCCTTCGCCACCAACGCGCACAACCTGGCGCTGAAGCTCTCGGGCTTCGGCAAAGGCGGCGGCATTCAGCAGCCCGAGGAGGTGGCGCGCCCGCAGTCATTCAACCGGTACTGAGGCCGAAATCGAGTGTCAGGGTCAGCTTCAGAGCCGTTCACCTTTCACTCTTCATGCAGGGCTGATTCCTTATGATTCTGACTTGTCCAAAATGTTCGACGCGCCTGAAGCTGGAAGCAAGCGCGCTGCCGACCACGGCGTTCAATGTTTCGTGTCCGCAATGTCAGACCGTGATTTCGGTCACGCCTCCGGCCGAAGGCTCGGCAAGCGCCGGGGACATTTTAAGTGTCCCCGATGCCCCGCCCGCGATCAGTAACGGGGCGGGGGCGGGGCAAAGTGCGTCCGCCTCATCTTCATTCGCCAGGACGATGATTAACGCCCCTTCCGAGTCACCCGATTATTCCAACCGCTTCGCGCCACCGGGCGGCGCGCCCGACTACTCCACGCGCCTCGCGTCGGGCAACGCCGCATTCGATCAACCCGCTCGCCCGGCGGCGGGCAACACGCCCGGCTACCCGGCTCGACCAGCCCCGGGCACCCATGCGCCACAACCCGCGCCGCCGGCCGCAACCCCGCCGGCGACCCCGCCCGCCGATCAGGAGCAGGATCCGATCAGGACTCTGGCTTCATTGCTCGCGTCCGCGCTCTCGAGGCCGACGAACACGCAGGACGCTTACAGGCCAGCCAGCGACCCGGAAGATTACGCGCGTCACCGCAAAATCCTTTTCTGTCCCGGCAGCGCGGAAGATGCCGCCAGGGTGCAATCCATCCTCAGGAGTCACGACTACGAACTGACCATCGTCGAATCCGCCGAACACGCCATCGAGATGCTCCAGATCAGCAGCAGGGCCGACATCGTGATGCTCTCCCCGGATTTCCAGGTTGACAGCGAAGGCTCGACGGCAGTCCTGCGCTTCATCAGCGCGCTCAACCCGGAGCGGCGGAGGCGGCTGTTTGTGCTGATGACTTCGCCCAACTGCAAGACCGCCGACGTGCGCGCGGCTTTCAATCAGGGAGTCAATCTGCTGGTCAATTCACAGGATCTTCAGATCCTCCCGCTCGCCCTCAGCAAAGGCATCCGCGATTTCAACGAACTCTATCGCGCCTTCAACGAAGCCAGCGGCGCCAAGCCGTTCTGACGGGCAAGGCAAAAGTAAAAAGGCAAAAGGCAAAAGTGCGGCGCTGCTTTCACTTTTGCCTTTTGCCTTTTTACTTTTGCCTTTTCACTTTCGCCTTCATACCATACTCGCATGATTCATCCTGAGATCATCAATCGCCTGCAGGCAATCGTCGGCGCCGAGTACGTGTCAACTTCGCACGACGTGATCTGCGCCAACTCGCACGACGCGCTCAAACAGGTCTTCCCGGCCGAGGCCGTCGTCTTCCCGCGCACGGCCGAAGAGATCGCGGCGATTATGAGGCTCGCCAACGAGCATAAGTTTTACGTCACAGCGCGCGGCGGCGGGGTCGGGTACACGGGCGGGGCGGTTCCCGTCCGCGGCGGCCTGGTGCTGGCGACCGGGCGGATGAATCGGATTCTGGAAATCAACAAAGCCGATCTGGTCGCGGTGGTCGAGCCCGCGGTGACCAACTACGAATTGCAGCAGGCCGTCGAGGCCGAAGGGATGTTTTACCCGCCTGACCCTTCGAGCTGGAAGGAGTCGTTCATCGGCGGCAACATCGCCGTCAATGCCGGCGGCCCGCGCTGCGTGAAGTACGGCAACACGAAGCAGTTCGTTCTGGGCCTCGATTTCGTGACGCCCACGGGAGAGATCATCCGGGCGGGCGGGCGGACGCCGAAGAACGCAACGGGTTACCAGCTCGCGAGCCTGATGGTCGGCAGCGAAGGGATGCTGGGGATCATCACTCGCGCGATCCTGCGCCTGCTGCCGCTGCCCGAAGCACGCAAAACCGCGCTCGCGATCTTCGAGCGGGCGGAAGACGCCTGCAACTGCGTCGCCGATTTTACCAGTTCGGGGATTCTGCCCGTGTCGCTCGAACTGCTGGATCGCACCTCGATCAACGCGATTGAGGATTACGAGCCTTCGGGCCTGCCGCGGCAGGCCGGGGCGCTGCTCATCATCGAAGTTGACGGGCTCAGAGAGGCCGTGGCCCGCGAAGCCGAAATCGTCCGCGAAATGTGCGCGAAGCATCACGCCATCCAGTTCCGCGAAGCCGCGAACGATGAAGAAGCAGACAACATCTGGGAAGTGCGCCGCAAGATGTCCCCGGCGGTCAAACAGACCGGCGCGATCAAAATCAACCACGACGTCGTCGTGCCGCGCTCGCGCATCCCGGAGATGCTCGCGTTCCTCGAAGACGTCGGGCGCCGCTACGGTTTTCTGATCCCGACCTTCGGGCATGCCGGCGACGGCAACCTCCACACGAACGTGATGCTCGAACGCGATGACGAGGCGACGCGCCGCAAATCGGTCGAATGCGTGCGGGAAATTTTCGAGAAGGCAGTTGAACTCGGTGGGACTTTATCGGGCGAGCATGGCATCGGATATGCGAAAGCGGCGTTCCTCGACGTGGCGCTCTCTCAGCCGACGATTGAACTGATGCGGACGATCAAAAAAGCGATGGACCCGAACGGCATTCTGAACCCGGGCAAGGTCTTCGATCAGGCCATGCCGGCGCACGAGGTCAGGTTTCAGTCGAGTGACGCGCCGTGCTGTTGAGGGCGGGACGGATTTTACATCTGATGATTGGCGATTGCCTTGAGGATATCCATCGTCGTGATGATGCCCGCGATCTTATTCCCGTCGGCCACCAGCACCCGGTGAATCCGGCGGTTATACATCAGTTCGCAGACCCGGTTCAGCGTGTCGCCGGGGGCGATGGTGACGGCGGGTCTGGTCGCGATCTGGCCCGCCGTGCTGGGCGACCACGCGCCGATGGAATTGCTCTTGCGGATCAGGTCGGTTTCGGAAATCACGCCCACCAGTTCCCCCTCCTTATTGACGACCGGGGCGCCCGTGATCTTCTTCTCGCTGAAAAGCCTGGCCACCTCCTTGAGCGTGGTGGATTCGGTGACGGTGACGACGTCTCTGATCATTACATCCGAAGCAGTCAGACCCATAAAAAAAAGACTCCTTTGAATTTTGCTGGCGGAACTCTGGCGGCAGAGTATAACGCCGGCTGGCGGAATTAGGAATGATCGGACCGGCAACGAGCGTTCAATTAATCCCGGAGCTGCGCACCCACCACGCCGCAGTGACGCCCCACACGGCGTTGAATAACAGCACGAAGAGTGGCGTCAACTGGCCGAGACTGAGCCCCAGCACCCCGCGCTGGGATTGCGGGAAGAAGTAGAAAAGCTGCGCGAGCGTCGGCGCCAGACTGACGACCAGACCGCGCAGCAAGACCGAATGCCTCCGCATGATCGGGAGCAGAAACAGCAGTCCCCACAATCCGCCCCACAACACGCGGGGCAGCAGCCATTCCCAGCTGAAAGCGGGCGCCAGTTTGACCCCGAGCCGCGCGGTCACGTGCGCCTCGCCCGCCCCCCACATTGCCAGACTGTTCAGGAGACCGCCGACGCAACCACCGGCGAAGCAGACGCTCAGACGTGCCAGCGCTGATCTCATGCCGAAATTATATAAAGGTGATCGGGAAGGGGTTGAAGCAGAGCAGGAAAACCATCAACCCGATGAAGGCGACGATCTTTCGCTCGAGGCCCAGCGGTTCGTACTCATCCATGATCGGCGGATGCCCGACGCGCAGCATGAGCGTCAGCAGCACGGCGTAAATCACCCAGCCCATCCAGCCCCTGCCCGTCAGGGCAAAAACCGCCATTCCCACCACGCACAAATAAATCGCCCGCGCAATCAGCCGGTGACGGCGCCCGCCGAAGACCGCGTAGGCTACATGCCCGCCGTCGAGCTGTCCGACCGGCAGCAGGTTCAGACTGGTCACGAGCATCCCGAACCATGCGGCCAGATAAACCGGACTCGCGTTCAGGTCTCCTGGCACATGCAGCAGACGCTCAAACAGGCGGAAGAGCAGCGGGTCATTAAAGAGCATGGTGCCCTCAGATACCGGCCCCGGCGCTGCCGGCTCGGCAAAATAGAGCGCCACGAGCGCCGCCGGGATCACAAAGACGAACCCGGCCAGCGGCCCGGCAATGCCGATGTCGAACAACGCTTTTTTATTCGGGATCGGCGATTTGATTTTGATGAACGCGCCGAAAGTGCCAATCCCGACCGGCGCGGGGATGAAATACGGCAGCGTGGCCCGCACGCCGTACCACTGGCAGGCGATGTAATGTCCCATCTCGTGCGCGCCGAGAATGCCGAGCAGCGTGAAGGAGAAGAGCAGCCCCGACGTAATGCTCACGAAAAGCAGCGAGCCGATGATCGTCGTCGTCAGAGCCGTCAGCCCGAGCAGCAGCAGGTGAACCAGGACGCGGCCCGGAGTGATCTCGCCCTTTTCGGACCGCGGCGGCGGCTCCGGCTCGAACACCGGCAGCGGGTGGATGACCGTCGGGCGGTAAGGATCCGGAGGTTGCGGCGGAAAATAGTAAGGCTGGCTCATGTGGTAAAACCCGGGACGGCGTCACACGCGGTCATTTCTTTTTGAAGAGGTCATCGAAAGCCGAGCGCACATCCGTCTTCGCGGCGCCCGTGCTGCTGTCGCGCGTGTTGAGCGGCAGCCGCTTGTTCGGCTCGAAGTAATCGCAGAAGTTCGCCCTCGTCTTGTCGCGCACGTACTCGGCTGAAGTCTCGCTGCACTGATTGTTTTTGCCCGGATCGAAGAAGCGGCAGTTCTTGCAGCAATGCAGGTCGGCGTCGCAGTGCGGGCACTCATCGGTGCGCGCGACTTTGGCGACCAGTTTGACCTCGCGTGAACAATTGTGACAGACCATAACGCCTCCGGCCTGAAATCATGGATGATTACTCTTTCAACGCCACCCGATGGTAACACATTTGATTGCGGATTGAGGATTGATACTGTGACCTGTCTTATCAATCCGCAACGTCCCGAGTCAGTTTGCAGCGTGTGTAAACGATCCGGAAGCCCTCGCGCTCGGCGTTCCGGTAAGAGGCGCTGCCGGGCATCGTCGTGACCATCGCCAGATCGCACCCGGCTGCCGCGGCGAAAGCCAGCCGCGCCTGAATGAGTGCCGTCTGCACCCCGCGGTTCCTGAACTCAGGCAGCGTGGCCGCCCCGCCGAGTGTGGCCACGCCGTTATGCACGGCCACGCCGCCTCCGCCCGCCGCCCGCCCGTCCACCTCGGCCAGGAAGCGGACCATCCCCACGTGAGCAAAGACCTCGGAAACATCCTTCATAAACTGCGGGATCTCACCGCCCTCGAAAAAGCCGCGCGACACAACGTCAGCATAAGCCCCTTCGTCAGTCGGCTCCGGCTGGCGAACCGTTACAGCCGGGTTGACTGTCAGCTTCGCGTCGCCGGGCGTGAGTTCCCGCACCAGCACGTTGGAAAACTCGATCACGCGATAGCCGCGCTCGCCGAGCAGTTCGCGCAACGAAGCGTCCGCCAGCGGGCACAATTCGATGTTCACCGCCGCGCCCCGCTTGCGAAAGAACTCTTCGAGTTCGTCCAGCTCCTCCGCCGTGACCGCCCCGTCGAGCCCCAGCGCGAAAGCCTGAGTCACCGGCGAATCAACCCCGGCAAAAGCCGCGCTGCCGCCCATAACCTCAAGCGTTGCCGCCCCACTCCCCGGATGCAGCTTCGCGTAAGCCCGGACGTAGTCTGCGCCTGCAGCCGCATCGGTCGCTTCCAGTCTTCGTGCCAGAGTCAGGTCGGCAAACAGCATGATCGTGATCTCTTCTTTTCCCCGGTCTCAAATTTCAGATCGTCAGATCGAACGCGCCCGCGTTCACCGCCGCCGCAATGATCGCGATGTCCGGCGCCAGCGCGCGATCATCAGTCAGTGGCGCGACCAGATGGCGCAACCGCCGGTAAGCCATCTCGACGCCGCGGCCGGGCCGCAGCGGTTTCAGGTATTCCAGCCCCTGGGCCGCGCACATGAGTTCGATCGCGATGATCTGCTCGGTGTTGCGCACGATCTGGCGCAGCTTGAGCGCCGCCGTCATCCCCATCGAAACGTGATCTTCACGATTGCCCGAAGTCGGCAGGCTGTCGGTCGAGGCCGGGTGGGCGAGAATCTTGTTTTCCGCGCACAGGGCCACCGCCGTGACCTGAGCGATCATCATCCCCGAATTCGTCCCTGCGTCCTCAACCAGAAAGGGAGGCAGCCCGCCGGAAAGGTCGGGATTGACCAGCCGCTCGATGCGACGCTCGGAGATCGCGCCGAGTTCCGTCACGCCCATCGCCGCGTAATCGAGCGCCAGCGCCACCGGCTCGCCGTGAAAGTTCCCGCCCGAAATCACTTCATCAAGTTCGGGGCTGCCGCCGGGGAAAACGAGCGGGTTGTCGGTCGCCGAATTGATTTCGATCTCCAGCACGCGGCGCAATTCGGAGAGCGTGTCGCGCGCCGCCCCGTGAACCTGCGGCATGCAGCGTAGCGTGTAAGCATCCTGCACGCGCGGGTCGTGTTCGCGGTGCGATTCGCGAATCTCGCTTTCGGCGAGCAGCGCGCGCAGATGCTTTGCGACCATTTGCTGGCCGCGGTGCGGTCGCGCCTCATGGATCGAGAGTCGGAAAGCCGCCGGAGTCCCGCGCAAAGCTTCGAGCGTCATCGCGCCCGCCACATCGGTCGTCGCGGCCAGTTTCTCGGCCTCAAGCAGGGCTATCCCGCCGACCGCGCACATCGCCTGCGTGCCGTTGATCAGAGCCACGCCTTCCTTGGCCTGTAACTCAAGCGGCGCCAGACGAGCGCGCCGCAATGCCTCACCACCGCTCATCCGCTCGTTCTGATAAACCGCCTCGCCCTCTCCAATCGCGACTGCCGCCAGGTGGGCGAGTGGCGCGAGGTCGCCCGAAGCCCCGACCGAACCGCGCGCCGGGATGACCGGATGCACGCCGCGGTTGAGCATCCCGACGAGCCTTTCGATGACCACCGGGCGCACGCCGGAAAACCCCTTGGCCAGCACGTTGGCGCGCAGGCAGATCATCGCCCGCGTTTCGGCTTCAGTGAGCGGCTCGCCGACGCCGCACGAATGCGAGCGCAGCAGGTTCACCTGAAGCTCACGGATGTTTTCAGGAGAGATGCGGACGTCGGCGAGCTTACCGAAACCGGTGTTGACGCCGTACACGGTGCGGTCTTCGGCGATGATGCGTTCAATAACGGCCCGCGAAGCGGTGACCCGCTCACGCGCGGCCTCATCGAGTCGCACTTCCTCGCGCCCGCGCGCGATGGCGGCGAGTTGCGCGAGTGTCAGCGTGTTTCCATCAAGTGCAATCACAGCGCGCCCTCAATGAATGAGAGTCCGGGCCAGGGGGACAGAAAGACAAGCTGCGCCTGAAGACGGCAACAGCGGCCCCGAATGGCCGCTGCTGGACGTAAGGTTGAACTGTTGAGAGGAGCGGGTCAGGACTGCAACTCCTTGCCGGGTTTGAAGCGAATGGTCTTGCCCTCGGGGATGGCGACCTCAGTCCCGGTGCGCGGGTTGCGCCCGATGCCGCGCTTGCGTGGTTTGACGACGAAGACGCCGAAGCCGCGCAGCTCGATGCGCTCGCCTTTTTTCATTGCTTCCTTCATCGCCTCGAACAAAGCCTCGACGGCAATCTCCGCCTTCATTTTTGGGACGCCGGTTTTTTCCGCGACGTTGTTGATGATGTCCAGCTTGATCACATTGCCTCCGTATACTCTGCCTCGTACCAGGGTGAACACATTTTCCGGATTCGACGGCCTGTGAGTTGATTGGGGTCTGTTGGTTATGTCCAAAAAAGCAGTGCGGATTATAGGGAGCGAGGTCGGAGGTGTCAAGTTACTGATTGTCCTGCAATCACTTGCGGCAACAGGGCCGTTTCGCTAGACTGCCGCCTCATTCTAGGGCAGCTTTATTCCGGAGGGAGAACACGTCAGTGAGCGTCAAATCAGACCGCTGGATTCTGAAGATGTGCCGCGAGCATCAGCTGATCATTCCGTTCGAGGAGAAACTGGTGCGCGAAATTGATGGCCGCCGGATCATCTCCGCCGGGCTGTCGAGTTATGGTTACGACCTGCGCCTCGCCTCAGATGGCTTCCGTGTTTTTTCGCCGATCACAAGCGCCGAGATTGATCCGAAGCAGTTCGACGAAAGTTCGCTGATCAACGCGCCGCTCAAGACTTCCGGGGATGGCTCGCAATACTGGCTGATGCCGCCGCACACTTATGCGCTCGGGGTGACGGTCGAAACATTCAATATGCCGCGCAACGTGATCGGCTTCTGCCTCGGGAAAAGCACGCTCGCGCGTTCGGGCATCATCGTGAATGCAACGCCGCTCGAACCCGGCTGGCGCGGGCGGCTGGTGCTGGAATTCTCCAACTCCGCCGACCTGCCCGTGCGCATCTACGCCAACGAGGGCGTGGCGCAGGTGACGTTCTTCGAGTCGGATGAGGAGTGCGAAACCTCCTACGCGGATCGCGCAGGCAAATACCAGGACCAGAAGGGACTGGTCACGCCGCGCCTGTGACCTGATTGCCGATTGCCCGGCCTCACCATCAGGGCTATAATCCCGTGCGATGCTGAAACCACTGATCATCATCCTTCTGCTGCTCACGCCGACCGCGCTGCCCGCGACCGGTGAGGTGTGCCGGATGATGATGAATCACCTCGACGGGCGTGAGGGCGAAATGAGCTGCTGCCCGGCGAACGGGTCTGGCGGCTGCCCGATGATGCGACCCGGGCATTCCGCGCCGGCACAGGCAGAGATGACTGAAGCCGATTCAGCGCCTGAACCTGACCCCGCCGGCATCGCCGTCTGCAACTGCGGGATGAGCAACTCATCAATCCCGCCGGGGCTGCCGTCCGACCGGCTGACGGCGACTGACAGCAAAGTTTCGCCGGACGCTCCGCCTTCGATTGCCGACTGGCATCCGCTTCAATCAGTCTCCACAAAGCATCGCACCCGTGATTCCCAGACCATCCTGTCTCACCTTCATCAGACCTGCCTCAGGATTTAACTCGACAACTATGTCGTAGTGTGTCTGCCTGACGCGATTGCGTTCGCAGTCAGCGGAGTCCCATGAACGCTTGTGCCTGCGCCGGCTGATACAGCGCCGGTTCAGTGTCCCGGCGGGTGAAAATCCGGCTGGTGTCCGCGAAATCTGATCATGTGATACCGCCACTTCGATTTTCTGAGACAAAAGGAAATGATAATCAGCCCAGCAATCCACATCATCCGTGTATCACTGACCGTAACGCTCTGCCTGACCCTCCTGTTTCCGACCATGGCAGTTGAGTCAGGAAAGAATATCCGCGCTGGCGCGCAGGCTCAGCCCGACAAAGGGGTTCAGGCGGTGAAAATAAGACTCACCAGCAAAGGTTACGAGCCGAAGAGCTTCACGCTGAAACGGGACGTCCTGGCCCGCGTCACCTTCGTGCGCGAAACCAATGAGACCTGCGGGACTGAAATAGTGATTCAGGAATACGGCATCAGGAAGCCGCTGCCACCGAACAGGCCCGTCACGGTGGAGTTCACGCCGAACAAAGCGGGCGAATTCCAGTTCGCCTGCGGCATGGGCATGCTGCGCGGCAAAATCGTCGTGCAATGAGCAGTGCCTGTTTTTGACAGGCTGAAATTTGAAATGCTGACAAAGGAGATTTCTCAGATGATTCGCAAATTTGCTTTCACCCTCTCACTGGTCGCAATCATTTCACTGCTGGCTGCGCTGTCCGCCTGCAACCAGTCGGCATCCGGCAGCGGCGGTTCCGGCGCCCCGGCTGCCAGCACGGGCAAGGTCATCGCCTCACAGAAAGCGGGCGACCTCACTGTGACGCTCCTCAACCCCGCCGGGCATCTCAGCGAAGGCAATAACGATTTCACGGTAGAGTTCAAGGACGCTGGCGGCAGGCCCGTTGACGTGGGCGCCATCACGATGATGATTGACATGCCGGCGATGGGTTCGATGCCCCGGATGGAGAGCAAGGTGAAGCTGCTGACCACCGGTACGCCTGGCATCTACCAGGCCACGACCAGTCTCGAAATGAATGGCACCTGGCAGGTTCACGTCGCGTACAAAGGCCCGGCCGGCGAAGGCAAAGCTGATTTCCCGATCCAGACGAAATAGCCGACGGGCGGTGGCTGGGAATTATGCAATGACCCCGGCCGCCGACCGCCGATTTTATGATTGACCGACTGATCGAATTTTCGCTGCGCAACCGCTTCATCATCGTCGCGCTCTATCTGGCGCTCGCGGGGTGGGGCTTGTGGGCGCTGCTGCGCACGCCGATTGACGCGATCCCCGACCTCAGCGAAAACCAGGTGATCGTCTTCACCGACTGGCCGGGGCGCTCGCCGCAGGAAGTCGAAGACCAGATCACTTACCCGCTGACGGTCAACCTGCAGGGGCTGGCCGGGGTGAAGGTGGTGCGTTCGCAATCGGCCTTCGGCTTTTCGATGATCAACGTGATCTTTGAGGACAGCGTTGACCTGTACTTCGCGCGGACGCGGGTACTCGAGCGGCTGACGCTCGTCGGCGGTTCGCTTCCCGGCGGGGTCAGGCCGACGCTCGGGCCGGACGCGACCGGGGTCGGGCAGATCTTCTGGTACACGATTGAAAGCGACCGCCACAGCCTGATCGAACTGCGCTCGATTCAGGACTGGTTCGTGCGCTACCAGCTCAACGCCGTGCCGGGCGTCGCCGAAGTCGGCAGCGTCGGCGGCTGGGTGCAGCAGTACCAGATTGACGTTGACCCGAACCGCCTGCGCTCTTACGACCTGCCGCTCGGTGACGTGGTGACGGCCGTCGAGCGCAGCAACAACAACGTCGGCGGCAACGTCGTCGAGCAGGGCGGCACGTGGACGGTGGTGCGCGGCATCGGACTGATCGAATCAACCGACGACATCGCTAACATAGTCATCGCGTCGCGCGGCGGCACGCCGATTTATGTGAAGAACGTCGCCGAAGTGAAGATCGGCGGCGCCTTCCGCCAGGGCGCGCTCGACAAGAATGGCAAAGAGGCAGTCGGCGGCGTGATCGTCGCCCGCTACGGCGTGGACACGCTCGACGTCATCAACGCGGTCAAAAAGCGAATCGAAGAGATCAGGCCGGGGCTGCCCGCGGGCGTGCGGATCGTGCCGTTTTATGACCGCACCGAACTGATCAACCGGGCCGTTGACACGCTCAGGACGGCGCTCGTCGAAGAGATCCTGCTCGTCACGCTCGCGCACATCATCTTTCTGTTTCACTTCAGATCAATCCTGATCGTCACGCTGCCGCTGCCGCTCGCCGTACTGATTTCGTTCCTGCTGATGCATTACTTCGGCATCTCGTCGAACCTCATGTCGCTCGCCGGGATCGCGATTGCGATAGGCGTGCTGGTGGACGCGGGGATTGTGGTCACGGAGAACTGTTTTCGCTATCTGGAAAAGAGACGCGTTGATCCGAAAGACCGCGCGCTCGTCTGGCACACGGTGCTTGAGGCAACGAGGCTGGTCGGGCGCCCAGTCTTCTTTTCGATGGCGATCATCATTCTGGCTTTCGTCCCGGTCTTTGCGCTGACCGGGCAGGAAGGCAAGCTCTTTCACCCGCTCGCCTTCACCAAGACCTTCGCGATGGTCGGGGCGACGATCATCGCGGTCACGCTCGTGCCGGTACTGTGTACGCTGCTGCTCGGCGGCAAATTTCACCGCGAAGAAGACAATCCCGTCATGCGCGGCCTGCAATGGCTTTACCGTCCGCTGCTGCGCCGGGCGCTCAATCATCGCGCGATCACCATCAGCATTGCCGGATTCTTTTTTGCGATTGCCGTGCTGCTGGCCACATCTGCAAGCTGGCTGCCCGCCGCCCGCGCCGCGACTGCCGGCGTCCCGGTACTCGGAAATTTCGTTCAGCGCCTGCACCCGATTGGCAAGGAGTTCATGCCGCCGCTCGACGAAGGCGACCTGTTGTTTATGCCGGTGACCGACACGAGCGTCTCGCTGCCGCAGGCGCTGGAGATCACGAAACGTCAGGACGAGATCATCAAAGGCTTCCCCGAAGTCGAGTGGGTGGCCGGCAAACCCGGGCGCGCCGAAACTTCGACCGACCCTTCGCCGATCAACATGATCGAGACGGTCATCCACCTGAAGCCGCGCGAGCGGTGGCGCCCGGGCCTGACGCAGGAGAGGCTCGTCAACGAACTCGACGCCGCCGTGAGCATGCCGGGCGTAACCAACATCTGGACGCAGCCCATCCGCAACCGCATTGATATGCTCTCGACCGGCATCCGCTCGCAGATCGGGCTCAAGATTTTCGGCAATGATCTGAAGACGCTGGAAGAGAGAGCGCAGGCCGCGGCAACGGCGCTTCGCAAAATTCCGGGCGCGAACGATGTCTACCCCGAACAGATCGCGGGCGCGCCGTACCTCAACATCAAAGTCAACCGCGAAGCCGCCGCGCGCTACGGCGTCGCGGTCGGCGACGTGCAGGACGCGATTGAAAAAGCCGTCGGCGAAACCAACCTGAGCGTGACGATTGAAGGCCGCCGCCGCTTCCCCGTCCGCGTCCGGTACGCGCCGCAATACCGCAGCGACCCGCAGCAGATCCGCAACGTACTCATTGGCCCGCAGCAGATCCCGCTCGGCCAACTCGCGGACATCCGCGGCGAGAGCGGGCCGTTTATGATTTCGAGCGAAAACGGGTTGCTCCGCTCGACCGTCCTCCTCAACGTGCGCGGGCGCGACGTCGGCAGCTTCGTTGACGAAGCGAAGCGGGTCGTCAACGATCAGATCAAACTGCCCGCCGGCTATTACTTTCAGTGGAGCGGCCAGTACGAGAATCAGATTCGCGCGAAAGAAAGATTGCAGATCGTGCTGCCCATCGTGCTGATGATCATCTTCGTTCTGCTCTACCTGACCTATCACTCATTTCTGGAAGCCGCGCACGTGCTGCTCGCCGTGCCGTTCGCGCTCACAGGCGGCGTGTATCTGCTTTACGCGCTCGGCTACAACTTTTCGGTGGCGGTGTGGGTTGGCTTCATCGCGCTCTTCGGCACGGCGGTGCAGACTGGCGTGGTGATGGTGATCTATCTGGAAGAGGCGGTCGAACGCAAGCGGGCGGAGAGGGCGGCGACGGGCGGAGCGATGACCCGCGCCGATCTGATCGCGGCAATTACTGAAGGCGCGCTGCTGCGCCTGCGTCCAAAGGTGATGACCGTCTCAACCATCGTCGCCAGTCTGATCCCGATTATGTGGAGTACGCGCGCCGGGTCAGAGGTGATGAAGCCGCTGGCCACGCCGGTGCTGGGCGGGATGGTCAGTTCGCTCGTTCACGTGCTGATCGTCACGCCGGTAATCTTCTTCTGGCTGCGCGAGCGGCAGCTGAAGAAGGGATCTGATCAGGAGCTGAAGCCGTCAATTAACGGTCCCCTGATGAAAGATGAAGGCGGCCAAAGCACTGGCGAGGATCGTGAGGTCGAATTGCTTCAGCGATAAAGAAGGAAACGAACAGAAGACAGGTTATGAACAGTCTCAAACTGATGCTTGTTGGTTTGTATGTTATGGCATTCGTTCTTGCTTGTAACTCTGGCAGCCACACGCAGCCTTCCTCAACTGTTTCACCCAATCCTATTCCCAGTGTGCCATCTCCAACTCCCGGACTAGGGGTACTCGAAGGCTGCAAGGTCTTTCAGAAGGCAGGATGCGCAACTTGTCATGGATATAACGGCGAGGGGATGGCAAGACTCACTCGCAGCCTGAAAGAACGACGCTACAGCTTAAATGAGTTCACTGCCGCAGTGTACAAAAAGGGCAAAGTCATGCCCTCGTACAAAGGAATCCTTAACCAGAAGCAAATCTGCTGCCTGTACAGTTATGTGACTGAGATTATCCAAGGTGGCCGGAACGAAAGCCAATGCGAACCTTGTCAGGAAGTTAAGATCGACTGACAACGGAGTTTCAAATGCACATCATTGACCTGACTCCCAACAACGAGCGGGCAGTTCGGCGGACAGCAGAACTGCTGTTTGAAAGCTTCTGCGAACACTGGCCGCGCGCGTGGCCGACGATTGAAGCCGCGCTCGAAGAAGTGCGCGAATCGTTCGCCGAAGACCGCGTCAGCCGCATCGCCGTTGATGACGACGGCAACGTGATCGGCTGGGTCGGCGGGATCAGCCAGTACGACGGGAGGGTGTGGGAATTACACCCGATCGCGGTGAGTCCTGCCCATCGCCGAAAGGGCATCGGGCGCGCACTCGTGGCTGATCTCGAAGAACGGGTTAAGGAGCGCGGCGGGATCACGCTGACGCTCGGAACCGATGACGAGGACAATCAGACGACGCTCGGGGGCATTGACCTTTACCCAGACGTCTGGAAACACATCAACGCCATCAGGAACCTGAACGATCATCCGTACGAGTTTTACCGGAAGCTCGGCTTCGTCATCGTCGGCGTGATGCCCGACGCCAACGGACTGGGCAAGCCGGACATTTATATGGCGAAGCGCATCGGCAAATGATGCCAGAAGAGCAAGAGAAGGTTTTATGAATCACAACGCAGTTGCAACAACTCTCAGCCTGCGGAGCGGGCGGCAGCATAAAGCCCGGGGTGGAGCGCCAGCGGAACCCCGGGGAACGATGCCACTAATTAATTGCAGCCCGCGGAGCGGGCGACAGAGAGGAGCCATTGGAGCCACCGCAATAAAAATACATTGGCTGTCGCCCGCTCCGCGGGCTGGGGGCATTGTGCGCACGTTTCCCTGGGTTGCGCTCCGCTCCACCCCGGGCCTTATGCTGCCGCCCGCTCCGCAGGCTGGAAAACCGCACGGACATCTGTCAGGGATAATTTCAACCATCATTGCCGTGCCGCTGTTGATAGCGGCATTCGTGGTTTCAATCTCTGCGCAGGTTGCGGCACAGGAAATCGCTGTCAATAAAACCGGCAACGCCCCATTGCCGCCAGTCACGTCCCCCGCGAGACCGGAATCCACGCTCTACCTCAACCCCGTTGAGGGTATGGAGGCAGAGGACGCGGTGCGTTACGCGCTCGCCAGTAACAAAGGCCTGATGGCTGACCGCCGGCTGATTGCTGAAGCGACCGGGCGTCTGAAACAGGCCGGGTTGAAGCCGAATCCGATGCTGGAAGTCGCCGGCTCCATAGATCCGAAAAGCCCCACCGAAAATGGTTTCTCAGTCGGCGTCTCGCTGCCGCTCGAACTCGGCGGGCGGCGCGCGCGGCGCATCGAGGTCGCGCAGCGCGAGCTTGAGCGGGTGAAATATGAAGTGGCGGAGCGTGAACGAAAGCTCGCCGGCGAAGTGCGAATCAAGTACGGCGAAGCGCTCGAAGCGGCGCGCAATCTGGAACTCAACGAGCGGCTGCTCGAACTCAATCAGCAGAGCTACACGCTCATCAAGGCCCGCGTCACCGAGGGCGCGAGCGCGCCGCTCGAACAAAGCCTGCTGCAGGTCGAAGTCGGCCGCATCGAAGCGCAGCGCGCCACTTACGCGAGCCGCACCGCGGTGCTGATCGAAGAACTTAAAAACCTGATGGGGATGACTTCCGAAGAGAGGCTCCAGGTGCGCGACGAGTTCATCGAACGCCCGGTCGCGATGACGCGCGAGCAGGTGCTGGAGCAGGCGATGCAATCGCGCCCGGATTTACAGGCGGCGCGCGCCGCCGAAGCTGTGGCGGCGGCCCTGATCGCGCAGGCCAGGACAGAGGGCAAAGCCGACCTGAGCGTTTTTGCCGAATACGGGTTGCAGGGCGACGGCTTCGATCAGCGCGGGCTCAACGCCGCCGGGCAGCCGGAAAGGATCTTTTCGCGCAGCGGTATGGTCAAAAGCGGGGTCACGATCACGCTGCCGACACGCAACAAAAATCAGGGAAACATCGAGGCCGCCGTGGCCGCGGCCGAAGAGGCCCGCCTGCGCCGTGAATTCGTCGAATCGGTCATCCGGCGCGAGGTGGCCGCAGCTTACACCCGCTACGAAGGTGCGGCGCGCGTGCTGAAGACTTACAACACAGACCTGCTCGCCGCTTCACAAAACAACCTGCGCATCGTGCGCGGCAGTTACGAACTCGGCCACGTGCGCCTGACTGAGGTGCTGAACGAACAGCGGCGGCTGGTTGACGTGCAGATGAGCTATACGGGCGCGCTCAAGGAGTATTACGCGGCGCGCGCCGAACTGGAGAACGTGCTGGGCGCGCCGGGCGGGAAGTAAAATCAAAGCTCCGGCCGTGACGAGGAAAGAGAGTATGAATGACGGCATCAATGATGAAGCCCGCGAATCAAAAGTGACTTCGCGTCCCGGCAGGCTCTGGTGGCTGATCGGGGCGGCGACGTTGATCGTGATCGCCGGGGTGGCAGTGGTCATATTTCAACGGCCTCGGAACGGGGGCGGGCTCGCCGGGCGCGAGGTTCCGAGCGTCGAAAGCGCTTCCGGTCAGGCGGCAGGCAGAGAGGTCCCGACTGTCGAATTAGCTTCGTCTGCATCACCGGCTCCCGCCGGCGGGAAAGCTGATCTGACGCTCTCGCCGGAGATGGTCGGGCGCATCCATTTGAAGTTCGAGGAAGCTCGCCATCAGGAGGTCGCCAACCAGCTCAGGACGACCGGCACAGTACAACCCAACGCTTACAAGGAAACGCGCGTCACGCCGCTCGTCGGCGGGCGCGTCACCGCGGTCAAAGTTCAGCTCGGCGACCGCGTCACCAGGGGGCAGCCGCTCGCCGTGATCTTCAGTCAGGAACTTGCCGAAGCGCAGATGAAGTACCTGACGATCATCGCCGATTTGAAATACCACACGGCGCAGTTCGAGCGCGCGCAGAAGCTCGCGGGCCTCGGCGCGATCAGCCGGCAGGAATTCGAGGAAGCCGAAGCCCACTTCAACGAACACCACGCCGAACACGCGGCGGCCCGGCAGCGACTGCTGCTGCTCGGCCTCACCCAGTCTCAGATTGACGCGATCAGGGACGCCTCGCACGTGCGTTCCGAGGTGACCGTCCCCGCGCCCTCATCCGGCGTCATCACCGCGCGGAGCGTCAACACTGGTCAGGTGGTCACGATGAGTGACGCGCTCTTTTCCGTGACCGATCTGTCGAGCGTCTGGGTGATCGGCAACGTGTACGAAAAAGACTTCAGCATCATGCGGGTCGGCGCGCGCGTGACAGTTACTGCCCCCGCTTACCCGGGCCGCACTTTCGCGGGCACGATCTCTTACATTGACCCCCGGGTTGACCCGCAGTCGCGCACGGCGCAGGCGCGGATCGAAGTCCCGAACCCGGGTCAGATGCTCAGGCTCGGCATGTTCGTTGATGTCAGCCTCGGCGCGCCCGGGCGCGGCGGGCAGGCAGTCGTCATCCCTCGTTCAGCCTTGCAGGCGGTCGGCAACGATCAGGTCGTATTCGTCCCACTCGGCCCCGGGCAGTTCCAGATGCGGAAGGTGCAGACCGCCGAAGACGCGGGCGAGTTTGTGCGCGTGGTGGGCGGCGTCAGCGCGGGCGAGAAGGTCGTCACCGAAGGCAGTTTCTTTCTGCGCGCTGAAATGGCCCGCAGCGGGAGCCATTAACGTGGCATGACTGGCTGAACCATGCCGCAAAGCTTTTCGGGCATCGGCGCCCGGTGGGCTACAATACGCTTCGTCGTTTTCCATTCCACCCTGTTCGATTCGGAGTCTCGGCATGAAGCTGCAACCATTCGCAAAGGCTGCGTGGGGAGTTCTGGCGTATTCAATCGCGGTGATCCTGTGGGGGGCTTACGTCCGCATCAGCTTTTCCGGCGACGGCTGCGGAGACCACTGGCCACTGTGCCGGGGCGAAATCATTCCCACTGCGCCTTCGGTCAAAACCCTGATTGAGTTTTCGCACCGCGGCAGTTCCGGTCTGCTCGGTATTCTCGTACTCGTGCTGGCGGTGTGGGCTTTTCGCTCATTTCCAAAAGGCAGCATCGTGCGCGTCGGCGCAGCCGTCTCGTTCCTTTTCATCATCATCGAATCGCTGCTCGGCGCCGGGCTGGTCAAGTTCGGACTGGTCAATAAAAATGATTCGGTCAGCCGGGCCGTCGTGATGTCGCTGCATCTGGTGAACACGCTGATTCTCGTGGCTTCGACCGCGCTGACCGCGTGGTGGGCATCGGGCGGAAAACCATTGCGGCTGCGCGACCAGAAGGGGCTGGCGCTGGCGCTCCTCGCGGGTCTCGTCGCCACCATTATTCTCGGCGTCAGCGGCGCGGTCACGGCGCTCGGCGACACGCTGTTTCCGGTGAAGTCGCTCGCTGAAGGCATGCAGCAGGACTTTTCTCCGACCGCCCACGTGCTGCTGCGGCTGCGGGTCTTCCACCCGGTGATAGCGGTTGTCACTGCGGCTTACGTGATCTTCGTCGCCGTGGTCGCGGGCCTTTCGCGCCCCGGCAGAACGACCTCGCAACTCTCGCGCCTGCTGATCGGATTACTCGTCGCACAGATCAGCATCGGCTCCCTGAACCTGTACCTGCTCGCGCCGCTGTGGCTGCAGATCTTCCACCTGCTGGTGGCCGACCTGGTCTGGATCACGCTCGTACTGTTTTCGGCTTCGGCGTTGTCGGCTGAAGCTTCGGTTAGCGATTATCGCGCTGTTGTCTCCGGCGCGCCGACTTCCTCGACTGAATCACCTGCGCTGAACTGATTTCGCCGCAGGATAAAACCCGACAGGAGTTTCACTATGCCTCGCCGTGTCGTCGTGTTTCTGCTGATCACTCTCTGCCTGATCGCCGCCCTCCGGCACAACACCGGAACGGCATCATCAAATCATGAAGTTCGCTTCAAAAAGATCGTCCTCGACAAGGAGTTTCGCTCCGAAGGCGTCGCGGTCGCCGACGTCAACCGCGACGGGAAGATGGACGTGATCGCCGGCAACCTCTGGTACGAGGCGCCCGACTGGACGCCGCACGAGATCGCCCCGGTCAGACAGTTCGACGCCGCCAGAGCGTGGAGCAACAGCTTCATCAACTACGCCGCGGACATCAACGGCGATGGCTGGCCGGATCAGATTCGCGTTGACATGCCCGGCACCCATCCCGTCGTCTGGCACGAAAACCCCGGCAGCAGGGGCGGCCACTGGCCCGCGCACACGCTCTTTCGCAACGCCTGCAACGAGAGCCCGGCCTTTGCACTGTTATCGGGCGCCGGGAAGAATCCGGTACTCATCTTCCCGTTCGATGATTCACAGATGGCGTGGTACGAGCCGGGCAGGGATGCGAAGGCCGAATTCATCGCCCACCCGATCAGCACGAGCGAACTGAAAGGCCCGGGGCGGTATCGTTACTCGCACGGGCTTGGCGTCGGAGACATCAACGGCGACGGACGCGCAGACGTGATCATCAAGGAAGGTTACTGGGAGGCGCCGAAAGACCCGCACATCACCCCTTGGAATTTCGTCAAAGCGGACCTCGGCGATGACTGCGCGCAGATGCAGGTCTACGACGTGAACGGAGACGGGTTGAACGACGTCATCAGCAGCTCCGCGCACCGCATCGGCGTCTGGTGGCACGAGCAGCGCAAAGGCGCCCGTGGCAAGCCCGAATTCATCCGGCACACGATTGACGATTCATTCTCGCAATCGCACAGCCTGATGCTCGCCGACATCAACGGCGACGGCCTGAAAGACATCGTCACCGGCAAGCGCTTCTGGGCGCACGGGCCGACCGGCGACATCAACCCCGGCGACCCGGCGGTGCTCTACTGGTTCGAGTTGAAGCGCGAGAAAGGTGAAGTGAAGTGGATCAGGCACGAGATTGATAACGATTCAGGCGTCGGCACTCAGTTCGTGGTTGCCGATGTGAACGGCGACAGGCTGCCGGACATCGTGTCCTCGAACAAGAAGGGCGTGTTTGTATTTTTGCAGACAAGATAACAGCCAACATCACTGACCTCAGCTATGTCCAAGAATGTGTTCAGAAGTAAACCGTGGGACGAAAAACAGATTGCCCGATGGGAAGGAATCAGGGCAAAAGGTAAATGGAGATTTGTGTTGATAAGTGGAGTCCTGTTCTTCGGTACAATATTTACTGTTGCAATCAATATTTTTGACTATTTCTTCAGCAACATTGCGTTCAATTTCTGGTTCAATGTAGTCACACCTTACGCTATAGGATTTATGAATGGGCTGTTTGGGTGGAAGGGTAATGAAAAGAAGTACAGCCAAAGCCCGTGATTGGAAATGAACATCCAGAAAAAGAAAATCTATGACGTGTGTGTCATCGGCTCTGGCGCGGCGGGCGGCGTTATGGTGAAGGAACTGACCGCAGCCGGCGCGGACACGATCCTGCTCGAAGCCGGAGCCAAAGCCAGTCTTGAAGACCTGATGATTCACGACTGGCCGTATCAACTGCCGAAACGCGGCTTCGGGCTTTTCAAACAGGCTTCGCTCTACCCCGACAACATCTCACGTGAGATCGAATATCACGGCGACAGAATTTCGGTTGACCGCATCCGTACGCTCGGCGGTCGCACGTTCCACTGGAACGCGGCGTGTCTGCGCTTCTCGGCGGATGATTTTCGTGAACACTCGCTGCATGGCATTGAGGAGGACTGGCCGCTCGCTTACGAAGAGCTGGCGCCTTACTACGATTACGTCGAGCGCGAAATGCACGTCTTCGGCACGAAAGAGGGCCTCGCCGTGCTGCCCGACGGCAACTTCGTCGCCGAAGCGCCCCGCCTGCGCTGTTCCGAAGTCATCGCGCGCAGGAAAATCGCCGGGCTCGGTATCAGACTGATCCCGGCGCGCAAGGCCGTCCTGCTCAAGGGCCGGGCCGGTCGCGGCGGGTGTCATTTCTGCGGGCATTGCATGGACGTGTGTGACGTGCGGGCGGTGTGGTCGAGCGACGTGACGGTGATCCCCGAAGCGATGGCGACCGGGAAACTCACATTGCGGCTGAATGCGCTGGCCCGGAAAGTTCTGGTTGACCCGGATGGTCGCGTGTCCGGCGTGGCCTTCATTGATCGCGCGACCGGGCAGGAGGAAGAAGTTTACGCGCGCATCGTGGTCGTCAGTTGCGCTTCGGTTGAATCGGCCAGACTGCTGCTTAACTCGACGAGCGAGAAGTACCCGAACGGGCTGGCGAATGAACACGATGTGGTTGGCCGTTATTTCAGCGGTCACATCACCGCCGGGGCGACAGGCTACCTGAAGGGACTAGCCGGAAAGAATGTCTTCGCTGGCGACGGCGCGACCGATCACGCTTACATCCCGCGCTTCAATCAAAACCGTGGGAAGAAAGATTACGTCGGCGGATTCGGCATTCAGCTCAATTTCGCCAGCTGGCAGTGGCCGCATCACGCAAAAGCTGTCGCGGGTTTCGGGGCCGGCTACAAAAGGCGCGTGCGCGAGCTGCAACCGGCGATGTTTCAGCTCGGCGCGTTTGGCAAGGCGCTGCATCGCTCTGAAAACCGCGTAACGGTTGACCCGAAAAAAACGGATAAATTTGGCATTCCGATTCCGGTCATCCGCTTTCAGTGGTGCGAGAACGATCTGGCGCTTTTCAAAGAGATGCGCGAAGGCGTGCTGGAAATCCTCGACGCGTGCGGCACCGAACTCGAGTTGAAGGGCGATGCGAGCCCTGCCGGTTTCGCCAGCCACGAGGTCGGCACGGTGCGCATGGGCAGGGACCCAAAAACCTCGGTACTGAATTCTTACTGCCAGTCACACGAAGTCAAAAATCTCTTCGTCGTTGACGGGAGTTGTTTTACAACTTTCCCCGAAAAGAACCCGACGCTGACAATTGCGGCGCTCGCGGTCCGCAGCGCGCGTTACATTGCGGCGCAAAGAAAAAGAGGCGATCTGTAATCACTCACCTTTTCACAAGGCCGAGGCCGACTATGAGAAGCAAATTTCTGCCGATTATTCTGGTCACACTCCTCATCGCTTTTCTGCTTTACGTTCTCTGGGGTTCTCCGATGCCCACGTCGGCTCAGACTTCTTCAGAGAAGCTGATTCGACTGGGGATGATCGGCCTCGACACTTCGCACGTCACCGCATTCACGCAGACGCTCAATGACCCATCGCGCCCTGACCACGTGCCGGGCGCGCGCGTGGTCGCCGCTTTCAAAGGCGGCAGCTCCGATGTCGAAGCGAGCGCGACCCGCATTGACAGGTTCACCGCCGAGTTGAAGGACAAGTGGGGCGTCGAGATCGTCGGTTCGATTGAAGAGCTTTGCCGGAAGGTGGACGCGGTGCTGATCGAAAGCGTGGACGGGCGGACGCACCTCGCCCAGGCGCGCCCGGTCCTTGCTGCCCGGAAGCCGGTCTTCATTGACAAGCCCTTCGCCGCGAGCCTGAAGGACGCGCGCGAGATCGTCAGGCTGGCGCGCGAGTCGGGCACGCCGTTCTTCAGCTCTTCCAGCCTGCGTTTCGTGACTGAGATTCAGGCCGCCCGAAAGAACGAACAGCTCGGTGAAATGCTCGGCGCGATTGCCTGGAGTCCCTCGCCCACCGAGCCGCATCACCCCGATCTCTTCTGGTACGGCATTCACGGCGTCGAGACTCTGTTCACGCTCATGGGGCCGGGCTGCGAAAGCGTTTCGCGCGTCCACACAAAGGGGGCCGATGTCGTGACGGGGCGCTGGAAGGACGGGCGCACGGGGACGTTTCGCGGGATCAGGGACGGCAAACAGACTTACGGCGCAGTCGCCTTCGGCAGCAAATCAGTTATGACCATCGAGCCCAAAAAGATTGATTATCACGGCCTGGTGGTTGAGATCGTGAAGTTCTTTCAGACCGGAGTGCCGCCAGTCTCGCCCGAAGAGACGCTGGAGATCATGGCTTTTATGGAAGCCGCCGACCTGAGCAAGGCGCGACAGGGCGCGGAAGTTCCGCTCAGGGAATTGCTTCCCTGAGCGACCACGAGTTCATCGCATCACGGAGAGAAGATCATGTCAGTCAGAGCCCGCCGACGCACCCCGAGCTGCTCGACTGGCTGGCGACCGAGTTTGTGCGGCAGGGCTGGAGCTTCAAAAAGCTGCACAAGCTCATCCTCATGTCGAACACGTATCAGATGTCTTCGTCATTCAATCAGGCTTATGCGGCCAGAGACCCCGACAACCGCCTGCTCTGGCGGATGAGCTGGCGGCTGAGAGGGGAAGAGCTGGTTGACGCAATGCGGCGGCGGCTGGCTCGCTGAACCTGAAAATGTTCGGCCCGCCCATCGTGCCTCCGCTCAACGCCGATGAGATGGCCGGGCTCTTCGGCAACCCGAAGGTGAACTGGCCCGTGACGGCTGACGAGAAAGAACATCAGCGGCGCAGCATCTATTTTTACGCCAGGCGTTCGTTCCGCTACCCGATGTTTGAGACGTTCGACATGCCGGATCGTGCGATCAGCTGCGGGCGCCGTATCCCGACGACCGTGGCGCCGCAGGCACTGACGATGCTCAACGGGCCGCAGGTGATGGAGCAGGCTGGATTGATGGCGGATCGCCTGCTCAAGGCCGGGAAAGCCGGCGGCGACAAACAGGGGTTTCTGGCCGACGTTGTCGGGAAGGCATACCAGCTGACCCTCAGCCGCCAGCCTTCAAAGGAAGAGCTTGAAAAGAGCCTGGCCTTCATCGGCACGGGCGAGAGGCAGAGGCTGGTTGAATTCTGTCTCGCGCTTTTCAATACCAACGAGTTTGCGTACGTGGACTGAGGGGGACAGGCCCTATGATCAATTCAAACCCGGCCCCAATCGTCAGACTGACCGCACTGGCCGCAATAATTACGGCCGTCGTGCTGGCGGCGAATCGGACTTACCCGCAGCAACAGCCGGCCCCGCCGCCTTCCGGTGGCAAAGTTGAAAGAAGGTGGTACAAAGGCAATACGCATACGCACACGCTCAACAGCGACGGCGATTCGACGCCCGACGAAGTCGTCCGCTGGTATCGTGAACACGGTTATCATTTTCTTGTGCTGACCGATCATAATTACCTGACCGCCGTTGACGGCCTCAATCAGTCCGATCCGTATTCCATTTCGCCACTGTGAACCTCGTCTTGACAACCCGCGAAGGCTGCTCATAAGCTTCCGACTGCAATTCACCGACGTACTACGCGAACATTCCCCTTGTGTTCATCGCCGGGCAGCGACGCTCGTGTCGGTGGCACTTTTCCCCGGAGAACACTCAAGTGCCCTTTTTCTTCGACCTGTCATCGGCCTTCCCGCTGATTTCGCGCAACCCGTTCGAGCCGGTCGTGGTGGACGACGAAGTCCCCGCCGAACCCGGCCCCGCGGAAATCCCCGCCGAGCCGATCATTGATACGGGCTTGCCGATCCCCGCGCATTACGACATTGACCTGATGCGCACGCTCGTGCAGGACCCGTTCCACATTTTCGTCTACTGGCAGACGAAGGATAACCCGTACGACCGCCTGCGCCGCATCTTCCCGGCCGTCGAAGTCGAGACTTTTCACACGGCGCTCCGCCTGATTGACGAGACCAGTCACATCGCGGTCTTTTTCGACGCCGCCTATGCGCGCGAATACTGGTTCAGCGTCTTCCCCGACCGCAGGTACCGCGTCGAACTGGGCGTGCGCTCGCCGAAATACGGCTGGATCAGGATGCTCAGTTCGCAGCCGGTCACGACGCCCCGCGGCGCGCCGTCGGATCAGGCGGCGGAAGAGCCGCAGTATCACGTGGCCGCGGACGAATACGTGCAGGTGCTGCGCGAAAGCCACATCGTGCCGGAACGCGCCTTCACTCCCGACGGCCTGATCCACGTGCCGGGCGAAACCGCGGCCGAGCGCGCGAGTTTCTGGGAACACCTTCCGGCCTCCTTCCGCCGTCTGATCGCCGTCATCGCTGACGTTCAGGCCGGGCGCGATTACGACCGGCTGTGGGAACGGCTCGCGCAGGAAGAAGTAAATGCGCTGGTGCGCGAATTCATCAACACGATGCGCGGCCTTGGCGAAGGGGAGGCGGGCTTTATGCTGCTGCTCCGCTATTTGCCCGAACTGTTGCGCCGCGCGATTGCGGCCGAAGGCGAAATGGAAATTGAAACGGACAAGCCGATCATGCTTTATCTGGCCGAACGCCTCGGCCAGACGGGTTCGGAATACAATTTCGCCGTTTCATCAATTGAAAGGGCTGCGCCGGGCAGGCCCGGTCGCGGGCCGTGGTCGCCCAGCCTGAGTGTCTGATGGCTGGTCAGAGATCTCCTCCAATATGGATGAGCTTCAAGACAGAAATCAGCAGACAGTTTTTCTCCCGGACGGGAGCTTCCGGGAAGACGGGAGACGCATGTTTTTGCTGAAATCAGCAGGGTAATTCCGGTAATATCTGCCGCGGATTTACCGGAAAAGTTTTTCTCAGGACCCCTTACTGTTTTCACCGCGTGTCTGGTCGCCGGGGAAGTCTTTCCCGCGATTGAAAAACAATCAGGTCAGGACGGTTATTGCCTGACGGTATTCTGAAGCAAGCTGTATGTCCAGATTGAGATGTTCTCTTTGCACCACGAGATTTCACTATTTCTTTTTTGCAGCGGCGGTAATCACAGCGTTCTATCTGGCCTGCCCGACAGTTTCCCGGGGACAAACCATCAGGCTTCCGCCGATGAGCGGACTAAATGAGCCATCAGCGCAGTCTGATGACGTGGCTGCCGGCATTCCTGTTCCGCCCGTCGGGGCTGAAATCATCCGGCTCAGGGCGGCCGCGAAAATTCCGTCTGCGGATCAGCTCCATCAGCAAAACTTCGTTATTGCGGCGGTGAGGGCCGGCGCTTCCGCCGGCGATAAGGGCGGCGACGACAATTCAGATAAAAAGTCGGAAGGCAAAACCCTCCCGGTAGTCACCCTGCCGGTGATCGAGCCCGGGCTGATTTCCCCGCTGCCTATCACACCCATCTTCCCGCAGTCCGGAGACAGCGCCGGGTTCCAGTGGGGGAAGGCTTACCGGCAGGCATTGCTCTTCACGGCCATTCAGCACGGCTTCCGGCTGGTAACTGAACCCAGCACGCGGGCGGATTTGAAAGGCCCGTTTTTCAGCGACTGGATCAATTCGGTGAGGAACCTGCGCGGCTGGCGCGACGGCGACCCGTTCCTGGTCAATTACATCGGCCACCCGATGCAGGGTGCGGTCACGGGCTTCATTCAGATTCACAACGACCCGCGGGGCATCCGTCAGGAGATCAGCCGCGACCGGAGGTATTGGGAGAGCCGTTTCAAAGCCCTGGCGTGGTCCGCGGTCTGGAGTACACAGTTCGAACTCGGCCCGTTCAGCGAGTCTTCAATCGGCAACGTCGGGCTGAAGCCCTCGACCACGTCGCCGCACCCGCTGGGGTGGGTTGATCTGATCATCACGCCGACGGTCGGCACCGCGTGGCTGATCGGTGAAGACGCGCTGGATCGCTGGGTCGTGCGACCGCTCGAACGCCGCACCGGCAAATACCCGGTCAAAATCCTGATCCGCACCTTTCTCAACCCCAGCCGCAGCTTTGCCAATATTCTTCGCGGCAAATGGTTCTGGTACCGGGATGACAGATAATTCCGGGTCGGCGGTGACTGGTTTCGAGTTTCCGGGCCGGATGAGTTACAGTTTCACGCTGCGAACTCAGAAGCAGAAGCTCGGAACCGGAAACTTACCGCTATGACTACAGGATTTCTCAGTCTCGTCCTGCACGCGCACCTCCCCTTCGTTCGTCACCCCGAATATCCAGACTTTCTCGAAGAAGACTGGCTCTACGAGGCGATCAGCGAGACTTACATCCCGCTGCTGATGGCATTCAGGGCGCTGCTTGAGGAGGGCGTCAGATTTCGGGTGACGATGTCCATGACGCCGCCGCTTTGCGAGATGCTGAGCGACCCGTTGCTGCAGGAACGCTATTCGCGCCACCTGGATAAACTGTGCGAGCTGGCGGAAAAGGAGGTCGAGCGGACAAAGAACAGGGCATCGAATTTTTATTCAGCCGCACTGATGTACCGCCGGCATTTCAACGAATGCCGTGAGGTCTTTGAGAACCAGTATGGCCGCAGCATCGTGCGCGGCTTCAGGGAACTTCAGGACGCCGGGGCGCTTGAGATCATCACCTGCTGCGCCACCCACGGATTCCTGCCGCTCGTTTCCAACGAGGAATCCAAGCGCGCCCAGATTCAGATCGCGAAGACGAATTACCTCAAACACTTTGGCCGCGAGCCGCGCGGCATCTGGCTGGCCGAATGCGCCTTCAGCCCCGGCGATGACCGCTTCCTGCGCGAAGCCGGGATCAGATTTTTCATCGCCGACGCGCACGCGATCCTCTACGGCACGCCGCGCCCGAAGCGGGGGATTTACGCGCCTGTGATCACCCCGGAAGGCGTCGGCGTTTTTGCCCGCGACACCGAGACCAGTGAGCAGGTGTGGAGTTCGGACACCGGATACCCGGGCGACCCGCTCTACCGCGAGTTCTACCGTGACCTCGGGTACGACGCCGAGGATTACGATTACATCAAACCTTACCTGCACGATGACGGGGTGCGGCGCAACATCGGCTTCAAATACCATCGCATCACGGGCAAAGTCGCGCTGCACGAGAAAGAGCCTTACGTCCCCGAATGGGCGATGGAACGCGCCGCCGACCATGCGGGCAATTTCATGTCCAATCGCCTAGGTCAGGCGCGTCATTTGAATTACCACCTGGGCCGCCCGCCCGTGATCGTCGCGCCCTATGACGCCGAGCTGTTCGGTCACTGGTGGTTTGAAGGCCCGCACTTCCTCTACTACCTCTTCAAGAAGCTGCATTACGATCAGGACGAGATTCAGCCGATCTCGCCGGTTGATTACCTGGACATTTATCCTGACAACCAGCCGCAGACGCCGTCGGCCTCGTCGTGGGGCGCGGAAGGTTATAACCGCGTCTGGATCAACCACCAGACCGACTGGATGTACCTGCACCAGCAGGTCGCGGAACAGCGGATGGTCGAGCTGGCCGGGCGGTTCCCGCACTCGGACGGCCTGTTGCGACGGGCACTCAATCAGGCGGCGCGCGAGTTATTGCTGGCGCAATCGTCCGACTGGGCCTTCATCATCACGACCGGCACGATGGTGCAGTACGCGGTCAAGCGCTTCAAGGATCACATCCACCGCTTTACCCGGGCTTATGAAATGATCATCGGGAATCAGATTGATGAGGTGTGGCTCGCGGATGTCGAGAATAAAGACACGATCTTTCAGGAGATTGATTACCGCGTCTACCACCCGCACCCGCAGGGATGAATTCACCCCGCATCATCCTCGAACCGCAGTTCTCCGTCGAACAACGCCCGCTCAGTCGCCGCGTTTCTGAGTTATCGGCGCAGTCCGGTTACCTGCTGATTCACCTGCTCAGTTCGCGGATCGAAGGTCTTCCCAGCAGCGCCAGCCTGCTGCTTAATCCGAATCAGACGATCCGGTTTTCATCAGGCCGACAGCGCAGTGAACTCCTGCTCGTTCGCCTCACCCCACAATTGCTGGTTGAGGCTGCCGCGCGGCTCCGGCTTCACTGTACGGGCGCGAACCTGCTCTTTCGTCAGCCACTGACTCCGATCACGGATGATCCGAATCTGTGCGCCGCGCTGGAGGCGATGGACCGGGAAATTGATGAGGCGGCAGCCGGGTGGAGAGAAGTGATCAGATCACTGGTCGGCCAGATGGCGGTTTACCTGCTGCGCTCGCACATCAACGTGCAGCGCTCGGATGAGATCGAGCTGTCGCGCGTCGGCATCGTGGACCGCCGGCTGCGCCGCGCGATTGAATTCATGCACGACAACTGCGAACGCGAACTGGGCCTGTCGGAGATCGCGGCGGCGGCCTACCTGAGCGCCTTTCACTTCGCCCGCCTCTTCAAAAAAATCACCGGCACGACGCCGCACGCTTATCTGGCCACGCTGCGCATTGAGAAGGCGCGGCGGATGCTCGCGGAAACCGACCTTTCCATTATCGAGATCGGCGCGCGGGTCGGTTACACCAGCCAGAGCCATTTCACCAAAATCTTCCGCGAGGCGACTGGGCTGACGCCGCGCGTATTTCGTGCGGCAGCCACCGGAAGTAACTGATCAGGGCCGGCGGATTAATTTTCACCGGCCTTGCCCCCGTATACCTGACTTTTGTGTCAGGTATGTGCTAGACTTCGTCTTACAATTTTAAGAGGTTATTTCAGCTTGAAGATCACAGCCCAGGAAGAATACGGATTGCGCTGCATTCTGCAGCTCGCACGGCAGGAGCCTGACGCGCCGATGATGGTGCGTGACATTGCCGAGCGCGAAGGTCTGTCGGTCGCTTACGTCGAGAAACTGCTCTGGACGCTCAGTCACAGTGGGATCGCCGAAAGCGTCCGCGGGCCGAAAGGCGGCTACCGCCTGACGCGCCCCTGCTCGGAGATTTCCATCGGCGAAGTGATGCGCGCCCTCGGCGGCGTTCCGTCAAAAGACGACATCTGCTCGCAGTTCACCGGCAACCAGGATACCTGCGTGCATCATGATGACTGCGGCCTGCGCCCCGTCTGGGTGAGCATTACGGATTTCGTCCACAGCGTCTTCGACAAGATTCCGCTGTCAGCGCTGCTCCAGGGCAGCGTGGATGCGCAGATGGTCCAGATCGGCGGCGCGAGTAAGGCGAAAACACGGATGCCGGTCGGTTAGCCGATGGTCAGGCTGTTTTTTTGGGCATAAACCTTACTATTTTGTCTGGTACTGGTGACCCGGGGAAGGCCGGAGAAGAGTCAGAGAGAAAAACGATGAGTACGATAGAAGCCCTTGCCAATCGCGAATACAAGTACGGTTTCGTCACCGAGATCGAAGCCGAGACCGTCCCGCGCGGACTGAACGAAGAGATCGTCCGGACAATCTCGGCCAAAAAGAATGAGCCGGAGTGGATGCTCGAATGGCGGCTGAAAGCTTACCGCCACTGGCTGACGATGGAAGAGCCCGGGTGGGCGAACGTCCGTTACCCGAAGATTGATTACAACGACATCATCTACTATTCCGCGCCGAAGCCGAGGGAGAAGAAGCAGAGCCTCGACGAAGTTGATCCCGAGCTGCTCGACACGTTCGAGAAGCTGGGCATCCCCCTGACCGAGCAGAAAATGCTCGCGGGCGTGGCGGTTGACGCGATCTTCGACAGCGTTTCGGTGGCCACGACCTTCAAGCACAAGCTCGCGGAGGCGGGGGTGATCTTCTGCTCCTTTTCTGAGGCCTTACAGGAACACCCGGAACTGGTGAAGAAGTACATCGGTTCGGTGGTGCCGTACACCGACAATTACTTCGCCGCGCTCAACTCGGCGGTCTTTTCCGACGGCTCGTTCTGCTACATCCCGAAGGGCGTGAAATGTCCGATGGAATTGTCGTCGTACTTCCGCATCAATAACTCCGAATCGGGGCAGTTCGAGCGCACGCTGATTGTGGCCGAAGAGGGTTCTTATGTCTCATATCTTGAAGGCTGTACGGCTCCAAAGTTCGATAAGAATCAGTTGCACGCGGCAGTAGTTGAACTCATCGCGCTTGACGATGCCGAGATCAAATACTCGACGGTGCAGAACTGGTACGCGGGCGACAAGGAGGGGCGGGGCGGCATCTACAACTTCGTGACCAAGCGCGGCAAGTGCGCCGGTCGGAATTCGAAGATCTCCTGGACGCAGGTCGAGACCGGCTCGGCGATCACGTGGAAGTACCCGAGCTGCATCCTGCTCGGCGACAACTCCATCGGCGAGTTTTACTCGGTCGCGCTGACCAATCATCACCAGCAGGCCGACACCGGCACGAAGATGATCCACATCGGCAAAAACACGCGGAGCCGGATCATCAGCAAGGGCATTTCCGCGGGCCAATCCAATAACAGCTACCGGGGGCTCGTGCGGATCACGCCCAAAGCCGGGAACGCGCGGAACTACTCGCAGTGCGACAGCTTGCTGATCGGGCAGAAGTGCGGCGCGAACACCTTCCCCTACATCGAAGTCGGCAACAACACGGCGAAGGTCGAGCATGAGGCTTCGACCTCGAAGATCAGCGAGGAGCAGATTTTCTACTTCAATCAGCGCGGCATTTCGACCGAGGACGCAGTCTCGATGATCATCAACGGCTTCTGCAAGGAAGTCTTCCGCGAGCTGCCGATGGAGTTCGCGGTGGAGGCGACGAAGCTGCTGGGTTTGAAGCTCGAAGGTAGCGTTGGGTAACAACGTAGTTCACACAACTTCAAATCAACCATGCCAGACAAACTTTCGGAGATTGAAGCTTCACTGCCGCCCGTGCCTGCTCCGGGGGGCAATTACGTTCACGCGGTTCGCACCGGGAACCTGCTCTTTCTGGCCGGGAAAGGGCCTTACCTGCGCGGGAAGGTCGGCGCCGAGATTTCGAGGGAGCAGGCGTATCACGCCGCCCGCGAGGTCGGGATGATCCTGCTGGCGGTGATGAAGCAGGAACTCGGGACCCTGCGAAAAGTGAAGAGAGTGGTCAAGGTGCTGGGGATGGTCAACGCCGTCCCGGAGTTCGGCGATCATCCGGCGGTCATCAACGGCTGCTCCGACCTCTTTGTCGAAGTGTTCGGGGAAAACGGGCGGCACGCCCGCTCGGCGGTGGGCATGGGTTCGCTGCCGTCACAGATCCCGGTCGAAATCGAAGCCATTGTCGAAGTCACTGACTAATTCGGGGGAAGAAATCACAGTGCTTGAGATTCGTAACTTACACGCCACGATTGATGGCAAGGAGATTTTGAGGGGCCTTGACCTGACGGTCAGGGCGGGCGAGATTCACGCGATCATGGGGCCGAACGGTTCGGGCAAAAGCACGCTCGCGAAAGTGCTGGCCGGGCACCCTTCGTATGAAGTCACCGCGGGCGAAGTGATCTATCAGGGCCGGAACCTGCTTGAGCTTGAGCCCGATGAGCGCGCCCGCGAGGGCCTCTTTCTGGCGTTTCAGTACCCGATCGAGATCACTGGCGTGAGCAACGCGAACTTCCTGCGGATGGCTTACAACGAAATCGCGAAGCACGAGGGGCGTGACGAACTCGACCCGCTCGAATTCGACGACCTGCTGCGCGAGAAGATGAAGATTGTCGAGATGAGCGAGGGCTTCATCAACCGCTCGGTCAACGAGGGTTCCGGCGGCGAGAAGAAACGCAACGAGATTCTGCAGATGGCCGTGCTTGAGCCGAAGCTCGCCGTGCTGGACGAAACCGATTCGGGTCTCGACATTGACGCGCTGCGTATCGTGGCGAACGGCGTCAGCAAACTGGCGAATAAGGACAACGCGATCATTCTGGTGACGCATTATCAGCGGCTGCTCAATTACATCGAACCGCACCACGTTCACGTACTCTACCGGGGCCGGATCGCCAAATCGGGCGGCAAGGAACTGGCGCAGGAGCTGGAAAGCAAAGGCTACGACTGGATCAAGGGCGCGAATGGAGCCAAAGCATAAAGATGCTGCAAATGGTCAAAGAGAACAATTTCCTTTCAGTCTTCAGCAGCCTGGCTGAGCGGACCAGCGATCCGGCGTGGCTCCTCAGCCTGCGCGAAAGGGCGGCGGCGAGCTTTGAAGCGCTCGAATTCCCGACCGCGCGCACCGAAGAGTGGAAGTACACGAACGCCGCGCCGATTCTGAAGCTGGATTATCGCAGCGCTTCCGGAGCGGATGGCAAAGGCGTGACGGCGGAGGGCATTGAGAAATTCAGCTTTGCGGAAACACGCCACAGCCGGCTGGTTTTCATCAACGGCTTTTACTCGCGCGAACTCTCTGACGTTTCGGTACTGTCGGGCGGAATCACGGTCAGCAATTTTTCAAACGCGCAGGCCGAGGTGATTCGCAGGCATCTGGGCGCTTACGCCGATTACCACCGGCAGGTCTTCACGGCGCTCAATACGGCTTCGATCAACGAAGGCGCGTTCGTTCATATCCCGGACGGCAAAATCCTTGAGACGCCGATTCACCTGCTTTTCGTCTCCACGTCGCCCGGAGCGAATACGATCTCGCACCCGCGCGCGCTCGTCGTGGCGGGGCGCGGCGCGATGGCGACGGTGATCGAAAGTTTCGTTTCAATCGCCGATGACGTTTACTTCACCAACGCCGTGACGGAAGTCGTCACGCACGAAGGCGCGGCGATTGATCATTACCGTTTGCAGGAAGAGAGCGAGCGTGGCTTTCACATCGGCACGACGCAGGTTCACCAGGAGCGCGCGAGCAGTTATTCATCCTGCGCGCTTTCAATCGGCAGCCGGATCGCGCGACACAACCTGAATGTGACTCTCGCCGACGAGAACACGCAGACGACGCTCAACGGCTTGTATGTCGTCACCGGCGATCAGCTTTCCGACAGCCACCTGCTGCTCGATCATGCCAAACCGCATGGCGCGAGCAGTCAGCTTTATAAAGGCATCCTTGACGACCGGGCGCGCGCCGTCTTCAACGGCAAGGTGATAGTCCGCGAAGGCGCACTGCTGACCGACGCGCGGCAGCTTAATAAAAACCTGCTGCTTTCCGGCGACGCCCACGTGGATACGAAACCCGAACTCGAGATTTTTGCGGACGACGTGAAATGCGCGCACGGCGCGACGGTCGGGCAGTTGGAAGACGACGAACTTTTTTATCTCTCCACCCGCGGGTTGGATCCTGAGAAGGCGCGCGCGCTGCTGACTTACGGTTTTGCCGAAGACGTGATCAGCAAAATCAAGGTCGCTTCGGTGCGCAGGCAACTTGACGAATTCGTGCTGACGAAACTTCATCAGAATCTGGAAGTGAGTTAATCCCGGAGGTCATTATCAATGCAGGCTGCGTACGAGACTAATGAGAAAATCAAATCAGCGAATGAAACTGAAGGCCCGTCACCGGCGTTCGACGTCAATCGCATTCGCGAGGATTTTCCGATCCTGAAACGCGAGGTTCACGGGCGCCCGCTCGTCTACCTGGACAACGCGGCCACGAGCCAGAAGCCGCAGGTCGTGATTGATGCGATCAATCATTACTACTGCGCGGATAATTCTAACGTCCACCGCGGCGTGCATTACCTGAGCCAGCTCGCGACGCAGGAATACGAGGGTGCGCGGAACAAGATCAGGAAATTTATCAATGCCGCCGACACGCATGAGATCATTTACACGAGCGGCACGACCGGAGGCATCAATCTGGTGGCCGCGAGTTACGGGCGCAAATTCATCAAAGAGGGTGATGAGATCATCATCTCCGCGATGGAACACCACGCGAACATCGTCCCGTGGCAGCTGCTCTGCGAGCAGACGGGTGCCGTGCTGCGCGTCATCCCGATGAATGATGACGGCGAACTGTTGATGGACGAGTACGAGAAGATGCTCTGTCCCCGCACGAAGTTCGTCGCGGTCGCTTACGTCTCGAACGCGCTCGGCACGATCAATCCCGTCAGGCGCATCATCGAACTGGCTCACAGCGTTGATGCGCCCGTGCTGATTGATGGCGCGCAGTCGGCGCCACACCTGAAGGTTGATGTGCGCGAACTGGACTGTGATTTCTACGCCTTCTCCGGCCACAAGATCTGCGGCCCGACCGGCATCGGCGTACTCTACGGCAAGGCCGAACTCCTGAATGTCATGCCGCCGTATCAGGGCGGCGGCGATATGATCGCGACGGTCACTTTCGAGAAGACGACTTACAACACGCTGCCCTGGAAGCTCGAAGCCGGGACGCCGAATATCGAGGGGGTCATCGGGATGGGCGTCGCGATTGATTATCTGGAAGGCATCGGGCTTGACCGGATCGCCGCTTACGAACACGAACTGCTCGAATACGCCACCGAGGTGATCGGCTCGATCAAGGGCGTGAAACTGATCGGCACCGCGCGCGAAAAAGCGAGCGTGCTTTCCTTCACGGTTGATCACGTTCACCCGCACGACGTCGGCACGATTCTGGACGGCGAAGGCATCGCGGTTCGCGCCGGTCACCACTGCGCGCAGCCGGTGATGCAGCGCTTTAACGTGCCCGCGACGGCCCGCGCATCATTCGCCTTCTACAACACGAAGGAAGAGATTGACGCGCTGGCGGGCGCGATTCATCGGGTCATCGAGGTATTTCAATAAGCGGTCAGCTATCAGCTTTCAGCCAGAAGCTGACTGCTGACCGCTGATGGCTGATAGCTGTGTTGCTGTATGGCTGATTTGAACGAACTCTATCAACAGGTCATTCTCGATCACAATAAAAAGCCGCGCAATTTCAAGCCGCTCGAACATCCGACGGTCACGCAGGTCGGGCACAATCCGCTCTGCGGCGATCAGCTGACGCTCTACCTGGAGCTGGACGGTGATGTCGTCAAAGACGTCGGCTTTCAGGGCTCTGGTTGCGCGATCTCGAAAGCTTCTGCTTCGATGATGACCACGGCGGTGAAGGGCAAGACGAAGGAAGAAGTCGAAGTACTCTTTGATGAATTCCACCGGATGGTGAAAGGCGAGCTTGATCCCGAAACTGAAGCGAATCATCTGGGGCGGCTGAAGATCTTCGCCGGCGTGAGGGAATTCCCTGCGCGCGTCAAATGCGCGAGCCTTTCGTGGCACACCGTCCACGCCGCAATGCAGGGCGCGTCCCAACCCATTTCCACCGAATAAATCTCACTCACTGAACCTGAACAGCCTCAGGCAGTCAATCGAAAGATCGAACAGGTGCGTGCAGCCCGAGGAGCCGCCGACGTATTCGGCGAACTGCCGGACGTAATCAGTCGTCACGCTCAGACCATTGAGGCCCGGCGTGCGCTGCTGCGCGTCCTCACAAATGCCGTGGTAAGGCAGCCGCAATCCGCGACTGTGCGCGCCGGAAATCGTGCCGTCGCCCGCGATCTCAAAGCCCACCAGAATGTCGTGAATGTTATCTTCCATCGCGCTCTCGCAGACGTAAGCGGAGCGCCCGTCACCTGCTGAACCTTCTCTGATTGAAACTCTCTTGCGCCGCCAGAACGCGGCCTTCTGGCCGGGCCGTGGCCGAGTGAGTTCGGCATCGAAGCCACACCTGACTTCTCTGTGGCGGAACAACTCCGCGCTTTCATCACGGTAGGTGTAACAGGAATTCGCGAGGTCAGGCATGTAAGCGCGGTCTTTTCGCCACGCAATGTGCGCGGCTTCTGTCAGCGAGCCGGGGCGCCCGGGAAACTGCCGCTCGAAGTCGGGCGGGAACTGGTAGACCTGCTGCCCGACGCGCGCCATTTCAATCGCGAGGAAGAGGTGTTCCTGCGTGCCCGGCAACCCACCGAGCGCCGTGAGTATCCGTTTCGAGAAGCCGCGCCCGATCCGCACGCCTTTGATTTCACTGTAGCGGGCGCAGAGTTCGGGCGAGAACTCGTTTTCATCGCCGGCACTCTGATGCGCGCCCGCTCGGACGACTTCATATTCGGGTGTGCGCAAAGCCCAGACGTGTCCGAGCGTGAAACGATGATCACTCATCCGCCCGCGCACGAGCAGCTCATTTTCAGCGATGACATCAATCTCTGCTTCGAAGCTGCGCAGGTAACCGGCTTCAGTCAGCGGGACAGTAGGCTTAAGTTTTTGTTCGGAGTCATTCGACATGGCCGCAATCATAGTTCGCAGCCACCGTCCCGGCAAATCGCCATTTGTCGAATGACCGTCACTCTGCCCGCAGAATGCCGAGCGGTTTTTTCATCATCACGTCCCAGCTCGACACGACGCCCACGGCGGCGACGAGCAGCAGCGTCACCGCCACTCCGGTGAGGTTGACCCCGGGCGCGAACTGCCAGGGGATCCTCATCTCGTATTTGCAGAAGGCCCACGTCAGCCCCATCGCGGCGGACGAGCCGATCAGGCCGGCCAGCAGCCCCAGCACGCCGTATTCGATCAGCGTGATGTAAACGATCAGTTTCTTCTGCGCCCCGAGCGTCTTGAGGATCGCCGCTTCGTAGAGGCGCTGGTACTTCGTCATCGCGACCGAGCCGGCCAGGATCAGCACGCCGCACAGGAAGACGAAGCCGCCGACGAAGGAGACCGCGAATGAGAACTCGCCCGTCCTCTTCCTGATCTCCGCGATGGTGTCGAAGGCGTCAACCAGCGTGACGTTCGGGAACTGCTCGACGAATTCGCGCTGCATTTGCGAGCGCCGGGCCCCCGGCGGCGGGCCTTTGACCGCGCCGATGTAAGTCTGCGGCGCGGATTCGAGCGCGCCGGGGCGGAAGAGGACGTTGAAGCGCGTGATGAATGAGACGGGTGTGCGGCGGCGCTCCAAGCGGCGGATGCTCGTGACCCGGGCTGTGATGCGTTGCCCGAGAATATCGAAGATCAGCTTGTCGCCCAGGCCGAGCGCGAGATCACGGGCGTACTCCTCTTCGACCGAAATCTCAGGCTCGGCGCCCGGCGTCGGCTCCCAGAATTTGCCGGCGACGATCTTTTCGTTCGGCTCAAGGCTGGGGCGGTACGAGAACCGCTGCTCCCAGCGCAGTCGCCTGCCGACTTCTTCCGCCGGCAGGCGGCTGGGATTGTTCCGATCACGTTCGAGTCCGACGATGCGCGCCTGGACTATGGGAACGAGTTTTGGCGCCGTGCCCGCGAGGCGCGTGAGGGTCTCTTCGGCCTGGGCGCGCTGTTCTTTTTGCACGTCCATCAGGAACATGTCTGCCGACGACCCGTCGAGTTCCAGATCGAAATTGCTCAGCACGTTCACCTGCTGCAGGCGGACGGCGATGATGAACAAGGCACCCAGGCCGACCGCGGACAGGATCACCTTCGTCTGATTGCCCGGGCGGTAAAGGCTCCCCACCCCCTGCCGCAGGGCGAAGGACGGCAGGTGGCGCACCCGGCGGAGCAGGTATATCAGCGCCGCGCCCGCGAGGTTGAGGACGAGGGCCGCCCCGACTACCTCGCCCATAAACATCCCGGTCTTCCTGAGCGAACCAGAGATCCAGAAGGCCATTGTGAAGAGCCCCAGCACGAGGATCAGCCCCGACCCGAGCCGCAGCCAGTCAAAGCGCCGCCGCGCCGCAGCATCCTGCCGCAGCACAAGGATCGGTTTGACCTTCCGAATTTCGAGCAGCGGCGGCAGCGAAAAGAGCAGCGTGATCAGCACGCCCACGCCCACGCCATGCACTGCCGACGCCCAGGTCAGCCCCGGCACGACCTCGACGGGGAGCCGCCCGGCCGCATAGCCGGAGGCCAGGTGAGTCACCGCCCACGCGAGCAGCAATCCCAGCAGGCTGCCGACCAGGCTGAGCGCGATCACCTGCACGAGATAGGCGCCGAGTACCTGCCGGTTCTCGCCGCCCAGGCATTTCAGGATGGCGATGGTTTTGAACTTCTGCTGGACGAAGACGCGCGTCACGCTCGAAATGCCGATGCCGCCCAGTACCAGAATCGCGAGGCCCACCAGGGCCAGAAATCTTTCGATGTTCTCGAGCGACTGCGTCATCCAGTCCTGCTGAAAGCGGAACGACCCCAGCCAGTTGAGCCGCGTCGTCCTGAACTCGTCGGCCAGATTTTTCAGCAGCGCTTCATCCTGCCCCTCGTGCGTTTTGAAGAGCCAGCCGTAATTCACCCGGCTGCCGAACGCCGTAAGCCCCGCCGCCACCGCGTCGGCGTAATCCATTGCCACGAGCTGGACGGGGCCGAACTGCATCGCACTGCCCGGCATAAACTCCATCACGCCGCGGATGGTGAACGTGAGCTGCCCGATTTTGACCGCGTCGCCGACCTTGAGATTCAGATTCGCGAGCAGGCCGGGCTGCACGAGTACGCCACGGTCTTTCACCAGCGCGGGCGTATAATGCCCGCCACCGACCAGTCTGATTTCGCCGTACAATGGGAACTGCTCGCGCACCGCCCGCAGCTGAACCATGAAAGGCCGCCCGTTCGGGTCGTCCGCCGCCCGCACCATCGTCTGCGTCTCAAGCATTTCCGTGTGCGCCGTCACCATCGGCGAGGCGGAGTAACGTTCCAGCACGGCCCTGGTCTCAGGCTTCCACGGCTGGTTGATGCCCACGCGCACGTCCGCCCCGTACATCGCATGCACCTCGCGAGCGAGCCCGGCCCTGATGTTCTGGATGAGCGAGCGCAGGCTGACGATGGAGCCGACGCCGATGGCGATGGAGAGGAAGAAGAGCAGTAACCGATACCACGACGCCCGCATCTCGCGCCAGGCCATGCTGAGGATGAAGCCGAGCGCCCCTCTCCCGCCCTCCCACTCTCCCCATCCTTCCTTCCCCCGCTCTTCCCCTCCTCCATTCTCCCGCTCTCTGTCCTCCACGATCCGTCCCTCGCTCAGGCTGATCACGCGGTCAGCCCGGTCAGCCAGCGCATGATCATGCGTGACGAACAGGAGCGTCGTGCCGCGAGTGCGGTTGAGTCTGGCCAGCAGCTCGAAGATGTGCGCGCCGTTGCCGGAATCCAGATTGCCCGTCGGCTCGTCGGCCAGCAGGATGGGCGGGTCGTTCGAGAAGGCGCGCGCGATGGCGACCCGCTGCTGCTCGCCGCCCGAGAGCTGCGACGGGTAATGGTGCCCGCGGTCGTGCAGGCCGACTTCATCGAGCAGCGCCTGCGCCCGCGCCCGCGACCCGGGCAGCCCCGCCACCTCCATCGGCACGAGGATGTTTTCGTAAGCCGTGAGCGAAGGGACAAGGTGGAACGACTGGAAGATGAAACCGACCTTCGCGCCCCGCAGCCGGGCCAGTTCGTCTTCACTCATCTGCGTCAGGTATTCGCCGTCGAGCGCGATGTAGCCGGTGGTCGGGCCGTCCAGCCCGGCGATGAGCGAGAGCAGCGTGGATTTGCCGCTGCCCGAAGGGCCGACGACAGCCACGAACTGCCCTCTCGCGACGGACAGATCCACCTTATGCAGGATGGTCAGCTTCTCGGCACCGCTCGTCACGGTTTTCGAGACGCTGATCAGCCGGATCATCGGGCGTGGTGCCGTCATAAACATGGCGCGAATAAATGCAAACAAGTCCGGTCGCAGGCCGGTAATCAACTGCCATCCAAATCCTGTGCCACCAGGGCCCCGCCCCGGGCAGCCGAACTGACGGATTTAACGAGGAAGGCAGTCGCGGAGTTGCGTCGGAGTGTGCGCTTCCGGGATTGAATAATCCCACGACTGGGAATTTCCCGGCAAAGGTTTGTGTCCCCGGGCAAACGAACCCGAGGCGCGACGGCATTGATTGACACCAAATGCCGCGAGAGTGTAGTTTTCGCGGTGCAGGCAGTCAGGCCGCCCGCGCCCTGGTTTTCCACTATCTCAGAAACAACGACGTATTCTGATGCCCGCCACGTTTCGCATCAGAGAAAGGTTGAAAGCACGTTATGAAAATGCTCCGGTATCTGTCGTCACTGGCCCTGCTCGTCATTGCATTCCCGATCCTGGCCGCCGCGCAATCAGCGCAGGTCGCCGGGGCGTGGGACCTCATCCTTAACACGCCGAACGGCCCCGTCAACGTCAAAGTGACCTTCAAACAGGAAGGCGACAAACTCACCGGCCTTCTCAAAAGCGAGCGGGGTGAGCTTCCGGCACAGGTCGCGGTGAGCGGCAAAGAGATCAAAATAAATTACACGGTCAAATATGACGGGAATGACCTGGCCATTGCGATGAAAGGCAATGTCGACGGCGACGCGATGAAGGGCACCGTGGATTTCGGCGGTCTGGCCGAAGGCGACTGGACGGCCAAACGCGCGGCTGAGGCGGGCACTGGCGGCGGCCAGGCTTCAGCCCCGAGCGCCGCATCAGGCGATAAGATTGACCTGACCGGCCAGTGGACTTTCGCCGTCGAGACCTCTGCCGGCTCCGGCTCGCCGAGTTTCGTCTTCAGGCAGGAGGGCGAAACGCTGACGGGCCAGTACAGCGGCGCGCTCGGCGAGGCCCCGCTCAAAGGCACGGTCAAGGGGAACGAAATCAATTTCACGATCGAAGTCAGTCAGGGGAAGCTCGTTTACAAAGGTAAAATCGAGAACGGCGTGATCAAAGGCACCGTGACCCTGGGCGACCTCGGGTCGGGGACCTTCACTGGGAAGAGAAAGTAGCGGGCAATGAAAATGAAAAGTCCTGAGTCAGAATGACATTCTGACTCAGGACTTTTCACTTCTGTCGAGTCGCTTTCACCTTGCCGGGAGGCTACCGAAAAAGCCATGCCACTTTTTTGCCGATGCCTTTGACCACCCGAACCGACCAGTTGCCTCTGGCTGCCTGCGGCCTCCCATTCCTCTGTGCGACACTCGGCCGGTCGGCGGGAAGTTCTCTGCGCGGCTTCAGATGAACTTCGGGCTGCGTGACACGACGGGAAGCTTTGACTGGCGGAGGAGATTGCGTGGAAGCCTGCCCACGATTTGTCTCTGACGGGCCGGCGGCGGAGATGACAGGTGACGCTGCCGGACGGATCGTCAGTGAGTTGTCAACGCTCTTCTGCCGTAATGGTGAGGGCTGCGCCTGGGATGATGACGCCCTCGCGAGAGGGGTTTCACGAGTCGCGTCCGAACTCTCCGGCTGAAACTTCCAATCCGATCTGACCCCCAGCCAGAGTAACGTGATGGCGACGGGGAGCAATATCAAAGTGGCTGCCGTGCGCCTGCTGAATTTCGGCCCCGCCGGGTCAGGCGCCTGCTGCGTGAGTTCAACCGGAATTCCATCCGCCCCGTAATTTTCCCACTCACTCGAAGAAGTTGTTTCAGACTGCGCGCGGCAATCGTCCTCGGCGGCGGCATTGATCTCAGTCTCGCAGGCGCGGCAGAAACTGCGGTCCGCCTCAATCTCGCGCCCGCAGCTGTGACAACGACCCTCCATCGTCGGCGGCGAGGTGTAAGACCATTCGGCGGCGCGCCCGATTGATTCTTCGGGGGCGGCCCCGGCCAGCGGGTACCCGCAGGACTCACAATGGACTGAGGAAGACTGGCTCTCGCGTTCACAGACCTCGCAGTACATGCATGCCTCCCGAATGCTCGCGTTCCCCGCAGTCGCGTCAGGCCTGATCAGGCCGCGGCACTCTTCAAATGCAGACAGGTTTTCGCAAGGGGAGTGTCTGAATTCTAGCACAGTGCCGGGAGCCACTATCAATGCTTCGGTGATGCGGCAACGGGGATTAATGATTGCAATCAGGCAGGCGGCTGAAGGGAACAGAACGAAGGGGTTATTTCTTTACCCACGCGTCCGAGATGACGGCTTCGACCACGACCGGCACGCGCGAGATGAATTCTTTCCCGGCGGCAACCATCGTCCCGGAAACGATGCGCGCGGTCTCACCCGCACTCGCCTCGTCGCACTCGACCACCAGTTCGTCGTGGATGCTGTTGATGATCTGCGCGTCGCGGTTCATGAGCGCGTCATCCGTCAGCCTGATCGCGCGCTTGAGGATGTCCGAACTCGTTCCCTGGATGGGAGTGTTACGGCCGACGCGTTTGAGCGCGCCGAGCTGCTGGTGGTCATTCACATCGAAGCGGTAAACCCACAGGCGGCCTGAGGCGGTGCGGCTGCGGCCTTCGCGCACGGCGGCCTCCGATGCGTCGCGCAACCAGCGGGCGACCCCGGCGTAAGCGGCGAAGTAACGGTCAATCAGACGGCCCGCCTCTTCGACCGGGATTTCCAGCATCCCGGCCAGTCCGTCGGCGCCCATCCCGTAAATGATTCCGTAATTCAGCCGCTTGGCGTATTCTCGCTGCTGAGCGGTTACCTCTTCGAGCGGAATGCCGAGCATCTGCGACGCGGTCGCGCGGTGCAGGTCGGCGCCGGAAGTGAAGGCCTGCTGCAAAGCCTCGTCCCCGGCGAAGTCGGCGAGGATGCGCAGCTCTATCTGTGAGTAATCCGCCACCACGAGCTTGCGCCCTCGGGGCGCGCGAAAACAGGAGCGGTACTCGACCGCGTGCGGAACCTGCTGCAGGCTCGGCGAGGAGCAGGTCATCCGCCCGGTCGGCGTGCCGATCTGCCGGAAGTTCGCGTGAATGCGCCCGGTCACCTGGTTGATGTAATCGAGCATCCCTTCGCCGTAAGAACCGAGACTCTTGCTCAGGTGGCGGTATTCGAGCAGCAGCTCGATCACCGGGTACTGGTGCGCCAGCCGCTGCAACCTCCGCTCGCGCGTGTCGTCAACCTTGATCCCCATGCGGGCGAGCGCCTCGCGCACCTGCGCCGGACTGTCGAGGTTGATTTGCGCGCCGCTCTCAAAGAGGCTCATCTGCGGGGCGCCGCTGCCGAGCTGCTTCTGCAATTCGGCAGCGACCTTCTCGTGCGCGGCCTTGACGTGACCGACCTGGGCGCGCCAGCAACTGGCATCGAGGTAAATTCCGGCCAGCTCCATCGCGGCAATCGCCATCACACAATCGAATTCGAGTTGCGCCGCGCGTTCAAGCCCCATTTCCGCGAGCAGCGGCACCAGCTTCTCGCGCAGGGCCAGCACGGCGATGGCGTCGAGCGCGGCGTATTCGAGCTGGTACTCGGTCAGATCGCCCGACCAGTCGCTCATTTGCGCGCCCTTATCAAGCTGCCAGCCCAGGTAACGCCGCGCCGCGGCCTCCAGACTGTGGCGGTCGTCTTCATTGCCCGCGCTGATCAGCTGGCTCGCCAGCATCGTGTCGTAAACCGCGCCCAGCCTGACGCCGTAATGACGCATGACGAATTCGACGTCGAATTTCGCGTTGTGCGCCACCTTCACCGGGCGGGCCGCGGCCAGCAGTTCCAGCACCGGCCTGAGCTGTTCGCGCGTGAGACTGAAACAGTCAATCACGTAAGCCGCCTGCTCGCCGGCTTCGCCCCCCGATGAGGCCGCGAACTGCATCAGCCGCAGCTTCGAGGTGTGCGGATCGAGCCCGGTCGTTTCCGTATCGAAGCCGATGAACTCCGCCCGGCGCAGCACCTCCACGGCCTGCGCCAGTTCACCGGGCTGCTTAATCAGTTTGTAGTCTTTTTTGTTCACCGTTCACTTTCATCAACAGGGCCGCGGCGATCAGGCTGACCAGGGCGCTCGAAATCAGCGCCGTTTCCGCACCGAAGCGCTGCCAGAGCAACCCGAATGTCACGCTGGCGGGCAATGCCGTCACCCCGATGACGAGATTATACAGTCCGAAGGCCGTGCCGCGCTGTTCGGCGGCGACCAGATCGGCGACCAGCGCTTTTTCGACGCCCTCGGTACAGCCGAAGTATACGCCGTAAACCGTAAAGAGCGCCCACATCCCGGCGCTCGTTCCGGCGAAGGCGAAGCCGAAGTAGATCGCCGCATACAGCACCCAGCCGCCGATGATCAGTGCGCGTCGCCCGAACCGGTCTGACAGCCCTCCGCCCACAATCGAACTCAGCGCCTTGCTGACGTGCAGTGCCGCCCACAGCAGCGGGATCAGGGCGGCGCTGATGCCGCTCTGCTGCGCCCGCAGAAGCAGAAACGCGTCGCTCGAAGAGGTGAGCGTGAAGAGAAAAAGAATGGCGAGGAATTTTTTGAAGTCAGGGCTGAACCCGGACAGCTGGAACATCGCGAGCGGGTGCGTCATTGCCGCCTTCTCCGCCGCTGCTGCCTGCGTGCTTTCTTCAGAAGCCTCAGGCCCGCGCCGTTCACTGACCGCGAAGATCAGAATCAGCAGCGCCACCAGTGCCGGAACCGTGGCGGCCCGGAAGACGTGACGGTAATTATTCTGAAAGACCCGCACCAGCCCCGCGGACAAGAGCGAGCCGACAATCGCGCCCGTGTGATCCATCGCCCGGTGAAACCCGAAAGCCAGTCCGCGCGACCCGGCCGGGGCCGCATCAGCGATCATCGCGTCGCGTGGTGAGCTGCGAATCCCTTTGCCGATCCGATCAACGAGGCGCAACCCCAGCACCTGCCAGGCGGCCGTCACGAGAGCCAGCAGCGGGCGAACGAGCGAAGCCAGGCCGTAGCCCGCCACCACTATCGCCTTGCGTCGCTTGAGCCGGTCAGAAAACCACCCGGCGGGCAGCTTGAGCAGGCTCGACGTGCTTTCGGCAATCCCTTCGATCAGGCCGACGAAAGCCATGCTCGCACCCAGGGTCGAAGTCAGGAAGAGTGGCAGTAATGGATAGATGATCTCGCTGCTCGCGTCGTTGAAAAAACTGACCAGACCGAGCGCAATCACGTTGCGGGGGAGAGAGGAAAAGCGGAACGCGGATGTGTCAGATGAATTCTGTTCAGCGCTCATGCTCCAGGCTTTTCTGTCCTTCGTGGGACTCCGAACTATCCACCCCCCGATATGTATTGCTAAAAGCCGGGCGCGCGGCGCGGCTCGTCGTTGCGGAAGAGGAAAACCAGAACCATCCCGGCGACGAAACCGCCGATGTGCGCCATATACGCGACCCCGCCGCCTTCGCGTCCCAGCGTGCCGAAACCGCCGACGAATTGCAGCAGACCCCACAACCCGATCACGATGATCGCGGGCAGCTCGGTAATCCGGCTGAAGATGCCCATCGGCACGATCACGCGCACGGTCTGGTGCGGGAACAGGACGATGTAAGCGCCCAGCACGCCGGCAATCGCGCCCGAAGCGCCGAGGCTGGGAATCCTCGAATTCGGCGAGAACAAAATGTGCGTCGCGCTCGCCAGCAGACCGCAGAGCAGATAAAAGATCACGAACTTCACGTGACCCATCTTGTCTTCAACGTTGTCGCCGAAAATCCACAGGTAAAGCATGTTGCCACCGATGTGAACCCAGTCACCGTGCATAAACATGGCCCACAACAGCGTCAGGTAAATCGGAGTCGGGCCCCGATACAGCTCGATTATGTTTCTTCCGACTCGGACAGGTCCCGTCAGATCCTGTCCGTTTATTATTTCGTAAGGGACGACGCTGTAGCCATTGGTGAACGGCTCATTGCCAAGTTGATAAGCAAAGACGAGGACGTTGATCGCAATCAGCGACCACGTCACATAAGGTGTCAGTGTGCGCTGGGAATTATCATCGCCTAGTGGGAAAAGCATCCTCCCCTCCTCCCTGCCAGAATTCTTTGACGACTCTGCCGTTTCGATTCGCTCAGCCGTTGCCCCACTTGAGTTTCGTCCGCAGCACCTCGAAGTAATTGCGGTTGGTGGGCCGCAACAGGTCGAAAGTCGTCTGGCTGCGGAGCAGCACGATCCGGTCGTCGGGAGTCAGCTCGATGCTCTTCTGCCCGTCAATCGTCACCATCACGTCCTCGCCCGCGCGCCGGAGGGCGATCTCGACCACGCTGTCGCCGGGCAGCACGACCGGGCGGTTTGAGAGCATGTGCGGGCAGATCGGCGTCAGCAGAATTGCCGTCATGCTCGGGTGGACAATCGGGCCGCCGGCCGACAACGAGTAGGCGGTCGAGCCGGTCGGCGTGCTGATGATCATCCCGTCGGCGCGGAAGCTGTTGACGAACTGCTCGTCAACGAAGCAGTTCAGTTCGACCATCTGCGCCCGCACCGCCCGGTTGACCACGGCGTCGTTGAGCGCGCGATGCGTCTCGACCACCTCGCCGCCGCGCTTGATGCCGACGTCAATCATCATCCGGTGGTCAACCAGGAACTGCCCTTCGCGCAACCCCTCGAGCGCGGCGAACAATTCGTTGAGCGTGAATTCCGTCAGGTAGCCCAGATTCCCGAAGTTGATGCCCAGCACCGGAATCGGGCGCATCCCGACGAGCCGCGACGCGCCGAGCATCGTCCCGTCGCCGCCCAGCACGACGATCAGGTCCAGGTCTTCCGCCAGTTCCTCGTCATCGAGCGCCATAGCCTTGCAGCCCGTGTATTCGGCTATGTGTGCCGCCGCGTGCAGCTCGATTTCGTGATGCTTACACCACCCGAGCAGGTCGCGCACCCGTTCGACCGCCTCGGTCTTGCGCGGCCCGACGACGACACCCATGGTTTTGATCTTCAGAGGCTGCATAAGCGAGACCGTAGTGATGTGATTGCCGACCGTTGATGTAATGAGTGAATGCCCGACGAACGCGGGAGCGATTGTACACGCCACAATTCAGCCGTCGCAAGGCTCACAAAATCAGGCCGCCCGATTTACCCGGCGGGCCGCCGGCGCATCCGAAAATCTGAAAAAAGTGCAGAAAACTGAATGCCCGACCGGCCCGCGTATTCCCGCCAATTCAGCAACACTCTTTATTTCCTGCGATTTCCCGCGAGAGCCCGGCCTGGTCTGCCAATTGCTTGACAGTGTCCGAATAAAGAGCATCTATACCCTGATAAAAATCTTTGCCATCAACCAGCAGAAATACCTGTCGCAACCCACCCCTGATTGAGATGGGTTGCAGACAGGGCTTGAAGCACCACGCCGCGTGGCTGACTTCCGGATCAACAGATTTTCTTTCGGCAAAATGGAGGGACTATGAATCAGAAGGCGCATGATCTCAGGTTGTTCAGGATCCTGCTGACAGGGCTTTTCTTTTCACTCTTCGGGCTGACTGCGCTGGCCCAGTCAACTTCGACCATCCAGGGAGCGGTGACTGACCCGTCCGGCGCGATTGTCTCGGGCGCCAAAGTCACCGTCCGCAACCAGGGGACGGGCGTCGAGCGCGTCACCCAGACCGATAGCGACGGTAATTACCAAGTCGCGGCGCTGCCCCCGGGCGTCTACCGGGTTGAAGTTCAAGCCAGCGGCTTTCAGACGCAGGCCGCCACCGACCTGACGCTCGAAGTCGGGCGCACGGTCACACAAAATCTCCAGCTCAAGGTCGGGGGCGTCGGCGAGACGGTCAGCGTGATTGCCGAAAGTGCCGTCATCGAAAACACGACGACGACCGTCGGCCAGGTGATCAATCAGCGCACGGTGCAGGAGATTCCACTCAACGGCCGTCATTTCGTTGACCTCGGGCTGCTCATCCCCGGCTCGGTCACACCGCCGCAGAACGGCTTCCTGACTGCGCCGCTGCGCGGGCAGGGTTCGTTCGCCTTCAATACAGCCGGCAACCGTGAGGACACGGTCAATTTCATGATCAACGGCGTCAACCTGAACGACATGGTCCAGAACCAGATCACCTTCCAGCCTTCGATCAATACCGTGCAGGAATTCAAGGTTGATAACTCGACTTTCAGCGCCGAATACGGGCGCAACTCCGGCGCGATCGTCAACATCGCGACGCGCTCCGGCACCAATTCGTTTCACGGCGAGGCGTTCGAGTTTTTCCGCAACGATAATCTGGACGCGCGCAACTTCTTCGACCTGGCTGATAATAACAAGGACGGCAACCTGGACAAGCCGGCCTTCAAGCGCAACCAGTTTGGCGCCGCGCTCGGCGGGCCCATCTTCAAAGACAAGACATTTTTCTTCTTCAGCTACGAAGGATTGCGCCAGCGGCAGGGGCTCGCCATCAGCGGCAACGTGCCCACTGATGCGCAACGGGCGACTGTGACCAATGCGACGGTCAAGAAGCTGCTCGCCCTGGTCCCGAGTCCGAACTTCGGCACGACCCAGTTCGTCGGCTCCGGTACAGCCCCGGTGAATATTGATCAGTGGACGGGCGACGTGAGCCATCGGCTGGGCCAGAACGACCAGTTGCATGGCTACTACGCCTTCCAGCGTGACCTGCGTGGCGAGCCGGTTTTGCAGGGCAACACGCTGCCCGGCTTCGGCGATACCCGCCAGTCACACCGCCAGATCTTCACGCTCAATGAGACGCATACTTTCGGATCGAGTCTCGTCAACGAGGCGCGCTTCGGCTTCAACCGCATCCACATCATCTTCTCGCCGAATGTGAAGCTCAACCCGGCGGATTTCGGGATCAATAACGGCATCAATGAGCCAATCGGTCTGCCGCAAATCAACGTCAGCGGCTTCAGCTTCAACTTCGGCGGGCCGAACGGCTTCCCGCAGGGGCGCGGCGATCTGACTTACGTCCTGTCAGACACGCTGAGCTATCTGCGCGGCAAACATTCATTCAAGTTCGGCGGCGAGTTCCGCCGGTTCTACAACAATAACTTTGCCCAGACTGTCGGCTCATTCGGTTTTCTCAATCTCACGGATTTCCTCAACGGGCAGGCCAACGCCTTTACCGTCACGCTCGGCAACCAGTCGAGCAGCATCACTCAGGGGGCGCTCGGCTTCTTCGTGCAGGATGGCTATAAGGCGAAACCGAATCTGACGTTCGAGCTGGGCCTGCGTTACGACTGGCTCATGTCGCCGGGCGAGCGCTACAACCGCTTCGCCGTTTTTGACCCGGCGACTAATTCACTGAACCGCGTCGGCGCGGGCATTGGCGAGATTTACCGTTCCAATCACCCCATTCAGCCGCGCGTCGGGTTCGTGTGGGATCCATTCAAGGACGGGAAAACCTCGGTCCGTGCAGGTTATGCCATCCTCGCCGATCAGCCGGTGACGAACCTGATTACAGGCACGGCGACGAACCCGCCGCTGGCCGACCCGCGCGCCTACGTTCAGGCGACAACTGCCTCCAGAACAACCTTCAGTACGGCGCTGACTGATGCCGCGGCTTCCGGGCTTTCCCCGACTTCGGTTGATCATAACTTCGACAACGCCTACGTGCAGTCCTGGAATCTGAACGTGCAGCGCGAAATCACGCCGAGCCTTGGCCTGACCGTCGCCTATGTCGGGTCGAAAGGGACGCATTTGCGCATTCAGCGCAACATCAACCAGATTCGCCCCGATGGCACGCGGCCATTCCCCACGCTCTCATCCAGCAGCCCGGTTTTGCCCGGCGCAAAGCTCGGCAACATCCTTGAGAACAGCAGCGCGGCAAATTCCAGCTACAACGCGCTGTGGATTACCGCCAACAAACGGCTCTCGAGCGGGTTCCAGTTCAATGCTTCCTACACCTTCTCGAAGTCCATTGACTACAATTCGCAGAACTCTCAGGGCGTGGTCGTGCAGGACAGCTACAACGTCCGCGGGGATCGCGGGCTGTCGGATTATGACGCGCGCCACCGGTTTGTGATCAACTGGATTTACGAACTACCCTTCAAAGGCAATCGCCTGGTCGAGGGCTGGCAGTTGTCAAGCATCATCCAGTCGCAGAGCGGCAATCCTCTCAACGTCCTCACCAACATCAGTACCTTCACCGGGACGGCGACGCTCAGGCCGGATCTGGTTGGCCCGATCAGCATCATCGGCAAAGCCAGCCCTGACCTGTGGTTCAGTAACACAGTCTGCGACCCGCGCGTTGCCGGTTCCTGCACTTCGAGTTCGGTCTTCGCGCTACCAGTGTCAAGCAGCGGTGTTTTCCACTTCGGCAATCTGGGCCGCAATGTCATCATCGGGCCACGCTTCAACAACGTGGACTTCTCGGTCCTCAAGAACACAAAGATCACCGAGAGCGTGCGCGTCCAGTTCCGGGCTGAAATCTTCGACCTCTTCAACCATGCGAACCTGGGGCAGCCCGGGCGCATCGCCACCGTCGGCAGCACGACCTTCGGGGTTATCACCGGGACCAACGGGACCCGCTTCCCGACCGGCGATTCAGGATCGTCGCGGCAGGTTCAGTTCGCGCTGAAGCTAATCTTTTAGAATAAAAACAGTGCCGGGGGCGTCTGCGACCAAGTCAGGATTTCAGTCTCACTGACCCGGCCGCAGACGCCCCCGGCACTGTTCCTGCATTTCAGGCGGTTCACCCTTCGATCATTCGCAGCGCCTTCGATAAATGCTGCAGGCCCGTCGCCACGTCTTCCGTCTTCACCCCGAAGCCGAGCCTGAAGTGATTCGGCGCTTCAAAGAATTTCCCCGGCACAATCGAAGTCTCGAACGTCCGCAGCAGGTCGTGCAGCGGCTCGCTCGAAGGGTGATTTCTGAGGCGCGGGAAAACGATCATCGTGCGCTCCGGCGTGACGCATTCGAGCAGGTCGGCGTGATCGCCGAGGAAGGAATCAACGAGCCGCTTGTTCGGCTCGATCAGCGCGCGTGAACGTGCCAGCAGCCCGTCAATGTTCTGAAAAGCGACGAGCGAGAGCTTGTCGGTCGGCATCGAACCGACCACGCCGAACAGGTCGTTGAGCCGCCGCATCCGTTCAGCCAGTTCCGGCTCACACAGCACCCAGCCGCAACGCAGCCCGCTCAGGCCGTAGCTCTTGGTCAGGCTGCTGGTGACGATGAATTGATCGCCAAGATGAAGGCTGACCGGCATTGCGTCTTCAAACAGGATGTCGCGATAGACTTCATCCATCAGCACCAGCGCGCCCGCTTGAGCCGCGATCTCGCCGACCCGCGCAATCGTTTTCTGATCAGTCAGCACGCCGGTCGGGTTATGCGGGTTGGAAATGACGATGAGCTTTGTGCGCGGTGAAACGAGGCGCCGCACTTCATCAACGTCAAACTGCCAGCCGTCCTCGAATCTTCGCCTGAAACGTCTGATCCCGGCGCCAAGGTACTCTGCCGCGGAAAGGAACGGCTCGTATGCGGGCTCCTCGATCAGCACTTCGTCGCCGCGCTCGATGACCGTCGCCATCGCCAGAAAGTTCGCCATCGAAGTCCCCTGCGCGGTGACGACGCAATCGGGGTCAACGTCGTAATGTTTCGCGATGGCTTCCACGAGCGGCCTGTAGCCGTCGCCATTCGGGCCGTTGACTTCGACGTCTTCGGGCCGCACCGGCAGGTCATTGAGCGTGCAGCCGAGCAGACCGCTGTTGGCAAGATTGTAACGCGCCGCCGCGTGAGCTTTGGCCCAGGTGATGTAGATGCTGTTCTTCATAGGATTTCGTCAAAAGTTTAGTAATTGAAAAGAGAAGCAGCCAATCTCACGAGCGCTGCCACAACAATCGCTACCGCAATCAACCTCAAGACGGCTGAAGTTTTGGCGAGTACAGCCCAGATGGCCTGACCCTGGTAATTGGATGCTGCGCGCCAGACTGCCACCGAAACGAATACAGAAACAAATACAGAATAACAAAGGTAGAAGAGCAAAAGCAGGAATGTCGCCCCACCTGCGTAATAAGCGATTCCAGCCAACATAAACTGCGGTAACAGGCTAACCAAGACGTAGTAAACCCAAAACGTTCTCACCAACGAAAGCTCGCCGTTCCAAATTGAGCCCGCCCGTCGCCACAAAAAATACGTTGGCACTCCCAGCAGGAGAATGGCAGTACCTATCAGTGCATTTCTGCGGAAAGCAACATACGTATTCGCCACAATGCCGAATCCCACCACCGTGAACAGAATTGGCGTCAATGGGTAGAACGGCGTACGGAATGGGCGCGGCGCGTCAGGCCTGGTGCGACGAAAGACCATCAGCGCGATCCCGGCCAGCGCGAAGAAAATCCAGTCGGCAAAAACCGCGTAACTCACGAGTTCCTTGTAGGTATTCGAGAGCGCAAAGACCGCCGCCAGTCCGCCCTGCAACAGGATCGCGGCGGTCGGCGTGCGAAATCTCGGGTTGAGCCGCCCGATGCTTTTGAAGAAGACGCCGTCCGCGCCCATCGCGTAATAGACTCGCGGCGCGGTCATGAGCGCCAGATTCAGGAATCCGAACGTCGAAATCGAAATCAGCGTACTGATGACTCCCGCGCCGAAATCCCCGGCCAGTTTTCTCGCCAGGTCGGCCGCCGGGGTCTCCGTCGCCGCCAGCCCCGGCGCGCCCAGCACATGCACGTACGCGAAGTTCGCGCTGACGTAAACGGCGATCACGCACAGCACGCCGATCAGAATCGCGCGCGGCAGGTTGCGCAGCGGGTCACGCACCTCTTCGGCAACAAAATTCAGATTCTGCCAGCCGCCGTAAGTGAACATCACCGGCACCAGCCCCGCGAAGAAGAGTGACAGGAGCGAGAGCCCGGTCTTGTCCGGCGGCGCCAGTTGCCGGAAGTTGATGCCGGAACCTTTCGTCAGCGCGAACGCCCCGACAATCATCACCGCGAGCGCGAGCGTCTTGCCGAACGTAATCACGTTGATGACGACCGCGCCGGGCTTGATGCCAAGCGCGTGAAAGGCCGAGAGCGCGAGCAGCATCGCTACCGCCAGCGGCACAATCAGCCCTTTCGCGATGCCCGCCAGATCGGCGACGTAAGTGGCGAAAGCCACGGCGACCGCCGCCGTCGCGCCCGACTGAATAATCAGCAGCAGAGACCAGCCGTGCAGAAACGCGACGAGCGGGTGAAAGGCTTCGCGGAAGAAGGCGTACTGCCCGCCGACTTTCGGCAGCACGGTGCTGAGTTCGGCGAAGACGAACGCCCCGGCGAGCGCCAGCACGCCCCCGGCCACCCAGATCGCCAGGATCAGGAACGGCGTCCCGGCGATCTGCGCGACCTGGTACGGGTTGATGAAGATGCCCGAGCCGATGATCCCGCTGATGACGATCATCGTGGCGTCAAAGAGATTCAGCTTCTGAACGAATTGCGAGCCTTTTTTGTCTGGGGTGAAAGCTTCGGGTGATGAAGACATTTGTTTTTTGCGTCTGGTTGTTTACGATGAATCCCCGTCATTTTACAGGCAGTAAAGCGATCACGCCCGGACATTGCGGCCTCTCCCTGAGAGAGATTGAAAGCTCACCTGCTTCGCGCAAGTCTGTCTGATCCGCCCGCCGCGATGGATTCAAAGTGCGAATCCAGTTCGACAAACATCTCCCATTTATCGCGTCCTGACAAGTTTTCGACGCCGGCAATCACTCTTTTCTCAAGCTCCTCGTTCCGCTTTCCCTTCCATAAAGTATCCGCCAGTGCAATCAATAACTCCTCGAAGGAGCAATCCATCACCTGCCACTGCCCGTGCGAGACGCAGCATCGGGCCAGCGCCGGATCAACGTTCCACCGCTTCAGCAGTTCTTCGCCCGCCCGCTCGTGCCTGTTGCCTTTCACGTCCAGCTCTTCCGGATGCAGCGTCTTCCCGGCGTCGTGAAAGGCCACGCCCAGGCGGACGAACTCTTCATCAAACGACACGCCAATCTGCCTGATCCTTTCAATCAACAGTTCGGCGGCCTCGCCGACCAGCGAAACGTGGCGAATGAGTCTGGCCGGTGCCCCTATATTTTTCAGGAACTCGTGAGCTTCGGCCTGACTCCTGAACTGTCGGTAGCTATGATCCATAACTGTTCATCGCTGACTTCGCCTCAGACTTTCCGTTCTTTCCACGTCCCGCGCCGGAACGCGAGCATCCCGACCACGGCAAGCAACGACTCAGCGATGGGAATCGCGGCAAATACACCATCCGCGCCCATCTGCGTCTTCATCGCCAGCGTCCATGCCAGCGGGATCTGAAACAGCCAGTAGCAGAAGAGATTGATGACTGTCGGCGTGTACGTATCGCCCGCGCCGTTGAACGATTGCACCATCACCATGCCCCACGCGTAAAAAATGTAACCGTAGCTCACCCAGCGCAGACACGAGACGCCGTAAGGGATGACGGCGGGGTCATCGGTGAAGATGCGAATCAGCGGCTCGGCCAGAGCGACGAAGACGACGGCGACGAACCCGAGGAAAACCATGTTGGCGAGGCCCGCCCGCCAGACCGATTTCTCGGCGCGGTCGGGCTTGCCCGCCCCGAGGTTCTGCCCGACCAGCGTGGCCGCGGCGTTGCTCATTCCCCACGAAGGCAGGATGGCGAAGATGATGATGCGCAGCGCCACGTTGTAGCCGGCCAGCGCCGCGCTGCCGAATTCGGCAATCAGGCGCGTCAGCGCCAGCCAGCTCGCCGTCGCGACGCCGTATTGGAACATCCCGCCGAGCGAAAGCCGGAGCAGCTTCCACATCAGTTTCCAGTCGGGCCGGAACTCGCTGAGTTTCACTTTCACCCGGCCGTGACTGCCGAGCAGCATCCAGAGCTGGAACACGACGCCGGCGCCGCGCCCGATGGTCGTCGCGACCGCCGAACCGGTCACGCCCCATTTCGGGAACGGCCCCACCCCGAAGATGAACAGCGGATCGAGGATGATGTTGGCGATGTTGGCGAACCACAATGAGCGCATCGCGGTGGCCGCGTCACCCGCGCCGCGGAAGACGGCGTTGATCAGAAACAGCAGCATGATCGTCGCGTTGCCGGCCAGGATGATCGTGCCGTAACCGAGGCCGGTTTCCATCACCCCCGACTTCGCGCCCATCAGTTGAAAGATGAGCCGCGTCCCGAACAATCCCACGAGCGCAATCGGCAATGAAGCAATCACGCCGAGCAGAATGGACTGCGCGGCGGCGTGCGAAGCCCCGGCTGCATCCTTTTCGCCCGTACGCCGCGCGACCGTGGCCGTGGCCGCCATACTCAGGCCAAGCGCCACGGTAAAGACGACGGTCAGCACTGATTCAGTAATTGCAACCGAGGCCATCGCGTCCGCGCCCAGCCTCGCGACCCAGAAGACGTTGACGATGCCGAAGAGCGATTCGAGCATCATCTCCAGCACCATCGGCACCGAGAGCAGGAAGATCGCGCGGCCGATGCCGCCTTCGGTGAAATCCTGACCTGAGCCGAGCAGGGCTTCGCGCACCGACGCCCAGAGGCCCGAAGCATTCGACGGGAGAGTGTTTGTTCTGATTTCAATTTGTTCGTTCATAAAATCAAAAAGGCAAAAGGCCAATATCAGAAGGCAGCAGGAGGAGGAATCCGCCTTGTGACATTTGCAGTCCGTAACTCACTAACCCTCGGGCGGGAATCGTGGCGCAGATCAAAGCGAGCCGGCCGCGGGATCAGACGTCACCCGCCCGGCTTCAGATCTGCAGCGCTCCGATTGTTTCGCCTAGCGTTTCATCTTTTCGTGAGTTACGGACATTGGCCTTTTGCCGTGATTATTTTCTTTACGTGTTTCGAGCTGCGCGGATTATGCACGCAGACTGCGCAGCACCGCAAGCATTTCTTCGTGAATGTGAGAGTTGGTGCAGAGCATGCTCGGAAGGTAAGTGTCGAACGGCGCGCCGTCGAGCTGGCCCATCCGCCCGCCGGCCTCTTCGACGATGACCGCGCCCGCTGCCATATCCCATGGGTTGAGGCCGTGTTCCCAGAAACCGTCCATCCGCCCGCAGGCGACACAGGCCATGTCAATCGCCGCCGCGCCCAGCCGCCGCACTCCCTGCGCGCGTTCGAGGAAGCGCCGCCACGAGGGCAGGTATTCGTCCATCCGCTCGCGCACGTCGTAGGGGAAGCCGGTGACGACCAGCGCCTTTTCGAGCAGGTCAATCTCCGAGACCCGAATCTTCTGCCCGTTGAGCGTGGCACCGGCGCCGCGTTCGGCCGCAAACATCTCGTCTCGCGACGGGTCATAAATCGCCCCGGCGATCAGCTCGCCTTTGCGCTCGACGCCAATCGAGACGGCATAACACGGGTAACCGTGCGCGAAGTTGGTGGTGCCGTCGAGCGGGTCAATGATCCAGCAGTATTCGAATTCGCTGTGATCGCTCGTCCCGCTCTCTTCGGCGATGATGCGGTGCGTCGGGAAGCGGGCGGTGATCAGTTCCTTGATGTGCCGCTCGCTGGCCACGTCAGCTTCGGTGACCAGATTGATGCGCCCTTTGTTGGTGATCTCAAAACCGCGCGCGGCATAATTGCGGAGAATCTGTCCGGCTTCATGCGCCGCTCGTATGGCAAGTTCAAGCATGGTGTTATCAGGCAACCTGTGACTGTTCTCTGTTTTCAGTTAAGGCTTCCGGTGTATTACAGACAGCGGATTGTAACGCTGACGCGGATCATTGAGCCAGTTGAAGGCGGATGTTCATTGCCCTTTTTCAAAGTGATTTTGCTCTGAGCTACTTCAACTCAGGCATCCAGATATTGCCGCTTGTTTCGGCGTAGTCGCCAGCGATTTTGTCATTCGCTGGCGACTATGTGAGATATGCGCCTCGGCGCGGTGCATATCCAGTTCGACCGCCATCAAGGCTGCATCCCACCCGTGCCGAGCTTCTGCAGAATCTGGTAATGGGAGATTGTCTTTGAAATCATCATTGCCTTTCCGGCCTCACGCTTAGCTCAACTTACTTACAAGGTGGCTTGGTAATGCTCCCACTGCTTGCGGAGCTTGGTCATAAAAGCGATGAACCGCTCATCCTTCCGCAGATTATTCAGGTTTGCGTCGTACTCGAACCAGGGATAGCAGGGGAAACCGTCATCGGCGGCGACCTCCAGCCATTTGACGGCCTCCGCAGGCCGATGGAGAATCGCATAAGCCGAAGCGATGTTGTAAGCGGTGTGATGAAAGTGACCAAAACTTTTTCCGATCTCGATGGCGTGCTGGATCGTCTCTTCCGCTTCGCGCGCCTTGCCGGCCCGGGCCAGCAGCATCGCCTTGACGCTGGTCACGTTTCCGCCTTCGTCCTTCGGATAGGTCTTCAAGTATTCTTCGACGACAGCCGACGCCTCGTCCATTCTCCCAAGCTGGAATAAAGCCGTAGCCAGATTGCGATCAAAAAGTGCGGGATTGGTGTCTCGTGGAGTGCTTTTAAAGACCGCGAGGGCTTCTTCATACCGGCCCCGATAAATGTTGATGACACCCAAGCGAAACCGCGCCAGGGTATTGCCTGGATTGATCTCCAATGCCTTTTCAATCTCCGCCCAGCCTTTATCGAGCAGGCCGATGTGAAAGTAGACCACGCCCAGTTCATGATGCGCATCATCCAGCTTCGGATTCAAAGCTATCGCGCGCTTGTAGGACTGAATCGCCTGCTCGTGCGGGAAACGTCTGGCGGGCGTCCACAGGATGAGGCCGCGGGTATAATGCCCTTCCGCCAAATCCGGGTCGAGCGTCAGCGCTTTTTCGACGGCCACTTCGGCGTCAACATTCAACTGCTTCTTCTCCGCCCCGGGCGCGAGATAGAACGCTTTTTTATTGTAAGCGCGCGCCAGCCCAGCCCAGGCGGCCGCAAAGCCGGGATCGGCTCTGACGGCTTGTTCCAGCAGTTTGATGGCCGTCTCATTATCCTCACGGTTTTCGCTGCCCACTATCACCTTGCCGCGCATATAGTCATCGTAGGCTGCGGAGTTGATGGATTTGATGCCAGGTGCGGGCGTCAGCGCCGGGCGGCGAAAGAACAGCGTATAGGCTGTGGCCGCCCCCAGGATCACAAGAACTATCATGGCCAGTGCAGAGCGAGAACTGAGCAGCCTTCGCCACTCTGCACGGTGCTGGCTGACGGCTGCCTCCACGCTCGCGGTAGCCGCATCGCCGGTGAATGATTCGACTTGATCGCTTTTTCCCTCACGGCGGACTCGCCCCAGGTCAATGGCCAACTCCTCCATCGTCTGGTAACGCCGCGACTGCTCCTTCTCCAGACACTTCCGCACCAGCCGCTCCAACCCTACTGGCACGGCTCCCTCCTGATCTCGCAGCGGCGGCGGCTCCCGCGTCAGGATCGCGGAAACGATCTCCGCCGTACTCTTCGCCTCGAAGGGCCGCCGCCCGCTGATCATCTCATAGAGTACGGTGCCGAAGCTGAAGATGTCGGTGCGCGCATCCAGCTCTTCACCCCGCACCTGTTCGGGCGACATATAAGGCACAGTCCCCATCACCAGACCCGGCGTGCTCAACAGACTGGCCGTTGTCGCTTCGCCGTCTGCCGGCTGTTCACCCTGCATGAACTTCGCCAGGCCGAAGTCGAGTACCTTCGCCTGTCCGCGCGGCGTGACGATGATATTCGCGGGCTTGATATCGCGGTGGATGATCTGATGCGCGTGTGCTTCCGCGAGCGCGTCAGCGATCTGGCTCGCCAGCGCCACGCTGGCTTCCACGCTCAACCGCTCACGCCTGAGCTTGTCGCAGAGCGACTCGCCTTCGACGTACTGCATGACGATGAAGCTGCGCTCACCCTCTTCGCCGACTTCGTAGACGGCGCAGATGTTGGGATGTTCGAGCGCCGCCGCCGCGCGCGCTTCACGCAGGAAGCGTCGGCCAGCGTCCTTGTCGGCGGTCAGTCTGGCAGGCAACAACTTCAAGGCCACGCGCCGGTGCAGCCTGGTGTCCTGCGCCAGCCAGACTTCGCCCATCCCGCCCGCCCCAAGTTGAGAGAGTATCTGATAGTGACCAAGCTGCTGGCCCACCAGTGACCGGGCCTGCTGTGCGGCCAGCACTTCACCCGCCAGCGCGGTGGCGGGTGTTTCGATAAAGCTCTCCGCGGCTTCATCCGAGCGCAACAGCGACTCGACTTCCTGACGCAGCGTCTCGTCACCCGCGCAGGCCTCGGCGAGGAAAGCGGCGCGCTCGGCGGGCGGGCGCTCCAGGGCCGCTTCCAACAATTGATCGAGCTGTTGCCAGCGTTCAGGCTTCATCAGGTTCGCTGCTGATAATGGCGTGATGCAGCCAGATTTTGGCTTTCCGCCACTCGCGCTCGACCGTGCGCAGTGACATCCCCATCACCTCTGCCACCTCTTCGTTGCTCAAGCCGCCAAAGAACCGCAGTTCGACCAGCCGGCTTTTACCCGGGTCGAGCTTGGCGAGGTCGTTGAGCGCATCGTCCAGTGCGATCAACTCCGTGGCGCGCTGCCCTGACACTATCGCCGTTTCATCAAACGATACCTGGCGCGCTCCGCCGCCGCGTTTGGCGCGGGCCTGGCCGCGGGCGTGATCGAGCAGAATGTGACGCATCATCTGCGCCGCCAGCCCGAAGAAGTGGGCGCGGTTCTGCCAGTTGATCTGCGGATGCTCAATCAGCCGGAGGAAAGCCTCGTTCACCAGCGCCGAAGTTTGCAGGGTGTGGCCGGGGTTTTCGCGCCGCATGTAGCGGGCGGCGAGCCGGTGCAGTTCCTGATAGACCAGCGGCATCAATTGATCGAGCGCCACCTGATCGCCAGCGCGCCAAGCCAGGAGCAGTTGAGTCACTTCCTGGGGAGAAGGTGCCGTCATAGACCAGCATTCGTGTCAGGAGAAGAAGTGAAGACGGCGCGGATTATAGCACCCTCCCCCCACGCCACCCACGCGAACCGAGTGGTCAGAAAAAAATCTTCAGGGGCGTGGCGGGTGGCGGCCGCAATCGTCGCTTAGGGTGGTGCAGGCAACAGAGGTGAGCAAACACCCCTGGAGCCCAGGCATAGTGGCACGGACGTTGGTCACGAGACCGCCGCCCGCCATAGTAACACTTCGAGGCGGGGACGCTTCATGCGCCGTCTCAAACAGACCTCCCCGGAGGTCACAAGGAGTCCTTATGAAACAGTACACGCAACCAAGTCAGACCGCGGATGAGATCAGGCTCGAAGTCGAGGAACTCGAAGAGGTGATCGCGCCCATTATCAGAGTACCAGTCGGCAACCACAACGAGACGCTGGTGCAGGACGAAGAGGTGCGGCCTGAGGTCGAAGAACTCGCAGAGGTGATCGCGCCGTTCGTCAGACTGCGACGGGCGGCGGTGTTCATCGCCATGTCGGCCAGACTCACGTGCTTTCGTCCCGTTCTCAGTCTGTGCTTACTCATCCTGACCTGCGGCCTGGTCCAGGCGCAGGCAGTGCGCCCGGCTCCGTCATCCTCGGTTACCGCCGCTGCCTCGGGCGAGCAGGTCCGTTTCGTCGCGCCCGGCGAGGTCATGCAGGTGCGGCTCGAAGTCTTTGCGCCGGGCGGCGAGAAACTCTTTGATTCCGACTTCCGGCCCGGCAACCTGCTCGACTGGCCCGCGCAGGATCAGCAGGGGCAGCGCGTGGCGGATGGTGAGTACCTCTGTCTGGTGACGGTCAAAGCTCTCTCCGGTCAGATCCATCTCCGGCACGGGCTGGTGCGGATCGAGGCAGGCCAGACGGCGCTCAGGCCGCCGGAGCAGGGGCAACTCTCGGCCGCCCAGGCCGCAGCGCTCGAAGGCAGCCGGCAGGCCTTCGCCTCCGGCAGTGTCGAGCGCAGCACCCCTCTCAGGATTCTGGGCGATGGTGAGGCGCTGACCACTACGGTGATGGCTCACGACGGGAGCGTCGGCCAAGTGGCCGGCAGCACCTCAGGACTGAGCCTGCGGGCCGGGGACTTCTTCGGGAGGAAGGATGAGGTGCAGATGGTGCTGACGCCGGAAGGCAATCTCGGTCTGGGGGTCGCGCGGCCCGAAGCGCGGCTCGATGTGGCCGGGCTGATTCGCACGAGCAAAGGCATAGTCTTCCCCGACGGGACGATCCAGACCACGGCGGCAAACCCGGGTGCCATTCGAGGACGCCTTTCATCGGGCCGCGCCGTGCAGGGCGGGAGCGAGCAGCAGGGGAAAGCTGGTCAGGAAGCCCTCGAGCCGAATCAGGTGAACATCACTGCCGGGGCGGCCAACCGGATCGCAAAGTTCGCGGCTGATGGGGCGACGCTCGTTGATTCGACGGTGACCGAAAGCCCGAGTGGCGACATCGGGATCGGGACTTCGTCGCCGGGCGGAGTCTTCGACCTGCAGCGCTCAAGCAGCGGCGACATCCTGCAGCGGTTATGGAATACCGGGAGCGGGGGAGCGAAGCTGCGCTATGTGGCGGCGACAGGCGCGACCTCGCAGTTGCAGTTGACCGACGGAGTAGAGTGGTTGATGGCAATTGCCGGCAACAACTCCATCGGGATGCAGTTCCGGGTGCGAGATACTGGTGATGCGAACAACGAAGCGACACTGGCAGGGGCGGCGAAGATGACGATTCGCAGAAATGGCAACGTCGGCATCGGGACGACCAACCCGGGTACGAAGTTGGAGATAGCGGCGGATGCTACCGCCGGTGGCTTTGATCTTCTCAGGTTACGGAACACCAACGCTGCCAACCCGCGTTCCTTCCGCCTCGGCCCTGGGGTGGGGGGAAATTTCTTTGGCATTTATGATGATGATGCGGCGGCCACACGCCTGGCAATTGATTATGCTGGCAACGTCGGCATCGGGACTAACGATCCAGTTGGTGGAAAGCTTGAGGTACAGAGTAACGGCATCGGCGTGTACAGCCAAAGCGCCAGCGGCTATGGCATATATGGCAAAAGCACCGGCAGCTATGGCATATATGGCTACAGCACCAACACCTACGGCGTATATGGCGACAGCGCCACCAGCAACGGCGTATATGGGCGAAGTGTTAGTGGCGCCGACGCCGGTGTGTATGGCCTTAACACCGGCCTCGGGAGGGGGGTGTGGGGCTATAGCAATCTGGGCTATGGCGTGGAGGGTCAGAGTGGCATCGGCATCGGCGTCTATGGCTATAGCGACAGCGGCACGGGTGGCAGGTTCGAGAGCAATACTGGCGATGCCGGCTATTTCAAGGGCAACGTCTATGTCACTGGCTCCATCACCCAGAATTCAGACGCGCGGCTGAAGCAGGGGGTGGCGAACCTGGGCTATGGCCTGCGTGAAGTGCTCCGACTCCGGCCCGTGACCTGGCGCTGGAAAGACAACCCGGAGGGGAAGTTGCAACTCGGCCTGATTTCCCAGGAAGTGCGGATGATTCTCCCCGAGCTGGTAACGGAAGGCAGGGATGAGGCCAAAACGCTGGGCCTGAATTACGTCGGGCTCGTGCCCGTCCTGATCAAAGCCGTGCAGGAGCAACAGACCACGCTCGAACACAGAGACGTTGAGATCACAGCCATCAAGACTGAAAACGCGGCCCTCAAAGAGCGCAACGCCGAACTCGACGCCCGCCTCACGGCCCTGGAGCAGGCCCTGCAGCAGTTGCTGGGGCAGCAGGATCAACCGCAACGGATGAAGCATCAATGATCCCGCCGGCAACACGGAATGAGTGCCACTGGCCGGAGGGGCCGCAAGCTCGCTTGCGGCCCCTCCGGCCTGGCGCTCTCAGATTTCACCAAATGAGAATCGCTGACGGGCAGCGATGGAACAGCGGATTCAGGAAGTCAGACGGCAAATGGCTGGCAAACCATGAGAAGTTTTCAGGACGCAGACGGGTGCTGACCGATGACGGCTGCGGCGAGCAGCGGGATCATCAGCTCGTGATGGCCAGTGATTTGAAAGCCTTCGCCCGCACCGGCGGCAACAGGCCGACGGACAACATTCGTCAGCGGGCGGTAATGCTGGATGAAGTCAAAATTCACGGTGGTGAAATCGCGCAACGAATGGCCGAGATTGCGAACTACGGTCACAGCCTTCAGAAAAACTTCGGGCAGCGTCACGGCTGACCCGACGTTCAGGTAAGTGCCCCCGCCATCGAGTTCTTTGACGATGGAAGTGATCAGGCGAAAGTCGCGGTGCGTCGTCGCGCCAATCGCCGCGCCGTCGGCGTGCGGGTGCAGGTGAATGATGTCCGCGCCAATCGTGACGTGGATTGTCACAGGAATTTTCAACCTGTATGCCTCATGCAGCAGCGAGTATTCAGCGAACTGCGGTTGCATTTCACTCAATGAACGCCCGATGGTCTCACCAAGCCCGATGTCGTCCGCCGCGCCGCGTCTGATCGCTTCGTTGATCAGGCGGCCTGTCTCTTCGGCCATGCCGAAAGCGCCTGTGCTGAGCGCTTCATCCACGTCTTCGGAAGTCGAGCCGATCAGCGCGATCTCGAAATCGTGAATCACGCCCGAGCCGTTCATCGCGATGGACGAAACGAAACCGCGCTTCATCAGGTCAATCAGAATCGGCGCAAGTCCCGTCTTGATCACATGACCGCCGATGCCCCAGATGACGGCGCGACCCTGATTCTTCGCCCGCGCGATTGCGGCGGCGACCGCGCGCAGACTCTCAGCGGCAAGAATATCCGGCAATGAATCAATCAATGCCGCGCTCTGCCGCGCTTCGTCGTCGGTGAGCGGGCGTGCAAACTCGCGCACCGTGACTTTGCTCAAACGTGAATTGAGCGGATAGGTCGAGATGCGCGAGAGGTCAACGGGCTGGTAACGGTAGACTGACATTGACTTCAGCCTTCACAGGCGGACGCGGCGTTGAGCAGCCGCGCCTCATCGAAGTGATTTCCGATCAGTTGCAGGCCAATCGGCAGCCCCGCGCTTGAAACGCCGCACGGCACGCTCACCCCGGGCACGCCGACCAGATTGATCGTGACAGTGTAGATGTCGTTCAGGTACATCGCCAGCGGATCGTCACTCTTTTCGCCGAGCCTGAACGGCGGGGTCGGCGCGGTCGGCGTCGCGATCACGTCGCACTTCTTGAAGGCCTCGGCGAAGTCATTCACCAGCAGCGTCCGCACGCGCTGGGCCTTTTCGTAATAGGCGTCGTAATACCCGGACGAGAGCGCGAACGTGCCGAGCATGATGCGGCGCTTGACTTCGGCGCCGAACCCCTCGTCGCGCGTGCGGCGGTACAGGTCCGAGAGCGTCCGCACTTCCTCGGCGCGAAAGCCGTAGCGCACGCCGTCGAAGCGCGCCAGATTCGACGAAGCTTCGGCGGTCGCGATCAGGTAATAAACCGCAATCGCGTATTTCGTATGCGGCAGGTGAACCTCGACGATCTCAGCGCCGTGCCCTTCCAGCTTTTTGATCCCGGCCTCGACCTTCGCTTTGACCTCGGCGTCCAGCCCCCCGCCGAAACATTCCGGTGGCACGCCGACACGCAGTCCCTTCACGTCACCCGTCAGCGCGCCCAGGTAATCCGGCACCGTGACATCGGCTGAAGTCGAATCGTACCGGTCGCGCCCGGCGATCACCCCGAGCGTGCGCGCCACGTCGCGCACCTTCACGCCGAACGGCCCGATCTGATCGAGCGATGAGGCGAACGCGACGAGCCCGTAACGGGAGACGCGCCCGTATGTCGGTTTCAACCCGACGATGCCGCAGAACGAAGCCGGCTGCCGAATTGAACCGCCCGTATCCGAGCCGAGCGACACCGAAGCGAGCCCGGCCGCGACGGCGACGGCCGAACCGCCCGAGCTTCCGCCGGGCACGTAATCCTCATTCCAGGGATTGCGCACCGGGCCGAAGGCGGAGTTCTCATTCGACGACCCCATCGCGAACTCATCGCAGTTGGCCTTGCCGAGGATGATCGCGCCAGCGGCTTCGAGTTTCGCGACAGCCGTCGCGGTGTAAGGCGGGATGTAATTGCCGAGGATGCGCGAGCCGCAGGTGGTCCGCACACCCGTCGTACACATATTGTCTTTGACAGCGACTGGAATGCCGGCGAGCGACTTGTCCTTTATCGCGTCTTTGATGCCGGCATCCATCGCCGCCGCCTGCCGCAGCGCGCCTTCGCGGTTGATTGTCAGAAAGGCGTTCAGGCGCTCGTTGCGCTGCTCGATGCGCTCCAGCGCGGCGCGCGTGATTTCGCTCGGCTTCGCGTCGCCGGAAGCGTAGAGCTTGTGCAATTCGTCAATCGTAAGGTCAGGAGTAATCGTCGTGGTCAAGTTTGTTGCTCCGAAAGATGTCTCGCAAACTCCCCGGCTTGCGGATGATTTCAGGCCTGATGGTTTTGAAAGGGCGCTCTCGTGCGGGACGGCTGCAAGCCTGGAAAGTTCGCCGCCACATTTACCCGCCAATCACTCGCGGCACGCGGAAATGACCGTCGGCGGCATCGGGCGCGTTCTCAAGGGCTTTTTCCTGGCCGAGGCCCGGTTCGACTGTGTCGTCGCGCGTGGCAAAGGAAGTCCCGGCTTCGCCCGCGCTGCGGTGCCGCCAGGGTTTGACCGACGACGTGTCGAGTTCATTCAACTGGTCAATGTATTCGACTATCGCGGCAAGCTGAATGCCCAAAGACTGTTTCTCTTCGGCGCCCAGTTCGAGGTTGGCGAGTTCGGCGATCTTTTCGACTTCGGATTGGGTAATCGGCATAGTGAAATCAGAGGCCAACAACCTGTCAGACGGTTGATCCTGCCCCCTACCCTCTGCTGTCCTTTCTCTCCAGGCATCTGGCCGCCGCGCGCAGGAAAGCTTCGCGCAGCGATTCGTCTTTGATCTGTTCGGCGGCGGGTTTCAATTCTTCCTTCAGCTCCTTGGTGTGGTGGAACTCGAATGACCTGGCGGGCTGTTGCCGCGATTGCTCGACGTGAACCGGGTCGAGGCGGAATTCGATGTAAGTCACGAGCGGCGCGCCGAGCAGCGAGTTGAGTTTGAAGATAAACCCTTTGCTTTCCCGCTCCATCTGCCGTTTCCAGTTCTGATCCTTAATCGCCACGACGAGCGTCCGGTGGTAGAGATGGAAGGGGGCGCAGGCGTTCTCCAGGCGGCCCCCGGTCGCGGCGTGCCACGCGGCGAAAACCGCCTGCTCGCGCACCTCCTCGTTATCGCCCGAGAGGCGAATCATCGCCGGCAGCATTTTGAGCAGGCTATACATTGATTGTTTTGCTGCTTTGAGAGCAGATGCGTTTTGCTGGCATTCACTGGTCCAGATCGTAAGCTGCCCGGAGCCACTGGTTCACTTCATCGTCTATTTCACCCAGGCTGGTAATCGCAATCCGGTGCGTGATGCGGTCACCTTTCTCGCGGCCCCCGGTTTCAACCAGCCGACCGGTCGGCGGCGTATCTTTCAAGGCGAAGCCCAGATCAATTCGCTTGTTGGTCGTCGCCTTGATCTGCGCGAAGACGTGACGGCGATAGAGCGGGACGATGGTCTTGCCGGGGCAGGCGCGCACGTCTTTGCCAAGGGCTTTACCGAGCCGGAGCAGTTCGTCATAGATGGGCCTTAGCGCGGCCTTTGTCCCCGAATACTGCGCGTCCACATACTCAATCGCTTTTTGCAGGTACAGTTCCGGATCGCTGTCTTCCAGGCCGACGCCGTCCGCTCGCTCGGCGATCCAGGATGCGCCATTCGTTCCGAAGCCATGTTTCTGCTTGAGCCACGCGACGCGCTCTTTCTGATCCTTCGGCCCGGACTTTCTGACCAGGGTGATCCACTCGTCAAGCGATCTGCCTGTTTTTTCGGGCAGGCTCTCGACCCAGTCCTGAACCACCCTGATGCCGGGATGGACGCTGTAAGGGTTGTCGGGGGCTCTCTTTGCCATCAGCATTTCCTATTTGCGCGCGCGTTTCGGCCCCGCAGCCTTTGCCCCTGCGTTCGCGGCAGGCTTCAGGCTGTTGGTGTGTTTGATGACCGGCCAGTATTTGGCGAAGACGAAATCGGGGCTGTTCTCGGGGTCGTGGCAGACCAGACAGCTCGTCGGCGCGGCGGGCGTTTTGTAATTGCCGGCCTTCGGCGCCTTAACGTGTTCCGCGCCGGGGCCGTGACACGATTCGCACTGCACATTGGCGAATTGCGGCGTGGCTTTGATGTTGATGAAGCCCTGCTGTTTGAAGCCGACCGAATGACAGCCGACGCACGAGTCATCGAACTCGCGGTTCTTTGTCGCGAGCCCGGCGAAGGCGTGCGAGTGGCGCGACTTCTGCCAGATCGCGTATTCGGTCTTGTGGCAGGTCGCGCACGTTTCCGCGGTCACCCAGACGGAAGGCTGGTCGCCCTGGCCCTTGTGCGCCGCCGCGATCTCTTCGGCGACGCGGCGCTGCACGACATCAATCTCGCCGCGCGCCTGCCTGGTCACCCGTGCCATCTGCGGGTCGTCGGGGATCACGTCGTCCAGTTCGACGTAACGGGTCGTGAAGCGGTCAACCACGCCGTCCTTGTCGGTGTAAAAGCGCAACTCGCCGAGGTACTTTGTCTGCTTCGAGGCGAACATAATCAGCGCGTTGTTGACCTGCTTCGGGTCGGGCACGAGGCCGCTGCCGTCGGCGGCGATGATCAGATCGAGGTCGGGATTCTGCACCGCTATACGATTGGCCATCGCAAGGCCGAAGTAACCGACGACGGCGGTGACATCAACCTTGTCTTTGATTTCGGCCAGCGTTTTCTTCACTGCTTCAAGCGGGTCTTCGATCACGAAACCGGCGGCTTCAACCGCGGCCTTCTTGTCGTCGGGCGCCGGTTGGGTGACGCCGATGAAGGCGATGCGCACCGGTTTTTGCAACCGTTTGCCCGTGATCGTTTTGATCACGTAAGGCGCTGGGCTGGTTCGCGCCGCGCCTTCTTTCGCTTTGACGTTGGCTGAAATCAGCGATGACTTCTCCGGCTTCAGATTCGCCTCAGGATTGAGCAACCGGCTGGCGTAACGCAGATCGAGATGCGACAGGTTGACGACTTCCAGATTGATCTGTTCGTTCGCCTTCACAATCCAGTCGTTCATCAACTGTGCGTCAGCGCGCAACGCTGTTTTGTCCTGATTGGCCTCGTCGCTGAAGATGTGCCCGGCGTCAACCATCAGCGTTGCGGCGTCGGGGCTGCGCCGGCGCAGGGCATTGATGTAACCCATGCGCCGCGCCACGCCGCCGAGCGGGTGGATCGGGCAGCCGCAGACTTCCAGATTGCCCGCGATGTCGGCGGAGAAGAACAGCACCAGCCCGTAACCGTCATCCTCGCCGAGCCGCTCCTTGAGCGTGCCGCTCGGTTTCGGGTTCCTCGACAGCTTCTCGCGATCCGATTGCGCCTTCTGCTGCTTCTGCGGGCTGACGAGCGCGAGTACCCTCGAAGCGCCAGCGGGCAGATTCCAGAGCAGCGCGGCAAATGCAAAGACACTGACGACCACGAGCGAGACCACTCTTTTTAGCCCTGACATCCGGCCAGACCTGTAGTTAGACATCCGACTTCCTCTTGTGTTGCAATAAGGGCCGTTTGAAGATTCACCAGTGTAGTCAAAAAGGGGAAACCCGACAAGCAGACAGTCGGTTCGAATATGACCATTCCTGCCCTCATTCTGGCTTCCGCCTCACCTCGCCGCGCGGAGCTGCTGCGCGCCGCCGGCATCACGTTCGAGGTGCGCGTGGCCGACATTGACGAAACGCAGCGGCCCGGCGAAGCGGCCCGTGATTACGTGATCAGGCTGTCGCGGGAAAAAGCGGAGGCCGTGGCCCGCGGCGACGAACTCGTGCTGGGCGCTGATACGACGGTGCTGATCGGCGATGAGACGGCGGGCAAGCCGCAGGACGCGGCGGACGCGGAAAGAATGCTGCGCGCATTAAGCGGAACCTGGCACGAGGTGCTGACGGCAGTGACGCTGCGGCGCGGCAGCCGGATGATCTCAGACGTGGCGGTGACGCGCGTCAAATTCGCCGCGATGAATGACGAAGAGATCAGGTGGTACGTGGCGAGCGGGGAGCCATTTGACAAGGCCGGGGCTTACGCGATTCAGGGCCTCGCGTCGCTCTTCATCGAACGGATCGAAGGTAGTTACTCCAACGTCGTCGGGCTGCCGGTGCAGATGGTTTACCGGATGTCGCGTGAAATGGGCGTCGAGATTCGCCCAAGGGCTGATTGAGAAGAAACTTCTGCCCGTCAAATGTCCGGCAAACCTTCCAGTTGGTCGTCGGACTTCACAACCGGCGCACCGCAGAAGCAAACGACCAACTGGAAAGTTTGTCGAACGTCGCTTCGTCATTCTTCGCCTGTTTCCTCCCCCGGCTCATTCATCTTCAACCGCTGGAGCTTCAGGTAAAGCCCCTTGCGCGTGATGCCGAGTTCGCGGGCGACCTGCTCGCGGCGGCCCTTGTGCCGACGCATGGCGTCGGCGATGAGATGGCGCTCGATTTCACTGAACACGTCTTCGAGCGTCTGCTCGCCGGGTTTGAAGTGCAGGTTGATCAGGTGTTCGCCGCCCGGCGGGGCGGCCTCTTCGCGCAGCCGCGCGCGGTTGAGCAGCGCGTTGGTGACGGCGGCGAGGTTGCGCCCGCTGAAGCCGCTCGTGCGGGCCTGCCCGCCGCTGCTGAAAATCACGGGCGACAGGTCGCGCTCGGTGATCGTGCCGCCGGCGGGCGTGTAGGCGACCAGCCGCTGAATTTCATTCGCGAGCTGCCGCACGTTGCCCGGCCAGTCGTAAACCATCAGCAGGTCGAGCGCCTGCGGCGTGATCGTGATCGGCGTCTCGCCTTCTTCGCCCTCCTTCCCGGCCTCGCCCGCGTAAAGGTTGAGGAAGTGATCCACGAGCGACGGGATCTCTTCGCGGCGCTCGCGCAAGGGCGGGATGTGCAGGCGGATGACGTTCAGGCGGTAATAGAGGTCTTCGCGGAATTTCCCATCGGCGACGAGTTTTTCAATGTCGGCGTTGGTCGCGGCGATGACGCGCACGTCCACGCGCAGCGGGCGGGCTGCGCCGAGCGGCTGGATTTCGCCCTCCTGCAGGAAGCGCAGGAACTGCGGCTGCACTTCGAGCGCGAGGTCGCCGATCTCGTCCAGAAAGAGCGTGCCGCCGTCGGCCGCGCGGATCACGCCCTGATAATCAGTGACGGCCCCGGTGAAGGCGCCTTTCTTGTGGCCGAAGAGTTGTGAGGCGATGATCTCGCGCGGCGCGACGGTGCAATTGAAGGGCACGAAGGGCGCATTGCGCCGGTCACTCAGCTGGTGAATCGCGTGCGCCACCAGCTCCTTGCCCGTGCCCGATTCGCCGGTGATCAGCGCCGTGACGTGGCTGCCGCGGATCTTGTGGATGTCTTCCGCCAGCTTCTGCATGGCCTGACTGGCGAGGACGAGCCCGGGCAGGCGCGCGTCGTTTTTCTGTTCCTGCGCCTCGTAACCCATCAGCCCTCGCGTCTGCCTGCGCAGGGCGCACAGCTCAAGACAGACTTCGGCCAGCTTGACCAGTGGTTCGATTGATTCGCTCAATAGATACAGGGCGTTCGACGAGCCAAGGTAGAGTATCGTCCGCAATTCTTCATTCGCCCGCAACCTGTAAAGAAGGGCTTCATCGAGGTCAATTTCCGTGTCCCCTCCCGCCCCCCGCAACGCTTCGGAGACGCGCCCGGACAGCGCGGCGGCCTCCGCCGCATCAATCCCGGCCAGCACTGAAGCGGCGAACCGGCCGGCCTCCACTTCGTCAAAGATGACCACGGGAGCGGGCGCGGCGGCCTCGTGAACCAGCCTGACCAGTTCGTGCAGGAGCAGCTCGCGTGACGACGCGGCCCCGATCAGCCGCATCACCTGGGCGCCGCTCACTTCGGCGGCGGGCGGGGGGGCGGGGCGTGACGGAGCGGGAAGAATCAGGTTCAGTTCTTCCGCCTCTTCGCGGTTGAGCGCGGAGAGCGCCTGCTCGACGCGCTCGAGCATCGGCCGGGCGCCGAGCCGCCTGAAAATTTCACCGGCCCGGCGCAATTCTTCGCGCGCGCGCGCGTGACTGCCGGCATTGCCGTGGGTGATGGAAATGGATCCGAGGTGATAGCGGGCGACGGCCTCCTCATACTGGTCGGAGACCATCTCAAAGATCGTGATCGCCTGACTGAAGTGATGACGCGCGGCTTCAACGCCCCCGGCGCGGGCGCGCATCAATCCGTTCAGGAGGCGGAAGTGCCCGACCAAGGAGACGTTCGCCGACAACTCAATCGCCTCGGCCGCCTCGTCAAGCAGCCGGTGCGCGGATCGCTCTTCGCCCGCCTCCAGATACGCCCCCGCCAGATGCAGTCTCGCCGAAGCCGCGATCCGTTTGTCTTCGAGCTTCGTGGCGACGGCCAGCTCATGCTCGAAAGTGACAATCGCCCGCCCCTTGTCGCCGCGCATGAGCAGGCAGCGGCCCAGCGTCTGGAGCGCCTGCTCTTCGCCGAACGGGAAGTTCGCGGCATGCGCGTTTTCGATGGCGCGATTGAGCAGCGTTTCGGCTTCCTCAAAATCGCCGCGCAGCATGGTGATTTCCCCGAGCGTGTCGAGCGCCGTCCCCTGCACGGCGCGGTCGCCGGATTTGCGGCCGAGTTCGATAGCCTGGTGCAGCGCCTGCTCGGCCCGCGCCCAGTCGCCGACGTGGCCCAGACCGTAGCCAAGGTTGCTGTAGGCGTAAGCGAGGATGCGGTCATTTTTAGCCTGCTTCAGGTAAAAGATCGCCTTCTCGATGGTCTCGATGCCTTCGGCCGCCTGGCCGTATTCGCGCCAGAGGATTAGGTTGGAGAGGTTGGTGTAGATGCTGCCGAGCAGGAGCGGCGCGCGGCGGTCGCCGATGATCTTAACGGCCTGCTCGAAGTGATCACGCGCGGCGTGGAAATCACCCTCGCTGACCGAGACGTTGCCGAGCAGGAAGTAAGTCTGCGCGAGCGCCTGCCACTGCCCCGTGACGCGGTGCTGCTGCAAAGCCCTGCGCAGGTGATCGCGCGCGAACTGCGTCTCGCCGATCGCGCGATAAATCCGCCCCAGCACCTGGTGACACGCGCCCAGGTCTTCCGGGTCGTGGCGCTCTTCGGCCAGCGCCAGCGCCGATTTCAGATAATTGATCGCCCGCGGGTGGTCGCCCGCGTACCCGTATGCCGACCCCATCCGCAGCCACACCTGAAAGAGTACGACCGGGTGCAGCCCCGTGCGCCCCGACGCGTTCTCGTATTCAGCCATCGCCTCGATGGCCTCGCGGTAGCGCGCCAGGTTTTCGAGCGATTCCGCGAGCGAACACCGCACCATCGCCCGCTGTTCTGAATTGAGCAGCGGGCTCGAAAGCGCGGCTTCAAACCGGGCGATGGCCTCTTCGTGACTGGAATCCGCCGCGGCCCGGCGCCCGGCTTCGATGAGCGCGATCAGTTCCTTTGTGCTGGTGACGCCGGAGGGAACCGGGGATGACCCGGGCGCGGACTTTCTGCTTTGTCTGATCATGAAAGCACGGCGATTCCCAACTGCTGCCCGCAGCAGGATCGCGGCAGTGGCGGGCCGGGACTCATCACGAACAGGTGCCGCCTGACCGCAGGCCCTCGCAGAGGATGACCTCGTCAGGCTGGAGAGTGAGCGCCGGCTGACCAGATTGTTTGTCGGCTTCAACCGAATTATTGAATCGCTGTCGAAAGCGCGTGCATTCTAAACAGGACTTCTGAAGGGTTGCAAGGAAGGTCAGGAAGAATAGCTTCCGATGGCGCTGATTCGGGCGCGCGCAGCCCGGGGTCGGGCCGGGGTCAATTCATTTCCCCCGGGTGCGCCCGCAAGCGAGCGGGCGCACCCGGGGGAGAGGGCAGTAATCACATCGTCTACTGCTCGACAATATCACTCTTAAGGCTGGCAATCGCGGTCAGCACCTCTTTCTTCTCCCGCGCCGGCACCTTGAATTTATCGAGCGTCGCGGTCAGATGTCTGACCGAGGTGTCCCAGTCCTTTTCTGTAATCTTCAGCCCCTTGTGCGAGGTCTTCATGTCACGACCGATGTAATAGCACGGCCCGCCCGTCACTTCGCACAGCTGATCCAGCACGAGCTGGCGAATGCGCCGCTTTGAATTGTCACTCACGCCCATAAAGAGGCGCTCAAGGCTCTTGTCGGTCGCCAGCCTCCCGATGAATTCGTCGGTCACCGCGGCCAGCGCGTCGTACCCGCCGAGCCGCTGGTAGAGTGTCTTCTGCTGCGCGGTAATGGTCGTCACGCTGGTGAGCGCGACCAGCACGATGGCCGGCAGCGCCAGCTTTCTGAATGTATAAAGTATCTGCATTGAATTTATCCTCCAGATGTTTGTGAGTGTAATGCCGATTGAATTGCTGACCCGTGAGCTGTTACGTCAGACGGAGGCCGGGTGGATTTGGGCGGGGGCGGACTATTTTCGCTCGCAGACCACGATGCGCGAGTAATCCATCGGCGGCGGGCGGCGCGGGCAGTATCGCGCGTGCAGCTCTGACAGCTCGTAATCCCGGAGCAGCGTGAAACCGAACGAGGTCAGGTAATCAGCGACCCGCGGCGGCTCAAGCCCGAAAATCCACGGCTCGCCCAGCTGCGCGACGCGGCGGGCTTTGCTGAGGGCATCTTTGTTGCGGCTCGTCCCGGCGGCAACTTCGGCGAGAATGTAGTCAAAAACCAGCCGTGTGCCGGAACTGCCGAGCCCGGCAATCTGAACGAGCGCCCGCGCCATCGCCCGTTCCGTCAGGTAATACGTCACCCCGACCCAGACGATCAGCACGCGCCGCGTCGGGTCAAAGCCCGCCTGGCGCAGCCCGGTGCCGACGTCATCCCTCTCAAAATCCACCGCGACGAAGCGCACATTCCCGGGCACGCCGAGTCGCGCGAAGCCCGCCCGCTTGAGCGCCTGCGTGGCCGGATGGTCAACTTCATAGAACGTCACGTCGCGCAGTGACGGTTGAATTCGCAAAGCCATATCATCGAGTCCCGCGCCGAGCATGATGATCTGCGACACCCCTTCGCCCGCCAGCCTGACCGCCAGATCGTCAACAAAGCGGGCGCGCAGCATCAGGTACTCCTGCCCGCCCGGCGCCCAGCGGTCGAGAAACCGGAGCATCAGGCGTGAGAGCATCCGCGAACGGGCGATCACCCGGTACCAGCGATTCTTCAGAAAATGCGCGGCGAAAGGGTCGTCGAGGATGCGCCGCGACGGGGGCCGGGCCTGCTCGACGGCGCGGGCGAGTGCGACGGCTTCGGCGGTGCGGCTGTAATCCTGTCTCATCTTCGGTCGTCAGCGGTTCGGTTGCGGGCATCCCGCCCGCCGCCGCTGTTTACGAACACGCTGGCGCCGGCGGATTCTTTGACTTTGCATTCATTGCAATTCCGGTCAGTCCCACCTAGAATCAGCCATCTCACGCGAAACCCAAAAATCAAACTCTGCCACCCAGGGAGGTTTATTGTGAATATCAAGGATATTGAGCAGTTACTCGGGGAAGAAACACAGTCTCTTCTCTCGCACCAGTGCAAGACCATTTCCAAAGAGCATCTGCACCTGCCCGGCCCGGATTTCATTGACCGCGTCTGGGTGGATTCGGACCGCTCGCCGGTCGTGCTGCGCAACCTGCAAACACTTTTCGATCACGGGCGGCTGGCCGGGAGCGGATACGTTTCGATCCTGCCCGTTGATCAGGGCATCGAGCATTCGGCGGGCGGGAGCTTTGCGCCGAACCCGATCTACTTCGATCCCGAAAATATCGTCAGGCTGGCGATTGAAGGCGGCTGCAACGCCGTCGCCTCGACGCTCGGCGTGCTGGGCGCGTGTTCGCGCAAATACGCGCACAAGATTCCGTTCATCGTCAAAATCAACCACAACGAATTTCTGAGCTATCCGAACGCCTTCGACCAGATCCTGTTCGGCAGCGTGGATCAGGCCTTCGAGATGGGTGCGGTCGGCGTCGGCGCGACGATCTATTTCGGCTCCGACAACTCACGCCGCCAGATCGTCGAAATCAGCGAAGCCTTCCACCGCGCGCACGAACTCGGCTTGTTTACGGTGCTGTGGTGCTATCTCCGCAACGAAGCATTCAAGACGAAGGAGAAGGATTACCACGTCTCTGCCGATCTCAGTGGCCAGGCCAATCACCTCGGCGTGACCATCGAGGCCGACATCATTAAGCAGAAACTGCCCGAAAACAACGGCGGTTACCTCGCGCTCAACACGAAGGAAAGCCCGTACGGGAAGACTGACAAACGCATCTACAGCGAACTGTCATCCGATCACCCGATTGACCTGACGCGCTATCAGCTGGCGAACTGCTACATGGGCCGCGCCGGCCTGATCAATTCCGGCGGCGCTTCGTCCGGCGAAAGCGATACGAAGGAGGCGGTGAAGACCGCGATCATCAACAAACGCGCGGGCGGCATGGGCCTGATCTCGGGCCGCAAGGCATTCCAGCGCCCGATGAATGAAGGCGCGGCTCTGCTGCAGGCGGTTCAGGACGTGTACCTCGCCAAAGAGATCACGGTTGCCTGAGGCTCGCGGGGTCTGGAAAACTTGTCTCATCGAATGGTCAGTCAGGCGGGAACACCCTTTCGCCGGCTGGCCATTCTGTTCTCTGCAGCCACCTCCGGATCAGACCGAAAGGAACAGCCATGAGTGGTATTGCCCGGACACCAGAGCCGCCCTACTACGCAGTCATCTTCACTTCTTTCAGAACCGGGGGCGACAACGGCTATAACGAGATGGCCGAGAGGATGGTCGAACTCGCCGCCTCACAGCCGGGCTTTCTCGGGGTCGAATCGGCGCGCGACGGCTTGGGCATTACCGTGTCGTACTGGGAGAGTCCGGAGGCGATCAGAAACTGGCACCAGCACGCCGAGCATAAGCTGGCACAGCAGAAGGGCTATAAAATCTGGTATCAGTCACACAAAACGCGCGTCTGCCGGGTTGAGCGCGATTACGGCTTCGAGCGCGCCTCCTGACCGGAGTTTCCCGCGAAGTCGCTGAGGCGATAATTCAGGCGGAGTCCTGAAGGTGGCGGACTTCGATCACGCCGTCGCGGATGTGGAGGTCGCGCTGCGGGTACGGCATTTCGATCTTGTGTTCACTGAAGGCGGCATAGATCGCAAAGTTGAGCGCGCTGATGAGCTTCCCCTTGCGGTGTACCAGACTGGTCGTCCACGGGCGCAGTTCAAATTTCAGGCCGCTCTCGCCGAACCCGATGAAACGAACCGCCGGGGCGGGCTCATCGAGGACGTCAGGGTCTTCCTTCGCCACCTGCAGCAACAGTTTTTCCACCAGCCTCGCGTCGCTGCCGTAAGCCACGCTCACCGGCACCCTGAGACGCACCTTTTCGTCCCTGTATTTCCAGTTGATAATCAACTCGGTAATGAATCTGGAATTGGGGACGATGATCGTGATGTTGTCGTTGGTCAGCACGGTCGTGCTGCGCGCGCCGATTGCGATGACGTCGCCTTCGACGTTGCCGACTTCGATCCGGTCGCCGATCTTGATCGGGCGCTCGAAAAGGATGATCAGGCCGCTGATGAAATTGCTGGCGACGTTCTGCAGCCCGAAGCCGATGCCGATGCCCACCGCGCCCGCGATCACGTTGAGCGTCGTCAGGTTGATGCCGACGGTCTGGAGGATGATGAGAAGGCCGACGAGCAGGAAGAGGTAGCGCGTGATTGAGCCCACCGCCTGCCGCGCGCCGATGTCGAGCCGGCTCCTGATGAGCAGCTTCTCGACCAGCCAGCTCCTGAGCTTCCCGGCGGAGTAAAAGAGCAGCAGCAGGAGGAGGATGAAATAAAGCAACGTCCACAGCGTGATGGATGTTTCGCCCAGTCTGAGCAGCGGGAAATCGAGTAACCCTTTGATCTTTCCAAGCCACTGCTGAAAGACTTCCACAACCCTTCCCCCTTCCGGCGCGGGCGGATTCAATTGCCGGCTTGTCCGTCTAGCCAACCTCCCCAGTCAGGCTGCTGCCACAGGAAACCGGGTTGACCTGAACGCCCTACTGTGAATCAGAACAAACCCAAGGTGTCTGTATACAATACTTCAGACGGATTTTTGAAGCTGACTTATTGTAAGTCATTGATTCATCTTGATGGGGAATAAAACTAAAACCGGTGACACCCCGGACTTCCGGTTTATTCGCTGCGACCACCCTGAGTTTTTTATTTTCACAGAACCTGCATGCCTGAAAAACGCCCGGATTACTGGTCGCCAGCATCCTCAGGCAAATCCATGAGCCTGATGGCTGAATCACTCAACGGAGTTGGGGATCAACAAACCTGCAACCGGGTTTCCGGGGCCGGCGTTTATGTTTTTTTCACGGCAGAAACAGCTGAGAGTGAGTAAAAACTCAAGCGAAGTTCCCTGAAATGGGGTAGAATGCCCGGAGTTGTTTTTAACGGAGGTACACGACATTGAATTCGACAGTCAGACAATTGCTTTTCTGGGTGGTGATCGCGGGCGGCGCGTTACTGCTCTGGTACACTTTCCACAATGCCAGCAAGACACCGGACACGGAGTTAGCCTACTCCACATTAATGAAGAAAGCCGCGGACGGAGAGGTGAAGACCGCGACTATTGAACCGGGTAAAGTCTATGGCGAACTGAAGAACAACCAACGCTACAAAGCCAACCTCCTTGGTGACACTGTAGTCAGCGAAGTTGCAAAGGAGCTGAACAAGAGCGGCGTCGAGGTCAAGATGGATCCGTCATCCACGACCGGGATGTGGATCACCGTGTTTGCCACTTACGCGCCGCTGCTGCTGATTCTTGCCTTCTGGATCTTTATGGTTCGCCAGATGCAGTCGGGCGGCAATAAGGCCCTTTCATTTGGCAAGAGCCGCGCCAAGCTGCTCTCCAACCAGCAGAAGCGCGTGACCTTCAAGGACGTGGCGGGCGTTGAGGAAGCGAAGGAAGAGCTTCAGGAGATCATCGAATTCCTGAAGGAGCCGCAGAAGTTCCAGAAGCTCGGCGGGCGCATCCCGAAAGGCGTGCTGATGATGGGCCCGCCCGGCACCGGCAAGACACTGCTCGCGCGCGCGATTGCGGGCGAGGCCAACGTGCCGTTCTTCTCAATTTCGGGTTCTGACTTCGTCGAAATGTTCGTCGGCGTCGGCGCCTCGCGCGTGCGCGACCTGTTCGAACAGGGCAAGAAGAACGCGCCGTGCATCATCTTCATTGACGAAATTGACGCGGTCGGCCGTCATCGCGGGGCCGGGCTCGGCGGCGGTCACGACGAGCGCGAGCAGACGCTCAACCAGCTGCTGGTCGAGATGGACGGCTTTGAATCGAATGACGGCGTGATCCTCGTCGCTTCGACCAACCGACCCGACGTACTCGACCCGGCGCTGCTGCGGCCCGGTCGCTTTGACCGCCGCGTGGTCGTCAACCGCCCCGACGTGAAAGGCCGCGAAGGGATTCTGTCCGTCCACACGCGCAAGATTCCGCTCGGCGAGGATGTTGATATCTCCGTGATCGCGCGCGGCACGCCCGGTTTCACCGGCGCCGACCTCGCCAACCTCGTCAACGAGGCGGCACTCAACGCGGCTCGTTACAACAAGAAGGTTGTGGCGATGAACGATTTCGAGTGGGCGAAGGACAAGGTACTGATGGGGTCGGAGCGCAAATCGGCCGTGATGTCCGATGATGAGAAGAAGACCACCGCTTACCACGAAGCGGGGCATACTGTCGTCGGTCTCAAGGTTCCGAATGCCGACCCGGTTCACAAGGTCACGATCATTCCGCGCGGCATGGCGCTCGGCCTGACGCAGCAGTTGCCGGAAGGCGACCGCTACACCCACTCGCTCGAATATATTCAGGGTTCAATCGCGATCCTGATGGGCGGGCGGCTGGCCGAGGAGATTTTCCTGAGCAGGATCACGACCGGCGCCTCGAACGACATCGAGCGCGCCACCGAACTGGCCCGCCGGATGGTGTGCGAGTTCGGGATGTCATCCCTGGGTCCGCTGACTTTCGGCAAGAAGGAAGAGCAGATTTTCCTCGGCCGCGAGATCGCGCAGCATCAGGATTACAGTGAGGACACCGCGATCAAGATTGATCAGGAAGTCAAGCGTATCGTCATGGAACAGTACGAGCGAGCGCGCCGGATCATTCTGGAAAATCGCGACGCCCTTGAGCGTCTGGCTCAGGAACTCCTCGTGCGCGAAACGCTCGACGCGATTCAGATCCGCCGCGTGGTCGCCGGACTGCCGCTCGATGACGACAGCTCGTCACCCAACACGACGCCTGACAATACCGGCAAGCCCGCGGACAAGGAACCGGTGCTGAAGCCGATTCTGCCGCCGATCACCGGAGGGAATCCGGCGACGGCGTAAGAACCCGAAGCAGGAAGCCAGACAAAAAACGCGGCGTGGCAGGAAGCAAACCTGCCCGCCGCGTTTTTTTATAGTACTGGCGCGCCCGGGGTGACTCGAACACCCGGCCTACAGATCCGAAGTCTGCCGCTCTATCCAACTGAGCTACGGGCGCGCAATTTCGAGGCTCATTCTGTCCGACACCCTGCCAATCGTCAAGCACCTCTGACAGACAGCGGGTAAGTCCGGAAGCCGCTGCCTGACAGGAGAATCAGGATGAGCGCGGACAGACTTCGTTATCCTCTCACTGAATCCCTGTCAGTCGTCGTTTCATTCAAAAACCACGCCTGCGCTATCAAGCTTGCTTCTTCCACCAGCCGACACTTCAGCAACATCGCATGCAGGTCGCGCGCCGGGGCGCGGCGGGCGCGCGTGATGGCCAAGCGGCGCGCGGCATCGTCTTCTTCCGGCTGATTGCGAATTTCATCGAGCAGCGCGACACAACGGCGCAATGCTTCCAGCGCGCGATTCTGCGCCGGCTTCTCTTTGCCGGCCGCTTCCAGCACTTCAGCCAGCGCACGGTATGCGCGCCAGCGTTCGCCTGATTCAGACTCGTCAAGCAGCTCGATTGCGCGCCCAATGGCTTCCAGCCCCTGTCGCGGTCGCCCCGATCCGGCGAGCGCGCGAGCCTGCTCGATCAATGCGACGCCGAGGCCGTCGCGATTTTTCAACTCCGTGGCAATCACCACGGCCTCGGTAGTCAGTTGCAAAGCGGTCTGGTAATTCTGTTCGGCGATTTTCAGACGCGCGAGGTCGGTCAGGACGCGGAATTCATCGTCGCGGTCACCGACTTCGCGAACCAGGCCGAGCGATTCTTCCAGTAACGAGGCAGCCAGTTCGGCGCGGCGCGATTCACAGTAAGCGCGGCCCAGCAGCCACATCGCCTCGGATTCGAGGTGGATGTCGCCAATCGCGTGGGCGCTCGCGCGGGCGCGCTCAAGCATTTCGGCGCCTTCGTCATAAAGCCCCTGCGCGACGCGCGCCTGCCCGAGGCCCATCTCCATCTGCGCCACGCCGCGGGCGTCGCCCACACTGTGGAAGTCATTGCGGGCGCGCAGCGCAAGGCTGATGGCGGTTTCGTAACGGCCGCGACTCAGGTCGGCCCAGTGCCGGCGGCGCAGCAGCAGCGCGCGCCGCTGCACGTCACCGATGTTGCCCATGTAATCCACGGCGCGTTCGAGCAGCGGCACGCCTTCGGTGTAATGGCCCTGCAACGCGCGCGCCCAGCCGAGCAGGCCGAAGGCGATGGCCGCGATCTGGCTGTTGAGCGCGATGCCTTCGAGCGATTGTTCGGCCAGCCGGGCCGCCTCCTCGTAATGGCCGAGCCGCACCTGGATGCCGCCCAGCTGAATCAGCGTGAGCGCGACGCCCTCCTGGTCGTTCATCTGGCGGTAAAGTTCCAGCGCCTGCTCGGTCGAAATCCCGGCCTCGCGATACGTACTCAGACCCATGCGCGTCTGGCCCTGCTGCAGGAGCGCGACGGCGAGGGCGCCACGATCATTGAGCGCATTCGCGAGCGCGACAGCTTCGCCGTAGGCGGCCTCGGATTCCTTCAGCCTGCCGACGGCGTAATAAGTTTCGCCGACGCCGAACAGCAGCCGCAGGCGGTCAACGGGGGCGAGCTGGTTTTCGCCAGCACGACTGAGTTCCTCGGCGGCGCGGTTGGCGCGTTCAATACAGGACATAGCTTCACTCCAGTGCCAGCGGCTGCTGGCGGCCTCCCAGGCGCGCATGCTCCACTCGAAGGTGCGTGACACGTCGCCGGCGGCTTCGTAATGTGCGCTGAGTGCGTCGGCGACGCGCTCGGCTTCGGCGGCATAAACTGTTTCGATGGCCTGCGCGGCCTGCAAGTGCAGCCGTTTGCGCCGGCGTACCGGCAGGTCGTCGTAAAGTACATGCCGCAGGATCGTGTGATAAAAGCGCCCGTCGTTGCCGGCCGAAACCCCGCGTTCAGACAGGACGCCGCGCCGCACGCCTTCATAAAGTAATCGCTCAATTTCCCCTTCACCCTGCCCGGTCATTTGCGCCAGCGTTGCCACGCGGAATTCATCGCCCAGCACCGCCGCGCATTCGGCCATCCCACGCACTTCCTCTGACAGGCGATCCAGCTGGGCCTGCGCAGCCATCACAATCGTGTCGGGCAGGTGCAGGTCTTTAATGCCGTGCCAGTGCCATGACGATTGCGCAAAGGTGATTACGCCTTCGGCCACGAGCAGGCGCAGCATTTCGGTCAGGAAGTAAGGATTGCCGCCGGTCACGCGGTGCAGCGTCTGCAAGTCCTGCGGCGGGATTTGCAGATTGCCGACCTTCTCACCCAGCGCAGCCTCAATCGCGGCGCGGCATGACACTTCATCCAGCGGCCTGAGCGCGAGGCTGGTGTAGCTGCGGTAACTCGCCTGCTTCTTCAGCCAGTCGGCCAGCGGGTGATCGCGATCAGTCGCGGCTTCGGCGCGCGCGAGTCCGACGATCATCAGCGGCTCGCTCTGCAGCGTGCGCATCAGATAGCCGACACAATCACGGCTCGCTTCATCGGCCCACTGTAAATCATCGAGGACGAGGACGAGCGGGCGATCCCGGCTGACGCGGATGAAGCACTGGCTGATCGGGACAATCGCGCGCGAAGTGCTGCTGGAGAGCGGGCCGGTTTCGCGCCGCCACGCGAGCGAACCGGTCGCGAGCGGCCCGGTCGTCCCCGTGGCGCGCGTTTCGGCCATGACTCTCGCATCAACGAACAATTCCTCCGGCAGCATCACGCCGAGCTGCGTCATGGCCAGCACGCGCAGATCGCACGCCTCGCTCTTCTCTTTCCCCCCGCACAGCGCAGTCCGCAGCAGATCGAGCAGGACTTCGTATGGGGCGAGGCGACTGGCCTGATAATCGAAGAACCGCGCCGACAGACACAGCGCGCCCTGCTCGCGCACCCAGCGCCCGAATTCGCGCGCCAGCTGCGTCTTGCCGATGCCGGGTTCGCCGATCAGCAGCACCGGGTGGCCGTGGCCTTCGAGCGTGTGGTGGTATTCGCCCTGCAACATGGCGAGTTCCGCTTCGCGCCCAACCATCTGGTTGTAATCGGGGACTCCGGTGACAATGACTTCGAGCGCGCGTCCCGGGGCGGCAGGCTGGCTTTGCATCGCAGGAGCAAAAGCCCCGGCCGGCATCCCCTGCTTTGCCTCATTTCCGTCAACTGAGTTATTGCCGGCCGCAGCCGCCGGGCCCCGGGTGACGGGGGCGATGAAGCGGTAGCCGCGCCCGTGATAGGTTTCGATGTAACGTGATTCCTCGGCCGCGTCGCCCAGCGCCCGCCGCGCCTGCGAGATGGCCCGCTTCAGGACGCCGTCGGTCGTGAAAGTGTCGGGCCAGACGGCTTCGAGCAATTCCTCCCGGGTCACCACGCGCTCGTGATTTTCCGCGAGGTAGCGCAGCACCTGCACGGCCCGCCGTTCGAGCGAGACAATCGCCTTGTCGCGGTACAGCAGATCCACATTGGCCGGGATGTGAAACGGGGGAAACAGCAGAGAAGTTGATGCTTGTGACATTACCGTGGCTCCGGTTGCTCCTGAGATGAGGTTGTCCATTACTGCTTCGTCGAATGCGCGGTGAGAATAGATTGTTTCCGACCCGGCGGGCAGAGCATATCTGTGCGTTTTTTTGAAGAGAGCGGTCAGTCGTCAGCGGGCATCTCTCCCCCTGCCGGAATCCGATCAATGCAATAACCTGAGATTGCGGGAATGGGAAGCGGGAAAGACCTGAAAGCTGACCGCTGGTGGCCACCGGCTTATGAAAATCTGATTCGGTTTCATGAAAACCAGAAGGCGAGCCATTGCTGACCAGCCGCCCCGAGGGTGGAACAGGATTTGCTTTCTGGTTATCAGGAACTGGATAAAGGAGGAGACATGCTGATACTCCTACTCATAATTGTGTTCGCGGTCTGGCTCTTCAGCTGGGGCGGCCCCCGGTACTACCCGGCCTATACCACCCGCTACCGCCGCTATCCCCTGTGGGGCGGGAGGTCGAACATTCTCCTGGCGATCCTGGGGGTCGTCCTGCTGCTCTGGCTGCTGGGCTATATCCACATCGCCGGGCTGCCTTCGCCGCTGGCAACGCGCCATTCGGGGCCTGTGCTGAGGGTGCCGTAGACTGATGGCTGACGGCACTGAGATATTGTGCGGGTCGGCTTCGGCGATGAGACGGGCGCGCGCTGGTTTTACGACCGCTGCTCGCAGCCGAAGAAGCAGCTATTCGCGGGCGAAGGGACTAACGTGAGGCAGGCGCCGTGTGCGGCTGATCGGATTGCGTCCGAAGGGAGTGAGATCACTGCCCGCGCTTGTGATAAAAGGCGAGCCGTCGCTGGCTCGCCCACAGTATGATTCATCACTCTTCATAAGGAGTATGGCTGATAACCCTGATCAGACCGGGATCACGATCACGGCCTTTGACCCACAGTTGCTGAAAAAACCCGGGGATTTCAGACTGACGGACGTGAAGGGGGCAGTTGGAGGCTTCCTGATCCGGAACGACGACCAGTTCGCGTTTAATACGGAGAGCGAGATGGTTCTACTGCCAATGTCTCTTGTCGAATCCCCGGTCCCGCATCGTGAACGCCCTTCACCAGGGCTATGAAATGATCCGACTGCGCAGGGCTTTGCTGACGGCCTCATTCTTGGAATGGACGTGGAGCTTTTCGTAAATGCTCCGAATGTAATTGCGGACGGTGTTGATGCTGATGTTGAGCTGGCCGGCGGCGCTCTGATAACTGTGACCTTCGGCGAGCATCTGGAGCAGGCGCACTTCCTGCGGCGTCAGCTGTTCATCAATCCTTTCGGGCGCCGCGGTTTTCTGGAACAGCGTGACGACCTTGCGGGCAATCTCCGGCGACATGGGCGCGCCGCCCTCGTAAGCTTCGCGGATTGATTCGAGCAGTTTCGCCGGCGGAGTCTTCTTGAGCAGGTAGCCGCAGGCGCCGTTGCAGATGGATTCGAAGACCTTATCCTGCTCGGCGTAAACCGTGAGCATCAGCACCTGCATGGTCGGAAACTTCTCGCGGAATACTTTGGTGCCTTCGGAGCCGAGCATCCCCGGCAGGTGAATGTCGAGCAGCAGGACGTCCGGCACTTCGCCACCGATGCCGCGCAAAGCCTCTTCCACCGAGCCGTAAGTGCGCGGGCAGCGAAACCCGGGCGTGGCGCTGATAAGCAGGCCCAGGCCCTCGCGCAGTGAGCGGTCGTCTTCGACGATGGCGACATGGATTGTTCCGGTTGCAGGTTCCATAACGTTTCCCGAAGAACGTTCCCCGGGTCCTCCTGTTCTCCAACATACTGCCGACCGACTCACATCCTACCTCACTCTTTCCTGCTCAGGCAGAGCATAAATATGCGCCCCGGCGATCTGACGGTCGGGATGCGGACGGAGGCAGGAGGGTGGCGGCCTTCAATAATGAGGGCTCCAGTCGAAGAAGTGACCGGCTTCGACTGGAGCCCTCAACGCTCAATCTTTATTCACCCCGTCGCCGTCGCCTACTGGCCCATCACCGTCCCGCAGTGCGGGCAGAATTTCGAGGTCGGTGACACCTGCGCCCGGCAGTTCGGGCAGGACCTCGGCTGATTTGCTTGTGGCGGCTGCGGCGGTGGGGGTTGGGGCGCGCCGTAAGATTGCGGGGGCATGCCGTAATTCTGCGGCGGAGGCGGCTGGGGCGCTCCATACTGCGGCGATGGAGGCTGAGGCGCGCCGTACTGTGGTGGCGGCTGCTGGGAGACGCCGTACTGCGGCTGCGCGCCATACTGCGGTGGCGGCGGCGGCATTGCCGGCGTGAAGCCGCGTGCGCCGGAGACGCCGACGCAGTCGCGATAAGCAACCGCGTGAGTCAGGAAGAGCAGCGGGAACGTCGCCAGCGCCCCGACGCCACAAAGAATGGCGCCAGCCTGAGCGAGAAGTCCCAGAACAAAGGCGAAGACTGCAAACATCAGCCATTCCTGCTTCGTCAGCTCAATGCTGTTGCGGATCGCATCAATCGGTCCCTGATTGCCTTCGACAACCAGCGGGATGGTGAAAAACACGAGCCCGGCGACGATCAATCCCGGAATAACACACAAGGCGCCTCCGATGCCGATCATAATGCCCATCAGCAGGCTGGCGCCCAGGACTCGCAGGAAGTACGGTGTGCCGGAAAACAGATCGCCAATCGCCAGCTGTCCGCCACGCAACTGCCTGAAGGCCGCCCCGTATAACCCCGACAACAGCCAGGTTGATACGAGAATGATCGCCAGATACATCACCGGATAAAGCAGGATAATGATGGCCGTACCCCCGCCGCTGTCAGACATGCTGCTGGCCACGGCAAAGATGATCAGCAGGAATGGCGCCATCACGACCGACACGATCAGGAAAAAAACCAGTTGCATCAGCACCCAGGTCAGCCACTGGTCGGTAAACATCTTCCACCCCTCGCCAATCCACTCCCAGCGCACTTGCGGTGAAACCCGTTGTTGCATCATCAGCCTCCTGTGAGTTTGTCCGACAAGCTGCCGGCTTGTCGCTCGCTTACGTTAATCGTCTCTTTGCAGGTCAATGGTGCTTCGCCGAGCGAGCGACAAGCCGGCAGCTTGTCCCCACATCAGCGGATCAGTTATGCGGGCAATGTGCTGCCGCAGCGCGGGCAGAAGCTGGAGACCGCTGGCGCTTCCGCCCCACAGTTGTGACAGAATTTTGTCCGCGGCGCCGCCCCGTAATTCGGCGGCGGGGGTGGCGGCGCGTACGGGTCGCGGAGTTGCCCTGCCCGTTGCGCGCCCGGGAGCCCGAAGGCATCACGGTACGCGACCGCAGTGATGAGAAAATAGAGCGGCCCGGTAACAACGATGCCGACGCAGCACGCAACGAGCCCGATGTAACTCAGGATGCCGACGACGAGGGCGAAGAGCGTATACATCGGCAGGTGCGCTTTTGTAGCCTCGACGCTCGCGCTGATCGCCTCGATGACGCCCGCCCGGGCGCCGACGATCAGCGGGCCGGTGTAAAATGTCAGCCCCGTAATCACCATCCCGGCCACGGAACTGAGCAGCGAAGTCAGCGGGCCGAGCTGGTGAAGGATCCGGCTCGGGATGCCGATGATTGCACTCACCACGATGCGGGCGAGGAGCAGGAGCAGCACGGCGCCCAGCAGGCGCGCGAAACAATCGCCCCCGGAAAAGATGTCGCCGGGCGAAATCGCCTCGCCGCGCAGTTGCCTGATCGCCGCCCGGTAAAGCCCGCCCATTAACCATACCGACAACGGGATGATCACTATCACGGCCGCCACCAGCAGCAGGAGCGTGAGCCCCAGCCCGGCGAGCAAAGCCCCCCAGTCACCGCGCTGCCAGTCTGACGCGAATATTCCCGCCGCGCTCAGAGTGAAGACGATCGGCAGGAAGGGGATGATGATGGCGATCACAAAGATCACCATCATCAGACTCCACGTCATCGCCTGGGCGGCGAACAGCTTCCATGCTTCGCCGATCCACTCCCACCGGACGTCCGTTGCGCGGGGCTGCCACATGAAAAAGTCTCCCGGGGGTGAAATCACGCGCGGCTGCCGTCGCGGTGGTGCATGAAGAACCGCTCCAGACCGACGCGCGTCGAGGCGACCTGTGTGCGCAGCTTGTCCATTTCGTCCGCGCCCATCGGCTTGAAGGCGCGGGCGGTGGCGATGTTATGGTCAATGAATTCCGGCTTCGGCATCCCGATGACGGCGGCGGAGACGGGCAGGCTCAGGGCGTAATGCAGCAGCGCGTCAATGCTCGCCTTGCCGAGTCCGTCGCCGACCAGCTTGTCCTGCGCCGTGACCTTCATCAGGATCACGCCAAGGTTTTTCCTGTTCGCCGCCGGGAGCGCCAGCTCCTCAAACTGATTCGCGCGCGCCGGGTTCATCGCCATCTGCACGCAGTTGAGGTCGTTGTGTTCGATGGCCTTCGCCATCGTCGCGCCGTCGGTGTGGCTGGACATGCCGATGAAGCGGCAGACTTTCTGTTCGCGCAACTGATACAGGGCCTTGAGCGCGCCGTCCTTCGATTCGATCAGCGCCAGATCGTCCGCCTGCTTCAGGCTGTGGAGGTGCAGCAGGTCAACGTGATCCGTCTGCAACCGCTTGAGGCTCTGCTCGGCTTCACGCATCACGCCATCATAGGTCCGGGCGCGTTCGTTGATCTTGGTCGCCAGAAAGACCTCCCTGCGGCGGGTTTTCATCACCATCCCGACGCGCGTCTCGCTCTGCCCGTTACCGTAGGCCCAGGCGGTGTCGAGGTAGGTGATGCCCGAATCAATCACGTGGTTGAGAATCCTGATGGCCTCGTCTTCGTCCTTGTACATCAGAAAGCGGCTGCCGCAGCCGAAGGCGAGAATCGGGACTTTCACCCCCGTCCGCCCGAGCGGGCGCTGTGGCAGCTTCGCCTTGTCCGCCGCTTCGGCTGTCTCTGAAAGCAGCGCGGGCAGGGCGGTGGCCGAAGCCACGGTCAATGACGTCTGCTCGATAAATTCGCGGCGCGTGATCTGGTCTTTCTTCATCACATCTTCTCCTCAGGTGCTTCGGCAGACCGCGGTCTGTGGTTAAGTTGAATGCCCAACGCTTCGCACGGGCCGAAAATCTGTGTCACCTCGCTTACGCCCTCACCCCGAACTCCGCCAGATACTCCTTCATCACCTTCGCGTAATGCGGGAAGGCGACTTCGGGTTCTTCGATCTCAGGGTGCCACCGCTTCTCCCACTCGTAGCAGTAATACCCCTTGTAGCCATTGGTCGCCAGCACGCGCACTGTCTCCTTCACCGGCACTTCACCGGTTCCGGTCAGCACGTAGCGACGTTCTTTCCCGGCGGGGCCGGCGGGAACCGAATCCTTCAGGTGGGTGTGACGCACATATTTGCCGAGCTGTTTGTAAGTCTCTTCCGGTTTCTCGCCGGCGACGCAGGTGTGGTGCGCGTCCCAGAGGAAGGCGACGCTCGGCATCGCCGCGCCTTTCAGAATCTCGAGCAGCAGTGGCGAATTCGTGAACTCGCCATGCGACTCGACGATCACCGTCACGCCCGTGCCTTTGGCGTATTCGCCCAGTTCGCGCAGGCCGGAGATGATGCGCTCGATTGTAACCCTGCGCTCTTCGCCCTTGACCAGCTGATTGGGGAAGACGCGCACGTAAGGCGATTTCATCTGGTAAGCCAGGTCAATGAATCGCTTTGCCTCATCCATCTGCTTCGCGCGCTTCGCCGGATCGGGCTCGTGCATCTGCGCCGACGCGCCGAGGTCGGAAATCTTCAGGCCCACTGCGCTCAGGTCTTTCATACTCGATTTCAGCCTGCCGCCTGTGAACTCGGGGACTTTGGGCAGATCCATCTGATCGAGGATCCCGCGCAGTTCCATCGCGGCGAAGCCCGACTGCGAGACGTTACTGAGGATCGTCTTCCAGTCCCACTTCGGGCAGCCGAGCGTTGAGACCGCAATGGGCAACCGTTTCGTCGTCCCGCGCGCCCTGATGATGGCGGGCGCGGCGACGGCGGCGGTGAATGATTGAATGAATGTCCGTCGTGTGATTGGTGACATACTGGCTCCTTTGAAAATATAGCGGCGGCGGCCCTCTCTGCGGCCGATTTTGATCGGCAGTCTTTGATCAGTCAGCGCGCAACTCTAAACAAGAGAAACAACCTGTCCCGTCTCCGCCGAAGCGTAACAGGCATGGACGGCGGCGACTGTTTTCAGATACTCCTCGCCTTCGCTCTCGCAACGCGTGCCCGAACGCAGGCACGAAAGATAATGCCCCTGCGCCGCCCTGACGCTGTCGCCTTTGTAGCCCCGGGTCGAAATGACGAATTCGTGGGCGACCTCGTCCCTCCCGTACTCGGTCAGCCACAATTCACCTTCCGGCGTCGCCCTGATCCGCGCGCGTTCGCCTTCGAGCGTGAAATCGCCGAAGGTGCCGCCGGGGAACGCGCGGCCCGAAAAGCGATTGGCATCAATCAGACCCTGGGCGCCGCTCGCGAACTCAAGCTGCGCGAGCGCACAGTCTTCGCCTTTGATCACCGGGTTGAGGCGTCTGAGCCGGCAGTAAATCGAATTGATTTCACCGAGCAGAAAACGAAACGTGTCGAGGAAGTGAACCACCATTTCATCAATCAGCAGCCGCCCCATTTCGCGGAAGTAAGGCTGCGCCGGGTAAGGCTCGGCGCCGCGCCCGTCCCCGTTGCGCATCACGTAGCCGGCGTAAAACGGCTGGCCGAACAGCCCGAGTTCGAGCAGCCTTTTGACCTCGCGAAACCAGGGCTGCCACCGCCAGTTCTCGTGAATCATGAGCCTCACATCTTTCGCCGCCGCGACCCGCACCATCTCCATACATTCTTCCCGGGTCGGAGCCATCGGCTTCTGACAGATGATGTGGATGCCACGTTCAGCCGCCGCGCGCACGAGCGCGAGGTGCGACGGGGGCCGGGTCACGATGTCCACGAAATCCGGCCGCTCACGCTCGAGCATCTCTTCGGCCGCCGTATAGCCGCGCGCAATCCGCCAGCGCGCGGCGAACTGCTCTGCCCTGCCCGGCTGCAAGTCAGCGACGGCGGCAAGTTCGACGCCCGGCATCCGCTGCCACGCTTCGGCCTGATGGGCCGCAAAATATCCGGCTCCGATCATCACGCCTTTCAGGACTTCAGTTTTCACGAACCTCGTACCCCTTCGGAGCAGGCGGCTGATTCCCACCTTTGATGAAGCCTGTAGTCGCCCGGTTTCAATCATCTGCCTGACGCCGGGCAGGCGAGAAACGGCAGCAGAAACCGTCCGGGCATGTGTGGAGCTTTTCCTGAATCACTGATGCAGTTCGACTGCGATAAGACACGCGAATACTAATACCGAAAGAGCAGCGCCGCAACCTGGATGCACTGATGCGCCCCCGGGGTCAGGTACTTTGCAATCGGCCGGCTCCGTGCTAGGATTTCGCCCGGTTCAGGCCACTTGCGGAGAGCTGGCAGAATGGCTATTGCACCGGTCTTGAAAACCGGCGTCCGAAAGGACTTGGGGGTTCGAATCCCTCGCTCTCCGTCATCCAACCTCACCACAAACCTCTTTAACTCAGGGATTTACACCTAATCACGCAACAGCGGTTCCGCTCAGGTTCCGTTTTCAGTTCCGCTATCGAAGGCAAAAGGGTATTTCTGAGACAAGAAAGGCGAGTCATCGCCGGACTCGCCCTGAGTGTGAATTATTGGGAGAAGGAGGGCGCGACGACCAGCGCGGTACTCCACTCCCGCCTCCGGTGTGGCCCTCCGTCAGCATGTGTGAAAGGGACAGGAATGGTTTCGCCGATGCAGGATGTCAATAGACTTCATGTGTGACTTTACTTGTCCGGACTCTAGGCGGCTCGTCGCACGCGACTCTCGTCATCATCTCCTGCGGCGATTCTCCTTTTGATCTCCTCCATCCAGTCCAGAATCTGTCGCGTGTACGAGCGCACATGGAGTTCGTTATAGTTCATCCCTGAGGCCGGAGCCGGCTCCGGCCTCACGGTGTAGCGATTGTGCGACTGGTCATAATGCCGCAGATAGAACCCTTGAACGGGTCCGTCAATGACCGCTCGTAATTGCCAGTCGTCATAATTTTTCCCACCCCCGATGATCAGAGTGATGTTCGTATTTGTTTTGATTTGCGCCTGCCGGCAGGCGGCCTTCAGGACTTCTTCCAGACTGATGTCGCGCATTGCACACTGCTCTCCCGCCCGGATTTGTTACCGGTCGCCCCCTCGTCCGCCGAAGGGATTATCGGGGGGTTCAGTTGAACTCTCTTTCCTGTTGCTGAAACCCGTTTCGATTGTTACGCGGGTGGTGCCAGGGGAAGGTTCAATCGAATTATCGGACAAAAAGCAGGATGGTTTGGGTGGGATCCTTTATTACTTGTCCGCAATATATCAAAGAGGGGCAGCCATCGTCTGGTGGTTCAGGGCGCCGACTCCGCAGCAAACACGCTCTCAATCGCCCGATTAAGCTGGCAGATCGCAATCGCGTGCGCCATGTTCGCCTCCAGTAAAGGCAGGAATTGATCGGGCGGCAGTTGCTGCCCGTCAGACAGTTTGAATCTCCGGGCAACGCTCTCAAAAACAATCAATTCCTTTTCCTGATGCCAGATCCTGATGTAATGCTCCATCTGTTTCATCCTATCAACCCTCAACATTCAACCGGCTGCTCCCGGTCTGTAGCACCCTTAATCAATTGATTTGAGATAGCGCGCCTCGTAATCCTCCGTGTGAAGGAAGCCGACCCGTTCGTAGACGCGACGGGCAGCCTCTTCTTCAGGCTCGACGCTCAGGCAGACCGCCTTCTTCTTTTTCAGCAGGCGGCAGGTGATCTCGTTCAGGCAACTCGTCGCAACCCCGCGCCCGCGGTAATCGGGGTGCGTCCAGACGCCCTCAAGGTAGACCGCCTCCTCCGTCTCGCTCACGATCTCGACCTTGAAGACCACCCGGCCGTCTTCCAGTTTGACCCAGGTGCGTTTGCGCTCGATGCGCTCGGCGCTGCGGCGGCGGAAACCTTCCGGGTCGGTCAGCCGCGGGTCAACCCCGCTCGACTCGATGAACATCTCGGCGTGCGCCTCCATCAGGGCGTCAAGCTGCTCGTAATTGGCTCGGCTCAGTTGCAACCGCTCCAGCGGCAGCTTCGCCTGCTCGCAGACGTACCACCGATGCTCGCTCATCAGCCTCGTCTCCCTCCCGTGCTGCGACAGATGATTGAAGAAGGACTCGACCCAAGCGCGCGGGCCGAAGATGACATGGCCTTTGGCGCGGATCTTATTCGCCACCCGGGCGAACTCGCTGAACGCGGTCTCTTCATACCCGGGCAGCGCGTAGAGCAGGATCGAGTGGCCGAGCAGCGCCACGCCGACCAGCTCGCCGCCTGCAAAGCAGCCGTAGAAGACGCCGCGGTTGGTGGGGTGAGAGAATCCGTTGTCTTTGATCAGACTGTAGAGGTGGATGCCGCGCTGCTGGTCCCCGGAGAGCAGCGCCAGTGCTGAGCCGCGGGACGCCTCAGTCAGTCGCCGCACGGCCAGCTTTCTCATCCAGGCGGGCTTCTCGTATGCGGCCGGGTTAGTTACCGACATAAATAGTCACCTAATGTGCGACTTGTTTTAGTCAACCCATCAGCAACCCGTCAAGGTCGAGTGGCGGACGGTTAAGTCGTAAGTTGAGAAAGACACAGACCGTGTGTGACAGCACCTTGCGAATCAGCCGATGCTGATAGTGCCACAGG
>DASRDU010000116.1:0-28155 GCA_035652435.1 Blastocatellia bacterium
CGCCGTTGACCAGCACGGTCGAGAGGTTGGCGGCGACGGTCTCGATCATCTGGTAGACGGCCTGCATCATCGGGCTGCGGCCGATGATGTCGCCGAGCTGGCCGCGCCGGTGCAGTTCGCGCTTGAGCAAAGCGTTCTCCTCGCGGAGGCCGCGTTTTTCGAGGGCCTTGCGGACGATGAGCTTGAACTCGTCGACGTCGAAAGGCTTCTGGATGAAGTCGTCGGCGCCGAGTTTGAAGGCCTCTCGTGCGGTGTTGATGGTGGCGAAGGCGGTCATCATAATGACCATGGTGTCCGGCGACTGCTCGCGGACGGCCTTGAGGAGGTCAATGCCGGTCAGGTCCGGCATCTTCACGTCGGTGATGATCAGGTCAAAACTGTCCTTCTCCATCGCGGCCAGGGCTTCGCGGCCGCTCGCGGCGGAAGTGATCTGATGGCCTTCGCGTTTGAAGACCAGTTCCAGCAATTCGCGCATGCTGAGTTCGTCGTCGGTAATCAGTATTTTTGCCATGCTCAGTTACTTCACCGTGATTTTCGGTAGTCCCCATCACCCCGAGCGGTCAGTTGCCGCTCAATTCCCGGCAGACAGTGATGACTTTCTCAAACTCGGTTGATTTGTCGAAAAAGAAATCCGCCCCGGCACCCAGACACATCTCCCGGTACCGTTCGTAGCTGTTATTGGTCAGCATAATCACGCGCGACGCCAGATGCTCCTGCCTGATGGTGCGGAGGACATCAATCCCGCTGCCGCCGGGCATCTGGATGTCCAGAATCACCACGTCCGGTTTCAGCTCCCGGATGGCCAGGGTCGCATCGCCGGCGGTCCCGGCCTCACCCACGATTTCGACTTCCGGCAGCTCAAGGAGCAGTTCGGTCAGCCGCTCACGCACGATGACCGAGTCATCCGCAATGAAGATCCTCATCTCTTCGGCCCCCTCTTCTCCGGCATCTTTCCGCACATCCGAGGGCCACGCGAATTGCTCAACGCCGGACTTATACATTCCAACTCTCCAGGGTAAGGTACAGTTGCTCTTCCGGTTCGTGACTGGTCATTCAATCGCGGCCTGAAAGGAGGCCAGGCCGCGCAGTGGTCCGAAATCAGCCCGCGGCCTCATTACAGTCCGTGATGAGGAGGCCGTCGGGGTCGAGTGCCGCGTTCAGCAGCACTGGTTTTCATTCTCTTTGTGATCAGCCTCGTCGTGGAACCTGACGCACCAGACGGCGATCAGAAAGACCGTACAGATAATCATCCCCGCAATGGTCATCAGGAAAGCTCCTTTCGACCTCTGTGCGGACACTGCCCGATTTGGTGAGAAACCATCTTTTCTTCGCTTTGCAAGGTGGGGCGGGAAGGCACGGACAGGATACCCGAGACGGCCGGGCGAAAACTATCAGACACAGACTCTTTTTCTTGTCAGTGTTTGTCCTACAAGGGCAGTGGGGGCGCCAGGGCTGTCTCAGGCGACTGAAGCTGCATAAACGGGCGTGCCGCCCCTGCAACCACTTCAGGGGACGAGCTTCTGCTGGATCGCGTAATGGATCAATTCGGCGTTGCTCGCCAGGCGCATCTTCTCCAGAATCCGGGTCCGGTAAGTGCTGATCGTCTTGACACTGAGCGAGAGCTGGGTGGCGATCTCGCCGACCGTTTTGCCGGAAGCGAGCAGGGAGAAGACCTGGAATTCGCGGTCCGAGAGCGTCTCGTGCGGCGCCCTGTCGCCCTCCGTGCCCAGGGCGGTGACCAGATTTTCGGCCAGCGAAGCGCTGACATACTTCCGGCCTGCGACGACCGTCCTGATGGCTTTGACCAGTTCCTCGGGCGCGCTCTCCTTGTTCAGGTAACCGGCCGCGCCGGCCTTGAGGGCGCGACGCGCGTACTGCTCTTCGGAATGGACGCTCAGGATGAGGACCGGCAGCCGGGGGTGTTCGTGTTTCAGCTCACCCAGTATCTCGAGGCCGCCCCGGCCCGGCATGGAGATGTCGAGGACGACGACATCCCACTCCCCGAGCCGCACCAGACTGAGGACTTCGCTGGCATTCTGCGCCTCGCCGATCACCGGCTGGTCGAACTGCTCGGCGACGATCTGTTTCAGACCCCGCCTCACCACCGCATGGTCATCCGCGATGAGAATCCTGATCACTATTTATCCCCCTCGGGCCGCCTGCTTTTCGAGCGGCAGCCTGACAGTCACCGTGGTCCCCTGCCCCTGCTCGCCGCTGATCTGAAGTTCCCCGCCAAAGACCAGGGCGCGTTCGCGCATCCCGACGATCCCGAGCGACTCGGGCCTCGCCAGTTCATTCGAGGTCACGCCCCGGCCGTTATCCCGGACGCTGAGGACGAGGTGGTTGTCTTTCCTTTCAATCGTGATGCTGACCTTGGTCGCCTGCGCGTGGCGGATGACGTTGGTCAGCGTCTCCTGACAGATGCGGAAGACGGCGGTCTCGCGGTGACGATCCAGCCGCGAGTCGTCGAGCCCCGACGTGAATTCGCAGGCGATCCCCGAACGCTTCTGAAAGTCCTGCGCCAGCCATTCGATGGCGGCGTTGAGCCCGAAGTCATCAAGCACGCCCGGCCTCAGTTCGGTGGCGATCCGGCGCACGGACTGGATCGTCGAGTTGATGAGCTGGCGCATCCCGGCGCACTTTTCCAGCATGGGCATTTCGCCGGGCGGGAGCCGGCAGGCCAGCCACGCGAGGTCAATCTTGAGGCCGGTCATCGCGCCGCCCAGTTCGTCGTGAATCTCGCGGGCGATCCGCGTGCGCTCCTCTTCGCGGACGAATTGCAGGCGCACGGCCAGGTTACGCAACTGCTCCTGCGACGCCCTGAGCTGCTCAAGTGCCGCCCGGCGCTCAGTGATATCGCGATTGACCCCGATCCTGGCGACCGTCCGGCCCTGCTCGTCCTGGAGCAGCACCACCACCGTCTCGCACCAGCCCGTTGACCCGTCCTTGCGGACAAAGTTGACCTCCCCGACCCAGCGGCCCTGACTGTTCATCTGTTCCTTGAACGAACGCGCGAGCCGCTCGCGGTCCTCAGGCTTCTGGACGATGCTGGGGTTGAGCCCCAGCACTTCTGCTTTGGTGTAGCCAAACATCCTTTCGGCGGCCGGATTCCAGTCCACGATCCGGCGGTTAAGGTCGGCAACGATGATCGCATCGGTCAGGTTCTCAAAAATCAGCGCCTGCCGCCGCAATTCCGCCTCCGCCTTCATCCGCGCCGTGATGTCGCGCAGGATCACCGTATAAAACTTCCGGCCCGCACTCTCGATCTGCGAGACCGAGGCTTCAATCGGAAACTCCTCGCCGCTGGTGCGCAGGCCGCGCAACGAATTCAGCTCACCCATGTACCGGGCCGTCACGTCCGTCCGGTCAGAACGAGTGCCGTCTTCGGCACGCGCCGCATCGAACCTTTCGGGGATGAAGCGGTCGAGTTTCTGCCCGAGCGCCTCGCCGGCGGAACAGAGGAAGAGCCGCTCGGCGGCGGCGTTGAAGAGCAGGATGTGTTGCTGGTCGTCAACCGTGATGATGGCATCCATCGCCGTATTGACGATCCCGGAGAGGCGGGCCCGGCTCTCGAGCAGCGCCTTCTCGACCTGCCGGCGCTGCGTGGTGTCGGTGATGGCGCCGGCCATCCGCACCGGGACGCCCGACTCGTCCCAGACCGCCTGCCCGCGCGCCCGGAACCAGCGGTACTCCCCGCCCTTCGTCCGCAGCCGGTACTCGATGTCATACGGCACGCGCTGCTCGAGGTGCTGGATCACCCGCCCGAGTACGCGGTCGCGGTCGTCCGGGTGAAGGAGCGAGACCCAGGTGTCCTGCGACTGCGGCAGTTCGTGCGGCTCGTAGCCGAGCAGTTCCCACCAGCGGTCCGAGAAGTAATCCTGTCCGGTCACCAGATTCGAATCCCAGATGCCGTCGTTGGTCCCGAGCGCCGCCAGCGCGAACCGCTCCTCGCTGGCGCGCAGCGCCTCTTCCGCGCGTTTGCGCTGGGTGATGTCGCGGCACAGGCCGAGGATTCGCGGCCCCTCCGGGGAATCAATCACTGAGGCGTTGATTTCGATGTGCCGTTCCACGCCGTCTTGGCCCGCGTAGTCAATTTCGAGGTTCCTGACCATCCCCCGCCGGGCGCACTTTTCCACTTCCTTTGAATTGCGTTCGAGGTCGTGCTGGGCCGTCCATTCAAAGACCTGTCGCCCGCGAATTTCTGCGAGCGTCTCGTGCCCCGTCAGCCTGACGTATTCCGCGTTGGCATCAATCACCCGGCCCTCGGAGTCTATGATCACGTACCCTGTGTTGGTGGTCTCGATCAGCGTCCTGTATTGCTCCTCGCTCTGCCTGAGCGCCTCTTCGGTCCGCCGGCGTTCGGCGATTTCAGTCCGCAGCCCGATATTGGCCTTCGCCAGCTCATCCGTGCGCTCCCTCACCCGGCTCTCCAGCGCGTCGTACGCCTGCTGCAATTCCTGCCTCGCCCGGTCCCGCTCGGCGAGGCTGCGCCGGATTAACAGGACGGAGAGCGTGACCAGCACGAGCGCGAGCAGGCTCCCGAGGGCGATCATGTAAATGTGCGCGCGCGCGCGGGCCTTGAACTCGCTTTCCCGCTGCTCAGGCAGCGTCTGTTGCTCGCGCGCCAGGGCGTCGAGTTCCTGGCGAATCCTGTCCATCACCGCCCTGCTGCTGACCACCCTGCCCGGCGCAGCTTCCCTCCGATCCCTGTATAGCGCGATCACCCCTTTCGCCAGCGTCGTATTTTCCGCCAGCAGCAGCGGCTCAGGCAGATTCAGCCGCTGCTGGCGGGGGTTACCTGCCAGCAGCTCCCGGAGTTCTCTGAACCGGAGTCTGAGCGGCTCTTCCGCCGCGCGATACGACTCCCGAAAGCGTTCATCCCCGGTGATGATGAAACCATGCTGCCCGGCCTCGGTATCCACCAGCAGTGCCCGCAGAGATTCGATTGCGGACAGCGTCCGGTGAGCGTGCCTTCTCAGGTCGGCAGCTTTTGCCTGCTCCGTCGTACTCAGCAACGAAGCGACGCCGAAGACGCACAGGGTGAGCAATGCGACGCCGGGCCAGATGTTCATCTGTTTGCCCACAGACATCTCCAGCTCTCATTTCCGCGGGGCCACTTACGGATTGTGCGGCCGGTACCGGCACGAAACTGCGCTTCCGGATGCGAAGCAGTATCTGCGCAGGAGACTCTCTTCCCAAGGGTCATTCCGGCGAGAGTCTGTCGGGTGAAGCACGACCGGCGCCCGCATCGCGTCATCCGATTGCGGTACGAACAGACCCGGGCGGCGGCGCCAGACACTTACTTTCCAGCATAGCTCCCATTTTGCGTCTGAAGGCCAGCAGCCATCATCATTTCGACGCCGGCAGCCCCTGCCTCCCGCCGCCTGTCGGCGGTGTTCTCGAGGGACGGTCTTCAACCTGTGACCGTCACTGCCGGGATAATGCGCCTTCAGTACCACTTACCTTTTGAAGAATCTCCCTGGTCCGATGGCTGAAATTCCTGTTCCGGGGGTCTCGGGGAATGATCAGTAATAAATGGCCGAAGACTGTCGTTATGTTACGCCCCAAAACCGGCTGAGGCAAAACGCGATATTTGCCTGTACTCTGAACATCTCGTGGATGTGGGGCCGCCCGGGATTCTTATGCCCCGGCGCTGTTTCTGCTCTGACCCTCCTGGGGGGAGTTGTCAGAATGATGATCAGAGCTGAGAAGTGGTTTTGATCATGCTCTGAATGAAGCAGCAAAGCAAATCAGAACCGGCTGATCGGGAATTGTCCCGGGAACTATCGTTTCTTGAACGCCCTGACCTCGATGCCGTGCGTGCGCACCATCCGGTCAACCGTGTTGCGGTCAACGCCCAGCACCCGCGCCGCCTCACGCTTATTGCCGCGCGTGGCAGTCAGCACCCTGAGCAGGTGCTGACGTTCCATCTCATGCATCGTACAAAGCATGCCGCCCGCCGCGGACGAGTGATCGGATGGCGCGGCCTCATTACCGAGAATCTCGGCGGGCAGGTCGCTTTCGCTGATGACGCCGGTCGTGCTGAAGGCGGCCAGCCCCTGGACGGTGTTCTGCAACTGGCGGACGTTACCCGGCCAGCTGTAGTTGACGAGCCGGTCCAGGGCCGCCGGAGTGAATTCAACCGTGCGATTCCTGTTTTCGGCGGACCTGCCGAGAAAGCGCGTGATCAGACGCGGAATGTCTTCCCGCCGTTCCCTGAGCGGCGGGACCTTCAGCACCACGGCATTGATCCGGTAGAGCAGGTCCTGACGAAAGTGCCCCTCTTTAGTCGCCTGCTTCAGATCGCGATTCGACGCCGTCACGACGCGGACGTTGACGCGGACGCTGCGGCTGGAGCCGACCGGCTTGATCTCGCCCTCCTGCAGCACCCGCAGCAGTTTGACCTGGAAGGCCGGACTCGTCTCGCCGATCTCGTCAAGGAAGACTGTCCCGCCGTCGGCCTCCTCAAAGAGTCCGGCGTGGGCCGCCATCGCGCCCGTAAAGGCCCCGCGCTGGTGCCCGAACAACTCCGATTCGAGCAGCGTCTCGGTCAGCGCACCGCAGTTGAGCGCCACAAACGGGCGGCTCGCACACGCGCTGAAGCGGTGAATCGTCCGCGCGATCAGCTCCTTGCCAGTGCCCGACTCGCCGTAAATAGTGACCGGGAGACTGGTCCCCGCCACGCGCGTCATCTGCTTGAACAACTCGATCATCGCCGGGCTTGAGCCGACGATCTCGCCATCGGTCTCATTCCCCGCGTCCGCCGCCGGCCCGGGTTTGAAGAAATACTTTTCCTCGAGCGACTGGATCAGGCTCTCGATCCGTTCGAGCGTGAAAGGCTTGGAGATGAAATCCACCGCCCCGCCCTGCGCCGCCCGCCGGACTGAATCGAGGTTGCCGTAACTGGTCATCAACACGATCTCGGCGGCGCTTTGCAGCTCTTTTTTCAGGGCATCGAGGACGCCGAAACCGTTCATGCCCTCCATATTGATGTCGCACAGGACCAGATCGGGTGAGAGTGATTTGGCCAGTTTGATTGCTTCGAGCCCGTCCCCCGCGGAGTAGACTTCGTACCTGTCGGCAAGCGCTTTGGTGAGCATCTTGCGGATTAACTCTTCATCGTCAACGACGAGGATCTTGATAGACATGAAACTGAACGGGGGCAGAAAAAAATCGGAACACTTCGGGGCGGGCGAGCCAGGATTGGCTCGCCATTCTATGCGAAGCCCTGGGAATCGGCAAGACTTTACCTGGCCCGTGTGTGCCCTGTCAGAAAGCTGTTCCGATTAATTCTCCCGTTGACCGGATGTGATCTGTCATGCGTCCGTCACCGCTGTAACCAATATCCGCTCTGGCGCGCCTGACGTGCTGAGGGGCGTGACAGGGCGCGGTCCGACTCAGATCCTCCGTGCTTCGCGCGCGTCGGTGAAGAGGAAGGCGGCGGAGTCATCACACCGGCCATTCCCCGCCGATAAACTGCAGGCACAGGCGCACGAGGCCGTCCTCTTTCAGGTAACGATTCGTCACCGCGGCCAGACTCTCAAACCCGCTCTCGACAGCCATCACCCTCACCAGGTCGAAATCCACGGCGGGCGGCTGGACGCAGACCCGCACACCGCCTCGGCTGACGTCTTCGGTCCGCCCGCCGCCCTGCTCGACCACTTTCAGTTCGCTATTGAGGTACTGGAGCCAGACCGGCTCAGACCGGAGCCCGCGGCGCGCGCGCCGGCGGCCGGGGCCCTTCCACTCCGCGGCCCGGAAGAGCGCCCACGGGGTGTCGGCGTAACGCGGCGGCGGATTCTCGCCCAGGAATTCGAGGCCGACGACACGCTTCCCTTCCTTTGGGGGTTCGACGCGCCGGACCAGCGCGTAGACCTTGTAGCCGGGGTCGGCGTGCCCGTGCTGGCGCATCTGCAAGGGAAGCGGCAGCATCAGCTGGACCACCTGACCGTGCCGGACTTTCCTGTCAAGGCACAGCCTCACCCCTGCGCGACTGACGTTGAGGGAGTAGGTCATCTCAACCCACTGGCCGCTCCTGCGGTCGTGGCCCGTGACGCGCACCGGGAGGTTGAGGCCCGACCGCGGGCACCTGCGGCGATTCTTATTGGCCGAACATTCCGGCTCCGCGGTTGAGACTTCAGAGAGTTGAGTCGCTGCGTCCATCTTGCTCAAGGCGCCACCTCGGAAAAATGAAAATGTAACAGTTGCGGGATGAAGTTCGGATCAGAGCCCCAACGGCAATCCCTCGGAGCCCGGAGCGGGGCTATTGAAATAATAAAATGTGCCGACTTTATGACAGCGCCGTAGCGAGCGTACGCCTCCCCGCCCGCTTCACTCAACCGCGAGTGCGTTCGCGGCGATGCCGCCGTGAGAACGAATTGGTGGTGGATCAATCAGGAGAGATAACGGAACAAGCGTGAATATCGAAACAGACGGAAGAAGACCTGCGCACCTGAAGGCATTCCTGATTCAATCCTGCTCCAGGTTCAACTCACGCTCGTGGCAGTTCCGTGGGAGCGCAGGGCTGGATTATCCGGCCCCGTTTCGCCTATATTGTCCGGCGCGCCCCCCTGACCACACAGGAAGACCAATGGATAATGACCTCGTCCTGGTTGTTGATGATGATGAGGGTGTCCTGCGACTACTGAAAATACTCATCAGCAGCGGCGGCTACGACGTCATCACCGCCGCTGACGGCGCCGCCGCGGTGCGGCAGCTTGAGCAGTTCCGCCCGTCGCTGATCCTCACCGACATCAGGATGCCTGTCATGGATGGAATCAAACTCATCCGTCATGTCAGAAGGACTCCCGGGCTGATGAACATCCCGGTCGTGGCAATGTCGGGGGCCGGGAACGAAGGTCTCGTTGACGCGATGGCCGCCGGCGCAACCTTCACCGTCGGCAAGCCGCTGGACTTTGATAAGCTCGTCGAACTGGTGGGGCAGTACGCATCACCCCGCAAATCCGGCCCTGACCAGAACTGAAAAAAATCTAAGGGAAGCGGGGCGGTCATCAGACTGCTCCAGTAACGACAGGAGAGGTTACACGTGAGGGATGTCTTCTCTCCCGAGCGCCAGCCGCACGACGTCGGCGATCACCCGCGGCTCGAACGGCTTTCTCATCACCACGGTGGCGCCGGACCTGGCGGCTGATTCCAGGTGAGGGCCGCTGAAGGCGGAGGTCGCCACAATCGGCACGTCAGCCGGTTCGGGCATTCCCCTGACGCGGCGGATCAGTTCCACCCCGTCAATCCCGGGCATCATCAGGTCAACCAGCAACACGTCAGGCCGGGCGTGTTCCAGGGCTTCATGCGCCTCCCCGCCGTCGGCAGTCTTCTCCACCTCAAAGCCCTCCTGCGAGAGGATGAGTGAAAATAATTCTCTCGTGTCCTGATGGTCTTCAGCGAAGAGTACAAGACTTCTCTTCATTCCACACCCCGTGCCAGGTGAATGATGACGGACCGCAGAATATGCAGAATATAAAGATAAAGGGGAATGCCCGATATACTACCAGAATCCCATCGGAAGCGGGATCGAAATAACGGGTCGAGCCCGGGGAAGGCGCAATTTTTAAGACAGTCCGGGGAAGGGGTCGTGTCAGCCCGGCGCGCTTCTGCCTGACTCCGTCAACCTGTTATACTGCGCCTTGCCATCAAGCGTGAAGGCGAGCCGGGACGGAACCCTGGAGTCCCTGACGCGGGAACCCCGGGGGTGGGGGTCTGTCATCATTCAAAGTGATACTCACTGGCGACATCCAACACCGGTCACCAGCCGAAATCTCAAACCCTGCTCCGTGCCGCCCGTCGCCCTTCGTGCCCGGGATCTCAAAGAGAGACCTGGATCGGCAACAGTACGCCAGCCCCTGCCCCGCAAAGCGACGAACCTGCCGCAACCGAAACAGCGGTTGACGGCGGGTCAGCATAACCGGAAGAAGAAAGGTGGGAAAAGCCGATGGAGGTCCGATTGAAAAGTATAGATCGCTCACACGCAATTTTTATCCTCGCAGGCAGCAGCAGTCAGTATACGGCGGCGCGCCAGAGACTGAATCTTACACCTCGTGAGGCTTTCTGGTTGACGCGGCCCTCAGACCTGAAAGACTTGCATTCCCCGAAGGTTTATCGCTTCGGCTCCTGGCAGGTTCTCCCGCGGATTCACGACATCGAGGAAGCGCTGGCGGCGGCTGAAGCTGAAATCGTTGACCTGCCGGGATGAAGGCGAGCCAGGCTCCGGCATCATTTACGAAGCTCATCCGGCCCGGCCTCACCGGTCAGCCCTGATCGCCTGCCATTCGTTGATCACCCTGAAATCCGGATCATCTACAGTCGGCCCGGGTGTCTTCTCCCCCCGCAGCACAGACAGGGCCCAGTCTGGCAGCGGGCTGCCGGGCTCCTTTGATTTCCAGTCGCTCAGCAGCTTTTCGCTCTCGGCTTGTCTGCCGAGCTTTTGCAATGCGAGGGCCGTGAGCAGCGCCCTCACGCCGTACCTTTTACGGCTGAAGTTGACGATCCTGTTCAGCACTGTCACGGCCTCACTCCGCCGGTTCAATTTTTCGAGGCTGACGGCTTCCAGCCAGTCCTCCAGCCTTTCGTCAGCGTCTTCCGGATACGGCTTGCCGGCCCCCAGATTTTCCGGCCACCGCCTCGCCGCCGCGACGAATCGCAATGCCGGCGCGTAGTCTCCGGCCTTCATCCGTTCGAGCGCCAGCATCAGCTGCGCCTCCCGGTACAAGCGGATTCCGTCGGTCGCACCTTCGTAAGGGAGGATGGTGATTTTCGCCAGCAGGTCGGCCGCCTGCCTGAACTGTTCGTTGAGCAGCAGCGCCTTCGCGTAGAGCGCGCCCAGCTGGTAATTGTCGGGGGCCTGCTCGTAATACTTCTTCGCCACCTGCAATGCCTGATCCGGTCGTCGATCCTTGTCGCGGACGTAGTAATCAACCAGCATCTTTCCGTAACGCCACTCTTTGCCGTCGAGCTTCGCCGCCCGCGACAGATCGTCCAGCGGATTTTCGTTCAGCAAGGCCGCACGGGCGGCATAAAAAGGCGCGTAATCCGGAGTCGAGCCGCAGCTTCTGAGCAGTTCCTTCGCCTTCGCCTGATCGTTCCGGCTCCAGTAAATCAGCGCCAGGTAATATTTCGGCTGCCAGGCGGAGTCATGCTCAATCGCCCATTTCAGGACCTCCGCCGTTTCCGCGCGGAACGGGAAGACGAGGTGCGGCGAGGTCGCGCCGGCCCTTTGAAGGAATGAGGCCGCGGTTGAATCCCCCGCCCTGCCCTTCAGGAACGCGAGCCAGTAAAGCACCTCGGGATTCTGCGGGGCCAGTCGCAGGACCTCTTCGCTCTCCTTCAAAAGCCCGAGGTCGTAATACCAGACCGCCAGCTCAAGAAAAGTCTCGTGCGGCATTTCGTTCCTGACGAGCGAAACGAATGCCTGCCGGCTGCCCGCGGTCTGCTCCCACAGGCTCCTTTCAAATCCGGCGAAGTGATTGAGCGGGTCAAAAGACAGGATCTGATCGAGCGCCTCGCGGGCTTTGCCCTCTCTGTTCTGCAGACGGTGGGCGATGGCGAGGAGTTGATACGCGTCGAGGTTGTAGCGGTTGAAATCCAGGGCCTTGTGCGCGTATTCAATCGCCCGCCCGAACTGCTTTTCGCGGAAATAAATTTTACTCAGTCCGGTATACGCCGCGCTGCGATATTCGACCGACATTGAAGCAATATCAAAACCATCTTTCGCATCAGCAGGTTTGCCCAGTCGCAGACTCGCCAGGCCGTAGCAGTAATTCGCCGCCGGATCGTAGGTGTCAATGCTGAGGGCCTTTTTCGCGTACTCGACCGCTTTCCCGTAGTTCAGATTGCCGTATTCAAGCATAGCCAGATCGGGGAGCGCGGGGGCAAAGTTCGGGTCTTTCCGCAGGCAGGCTTCGAGCTTCTCCTTTGCCGCGGCGTAATAACGCTGGCGGATGTCCTCTTTGCCCTGGAGGTAGAGTCCGTAAACCGAATTCCAGTCGAAATCCTTCGGCGATTCGAGCGGGCGGCTGAGTACGTCGGCGTCGGGGCTCGCCGAATATTCCAGCTTGTTGCCGCCCAGGCGGACGCGCAACCGATCCGGCTTCACCTCCGCACTGATCGTGTCAGCAAACGTTTCGAGAGGCCTGAGGGCGAGCTGTTTTGACCAGATGAGCCTGTCGCCTTCGAACACTTCCAGCTTGTCATTGATGGCTTGCGCGGGCGAGAAGTAAATCTTCAATTCGCCTTTTTCAGCTTTGACGTTGAGCGCCCCGTACTGGCTGGCTTTGACGAAGCCTTTCGTTCCTTTGACCGGGAACCAGTATTCAGTCCACCTGTCGGTCGCGTACGGCGCAAAGCCCCTGTGCTTGAACGGGGTGAAGGTGCTGCGATCCGCGGACTGATTAAAGAGTCGCCCCGACTGCACTTCAACATACTGGCCGTCGCTGTCGGTGAGCAGCTTCTCCCAGATCATACCTTGCGGCGAGAGGCCCCAGATCCATATCTTCTTCCCGGCCTTGTCGTCGTGCGTGGAATAGCGCGCCATCCCGAAATCCTCGTCGTGCCAGTAGCCGCCGAAGAAGTCTGTGTATTTGCCGAAGACGTGATACGACTTGTAGCCGCCAAAATTGTTCTGCTCGTAAAACGAAATGTCCCGGCCGTTCTCCCGATTGACGGGCCACGAGCCGTATTCGCCATCGTGCCCCAGGTAATGCGTGCCCGGGTAGATGAACTCGAGATTGCCGGCGGCTTTGATCCCCGCGTTCATCCACGTGTAGTAAGGCTCGTCGAGCGGCGTCGCGTTGTACCAGAAAGACGAGGTGGTGAAGTAAGCCTTGTCCGCGGGCAGGTTGATTTCCAGCCGCCACGGCGTGCGCGTCAGCAGGTCGAGGACGCCGATGAAGCAGCTCACGCTGCCGTCCTGGTTTTTGCGCACGAGGTAATCAACCGGCGTGGCGCAGTTGGGCGTGTGGCCGATGATGCCGTAATTGGCTTCGATCCCGCCGCTCGTCCACGGGCCGCGCATGGCTATGTCACGGAATTTGACGACGTGATTGTAGTAGATGAACGGCTTGCCCGTGGCTTTCTCAATCGCGGCCCAGATCTTCCCGCCGATTTCCGGCAGGATCATCACCCTGATGTAATCGTTCTCAAGTTCGACGACAGTCCACTCGCGGTTGACCGGGCGGTCGGTGTACATATCGTAACGATAGTAAGGGTAGATTTTGCCCACGACCGGGATGGGGTTAGGGTCGGAGTAGGGGTAAGTCGTGAAGACTTTTTTGTACTCCCTGATCGTCGCCGCGTTCTGCGCGGACGAGCAGACCGGAAGAAGGAAGAGATAAAGCGGAATGAGCGTCAGTAATCGTGACACGGTTCGCATACCAATACCTGCTCCACATTGATGTCTGGATCTGACAGTGATGAATGTTCCCAGCCCGGCCAGCATAACAGCAGCTTTCGGCGGATTGAAGCCCGCCGCCTCTGGCTAATGTTTCGACTTGATTCACCTTCTGGCGCGTAGCTTGCTGAATTTCGTGCCTGATGCTTGAGCGCGCGGCAAAAGTGTATTGCCGCTGGACAGGCGGCGTCTTCAGATAAAACAGGTGCGCAACATATATATTACGCAGTATGAATTCGGCGGCCCTTGTAAAAGCACCCATCTCACCAATCCCGATCTGGCTGCTATCCGAAGCCGGCGTGATCAGGCAAATCCCTCCGTGGACTCCGATGAGTCGTCTTGTTTTCGGCCCGGGTGTCGGATCGGGGCAACGGCAGCGGCTCTGACCGGATAATCAGGGTGATTATCTTCTGCCACGCCCGAACGTTCCCGATCTTCATAGAAGAAAGGAAATCCTGCGGTGGCAAGGTCGAATAACAGAAGGCATCTTCAAAACGAAGTCTTCCCTAAAGCCCCGACCGGGATCAGGGGGCTCGATGAAATTACCGGCGGCGGCCTGCCGAAAGGGCGCCCGACGCTCGTCTCGGGTTCCGCCGGCTGCGGGAAGACGATTCTGGCGATGGAATTCATCGTCCGCGGGGCGCAGGAGTTTGGCGAGCCGGGCGTCTTCATGTCGTTTGAGGAGACCTCCGCGGAGCTGACGCAGAATTTCCGGTCGCTCGGCTATGACCTTGACGATCTGGCCGCCCGCAAACTGCTCGCGCTCGATCACGTCCGCCTCGAACCCCGCGAGGTCGAGGAGACGGGCGAGTACGACCTGGAAGGACTGTTCGTCCGGCTCGCGCATGCGATTGAGACCGTCGGGGCGAAGCGCGTGGCGCTCGACACGATTGAGGCGCTCTTCTCCGGCCTCTCAGACGAGATGACCCTGCGCGCCGAATTGCGCCGCCTCTTCCGCTGGCTGAAGGAGCGCGGCGTCACGGCCGTGATCACCGCCGAACGGGGCGGCGGCGAGTTCACGCGGCGCGGGCTTGAGGAATACGTCTCGGACTGCGTGATCCTGCTCGACCACCGCGTGGACGACCAGATCACGACGCGGCGGATGCGCATCGTCAAGTACCGCGGCTCGACGCACGGCACGAACGAATACCCGTTCCTGATTGACGAGCAGGGCATCTCGGTGCTGCCGATCACTTCGCTCGGGCTCGAACACCCGGCGACGAATGAGCGGGTCCCGACAGGGATTGAGCAGCTCGACCAGATGTTCGGCGGCGAGGGGTATTACCGCGGGAGCAGCGTGCTGATCACGGGCACGGCGGGCACGGGCAAGACGAGCGTCGCGGCGAACTTCGTCAACGCCGCGTGCGCGCGCGGCGAGCGCGCCATCTACTTCTCGTTCGAGGAATCCGAGCAGCAGGTGCTGCGCAACATGCGCTCAATCGGGCTCGACCTGGGGCGGTGGGTGAGGAAGGGGCTGCTGCGCTTCTACCCGGCCCGCCCGACGCTGCACGGGCTGGAGAGGCACCTCGTGCTGATTCACAAGCTCGTGAGCGAGTTCGACCCGGGCGTCGTCGTGATTGACCCGATCACGAACCTCACCTCAGTCGGCGGCGAGAGCGAGGTGAGGTCGGCGCTGACGCGGCTCCTGGACTTCTTCAAGAGCCGGCAGATCACAGCGCTCTTCACGAGCCTCGCCCGCCATCACGACGACCCCGAACATTCCGAGGTCGGCGTCTCGTCGCTGATGGACACGTGGATTCTGCTCGACACGCTCGAAGGGAACGGCGAGCGCAACCGGGGCCTCTACATCCTCAAGTCGCGCGGCATGGCGCACTCGAATCAGATCCGCGAGTTCCAGCTGACCGACCGCGGCGTCCGCCTCGTTGATATTTACCTCGGCCCGGGGGGCGTGCTGGCGGGCGCGGCCCGGGCGGAACAGGAGGCCAGAGAGCGCTCCGCCCTGCTCACCCACCGCCAGAAGATCGAGCGCCGGCAGCGTGACCTTGAGCGCAAACGGAAGCTGATCGAGGCGCAGATCGCCGCCCTGCGCGCGGAGTTCGAGACGGAGCAGGATGACCTGCAAAAGATCATGGCCCAGGAGGAGGCCCGGGACGTACTCGCGCTCGACGCGCGGGCGGAAATGGCGCGGCTTCGCGGCGGCCGCCCGCGCGGTCAGCACTCTCACGGGGGAGAAAGCTATGGCGACCAGATCCAGGAAACAGCGAGTCGGCACAACCACCGACGGAAACGGGCGAAAGCCCCGTCCGGAAGGTAAGGCATGGAAACTGCGGCTGTACGTGGCCGGCCAGACGCCGAAATGCATTACGGCGTTCTCGAACCTCAAGAAGATCTGCGAGGAACACCTCGCCGGCCAGTACGAGATCGAGATCGTTGACCTGCTCAAACAGCCGCAGCTGGCGCGCGGAGAGCAGATCATCGCCATCCCGACGCTCGTGCGCCGGCTGCCGCCGCCGGTCATGAAGATTATCGGCGACCTGTCGAACACCGAGCGCGTGCTGGTCGGACTGGACCTGCGCCCGCGTACTGATAGCTGAAGTGCCGCCACCGCAGGCGGCGGAGATGAACGATGAACGGCCATCAGGCCCCCGGGCAGGAGCGGAACGCGCTCGCGGAATTCGAGCAGGCGCTTGTTGCGAGGCAGCAGAAGTACGTCTTCCGCCTCTACGTCACGGGCGCGTCGCCGCGTTCGATGCGGGCGCTCAACAACCTCAAGCGGATCTGCGAGGAGTACCTCGCCGGCCGCTACGAGCTGGAGGTGGTTGACATTTATCAGCAGCCGCAGCAGGCGGCCCGTGAGCAGATCATCGCGGCCCCGACGCTCGTGAAAATGCGCCCCCTCCCGCAGCACAGATTCGTGGGCACTCTCTCGAACACCCGTGACGTGCTGCTGAGGCTCGGGATCGAGCGGCTGAACCGGTAGAAGTTAAAGATGGCAGCCAGAGATAGATCACGCGAATCATTACGGCAGGAGAACGAGGACCTCCGCGCGAAACTCGCCGAGGCCGAAGAAATTCTGCGCGCGATCAGGAACAACGAGGTTGACGCGCTCATCGTCAGCGGGCCTGACAGCGAGCAGATCTACACGCTCAAGGGCGCCGAGCACCCCTATCGCGTCCTCGTTGAGACGATGAACGAGGGCGCGGTCACGCTCGTCACCGGCCACGACGTCTTCCACTGCAACCAGAAGTTCGCCGCGATGCTCCGGGCGCCGCTCGAACAGGTGATCGGGTCAGACATCACCCGCTTCATCGCGCCGGACGACCTGCCGACCTTCGAGGCCCTCATCAGGCAGGCCGGCAGGGGCCACAGCCGGGCCGAAATCACGCTGCGGGCCGCCGACGGCACGTCCGTGCCGGTGCTGCTCGCCTTCAGCCCGCTGCATCTGGATGAGGTGGATGGCATCTGCCTGGTGGCGACCGACCTGACCGAACAGAAGGAGATCGTCGCCGCGGAGAAGCTGGCGCGCTCGATTCTGGAGCAGGCCGCCGAAGCGATCGTCGTCTGCGACGCGGAAGGCCGCATCATCCGCGCCAGCCGGCAGGCCCGGCAACTCTGCGGCAACGCGCTCCTGGAGCAGAGATTCGACGAAGCCCTCCGTCTGCGGCTCGTCCCGGAGGGTCAGCCGGAGTCTCGCGACGGTTGCCAGGCCGATGACTCTCAATTCTTCTCGCTCGACGCCGTGCTGCGCGGCGAAGCCTGCCGCGGCGTCGAAGTGACCTTCGCCCGCCCGGGTGATCAGGTCTGCCACCTGCTCGCCAACGCCGGGCCGCTCGTGAGCGGCGACCAGAGGGTCGTCGGCTGCGTCGTGACCCTGACCGACATCAGTGAGCGCAAGCAGACCGAGCAGGCACTGAGTACGAGCGAGGGGCGCCTGCGCCTGGCCCTCGATGCGGCCCAGATGGGGACGTGGGAGTGGAACGCGGGGACCGACCGGATTATTGAAGACGACCGCGCGCGGCAACTGATCGGGGCGTCAGGCGGGCTGGCCTCGCTGATCGAGAGAATACACCCGGATGACCGCGCGCAGGTGGCGCGAGAACTCAAACGCGCCTTCGCCGAAGAGGCCAACTACCATGCCGAATTCCGCGTCACGCGGCCCGACGGCGGCTGGCACTGGATGGAGGTCAGCGCCCAGCTCAACTCCGACGCGTCGGGCCGGCCGGCCCGCGCCATCGGGGTGGTGCGCGACGTGACCGAGCGCAAGCAGACCGAGATCGCGCTGCGTTCCTCGCAGGAGCGCCTGAGCGCCGCGCTCTTCGCCGCCGACACCGGCACCTTCCGCTGGCACATCCGCACGAATGAGCTTGAGTGGGATGAGAACCTCGACCGACTCTTCAGCCTGCCGCCCGGCGAGACCGCCCGCAGCCTTGAAGACCTGACGACGCGAGTCCACCCGGATGACCGCGCCGAAGTCATCCGGCTCTGCGAACGCTGCGCGGCCGAGGGCGCCGACTTCGACATGGAGTTCCGCGTCATCCTGCCCGACGGCGGCGTTCGCTGGCTCGACGACAAGGGCAAGACGTTCTTCGGTGAGGACGGCAGTCCGCTTTATATGACCGGGGCCTGCGTGGACATCACCCGGCGCAAGCGGGCCGAGGCCGAACGCGAAGAACTGCTCGCCCGCGAGCAGGAGGCGCGCGCCGCCGCCGAGGCCGCCAACCGCTCGAAGGACGAATTCCTGACGGTCGTCTCGCACGAACTGCGCTCGCCGCTCAACGCGATCCTGGGCTATACGCACCTGCTGCGAACAGGACAGCCCGACCTTCAACAGATTCGGCGCTGCACTGAGATCGTCGAGCGCAGCGCGAAAACCCAGCTCCAGATCATCGAGGACCTGCTCGACACGGCCCGTATCATCAGCGGCAAGCTCAGGCTGGAGATCCGCCCGGTCAACCTGGTGTCGGTCATCGAGCAGGCGCTCGACGTCGTCCGCCCGGCGGCCGATTCGAAGGGGCTCGAACTCGCCGCCGCGCTCGATCCGGAGGCCGGGCAGATCACGGGCGACCCGGAGCGGTTGCAGCAGGTCGTCTGGAACATGCTCTCGAACGCCGTCAAATACACGCCGCCGGGCGGGCGCGTCGAAGTCAGGCTCGCGCGCGTTGACCCGCACATCCAGATCACGGTCAGCGACACGGGCCGCGGGATCAAGCCTGATTTCCTGCCGCATGTCTTTGACCGCTTCTGGCAGCAGGATTCGTCATCAACGCGCCGCCACGGCGGCCTGGGCCTGGGCCTCTCGCTCGTGCGCCACCTGGTCGAGTTGCACGGCGGGACCATTGAGGCCACGAGCCCCGGCGAAGGGATGGGCGCAACCTTCACCGTCAACCTGCCGGTCCGCGCCGTCTACACCGCGACGGATGTGGACGGTCAGACGCCACTCGTCATCGAAGGGGTCACCGGGGAGCAGTCACTGGCCGGGATCTGGGCGCTGGTCGTGGATGACGAGGCCGAGGCGCGCGAGCTGCTCACCTTCTCGCTCGAACAGCACGGCGCCCGCGTGACGGCGGCGGCCTCGGCCGCCGAGGCGCTTCCGGTGCTCCGGCAGGCGAATGGGTCGCGGCCCGACGTGCTGATCTCCGACATTGGTATGCCCGACGAGGATGGCTACAATCTGATCGGCAAAGTGAGGCAGTGGGAGCAGCGACATGGCGGGCGGATACCGGCCGTCGCGCTGACGGCTTACAGCCGCACCGAAGACCGCCTGCGGGCGCTCGTGGCCGGCTTCCAGATGCATGTGGCCAAGCCGGTCGAGCCCGACGAGCTGGCGGTAGTGATCAGGAGCCTCGCCGGCCGGGCCGGGTTTAAGAGCCCCGGGCCCCCGCCTCCGGACAGGTCGCAATGATGAGCGCCGATCAAAAACTCGAAGAGAAGGTTGCCGAAAGGACTGAGTTGCTCGAACAGGCGCTGCGCGGGCAGCGCGAACTGCTCTCGGAAGTCCGCCGGGCCCACGCGCTGCTCAATTCGACCTTCAACGCCATCAGCGACGCGATCATCGTCACCGACGCCGCCGGGCGCATCACGCAGGCCAACCAGGCAGTCCTGCGCCTCTTCAACCGCGCCCCCGAGGAGGTGATCGGGAGTACCTGCCATTCACTCCTCGCCGAAGGGCAGCCCTGCCCCCACCCGCCATCGGCCCGGCACGAAGGCGTGATCGAATGCGAGCTGCTCAACCGTGACCGCGACCGCATGCTCAACCTGCGGATCAGCGCCGCGACCGATCCCGAACACCAGACCGCGAGCCTCATCCATGTGATCCGCGACATCACGCGCCAGCGCGTCATCGAGCGCCACCTCGCGCAGGCCGAGCGGATGTCGCTCGCCGGGCAGATGGTTTCCGCCGCCGCGCACGAGGTCGCCACGCCGCTCAGTGTCGTCGCCAACATCGCCGAGATGCTGCTGCTCGACGTGGAGCCCGGGTCACACACCGCCGCCGAACTCGGCAAAATCGTCACGCAGGCGCGCCGCGTCACCGAGACGATGCGCAACCTGCTCGACTTCGTCCGCCAGGCGCCGGCACAATACGCCGCGGTTGACCTCGCCCGGCTCGCCGCGGAGATGCTGGAGCTGATGAGCTACGAGCTGCGGGTGGCGCGCGTTGAAGCGGCCCTTGAGGTGGAGCCGTCCACGCCGCCCGTCTGGGGCGACCGCAATCAGCTGCAACAGGTGCTGCTCAACCTGATCACCAACGCGATCCAGGCGATGAAGGGGGGCGGGCGGCTCGCGATCCGCGTCGGCACCGCCGGGAGCAGCGGCGCCGAGCCGAAGGCCGTCTCGCTCGTGGTCGAGGACACCGGGACGGGCATTAAGCCGGAGGAACTGGGGCGACTCTTCGATTTCTTCTTCACGACGCACGCGGGCGAAGGCGGCACGGGGCTCGGCCTGGCCATCACCAGACAGATCGTCGAAGGACACCACGGGCACATTACGGCAGAGAACGTGAGCGGCGGCGCGCGCTTTTCCGTGACGCTCCCCGCCGCCTTCCCGCAGCACCAGATGTCCCCGCAGCAGCCCGCGCCCATCGTCCTCGCCCGCGAGGAGGGCCATTAGATCAGCTTGCGGTTAAGCACCCGCTACCGCTTCGACACGCGCTATGAAGGGAACGACGAAAAACGGGAAGCACAGAGTATTGATCGTCGAAGACGACGCCCAGTTACGCGACACCCTCACCAGCTTCCTCGCCCGCGCCGGTTACGACGTGGCCGCGGCGCACGACGGCCACGAGGCGCTCGTGCTGCTTGATGAATCCCCGCCCGACCTGATTCTGACCGACATTCACATGCCGGACATGGACGGGCTCACGCTGCTCGCCGAAGCCGGGGCGCGTTACCCCGAGACAATCGTGATTATGATGACCGCGTTCAGCTCGATTGACTCGGCAGTCGAGGCGATGCGGCGCGGCGCGGACGATTACCTGAGCAAGCCGCTGCAACTGGCCGACGTGCGGATGAGCGTCGAGCGCGCGCTCGAACGCAGGGCGATGCGCTCGCGCCTGACGCAGCTCGAATCACAGGTTCGCGAGCGCTACCGCTTCGATCAGATCATCGGGCATTCGGCGGCGATGCAGCGCGTCTTCCAGATCATCGAGCGCGTCGCGCCGACCGGTACGACCGTCCTCATCAGCGGGCGCACCGGCACCGGCAAGGAACTCGTCGCGCGTGCCATCCACTTCAACAGCCCGCGCGCCGCCAGGCCGCTCGTGGACATCAACTGCGGCGCGCTGCCCGACCAGCTGATCGAATCGGAGCTGTTCGGCCACCAGAAGGGCGCTTTCACCGGGGCGAATGAGACGAAGAAGGGATTATTCGAGACCGCGCACGGCGGGACGCTCTTTCTTGATGAAGTTCAGTCGCTCAGGCCGGAGTTGCAGACCAGACTGCTGCGCGCGCTCCAGGAGCGCGTCATCCGCCGCGTCGGCGGGCGCGAGAACATTGAAGTTGATGTCCGCGTGATCGCCGCGACCAATCAGGACATCGCCGAGGCGGTGCGCCGGGGCGAATTCCGCGAAGACCTCTACTACCGGCTCAACGTCGTCCACATCTTCCTGCCCGATCTGCGTGAGCGCCGCGAGGACATCCCGCTGCTCGTCGAACACTTCCTGAAAGTCCATGCGGGGGCCGGCAGGCAGGAGCCGCGCCGTTTCTCGAACGAGGCGATGCGGTTGCTCATCGGTTACAACTGGCCGGGCAACGTGCGCGAGTTGCAGAACGCGGTCGAGCATGCGCTCGCCATCGGGGTCGGGCCGGAACTGACGATTGCTGACCTGCCGCCGCACCTGAGCGGCGTGACCGGCCCGATGGGCGCGGTTGACCCCGTGGGCGAAGCGCGCACGCTCGAAGAGGTCGAGCGCCGTCACATCCTGCGCGTCATCGAAGAGGTCGGGGGCAACCACGTCCGCGCCGCCGAGATCCTCGGCATTGACCGCCGCACGCTCTACCGCAAGCTCGATAAATACAAACTGCCGACCGGCGACCGCGGGTGATTGAAGCTTGTATATAGAGCGCACTACCCTGGGAGCGCCCGGCGTCCCGCTCGCCTGGCTTGAGTTGACGGCCATCCGGAATCCGTCAGGGCCTTCACCAGCAGTCCGGCGAGCGGGACGCCGGGCGCTCCCGCTCCAGGGCTCTGCATTACGCACACGCTTCGGGCAATCAGCCCACGCAAAATCAAATCCCCTCGGGCGCGAGGCTTCCTGTCTGCGTCCGAGGGGTGAGGACGGATTGGCTGGAGTCCGTCGGTCTCAATAATCCATCTCAGGCGGCGCCGAGGCGGCTTTCTTCTTCTCCGGCAGTTCGGAGACGACGGCCTCGGTCGTCAGCATCAGGCCGGCGACGGAAGCCGCATTCTGGAGCGCCGTGCGCGAGACCTTGAGCGGGTCAATCACGCCCGCCCTGAAGAGGTCTTCGTACTCTTCAGTCGCCGCGTTGAAGCCGAAGTTGACGTTCCCGTTCTCCTTCACCTTCTCGATCACGATGGAGCCCTCGTGACCGGCGTTCTGCGCGATCAGGCGGAGCGGCTCTTCGAGCGCGCGGCGCACAATGTTCGCCCCCGCCTGCTCGTCCTCGTCGGTAAATTTGAGCGCGCCGAGCGCCCGCTGCGCGCGAATGAACGCCACGCCGCCGCCCGGGACGATGCCTTCCTCGACCGCGGCGCGCGTCGCGTGCATCGCGTCCTCGACGCGGGCCTTCTTCTCCTTGAGTTCAGTCTCGGTTGCGGCACCGACCTTGACGACTGCCACGCCGCCGACGAGCTTGGCGAGCCGCTCCTGCAACTTCTCGCGGTCGTAATCCGAGGTGGTCTCCTCGATCTGACGGCGGATGGAGTTGACCCGGCCCTGAATCTCGTCCTTCCTGCCCGCGCCTTCGACAATCGTCGTGTTGTCCTTGTCCACGACGACTTTCTTCGCGCGGCCGAGGTCTTCGAGCTTGAGGTTTTCGAGCTTGATGCCAAGGTCTTCGGTGATCGCCCGGCCGCCGGTCAGGATCGCGATGTCCTTGAGCATCTCCTTGCGGCGGTCGCCGAAGGCCGGGGCTTTGACGGCGCAGGCCTGCAAAGTGCCGCGCAGCTTGTTGACGACGAGCGTCGCGAGCGCCTCGCCCTCGATGTCTTCAGCGACAATCAGCAGCTGTTTACCCGACTTCGCGACCTGTTCGAGCAGCGGGAGCAGATCCTTCATCGAGCTGATCTTCTTTTCATGGGCCAGCACGTAACAGTCTTCGAGTACGCACTCCATCCGCTCGGGGTCGGTGACGAAATAAGGGCTCAGGTAGCCGCGGTCAAACTGCATCCCTTCGACGACTTCAAGTTCGGTCTGGAGCGATTTGGACTCCTCGACGGTGATCACGCCGTCCTTGCCGACCTTGTTCATCGCCTCGGCGATCAGGTCGCCGATCGTGCGGTCGCCGTTCGCCGAGATCGTGCCGACCTGCGCGATGGCGTCGCCCCTGACCGGCTTCGCGATGTTCTTCAATTCCTCGGTGACCGCCGCGGTCGCGCGTTCGATGCCGCGCTTGAGCGCCATCGGGTTCGCGCCCGCCGCGACCAGCCGCAGCCCCTCGCGGAAGATCGCCTGCGCCATCACCGTCGCCGTGGTCGTGCCGTCGCCCGCCACGTCGTTGGTCTTCGACGCGACCTCGCGCACCATCTGCGCGCCCGTGTTCTGCAGCTTGTCCTCGAGTTCAATCTCTTTCGCCACGGTCACGCCGTCCTTGGTGATCGTGGGCGAGCCGAATTTCTTGTCAATCACGACGTTCCGGCCTTTGGGCCCGAGCGTCACTTTGACGGCGTCTGCCAGCGTGTTGACGCCCTCCAGAATGGCCTGACGCGAGCTTTCACCCAGAATTACCTGTTTTGCCATCTTGCTTCACCTCCTTGTTTTACTTCCCGACCGACAGCGCCTTTTCAGCCCCGGCGACGCCGCCGAGGATGTCGCTCTCGCGCAGGACGAGCAGTTCTTCATCATCGAGTTTGATTTCGGTGCCGGAATATTTGCCGAAGAGTACGCGGTCGCCGACTTTCAATTCCGGCGGGACGCGCCTGCCGTCATCGAGGATGCGGCCCTCGCCGACGGCGATCACCTCGCCCTCCTGCGGCTTCTCCTTCGCCGTGTCGGGGATGTAAAGGCCGCCGATCTTCTGTTCCGCTTCCTCAATGCGTTTGATGACCACGCGGTCATGCAACGGTCTGAGTCTGGCCATACCTGTATTTCCTCCTTTGGTTTTGCCGTAATAATCGCCTTCGCCGATGGGCGGCGTGGTCTGACGAATCAGACGGGTGCTTCAGGTCATGGCCATAGCAAGCGCAGTTCCACGGCTGCTGGAGCGCCGATCCTCGCGTTTTTCGGTCAGTCGGCACGCGAGTGTGGCAAACCGGGAAAAATCGCGCCTGCAAAGTTGCCCCACTTTCTGAAGCCGGTCGGCCCGGCGTCTCAGGCTCTGCCCGCCTGCCACACGCCCGCGCCCCGCATAAATCCGACCTTTGTCTCACCGCCCGGCCGGGACATTTTCTGCTGCGGGCTTTTCACTCACTCTGGCACACGTCTTGAAAATTGTGGGCTGGATCGCACGGCCCGCTCTTTCGCGGGCATAAATTCTTCAGCAAGGAGGTAATTACTATGGCTTTCGGATCCGGGACTGCTGTGAAACGTATTGACCCATTCCAGGAACTGATGGGCATTCAGGATCGCATGAATCAGCTCTTTCGAAGCACCTACTCCGGCTTCGGTGACGACAACCTCACTTCCGGCGCCTGGTCCCCGGTGGTGGACATCTACGAGACGCCGGAGGCGATTGAAATGACCTTCGAGTTGCCCGGGGTGAATCAGAAGGACATCCACATCAATATCGAGAACAACCTGCTCTCGGTGAGCGGCGAGCGGAAGCTGGAACACGAGGACATGCGCGAAGGCTATCACCGCGTCGAGCGCAATTACGGCGGCTTCGTGCGGAGCTTCACCGTGCCGTCCACGATTGACCCGAACGGGATCAACGCCGTCTTCGAGAACGGCCTGCTGCGCCTGACGCTGACGAAGCGGCCCGAGACCAAGCCGCGCGCCATCGAGGTCAAAACCAGGTAAGTCCGACAAGGGCCACGTCCGCAGGCGCGGACAATCTACGCCCGCGCCTGCGCTGGTGTCGGATTGACATCAGGAGGAGACGAGTGCGGCCCCCGAAGGGCTGCGCGAGAATGATTCCGCATCCGTAGCGCCGTATGGAACAGACCCGAACCAGCCAGAATTCCGCCCCGCAGCCCGGCGACCCGGGGGCCGCGGCAGAATCGCCGGAGGTCAGGCGACTCGAGGGAGAGGTCGAACGGCTCAAAGGCGAATTGCGCCTTGAGCATGAGACTTACCTGCGCAATCTGGCCGACTTTGATAACTACCGCCGCCGCGTCGAGCGTGAACGCGCCCGGGCGGTGACCGCGGGCAAACGCGAATTGATCCTCCCGCTGCTCGACGTGATGGATGACTTCGAGCGGGCGCTGGCATACTCGGGCGAATCGCCGCAGCCGGTCGTCGAAGGGCTGCGCGCCATTCACCGCCGGCTCGTCACCCTGCTCGAAGCGCACGGCGTCAGGGCATTCACGAGCGAGGGGCGCGCCTTCAACCCGACCCTGCACGAGGTCGTCAGTCTGGCCGGGGGTGACGGCGAAGGTTCGGGAACTGTCCTCGACGAGCTGAGCCCCGGCTACCGCTGGGGCGACGAGGTCTTGCGCCCCGCGCGCGTCCGAGTCGCCCGGTGAGGTCTGCCGTTTACATTGAGGAGGCCGATATGTTTGAGATGTGCGCCAACTGCGGTGGAACCGGAAAGGTCAGGTGTCAGGTTTGCGGCGGGAGCGGCGTGATGCCCGACATCAGCCTGCTCGGCGAAGAGTGCCGCAAATGCAAAGGCAGCCGGACGGAACGCTGCAATGACTGTCGCGGGACTGGCCTGATCAATGTCAGAGACGCGGGCGGGAATAACGCTCCGCCTCCTCGATGGCAGAATGCGCCCGAGCCTGTGCCGGAGCCGGCTGCGCCCACCACGCCAACGCCATCACGCCTGCCTGATGCCGCCTGACCGGGCGGCAGATACCGGCCTCAAACATAATTTCGATCAACAAAGACGGGGCTGTCCATCAATGACCCCTTCACCAGTCGGGTGACGCGGCGCGACTGTACAGTAGATCGCGCGTGTCTGCTAACGCTTCCGGCAAATGGCCATTCGATGGAGACATCAGCAGACCGCGACAGTCTGCTGTACACCCTGAATCGTGCAAGGCCACTACCCTGCCCGCCGTCACATCGCGCTACTCGCGGGGCCGCACCACGATGAAGAGCGCGCCTTCAGGGCGCCGGACGCGCAGCAGCACGTTCGTCTTCCCCGCCTTTTGCAGCGCCGCATTGAATTCATTGACGCTGCGGACCGGCTGGCGGTTGACCTCCTCGATCACGTCGCCGCGCTGCAACCCCGCGTCCGCCGCGGCGCTGTCCGGGTCAACGTCCGTAGTCATGACGCCGCGCATCGTCGCCGGCAGGTTGAGCCGTTGCGCGGTCTCAGCCGTCAGGTTTTCAACGCGCACGCCCGAGAGCGCGCTTTCGGCCGGCCCGGAACCTCCCGCACTCCTGCCGCCGCCCGCGCCTTTCACGTCAAGTGCAGTGAGCGTGGCGCCCAGTTCGCGTTCGGAGCCGTCACGCCAGACCTTGAATCTGACGGCGGTGCCCGGTGCGGTCTGGGCCACCAGGTTGCGCAACTGACTGGAATCCTCGATCCGCTGGCCCTGAAATTCGGTGATGATGTCCCCGGGTTTGATGCCCGCGCGTTCGGCCGGCTGACCCGACTCGACATCCTGCACGAACGCGCCTCGCGTGCCCTGATATTTGAATTGCGCCGCGAGGTCGGAATTCAGGTCGCTGATGGTCAGCCCCAGCTTGCCGCGGGTCACCTTGCCACTGTGGATCAGCTGGTCCATCACGTTGCGCGCCATGGCCGTCGGGATGGCAAAGCCGATGCCGATGTTGGTGCCCGTCTGCGAGAGGATCTGCGACGGGATGCCGATCAGCTCGCCTTTGAGATTGACGAGCGCGCCGCCCGAATTGCCGCGGTTGATGGCCGCGTCGGTCTGCAGGAAATCCTCATAACTGCCGCTGCCCGAGCGCGTCGAGCGGCCGCGGGTGTGATGATCCCCATCGTCACGGTCTGCCCCACGCCGAGCGGGTTGCCGACCGCCAGCACCACGTCCCCGACCTGCACCTGATTCGAATCCCCGAGCGGCAGCGTGGGCAGCCCCGTCGCCTCAATCTTTAACACCGCGATGTCGCTCGGCGGGTCAGTGCCGACGACCTTCGCGGTGAAGCGGCGGCGGTCATTGAGCGTCACTTCGACCTTCTCCGCGCCGTCAACGACGTGGTTATTGGTCAGGACGTAGCCGTCGGGGCTGACGATCACGCCCGAGCCGAGCCCGCTCGGCAACAGTCTCCCGCGGCCTTCGGGCGTCGGTCGCGGCTGCGGGGCGCGGCGGCGCGGCTGTTCGTCATCCTGATCGGGCAGGACCCGGCGGAAGAAGTCGCGGAACGGATCTGCCCCAAACGGCTCTCCGAAGAATGGGAACTGTCGCGGCCTCGTCCGGCTCGCCGTCTCAACGGTAACGACAGCCGGCGTCACCGCCCTGGCGACGGAGGCAAAGCCGGTGTTGAGTGTCACCTGATCGGCGGCGCGCGGGTCGGCTGCCAGGGCGGCCGGCATTTTGTTTTCATTCCCGCCGCCGGACGGGAACCAGCCCTTGGCGGTCAGGGCCGTCCCCGACAGCAGCCCGATGAGGATCAACCCGATGCCGAACAGGATGAAAGTTACCAGCTGCCGCCGATGAGCAGGCAGCTGTGCAATGATTGCGTTATTCATATTCTGACCTCCTCTTTTTCCATGCTTTGATCTTCTGACCTGTGGCTTGTCATAAGAAACGATCAGTGCAATCTCCATCTGTGGATCAGCCGGCCGTGACGGTCAGTTCCGCCGAGCGGGTTAAAGTTTCTGCCAAACCACGAAGCGAACTTTGCGGCCAGACTCTGGCCGGCGCTTCGTGCCCGCTCGTGACGCTCGCCTGACTTCAGTGACTCGACCTAATGTGCGACTTGTTTTAGTCAACCCATCAGCAACCCGTCAAGGTCGAGTGGCGGACGGTTAAGTCGTAAGTTGAGAAAGACACAGACCGTGTGTGACAGCACCTTGCGAATCAGCCGATGCTGATAGTGCCACAGG
>DASRDU010000117.1:0-34359 GCA_035652435.1 Blastocatellia bacterium
CCAGACAATAGACAGAGATGATAAAAGTGTCGCGATCCATTGGGACGAGCCTCCTGTCTGAGCGTGATTTGGTCATCCGCTATTGTACAGGTCGCTCTTCCAATGGGTCAGAGCCTCACAAAGTGTCACACATTAGGTTGATAAAGACTCCTGACGTGACAACCATTCTTTCAGCACTGCCAGGATATATTGCTTCTCATCCTCTCGCAGCGGGCCGCCCTGTTCGATGTGATGCCATTTGGCCAGACAGCCGCGGCAGCAGGTCGCGGTCGCATGCTGCGCGATGAAGACGGGATGATTGCGCCTGGGCGTCTGTTTCCCGTCGTTCGGGGGCTGTGCCGGGGCCAGTCGTTTCTCAATGAAGTCTGCGGCGTGTTCCATTACCGTTTCAAGCCCCTTGTCGCGCAGATAATCCAGTTCCCTGCCGCGCAGTTGAAACCCACGCCGGAAGGGCGAACGGCTCAGGGCCGCGAAGAGTTCGGTCGAATCACGCATCGCTCGTCTCACGGCGGATAAGCGCAGTCAGGCAGGACGAGCGCCAGTCACTCTTCATCTTCGCGCTCGTCCTCGCTGTTTGCGATACCCGCCCCAACGCGCAGATTCTCCATCACCGCTCCGGTCATCGAATCCGGCGCCCCTTCATCCGGCGGGTAGTCGGGAATGTTCAGTTGATGCTCAGCCAGCCGCGATTTGCCGGGCAGGTCGGGCAGGCCAATGGCTTCCTCGCCGGCGTTTGTTGCCCCCGCGTCGTCCGGATCGGGCTGACTAGTTTCCTTATCAGTCAGCCTGTGTGGAGTTGTTTGCGGCATCCCATGCTCCTTTTGTCCCGAGGTTGGTAAACTTATTCGACTGCCGGCCTGCCGGTTGTGCAGTCCGACCGGCACTCCGGCGCGGAACGTTCATCTGGCAGGTGCCGCGCCTGTACCTTTTCATCACCCGGCTGCGGGTGATTCACTTCTTCGCCGCTATGCTGCTGCCCGTCGCCTCGGAAGTCTCGTCCTTGAAATAAAGCCTGCTCTCGTGACCGGTGTTCGGCTCTACGGCGAAGAGCAGATCGGCTAGTTCATCCGCATGCTCTTCCTCCCTGGCGAGGATCTCTTCCATCATCACGCGCGAAGTCGGGTCCTTGTCACCGAAGTATCTGACCATTTCGCGATACGTTTCAATCGCGATGCGTTCGGCGATCAGGTCTTCGCGCAGCATCTCGGCCAGTGACGACCCCTCCTTGTATTCACTGTGGCTCGTTCCCGCAAGGCTGACGGGGTTCATCTCCGGCTTGCCGCCCAGTTGTTTGATGCGCTCCGCAATCCGGTCAGCGTGTTCCTGCTCCTCCCTGGAGTGTTCGAGAAACTCTTCGGCGGCGGCCGGCGAATGAATACCAGTTGCCATGAAGTAATGGAACCGGTATCGCAGCACGCAGACGATCTCTGTGGCGAGCGCCTCATTCAAAATGCCGATGGCCTGGTCACGATCAAGGCCGTAGTCGCTGGTGACCGCGCCGTTCTCAATCTGCCGGCGCGCCCGCGCCCGGATCTCCTCAATATTGCTCAGAAAGCTCATTTTTTCTCCTTATTTTTGTGAGCGCTTATCAGATCACGCGCGGACCAGCCGACACCCTTGGTGTCTTGAGGCATTCAGAGATTTGTGTACGTTGCTGTGTCGCTGAACTGTCCGCCCACAGGCCATTTTCGATGAACTGCTATTACACACCCTGTTTGAAGGGCAAGTGAAATGCCATTGCCGGGCAGCCAAGGCGTCAAATGATGGTTCGGCAAACTATGAAATCAACCCGTCAGAGTGGACTGTCGTCGTACAGGAACTGCCTGAACGAGATGGGTGCGATCAGAGAGCAGACGACGAAAGGCCCGCACAAGCCAGTTTGACTGATGCTGCTGACCCTGCGCGGGTTGATCGGCAGAAAACCCGGTGAAGCTCATCTGGATAATCACTCTGGCCCGATCCTTGCTCTCTGCTATGAGTGTACGCAAAGCGAGTCACGGTCGGAGGCATGCGCCTACAGCCCGGCTCGCATGACCAATGAAGGAGGGAACTGAAAAATGCTTTGGACAATTTTTGTGATTCTTCTTGTTCTGTGGCTGCTTGGAATGGTCAGCTCTTACACGCTGGGCGGATTCATTCACATCCTGCTGGTAATCGCGCTGGTCATGCTGGTCATCAATCTGATCAGCGGACGCAGGGCGGCCCTCTGAACCACCAGTGAAAGGGTAATGAATCAGGGTGAGATTAGTTGTAACTGAAAGGAGTTGGCGGAGAGATGAGACTCTTCCTTGTGACTTGTTTAATAACAGTGACACTGGCTGCTTTCGGTTGCGCCTCACAGTCAACAGACGATGTCGCGATCACCACCAAAGTCAAAGGTAAACTCGCGGCCAACAGCGACACCAGCGCCATTAAGATCGGCGTCGAAACTGTTAATGGTGTGGTGACGTTGAGCGGTACGGTTCCGACCGAGACTGAAAAAGCCAAGGCGGAAGAGGTCACCGGTAACACCGACGGAGTCGCGCGCGTAGTCAACAATATCAGGGTTGATCCGAATTCAATTGGCGCGACCAATGCCGGCGAAAAGGCCGGTGAGGCGGTTGAACGGGCGAAGGAGAAGACCAGCGAGGCGGCCAGAGTGGCCGGCGATGCCATCAGCGACGCCGCAATTCTGGCGAGGATCAAAGCACAACTGGTTGCCGGTGGCGTAACCGGAACGGACGTTGACGTGCGTAACGGTGACGTAGTCATTAAGGGTCAGGTGAAGAGTGCTGCGGAGAAGGAGAAGGCTGAAGTGATCGCTAGGACGACTGATGGCGTGAAGAGCGTCAAAAGTCTGCTGACCATCAGGAAACCCTGACTCGAGCAGTCGGGCCGGGAGAGATGGAATAATTGGCTGGGATGAATTTTTGATTGCCGCTTGCCGGATCAGTGCCGCTTCGCCTGAGGCAGCAGTGATCCGGCTTTGAACAGATGAGGGAGACGTTTCGCAGAATTTCAGACAACATTGCCGAGATGAGCGGCTCGCCGTGGGCGACGATCCTGCTCGTCGTGGCACTGATCGGCTGGTGCCTGGTCGGATACATTTACGGCTACACCGACAACTGGCAGCTGATCTTCGACAACACCTCTTCAGTGCTGTTTCTGCTCATGCTCTTCCTGATTCAGAACTCCGCGAACCGCGACAGCAAGGCGATTCACCTGAAGCTGGATGAATTGCTGCGGGCAGTTGAAGGTGCGCGCACGAGTATGGTCCAGCTGGAAAATTTATCTGAGGAAGAGCTGGAGCGGCTCAATGATGAATTCGAGCAACTGCACCGGCAGGAGCGCGAAGCGGACGAGAGTCTCCACAACACGGATACGAGTACACAACCTGAGCCACCCCTCGCACGGGTTGCGGCAAAGTAACCAGACTGTCTGATTATCTCAGGAATGACTCATCCGCAGTCGTTGATCATTAACGCTGTGAGATGATGACAGGTGTAGTCCACCAACGTAATGGCGACCTGCAAAGTTTCTGTCTGTGTTGACTGGATCCGGGATGAATTTGAGAAGATATGGCGGAGACAGAAGGATTCGAACCTTCGGTAGAGGTTTTAGCCCCTACAACGGTTTAGCAAACCGCCGCCTTCAGCCACTCGGCCATGTCTCCGCGGCAGGCGTAAGTATCAATATTTATCGGGCCGGTGTCAAGATTTTGATTCCTGAACTCCCCGGCCACGAATCACTCAGTTCTTCATCACAATAACTGACGAACAATGCTCAGACAAAGGCAGGCTTTTTGATTGCCGGATTGCCTTCAGCACTGCTGGCAATGTAGCTGGTTTCGCCGATCCACGTCCCGCGCTCCGATTCGGCCGCCGGGTACTGGCCGACGACCCAGATTTTTGTGTCGTTGGTGTCAACTGCGGCGCCGTTGTAACTACCCCAAGTGGCCTGCCCCGGAACAAAGCTCTCCTTGAGCAAGGCGCTGGAGTGCAGCGTTCCGGGAGTGTCAGTTGACAGGCGGCCGGTGAAGCGGAGCGATGGATATTCGGTTTCGCTCACCCGGTTGAAGACCATAATGAGATTACCCTGCCCATCAACCATCAGCGTCGGGCAGAAGTAGTAAGAGGACGGATGACCATAAATGTGCTGCTGCGAAATCACACCGGCCCCGGTGTTGATCTGAAACCACTGGATGGCAGATACGTTTTCTGCCTCGCCCCAGTTGGCCGCGACTGTATGAGCTGTCCATAACAGTCCGTTGCGGAAGACGACGTTGACCAGACGCGTGTCCCCCGTCTCGATTTCGGTACTGGTCCCCTGCTGGCGGGCATTCGGGGCGAGCTGGTAACCGACGGTCGGAATCACGCGGCGCGTCAGCTGGGGCCGGTCGGTGAGGGGGTGGATCAGGTCCCACTTCGTCAGGCTCTGGCCGTCGCCGGTCGCATTGACCAGATACTGGACGCCCGGCGTCCCGAAAGTATGCGCGGCCTGAAGACCGAACACGACGGAGCCGTCCGGATTGCGCAGATCCCAGTGATCCCACCATTGCAGCTTTTCTCCGGCCAGCAGCGCACTCTTATTGAGGATGCGCAGTTTGGCGTACTGGAACGAGCCTGATTCATCGAACATATTGGCCGTCAGGTAAACGGCCGCGTTGTCCAGTCCCACGCCGAGGCTGTCTGCCAGATTACCTGTTGCTTCTTTGCCATTCAGACCGGCGTCAAGCGCCCGATTCCCCCACATGCCGAGCGGATTGCGGGTCTGTGAAACAGAGATCAGAAAGCAGGAACTTTTCCCGTCCGCGCTGCGTCCACAGGCAATGATCATCCAGCGACCGGAGAACTGATCATAGATGACTCTGGGATTGAAGATGATGACGTCAGGTGCCGAGTCTGAAAACCAGGCGGCAAGATCAACCAGCAGGAGCTGATTACCCGCCTTGTCAAATACTGCCCAGGCAGTACTGGTGATTGTCACCAGATGAGACGGTCCGGCCGCGATGCTGCAATCAGCGGGGGGCAGGGCCGGACTGTTCAAGCCGGCGAAATCGGCCGGCAGTCTGGGCGTGCTGAAAATGGCCGAGGTTCTGATGGAGTGAAGATCTGACTGCAGGTGATCTTTGCTTTCACCTGTTTCCGCCGCATCCTTCGCTGAAGGGATCCTTGCCGCTGCTTTCAGCAGGGCGTACTCATGTTCATCGTCGTAGTGACGGATTGCAATTCCGGTGCGGGCTGCCGCGGCAGGTCGCCGGCCGGCAAAATCTTTCGCATTAAGGTTGATGATGTTGGCTGAAGAATGGCTGCGCATCCCCCGGGCTTCAGCAGGGCAGGGGGCATCTTTCTTTTCTGCGATACTTCTCATGCTCTTCTCCTCGTGGTTGTGACCAGATAATTGCGAGTCAATCACGCCGCAGGCCGGACGGGCCCCGGTGCGCTTTGCTGGTGGGGAATGGAAACCAGAGGGGACAAGCCCTGTCTTCATCAGTTTCCTCATTCAATTTTCAACCGGCAGACCGCACTGATACCTGAATCAGGCAGTCTTTCGCGAAAACGGATTTTCGCGGTGGGCCGGATCTGAATCCTGCCAGAAAGCACAGCCGCGAATGGTATTTCGCAACTATCTCGACAGTAGTGTCAAAAAAAAACAGCGCACAGACGAGCGAGTAAACCGGTCATTCTGCTGACTGCGATCCCTGTCACGCCACATGAAACCGGCGTGCCTCGTGACAGGTATGTAAAGTGAGGAGGGAAACAAAGAAAGGGGGCTATGGAACAAAGTTTACAATACGAACGCAATCTTATGGATATAGGCTTCTTTGTCAAGGCATAGTTCGCCCGCCCTGCCACGGAAACGAGCTGAGCGGGCTACCAAATCGTGCAATTGATACACTTATCAGTTCACGTATGTTCTCAATTCTAACGAACCGGGAGCGGAAAATTGCAAAATTTCGTCAGCCCGTCGTTCAAACACCCGTGACTTCAGGAATGTCTGGTGTTCTGGCGGTGCAGAAGAGGGTTGTCGTGAGCGTTCGGGGTAAAAAATGACCTCCGAAGAGACCGCGCAACTCCCGGCATCCTGGTTGCATCAAAAATCGCGTTTTTGGTAGTGAGGTGGAATAACGGAGATCATTGGGGCGATTACACAGAAGGGGGAGTTATGATCAGGCTGGAGCGAAACGAAGAGGCAGCGAAACCGGTCGAAGTCGTCGGCAACGGGCTTTCGACTAATGACGGGCAGTTGTTGCCGAAGGTTCCCGAATTGCGGGAAGAGGTTGATTCAATCATTGAACAGGGCCTGACGGACCTCTGGCTGCTGCTGGCCGGCGAAGGATTGAATACCCAGCCCTATTTGAAGAACCATGACGGGCAGGCTTTTGCGATAATCTGCGGCGGTCAGGTTCACCTCCTCAGTCCGAAACTCTTTGCGCTGGACGCGCTACGTTCCGTCGGCCTTGACCTCGCCGGTTATGACCCGAAGTATGAGGGGTAACTGAATCCACCTCAGGTTGTCAGCAAAGTTTGAGCCGTGCGTGCGAATGTGATCATCCACGCACGGCTCATTTCATTCGCAAGTCATCTCCCCGAAGCGCCCAACGCGATGACCGCCGCCAGTTCGATTTTCCTGCCATAGACTTCACTGAAAAGATCGCTGCGTTCCTCCACTCGCCACTGCGCCACGTCGCTGTCGCGCGAGCAGGTCGCGATAATGCGGAGGACATCCTTCCCGATCTCACAACTCAATCCGCGCACCCGCCCCTGATGATCGCGGTCGAGCGCGTCAGTAATTCGCAGAATCGCGGCGAGCTTTCGCACACTCTGGCGATCTTCTTCGGGCAGTGCCGCGTAATACGGGTGCTTCGGCTTTGGCAGCGTGCTGCGATGGTAACGTGCGACGTTAGCAATGATGGCGATTTCTGAGGCCGTGAAGCCGGTCAGTTCGCTGTGCTGAATCAGATAGGCTGAGTGGTTGTGATGACCGGTGTGCGAGATCAGGTAACCAATATCGTGCAGCAGCGCCGCCGCCGAAAGGAGCCGCCGGTGTTCGCCGCCGAGTTGATGCAGCGGAACGAGCGCGTCAAACATCTGCTGCGCGAGGTACGCCACGCGATGCGCATGCTTCAGGTCGGCTTGGTAGCGCTGGGCCAGCGCGAGCGCGCCGCGCAGGCTCGGGTCGCGCTCAAGCTGCGCCGGCGAAGTCGAGACCGTAATGGCCCGGCGCATCAGGTGTGAAATGATCACGCCTTCACGCAGCGCCCAGTCACAGAGCGTCAGTTCCTTCACCCCGAGCGTTTCCATAATGGCTTCGAGCAACTGCCCGCCCGCAACGATGATTTCCGAGCGGGTGCGGTTCAGCCCCGGGACTTTCAGGCGCTCTTCCAGCGACATCGCCACCAGTTCCTTGTTGAGCGCCCGGACCTCGCCGAGTGTGAGTGACGGCTCAAGTTGCGGACGCGCCGGCAGCTTTTCAGCACGGCGGCGGTTTTTCAACTGCTCAAGATGACGGCGCATGAGGATGCTGCCGAGCGCGTTGATTGTGCCGGAAGTGCCGTAGCAGTCATCGAACCCGACCGCCTGAATCTCCGGAGCGCGCTGGGTGAGGATTTCGCGCAATTCCGCCCGCAGCCGGCGCAATTGCTTGTCAGATACCGGGTCACTGCTGATGAACTGCTCCGTCAGACGCACCGCGCCAAGTTTGAGCGAAATCAGGACGGCGGGCTCGCGGTTCTGTGTGATCGCCAGTTCGGTGCTGCCGCCGCCGATGTCAATCACGAGGAGGCGGTTCTGGCTGCGCTGCTTTTCCTGCCTGCCCTGCTGGTATCTGACAGAAGCCGCCAGCGCGATCAGGCGCGCCTCCTCACTGCCCGAGAGTAATTCGACATGAACGCCGGCTTCGCCGGCGACGCGCGCCAGAAACTCGTCACGGTTGCTCGCCTCGCGAACGGCGCTGGTGGCGACGGCGATGATTTCTTTTGCGCCGTATGTTTCCGCGCGCCGCCGGAACCGGCGAATGCACTCGACCGCGCGGTCAATGGCCGCGGTGGAAAGCTTCCCGTCGCGCGCGACGCTGCGCCCGGGCCGCACCACCTCCTTGTCGCGCGCCAGCACGCGGAATGGTATCCCCTGATCGGTTTTGACAACCACCAGATGAATTGAATTTGACCCGATGTCCAAGGCTGCGCAGATCATTTCTCTTACTCACCCGAAGCCGCCTGATTGAAAAAAGAGTGAGCGACAGGGCTGAGCTTACAGAAATGCTCGCTTAGGTTTCAAGTCAGGGAACCGTAAGGAAGTGCATTTGAAGTCTGAACCGGGAATCGGAGGTGGGAACGTGAAAGGCGACTTCACCGGCGCGGCAAAATCCGCAGTTCGCGAATCGCCCCCTAAAATCCGGTGCCGGTGCGGAACTGGATGACCTTTGAAAGCTTGCCAGTTTTGCGCTCTTTCTTGTTAGAGTACATGCGCTGGTCGGCGGCCTCCTTCAGCTCTCTGAATGTGGCTCCGTCCTTCGGGAAGACCGCCTGGCCAATGCTGACGCCGACTCTGGCAACTCTGCCGTTGCCGACCGGGAGTTCGAAATTATCAACGGCGTCCTGTAAGCGCTGAATCATCTGCCCGATGAATTGAGGCGAGTCGGATTCAAGCACGGCCACAAACTCGTCGCCGCCCTGACGCGCCAGCGTGTCCGTGCTGCGGAGATTTTCGCGGAGTACCGCGCTGACGCCGCGCAGCATTTCATCGCCGGCCTCATGGCCGTAGGTGTCATTGACCGTCTTGAAACCGTCAAGATCCAGCATCAGCAGGGTCATTTCCCTGCTCTGACCGCTCTCGGCCTCGACCAGTTGCCGCTCCAGCAGCATGTTGAGGTAACGGAGATTGGGCATCCCGGTCAGCTCATCGGTGTAAGCATCTTCGCGCGTTTCCTCCAGCATCAGGACGTTGTTGAGCGCCGTGGCGGCATGATGCGCGAAGGCTTCGATCAGTCGCACTTCGTCGGGGTCATAATGGTGGCCCATCGAATAGAGCGTGATCACCCCCAGGGTTTTGCCGTGATAAGCCAGCGGAATGGCGACGGCGTGCAGCAGTGGCTGCTCGTTGTGACCGAGGAATGGGAAATCAAGGTGCGCGCGCGCGTTGATCATCGGCGTATTGTTGGCCGCCGCCCAGCCGCTCAGGCCGTAACCCCAGCCGATGAATTTACCACTCAACTCCTTGCTGTAGAGCCCGGTCGCATACGCCACCTGAACCTTCTCGCGCCGCGCGTCACTCAGGAAGATCGCACAGGTATCATAGCTCGTGACTTTCTCGATCCGGCTGGCCAGAGCCTGGAGCAGCTCCTGTAAATTGAGGGTGCTGGCCAGCGTCTGCGACAGTTCATAAAGGGCCAGCACTTCGCGCTGCGCGTCCGCGATGTCCTGATAAACGTCGGCGGCGGAAGCGTTCCTTGACCCGTGCGTCTCACTGGCGGCGCTGCGTTCGGTCGCTTCGAGTTTCAGGTCGGGGATCAGCGCCTGACCCAGTTTCTCTTCGATGCGCACCACCGCCCGGCCACAGGCCGCCACGATCTCGGGGTCAAGCGTCGTCCCGGCATGCCCGTTGATGGCTTCAATAATCTGTTCCAGAGGGAGGCAGACTTCAGACCGGCGATTAACGCGGACGGCGTCGTAAACATCCGCAGCCGCCAGAATCCGCGCCCCGAGCGGAATCTCTTCGCCGCTCAGCCCCTGCGGATACCCCCGCCCGTCCCAGTGTTCGTGGTGTGAGCGGACGATCGGGACGACCGGGTATGGGAAGTCAATATTGCCCAGGATGCGGGCACTGATCTCGGGATGAATTTTGACCTTCTCAAATTCGGCTTCCGTCAGTTCGCCCGGCTTGTTCAGGATGTGATCGGGGACGGCCAGCTTCCCGATATCGTGCAGCAGGGCGGAAGCCTTGAGGGCTTCGAGCAGTGACTGATCCCTGACGCCCATCTCATGGGCGATCTCGAGCGCGGCGATCTGTACCCGGCGGGCATGCCCGCGCGAAACGCGATCCTTGGCGTCAATGGCCAGCGCCAGAGATTCGATGGTCGAAAGGTGCAGGTCGGCCAGGTCGCGCACTTCCTGATTGGAGGCCTCCACCTTGTCAAAGAATTTCCGGTAGGAGAAGTAGGTGATCAGCAGGATCGGGGCGAGGATGATCAGGCCGTAGAAGTCAACGACGGTGATGGCTTCGAGCGTCAGGCCGGCGGCGAGCGCCCCGACGAAGTGCGTGACTGAAGACCAGAGGAAGCCCTCGCTCCAGATCTTGAAGATGTCCTGCCCGGTGCGGAAAGAGAGCGCGAGTGAGATCGTAAACGTATTGACCGCGAAATAAATCAGCGCCAGGAAGCCCAAGACGAAGATAAACATCCCCGTTTCACCCGGGTGTTCTGTCAGCCTCGCCAGTTTTTCACCGACCAGCCACTGCGTCCCCCGGCCGGCAAGGAAAACGGAGAGCGCCATCATCCCGGTGTTGACGAACAGAGTCCTCTTTGTCTTGGCGCAATGGGCGGAAGCCCCGAATCCTGAAATCGCCCCGAGCAGCGTTCCGGCTTCGACCCCGTAGAGGAAAATGCCCACCAGCACGAAAGTGTCGTGGATCGTGACCTCGCCCTGCGTCCCGGGGATGCTGATTGTCACGTGCCTGCTGACGATGTAAGTGACCAGCGCGAGCAGCAGCCAGGAGAGGCGCGGGGTCGAAGTCGCCAGGCAAAACAGACTGTACCCCATAGTTGCCACCCCGGCAGCGATCAGGGCATCAAGGTAATGCTTCGCCAGTTTTTTTCTTACTTCGCTTTCCATTCGCTCCCGGGTGTGACAAGATGTGTCACGCAGTTGTGACACAGACACTCGAATCCGGCAAAAGGTTATCAAGTGATGTGCCACAACCGGCAAGCGAGCAGTAGCAGATTCCACTGCCAGCCCGGCTTCCTCACCCCCGTTGTTTTTATCGCTAGCTGAGACAGATTGGGTAATCACCCGGTTAAGGGACGTCCCTGTTCAGCCAGGGACTTCGGTCTTCATTCCGGTCAGCTTGACTGAAATGGACAGCCAGAGTGAATAGCCAACGACTGGCATCCTCTCACCATTATTCCCTGTCGTGCCTCGCGAGGTTCGAGGGCAGAATTCTTTTCCGGTGCCCCGGGATCCGATTTTTTTAGTGAGGTGGTTTTATGAAGTGCTTTGTTTGCAGGAGTGAGTTTGCCGGGTGGCGGACGACCTGTCCGAAATGCCAAATCCCGGTACTTTCGATTCACAAAGAGACAGTTTCTGAACTCGGGGATGGCGTTCAGGAACTTGGGCGACGTGGCTCGACTTTGTTTTCCGTTCTGCGCGTTGGCGCGCTGGCGGTGGTGCTGACTATTCTTGCCACTGCCGTCAGGCTCAATTACGCGAGCAGCGGAAAGCCGCAGGAATTGAGTGGCCGGGCGAACATCAGAAGCGTCGCGACCCCGTCGCCGGGGCCAGGCCCGTCCGCGGATCAGCCCGTCGGCAGTCAGGCGAATAAACCCGCCGAGCGGACGGCTCTGAAAACAGGCAGTGATCTCTCTGATCAGGTCGGCACAGTCGTTCCAGGCGGCGGCACGCGCAGAGCAGAGAATTCGACCAGTCAGGCCGAAATCAGTGACAACAGGACGCTGCGGCCAGTGCCTTCGGCGCCGCTCGGGAAAGAAAGTCAGGGTGAGCGAATCGCCGGCCCTGTAATGGCCGAGCCGTCAAAAAACTCTGTCCCGTCATCTGCCCCGGCTGCGGTTGAACCCGCCGTCGAGGCCGCGCCGGAGATCAGTCTTGAACCGCCCGACAAAACACTGAGCAACCACACGGGCCTGCTGACGATGAACAGCTACATCAAAGCGCGCATCTACATTGACGGTCAATACTCCGGGACCACGCCGCGCACCGTGAAGCTTCTCTCCGGCGAACACAAGGTCACGCTGATTGCCGACGGCTTCGAGGAATGGACGCGGAAGATTCGCCTGAACGGGCGACAGCAGACGGGCCTGATGGCTTCGATGAGTAAAAAGGGCAGCACGCCTCAGACGGGCGATCAGCCATAACCTGTCGGGAATGTCGCCTCGACCCCAAAGGTTCAGCCATCACCCGTTGTCGCGCTGCTTTCCTTCAAACTGCCGCGTCGTCTGTTCGGTGATGCTGTGGTAAGGGACTGCACCTTCGGCCAGTGAGCGGTTGGTCGAGCCGGGCGCAATGGGCGGGACAGTGTAAGGCGGCTGGGCGCGCTGGCGCTTCGCCTCGCCTTTCTGCGCGGGGGCCGGGATCAGCCTGAGCAGGTGCCTGCAAATGGCGACGATGGCAGTGTAGCCCGCAATGCCAATGAAGAAGGGCACAGGGCCGATTCGCGGGGCTTCAATCGCGGCCAGGGCAATCGTCCCGCCGGTGACGAACATAAACCCGAAGACGCTGATGGCCGCCACGACCTTCAGGAGCGTGGCGGCCTCGATCTGGCTGGCCGCGGCGCCCGTCGCCACTTCGCTGACGATGTCACGCGCGCGGTCAATTGCCATCAGATTGGTTCCGCATTGAGTGCAGAATTTCTGGCCTCGCACATTACCGGTTCCGCAATCAGGGCAATACATATCAGCCTCCCTGTCATAAATGGATTCACATTCGATCCGTCATCTCCAACGTTGACCGCGACACTTGCAGGCAAGTGTAACAAACGCGATCCGTCATCTCCAGCCGGGCCTGCCCGCCGCCCCCTTTGTGTAGAAAGATGCCGAAAACGGCCCTTGCGCTTCGCGCGTCGTATCACAGGCGGAGTTCTTAACCTGAACGGAGGATGAAGAGATGATCGCTGGCTCTGAAGCGGTGGAAAGGTGAGTCAATCTTCAAAAGCAAAGGCCGAAGAGCGACGCTGCTTTCGGCCAGAGAGAAGGAGGATGGATGAGATTACGGGGGTCGCCGCCAGTAGCCCATACGGGCTACCAGCGACGGGGCCCTACGCCAGTAGCCGGCAGCACCTGGCGCACCTTATCTACATTGTGAATGATTCCGGGTTTCCAGAATTGCCGAAGTGTCCGAGTAAATGGCAGCAGGACTCGTCATCGCTTTTTCTTCTGAGGCACGGCCGAGTGAAAACGGAAAGGGCCTGATGACCCCTCACTGATCATCAGACCCCGTTCCGTGGCGAATAGCCACTTGGTACATGCGATTACTAAGACCGCGTGTGAATGCTGCTGCGAAACAGGAATTTCTTCCTCACCCAAATACCGCGAGCCTCACTCACATCGTTGAGGTCTTCCTCACACTAGCTGTACACCATCACGCCGGGGCCCGGGAAAAGTTCCCAAAGAAAATCGGGGGGGAATTATCGCCGCCCGCGTTCTTTTGCTCACCTGTTCTTCCGCGCCCGCAGCGTTTGCAGCACCTCAGCCGTGTGATGTGGCGTCGCCTTGTTGAGGATGGTGTGACTGATCATGATCAACAGTTGATCATCACGGCCGCGGAACCTGCCTGTCAGCGGCTGATCACCGGTTTGCACCACCACTCCCTCACGCACCATGCTCCAGAACTGCTTCTGTGTGACCCAGTACTCCTTCGCATTATTACAGACGATCAGGGCAGTCTTTTTGACTCGCATTGTTCTCCTCTCGTGGAATTGATTACGGGGCGAGGCCGAATGCATTGTGTCACGTCAAAAACCGGGCCGGCAAGCGCCACCTGCTTCCCTGCGAACGTCTTCACCTGACCGGCTCAGTTCGTTTCGCTGGCGCGCACCTGAATGTAAGGCTGAAGCTCCTTCATCATTCGCTCGAAGTCCTCGAAGCGCAGTGACTGCGGGCCGTCTGACCAGGCTTTTTCCGGGCAGGGATGCACTTCGGTCATCAGTCCGTCCGCGCCGACCGCGACGGCGGCTTTGGCCATCGGCGGAACCAGACTGCGCTTGCCGGTCCCGTGACTTGGGTCAATGATGACCGGCAGGTGACTGAGTTCGTTGATGACCGGCACGGCCGAAAGGTCGAGCGTGTTGCGCGTGGCCGTCTCGAAGGTGCGAATGCCGCGTTCGCAGAGCATGACCTCGGGGTTGCCGTGCGAGACGATGTATTCGGCCGAGAGCAGGAACTCCTTGATCGTCGCCGACAGGCCGCGCTTGAGCATGACGGGCTTGCCGACCCGGCCGAGTTTCTTGAGCAACTCGAAGTTCTGCATGTTGCGCGCGCCGACCTGCAGGATGTCAGCGTACTCGGCGACCAGATCCACGTCCTCCGAATTGAGGATTTCGGTGATAACTTTCAGCCCGGTGCGCTCGCGCGCTTCGGCCAGCAACTTCAAGCCCTCTTCGGCCAGGCCCTGAAATTCGTAAGGCGAGGTGCGCGGCTTGTAAGCCCCGCCGCGCAGGATCTTCGCCCCGGCGGCGGCGACCGTCTCGGCCGTTGACATCAGCTGGTCGTGCGTCTCGACCGAACACGGGCCGGCCATGACGACGAAGCTGCCGTTGCCGATGGTGATGTCGTCGCCGATTCTGATGACCGACCTTTGATGCCTGACCTCGCGGCTGACCAGCTTGAAGGGCTGCTGGATCGGGAAGGCATCGTCAACGCCATCCATAGCCTTGAAGGTTTCGATGTGTTCCCTTTTGTCGCCGTGGCCAATGGCCGCAATGACCGTGCGCTCCTCGCCCCTGATGACGTGCGGCATGAAACCGAACTCGCGAACCCGGTCGCAGACGTGGTTGATCTGCTCGTCAGTCGCATTCAACTGCATTGAGATAATCATTAAACTTTCTCCTTGTGTGAATCGGAACTCTGAATCATTTCGTCGCTTTCGGGTAACAACCCAGAACTTTGATGCTCGTGGCAAACTCGGCCAGATGCGCCAGCGCGTTGCGCACTCCGGGTTCCGTCGTGTTGCCGATGAAATCCAGGTAGAAGCTGTATTCCCACGGGCGGCCCACCAGCGGACGCGATTCGATCTTCGTCAGGTCAATGTCGCGCAGGGCGAAGACGGCCATCGCGCGGTAAAGCGACCCGGTGCGGTTTTCGAGCGAGAAGACAATGGAAGTCTTATCGGCCTCGGGTGGCGGCACCTCACTTTCATCATCGCCGGCGGGCGAGAGCAGCAGGAAGCGCGTGAAGTTCTGCTGGTCGTCTTCGATCTCGGCGACCAGCAGCTGCGCCCCGTAAACCTCAGCCGCCGCGGCGCTCGCAATCGCGGCGGCCCCGGCTTCGCGGCTTTCCATAATCATCTTGACGCTGCCCGCCGTGTCGTAGGCGGCGACGGCCAGCATCTGCGGGTTGGCGGCGAGGAACTGCTGGCACTGGCCGAGCGCCACCTGATGCGAGTAGACGCGGCGCACGTCTTCAAACTTCGTTCCGGGCGCGACGATCAGGTTGTGAACGATGCGGAGGTTGACCTCGCCCCTGATCCGCAGGTGGTGTTTGAGCAGCAGGTCGTAGTTCTGAAAGACCGAGCCGAACAGCGAATTCTCAATCGGCGCGAGGCAGTAATCGGCCTCGCCGCGCTCGACCGTCGCGAACATCCTCTCGAAGCTTTCGCAGGGCACGAGGGTGACCGTGTTGCCGAGCAGCTTGCGCGCCGCCTCGGTGCTGAACGCGCCCATTTCGCCCTGAAAGGCTACCCGTGGTTGTGGCGAATCTGATGGATAGTCGGCAGTGATTTCAGAACTCATAGTGTGGTTGTCCATCCTGACTGCTCATCGAAAACTACAGCTGAAACTCGAAAGCCCCTCTTCCGGGATCGAAAGAGGGGCTTTGCATCGGGTTCCTGTTTTGCCTCCGGCTTACGCCAGCGAACCTCCCGCCCCTCTCAGGCCGCTAAAGTAAAAGCGAAAGTAAAAAGCGAAGGGGGAGAGGCGTGAAAATAACCACCCGGCGCCGGCGCGGCGGTCAGATTTGCCGATTGTGGTTGCCGAAGAAATCATAATTGCCGAAATGGTCCGGTGCCGATGATGCGCGGCATTATCCGCAAAGCACTGATGAGAGTCAAGCAACTGATCAGACCGGGCCGGCCCCTTCACTCAATCGGGATCTTGTCGCCCAGCAGCGCGTCCGGCGGGAAGCCGTGAACGTTGAAGAAAGCTTTGATTTCGGCCCCGATCTCGCGGATTTTCTGGTAATCGAGTTCGGACCCGTAATCCTGCCGGTCGGCCGCCACGCCCCAGGCTGTGATCCCCAGCTCGCCGGCCAGGTAAAGCGCGCGCGACAGGTGGAATCGCTGGGTGACGAGTACCGCCCGCCGCACGCCGAAAATTTCCCTTGCTCGCAGACAGGTCTCATAAGTCGAGCGCCCGGCATAATCGAGGATCACGTCGCGCGGCGCGACGGCGTGGCTGATCAGATATTCCCTCATTGCTTTCGGCTCGTTGTAATTGACGAACCGGTTGTCGCCGGAAACGAGAATCCGATCCACTTTGTGCGCCGCGTAAAGCTCCGCCGCGGCCCTCAGCCTGTCTTCCAGCATCGGTGACGGCCTCCCGTCGCCATGGACGCCAGCGCCGAAGACAATCGCCACGCGCGGCGTCTCCCAGCCGCCGGTATCGATCTGTTCGGTGGACGCGATCCGGGAGTCGTGCCGGTGGACGCGAAAATGAATGAGTGCCGCGCCTGCCAGTGTGGCCAGCAGCGGAGTAACGGCGATGAGGAGAATGCGGCGGCGACGTGTCATCAGTTCATTGCCTGCCCGGGGAGTCCGGAATTCCAGTCAGGCGTTATCAAACTATCTCCCGGCAGCCACTGTCAAGCAGCGGACAATTCCAGCCGGGCGCCTGGGCCCGCGGCGATGCCTGGTGCTATACTTCGTGACGATCACAGGCATCAGGCCGCAATGTTCGGACAGGTACTCCGCCCGGCTGCCATAAACGGTGCAACTGCCGCCGGGAAGGTTTCGTATTCGGCTGTGCATTCAAGTCAGGCCGGACGGGGTCGGCACCCGGGGACCGGCGCGCGACCGGAGAAAACATTTCAGGGTACTTTCTGAGGAGCTTTTATGTTCTGTCCAGGCTGCGGTATTCAGGTCAATCATGACCTCAAATTCTGTAAGCAGTGCGGCGCGAACCTGCGCGGCGTGCAGGAGGTTATGACGGCCCGGCCGCCGGGGGAAAAATTCGACTGGAGCAAAACCTGGGTGGCGGAGATGTTCCTGAGTTCGGATGAATGGCAAAGACGCGAGCAGGAGTATGAGCGGCTGAACGGAGTCACTCCCGCCATCAAATCGGAAATCAGTCGCCTCAATGAAATCAAGGGCGGTGTCATCACCTCTGCCGTCGGCGTCGGCCTCATGATTTTTCTCTACCATCTTCTGGACGCGGTCGCCAACCTTCAACAGGAGGCGGCAGCAGGGATCATTCGCCAGATCTGGAACGTCGGCTGGATTCCGTTCTTCGTCGGGCTGGCGCTCACCTTTAACGGATTGTTCGTGAGCCGGCGCATTGCGAGACTGAAAGCGCAGCAGGAAAGCAGGCTGCTCTCCTCTGCTCCGGTTCCCACTCCGCTTTCGGCAAAGGCGACGGATCAGCTGGCAGCTTCTGCCGGAACGCCGCCGGCTGATTTCAGCGTGACGGAAAATACGACGGCGAATCTGCCCGACAAAATCAATGCATCGCCGCGCCGCGAAACAAGGTGACCCCGGAGATAAAGGGAAAACCCGTCCCGGGTTCTGCCCCGGGTGTGGAATCATCTTTTGCGAGGCTGCTTTATGTTCTGTCCGGGATGCGGTATTGAGGTCAATCACGATCTCAAATTCTGCAAACAGTGCGGCGCGAACCTGCGCGGCGTCCGGGAAGTGATGATGTCCCGTTCAGCCGGAGACAAGTTTGACGGGAGCCAAACCTGGGTGGAGGAAATGCTCCTGAGCGAAGAAAAGCGCGAACGGCGGAATGGCGTCCCTCCCGAAATCAAGCGCCTTGAGGAAATCAAAGGCGGTGTCATTACCTCTCTGGTCGGCATTGGCGTGATGATTTTTTTCGGTTTCTTTTTTGAAGCCGTAGCCAGAACCGAAAACGCGCAGGAGGCTGAAATTATTCGGCGCTTGTGGCTGATTGGCCTGGTTCCTTTTCTGGTTGGGATCGGGCTGCTCTTCAACGGCCTGTTTATCAGCAGGCGCCTCGTGCGGTTGAAACGGCAGCAGGAGCAATCATTGCCACAGTCAGTGCCGGCTTCCATTCCGGTTCAGGCGAAGACGACGGATCAGCTCTCGGCGCCTGCCGCAATGCCGCTCGCCGATTTCAGCGTGACTGAAAACACGACCGCCAACCTGCCGGAGAAAATTTCTGTCCCGCCGCGCCGCGAAGTGAATTGATGAAGGCAAAACAAACAAGGAACCCGTGAATGTTCTGCACCCAGTGTGGCACCCAAAACAAGGAGGGAACCAGATTCTGCCGCCACTGCGGCGAGATGCTGGAGCGTACCGGGAGTCAATCCGCCCCGGGCGCTGAACCACGGCCGTCTCCCGCCCCGCCGCCGTCTGACCCCCTGCCGCCGTACCAGCCGGGAATGTACGTTCAGTCCGCGTACCAGCCGCCGCCGGCGCCCTACCCGGCGAACGTCCCGCCGATGGCGGGTTACGAGAATTACAAGTCCAAAGTGGTCGCCGGGATTCTGGCACTGCTCTTCGGCTATCTCGGGGTTCACCGCTTCTACCTTGGCTACAACGGCATCGCCATTGCCCAGCTGCTGCTGACGATTATGGGGCTTTTCACCTGCGGGATTACCACGCTTGCGGCATGCGTCTGGGCCGTGGTGGATGCCATCCTGCTTTTCACCGACTCGATCAACCGCGATGCAGCAGGAAATCCGCTCAGGAACTAGCCCGAATGATCGGCTGCCGTATCTGGTGATGGCCTGCTTGTCGGGCGCGGTCCTCGTGACTGCCCGCATCCTGCCGCCATCGCCGCGCGGGGTCGGCACGCACGAACTGCTCGGGTTGCCGCCGTGTTTTTTCCTGAAGCTGACCGGCCTGCCATGCCCGAGCTGCGGGCTGACGACCTGCTTCGCGCACGCAGCCAGGCTCCATTTTTACGAAGCGCTGGTCACGCAGCCCTTCGGTCTGCTCGCTTTCTTCATTACTCTGTCGCTCATCCCGCTGTCGTGCTGGCTGGCTTATCGTCGCGTTCCCTGGCCGAGTGTCGTCGGCTCGCGCGCGATGAAATCAGTGATGGGACTGCTGCTGGCACTCTGGCTGATCGGATGGGTCTACAAGATTGCGGTGATGCGGTAGCACGGGGCTGCTCCCCATCCAAAGGAGACTTGAGACAATGAAACCGGTTCGTGTTCAGAGCAGGCTGCTTCTGCTCAGTCTGTTCCTGCTCACGCCTTTAATGACTATGCCACGCACTGTTGCTCAGGATGATTCACTCAAAACCCGCGCCGAACTGACGAACTACGAGGAGACGACGCGCTACGCCGAAGTCATCAGCTTCATCAACGAACTTCAGAAGCGTACCGACAAGCTGCGCGTCGAATCCTTCGGCAAATCGGGCGAAGGTCGCGACCTGCCATTGATGATCTTTGCCGACCCGCCGGTCGCGCAGCCCCGCGAAGCGCATGCTTCCGGCAAACCCGTCATCTTCATTCAGGCCAATATTCATGCCGGTGAAGTCGAGGGCAAAGAAGCGATGCTCCAACTGTCGCGGCGCATTGCCTCAGGCGACCTGCGCGCGCTGCTCAACAATCTGATCATCCTGATCGCGCCGATTTACAACGCTGACGGCAACGAGCGCATCAGCTTGAGCAACCGCACCGCGCAGAACGGACCCGTCGGCGGCGTCGGCACGCGCGAGAATGCGAAGGGCATGGATCTCAACCGCGATTACATGAAACTTGAGACGCCGGAAGCGAACGCGCTCATTCGCCTCTTCAACCGCTGGGACCCGCACCTGACGGTTGACCTGCACACGACGAACGGCTCGTATCACGGCTACCACCTGACCTACGCGCCGACGCTCAACCCGAACGCCGCCGCGCGCCTGATCGCTTTCGAGCGCAACCGCATGCTGCCGGCGGTGACGCGCACCGTGCGCGTGAATCACAAGTTTCGGATGTATTACTACGGCAACTTCGCGACGAAGGAGAGGATTAACCGCGAACTGGATTCCTTTGAAATGCAGCGCTCGGGCCGCGCCGCGCAGCCCGCCGACCAGCCGGAGACGAAAATCTGGCGCACCTTCGACCACCGCCCGCGCTTCGGCAACAACTACGTCGGCCTGCGCAACCGCCTGACGATTCTCTCTGAGGCATACAGCTACCTCGATTTCCGCGGGCGCGTCGAAGTGACCGCCGCGTTCGTCGAAGAGATTTTCAAATACTCCGCCGCGCACGGTGATGAGATAGTGCAACTCATCAAACGGGTTGATGACGACACGATCCGCCAAGCGACAGCAAAGACCGCGAAGCGAGTTGAGGCCGGCGTAAACTTTGAAATCAAGCCCTTGCCGAAAGAGGTTCCCATCCTCGTCGGCACAGTCGAAAAGAAGAAAAATCCGCGTTCGGGCAAAGACATGGTCGCGATGGTCGAGAGCAAATTCACGCCCACGCCGATGCCCGATTACGGAATCTTCGAGGCGACTAAAACCGTCGCGATGCCGCGGGCTTATTTACTGCGCTCAGAAGCGGGCCTGCAGACCGTCATTGACAAGCTGATCGCGCACGGCGTCGCGGTCGAAGAGTTGACTGAACCGCTGACCACCGAAGTCGAAAGCCTTGCGATTGATAAGGTCACACGCGCCAGAAACAGTTTTCAGGGGCATCAGGCGGTTTCGCTTGCGGGCAAAACCCGGAATGAAGCGGTCACATTCCCCGCCGGCTCAATCATCGTCCGCACCGCGCAGCCGCTCGCGCGTCTGGCTTTTTATCTGCTCGAAGCGGAAAGCGACGACGGCTTTGTAAACTGGAATTTTCTGGATGAGTATCTGGAAAAAGGAAAGACTTATCCGGTTTACAAACTGATGAATGAGGTGAAGGCGGCGAGCCGGTTGAAGTCGCAGTGAGGTTATCCAAACAGCCCACGTGAAGCAATCCATTGCAACAGCCCGCAGCCAAAAATAATCACGACCGGGTTGAGCTTCGCGCGCAGCATGAGCAGGCAGGCGAGCGTCGCGATGGCGTAGCCCAGCGGGTTTTCGGCGGACAATCCTGAACGGGCCAGACTGACTCCGGCTGCGGCGAGCATCCCGACGACCGCGGGCGCGATGCCGGACAGGAACGCCTGCACCTGAAAGTTGGTGCGGAAGCGATCAAGCGAAGCCCCGGCGACCACCGTCATCAGAAACGAAGGCAGGAACGCCGCTATCGTGGCCGCGACTGCCCCGGCCACGCCCGCCACTTTGTAGCCGATGAAGGTTGACGTGATCATCACCGGGCCGGGCGTGATCTGACCGAAAGCCATGCCGTCGGCGAACGTCTGATGTGACATCCAGCGTTGCACGTCCACGACGTCGGTTTCGATCTGCGGGATCATGACGAAGCCGCCGCCGAAGGTGACCGAGCCGACGCGCAGAAAGATCGTGACCAGTTGCCAGACGGCGATGAGCTTTGAAATGACCAGCGGGGTAAAGATCAGGATCAGCGGGATGGCGATTGACAGCGCTCTGGTCGAAGAATGCGGCTTGGCGACGTCGGGCGGATTCCCCTGTGATCCTTCCAACTCGGGCGTTGTCTGCCCGCCGGCCTCCGCCGCGACAGGCGTGGGATCCGGTTTGCCATCATCGCTGGTCGGAGGCAGCGACGTTTCGATGTCATAAGGCGCAGACAAATCCTCCACCCGGGCGATCACCTCGGCGGCGTGCTGTCTCGCCTGCTGTTCGGCGACGGCGGCGCGGGCCGTGGCCTGTCGCTGCTTGCGGAACCGCTGACGAACCCGCTGGCGGGCGCGCGATTTCCAGGAGTGAATAAAAATGCCGATGATCCCGGCCAGCAGCACGACTTCGGCGACGCTCGTGCTGGTGAAGATCAGCAGGAAGCCGACTGCCGCCCCGAGTTCAAGGTGCCACTGCCGCTTCATCGCCGTCTGGCCGAGTTTGATGGTCGTTGCCGCGATCAGCCCCACGACGGCGGCGCTGAACCCCTGAAAAACGCGCCGCGCGTCGGTGAAGTATTGCAAATGGTCGTGCGCGACAGTCAGCCCGATCATCAGCAGGAAGGATGGCAGGACGAAACCGGCGACTGACGCCAGTGCGCCACGCCAGCCTGCGAGCTTGAGTCCGATGTACGCAATCACATTCGCCGCGTTCGCGCCCGGCAGGCTTTGCCCGAGAGAAACCGCGTCGAGGAATTCCTCTTCCGAAAGCCAGCGGTTTTTATGAACGACCAGCCGCCGGATATGCGAGATCACGGCCATCCCGCCGCCAAATCCGGTCGCCCCAAGTTTGAGAAAGGACGGCCAGAGAATGCGCCAGTCCATGCGCGCTTCGGGCAGCACAAACACTTCTGCCGCGACCTCGCGGACCTGCTCGCGGATTTCGCCCAGACTCTTCATCCCTCTATCCTCAGTCGTGCCTTCAGTAAAACATGAAAAAGTCTGATGAGCAAAATGAGGCATCAGCGGTCTGGCGCTGCGTGCGCCGGGTTGTTAAGCTGGTGCGGTTTCTGGAATGAGCGTTTATGAATCTGAATTACCGGGCGAGCGAGAAAATTCCATTGTGGCGACCCTGCGCGCAACTGGTAAGCGAGCATCGCGGGTTGATCCGCTCGATGGTGCGGCGTGAATTGACGAGCCGCTACAAGGGGTCACTGATGGGGGTGGCGTGGTCAATCATCACGCCGGCCGTCATGATCGTCATCTTTACGATCATCTTTTCGGGCATCTTCAACGCGCGCTTCGGCAATGAGGGCGGACATCTGAGCTTTGCGGTCTACCTGTTCTGCGGGCTGCTGCCGTGGATCGCCTTCAGTGAAGGCGTGCAGCGGGCGACGAATTCAATCCACGAGAACGTCAATCTGGTCAAGCGCGTCGTCTTCCCGGTCGAAGCCCTGCCGGTGAACCTCGTGCTGGCGGCGCTGGTCCAGCAACTGCTCGGCACGATCGTTCTGCTGATCGCGGCTTTGATTTTCGAGCATGCCCTGCATCCGACGGCGTTGCTGCTGCCAGTACTGCTCGTGCCGCAACTGATGGCGACCGCGGGCCTGGGCTGGCTGATGGCGAGCCTCGGCGTGTTCATTCGCGACATGCCGCAGTTCAATCAGCTTTTGCTGATGGCATGGATGTACCTGACGCCAATCTTTTATCCCGAAAACATCATCCCTGACCAGTATCGCTGGCTGGTGAATCTGAACCCGATGGCCCCGCTGATCCGCAGCTATCGCCGGATTCTGCTGGAAGGGCGGATGCCGGACTGGCGCGGACTCGGCTACACGCTGGCGTTCGCGATAGTCTGTTTCGTCGTCGGTTACTGGTGGTTTGTGCGGACGAAGAAGGCGTTTGCGGATGTCTTGTGAGGGCGGCGTGAAGAGAGTCGCTTCAGCGAAGTGTCACTGCGAGTTTCGCTTGCCGGTATTCCGGACAATGATCGGAGGGCGGTGGGTAGGAACCAGCGCTTCCCTGGCGTTCGGGTCGTTCTGCATCATTCCTTCGGCCGCATACTCGCGCAGGAACTCAAAGAAGCGATTGAATTCGCGCTGCATCTCAGCCATCTTCTCGCGCATGTTCAGAATCACCTCGACGCCCGCCAGATTCACGCCCAGGTCGCGTGTCAGTCCGAGGATCAGTTCCAGCCTTTCCAGATCCTCGTCAGTGTAAAGCCGGATGTTGCCTTCCGAGCGTGAGGGCTTGAGCAGCCCTTCGCGTTCATACAGGCGCAGCGTCTGCTGGTGAATGCCGTAATGATCGGCGACTGCACTGATCGTGTATCCTTTGGCCCGTTTCTTCATAACCGCTATTCAAGCCCCATGGCGACGCGCGGGTTTTCGGGGTTGCGGCGCGCAAATTCGCGGAGCAGATTCTTCGAGTCCTCGTCAATGACTTTGGGCAGCGCGATCTTCACTTCCACGTACTGATCGCCGCGCAGGTTGCCGCGCAGGCTCGGCGCGCCCTTTTCACGCAGCCTGAACTTCTGGCCCGACTGCGTGCCGGGCGGGATCTTCAGCTGGGCCTTGCCGCTGACGGTCGGCACTTCGATCTTCGCGCCCAGCGCGGCCTCGGTCAGCGTGATCGGGACGACACATTCGATGTTGTCGCCCTTGCGCGTGAAGATCGGGTGCGCCGCGACGTTGGTGATGATGAACAGGTCGCCGGACGGCCCGCCGCGCGTCCCCGCTTCGCCTTTGCCCGTGACGCGCACGCGCGAGCCCGTGTCCACGCCAGCCGGGATGCGAACTTTGACTGTTTCAGTTTTCGGGATTGTGCCTTTGCCCCGGCAATCATGACAGGGCTGACGCTGCCTGCCCGTGCCGTTGCAGTCGTGGCAGGTCTGGTCGAAACGCAGAAAACCGCCGCCCGCTGAAATTTTCCCGCTGCCGTTGCAGGTCCCGCAGATCACCTGGCCGGTACTGCTTTCACCGCTGCCGTTGCAACGCATGCACGGGTCGCTGCGGCGGACATTGACGCTGGTCGTCAGGCCGTTGATCGCTTCTTCGAAAGTGAGCGCGAGCGGGACTTCTATGTCGGCGCCGCGCTGCGCCTGCGGGCGGCTCTGGGTTGTCGTGCGCGCCCCGCCGAAGAGTTCGCTGAAGATGTCCTTGAAGCCTGCTCCCGCACCGCCCGCCGCCTGCCCGAAGTCAAATCCGCCGAAGTCAAAGCCACCACGTCCCGCCCCCTGCGCCGCCGCGTCGCGGATATGGTCGCTGTAGGTCCCGTACTTGTCGTAAATCTTGCGCTTTTCGGCGTCAGACAGCACGTCGTAGGCTTCGGTGATCTGCTTGAACTTCTCTTCAGCCGACTTGTCGCCCGGATTCACATCGGGATGATACTTGCGCGCCAGGCGGCGATACGCCTTGCGGATCTCATCGGCCGAAGCACCGCGCTTGACGCCGAGCAGGTTGTAATAATCTTCGCGAGCCATGTCTTAAGGGCGCGTCAATCAGGCCTGCGGCGCCGCTCACTCATCCTTTGTTTCGACTTTGATCTTTCTCGCCTTCGGTTCGCGCTTGGGCAGCACGACCGTCAGCACGCCGCGCGAAATCTCAGCCGAGATGTTGCCGACGTCAATTCGCTCCGACAGATTGAAAGTCCGCTCGAACTTGCCGTAAGAGCTTTCGAGGCGGTGGAACAGTTCGGTCTGGGACTGGGCATCGCGCTCCCAGCGCCGCTCGCCGCGCAGAATCAGATTATGATCAACGACCTTGATGTCAATTTCGGAACTGTTAACGCCCGGCACTTCGGCGGTCAGCACGAACTGCGTCGGCGTCTCGTAAATGTCCACGGCCGGCGACCACGCCGCCCGCATCTGCTCTTCGTTCCGTAGCGGGTTCTCGAAGAGTTGGTTGAGCTGTCGTTCAATCGCCGCAAGGTCGCTCAGCAGTCGGTGTGGCTTTGACATATAAATTGGGGGCCGGAGAGTCTCAAATCTCAAATTTCAAATCTGAGATTACTATTCTCCGGCCCCGGCCCTCTCACTTGTTTTCGTCAACGTCAATGTACTCGGCGTCAATCACGTCATCCGGGCCCTTGCCAGGTTGTGACGCTGAGCCGGTATTTTGCGCGCCGGCGCCCGCCGCATCGGCCGAACCGCCGCCGGAAGGCTGCTGCTGGTAAAGCGCCTCGGCAATCTTGTGCGAAGCGCGGGTCAGATTGTCAAGCTGCGCGTTGATCTGCGTGGCGTCACCTGATTCGACGGCTTTCCGGGCCTCGGCAATCGCGGCTTCGACTTCGGAGATCACGCCGACCGGGATCTTCTCGCGATTGTCGGAGATGGTCTTTTCGGTCGCGTAGATCAGCGAATCGAGCCGGTTCTTGGCCTCGATGCTTTCGCGCCGCTTCTTGTCTTCTTCGGAGTGCGATTCGGCATCCTTCATCATCCGGTCAATTTCATCCTTGCTCAGGCCTGATGACGCGGTGATCGTGATCTTCTGCTCGCGGCCGGTGCCGAGGTCGCGGGCCGACACGTTGACGATGCCGTTGGCGTCAATGTCGAAGGTGACTTCGATCTGCGGGACGCCGCGCGGGGCGGGCGGAATCCCGACCAGATGGAACTTGCCCAGCGTCTTGTTGTCGCCGGCCATCGAACGCTCGCCCTGCAGCACGTGGACTTCGACCGAAGTCTGATTGTCGGTCGCCGTCGAGAAGACTTCGGACTTGCGCGTCGGGATCGTTGTATTTCGATCAATCAACTTGGTGAACACGCCGCCGAGCGTCTCAATGCCGAGCGAGAGCGGCGTCACGTCGAGCAGCAGCAGGTCTTTCACGTCCCCGGCAAGTACGCCGGCCTGAATCGCCGCGCCGACCGCGACGACCTCATCCGGGTTGACGCTCTTGTTCGGTTCCTTGCCGAAAAATTCCCTGACCATCTGCTGGATTTTCGGGATGCGCGTCGAACCGCCGACCAGCACGACTTCATCAATTTTGCCTGAGTCAATGCCCGCGTCCTTCAGCGCATGGCGGCAGGGCTCAAGAGTTCTTTGCAGAATGTCATCAATCAGCGCTTCAAATTTGGCGCGCGTGAGCTTCATCACCAGGTGCTTCGGCCCGGACTGGTCGGCGGTAATGAAGGGCAGATTGATTTCCGTCTCCATCGCCGACGAAAGCTCGATCTTGGCTTTCTCTGCCGCCTCTTTCAGGCGCTGCAGGGCCATCTTGTCCTTCGACAGATCAATACCCTGATCTTTTTTGAACTCGTCGGTGATCCACTTGATCAGCCGCTCGTCAATGTCATCGCCGCCGAGGTGCGTGTCGCCGTTGGTGGATTTAACCTCAACGACGCCTTCACCGACTTCGAGGATCGAAATATCGAATGTGCCACCGCCGAAATCGAAGACTGCGATTGTCTCGTCTTTCTTTTTATCGAGGCCGTAGGCGAGCGCTGCCGCCGTCGGCTCGTTGACGATGCGCATCACTTCAAGGCCGGCGATCTTGCCGGCATCTTTCGTCGCCTGGCGCTGCGCGTCATTGAAGTAAGCCGGGACGGTAATCACCGCCTGTGTGACTTTCTGTCCGAGGTAGTCTTCAGCCGCCTGTTTCAGCTTCTGGAGAATCAAGGCTGAAATTTCCGGCGGCGACATATCATTGCCCGCAACCTGCACTCGTACGTCACCGTTAGAAGCAGAAATTACCTTGTAAGGAACCTGCTTCATCTCTTCACTGACTTCAGTGAAACGGCGTCCCATGAAGCGCTTGATTGAATAGACGGTGTTTTCGGGGTTGGTCACGGCCTGGCGCTTCGCCACCTGACCGACCAGGCGGTTGTCGTCCTTGGTGAAGCCGACTACTGAAGGGGTCGTTCGTGCGCCTTCCGAGTTGGTAATCACGACCGGCTCGCCGCCTTCCATAATGGCCACTACTGAATTAGTGGTTCCGAGGTCAATTCCAATAACTTTGCCCATTGTGACTCTTGCCTCCGCTCAGGATTCCTGCCAGCGTCGCGAACAGCCCGGTCGGCGTTGCGCTGGTCTGATGATGTCTTACAAATAATGGCAGCGCACATTCATTGCTCGTTTGCGGACGAAGTGCAGAAGCCACCAGATACGGGCGCAGTATAGAGAGTTGAGTGTATTGCTGTCAAGATTATTGATTTTAAGAATGGCAGGTTAATCGGCAGGAGGGTTTTTATCCTTCTCTCGCTGGCGGATACGAAGTTCACCGGTCGTCAGGATAACGCGTCGTTCGCGGTCTGAGGGAGGTTCTTCAATGATGATCTGAGGGTTGCCGGGCGGGAGTTTGAGTTCGGCAGTGTTGGTAAGTTCTACGGGGCTGCCCTGCGCAGTCAGCAACTCCAGACTGGAGCGGCGGTAAAAGTGCGATTTCTGGTAAAGCTCTTCGAGAAACCCGATCAGGACTTTGGCTATCGCGATCACCGGAACCGCCAGCACGATGCCCAGCAGCCCGAACAGATTGCCCGCGATGACCAGCCCGGCGAGTACCCACAGCGGATGCAGGTCGAGCTTTTCTCCCATCAGCTTCGGCGTCAGGTAGTAACCTTCGACGCTCTGAACGACGACGAAAACAATGACGACCCCCACCAGCCGCCACGGGCCTGCGCCGTCCAGAGCCGTGAAGGAGAGCGAAAGCACGAGTCCCGTCAGCGTGCCCAGGTAGGGGACGAAGTTGAGCAGGCCGGAGAGCATCCCGAGCGTAAAAGCCAGCGGCACGCGCAGCATGGCAAAGCCCAGCGCGTAAAGAAAACCCATCATCCCCGCGATCAGCAGCTGGCTCCGCACGTATGCCGACATCACGTAGTTGACCTGATCCATCAGCCCCGTCGTCGTGGCCCGATGCCGCGGCGGAATGAGTCTGACGAGGTGTTCGCGCGCGGCCCGGTAATCGGCCAGCAGGTAGTAGACGAAGAACGGGACGAGCAGCAGGTCAAAGATTGAAGTCGTCGCGTTGACGAGCCCGAGCAGGCCGCTTTGCAGCCACCCGGCCAGCGCCGACCTGAACTGCTCCTGCCTGGCCGGGTCCTTGAACGAATCGGTCGTCGAGCGCAGGAATTCATAAGCCGGGGGGCTGGCGGTTTTGAGCTTCTCCATCAGCGGCTCGATGCGCTGGCGTCCGGCGTCAAGCGCGAGCGGGAGTTTTTCGTAGGACCTGACCAACTGATCCCAGATGCCCGGCAGCAGGAAGATCAGAATCAGGATCGTCGCCAGCGTCGCCGCCGTCAGCGTCAGCAGCACCGAAGCCGACCGCGACCAGCCGCGCCGCTCGAACCATTCGACCGCCGGTTCCAGCATGTAAGCCAGCGCGAGCGAGGAGAGCAGCGGGAGCAGGATCACCCGGCTGCCGACGAGCAGCGCCGCAATAATGACGAGCGCCACCACCAGTGCCGGAATCCACCGCATCCAGTCGAGCGGGTTGCGCCCTTCCTGAGTCAGAATCTCAGCGCCTTCAGCCGGGTTTTTGGTCTGTTCCTTCACGTCGGTCTCCGCGCGAACAAATCAGGTCAGTGTCGGGACGGGGCCGTCCTGCTTTTGCATACCGTCAGGGTTGCTGCGGCTATCTCGTGGCGTTGTAGTCACTGAGCAGTCGGTTCGCGTGGAAAATATAGTGCAGCCCCGAAAAAACCGCCATTCCGAAAGTCAGGTAGTAAGCCAGCGGCAGGTAGCCGGTCAGGAAGTCGAAGGCGTTGGCGACGAGGAAGAAAACAATCATCGCCAGCTGGACGAATGTATTGACCTTGCCCGGCCACGAAGGGCGGAATTTGCTGAAGCCGGTCGCGATATTGATCACCAGCGCGCCCAGCACGATAAAGACATCCCGGCTGATGGCCGCCGCCGTCAGCCAGAAAGGTATCGGCTCAGTCCGGGTGAGTTTCGGCAGTGACAGGACGACGAAGGCAGTGACCAGCAGCAGCTTGTCAGCCATCGGATCGAGCGTCGCACCGAGCTGTGTTTTCTGATCAAGCGCCCGTGCCGCCAGCCCGTCAAATCCGTCCGTCACCGCCGCCACGAAGAAAACCCCGAGCGCCAGCTCAAACCGCTGATAATAGACCGCCATGACGAAGACCGGGATGAGAATCAGCCGCAGGATGGTCAACAGGTTGGCAAGGGTCAGGACCGAAGACATTCGATGTTGAGTTTCGGATACGGGGTTTTGGATTTCGACCTTACGTGGACGCTGAATATTCGCAGACGCAAAAGTATCATAACTTTTCATTTTTTCTTTTGAAAGTCCTGGGCAATAATCCTGGGTATGAGAACGCTGGTGATTGGCGACGTTCACGGCAAACTGCCGCTCCTGAACCGCCTGATTGAGGAAACGAAGTACGAGGCAGGCACGGACCGACTGGTCTTTATCGGCGATCTGGTGGATCGCGGCGAAGACTCGCGCGGCGTCGTGGCTCGTGTGATGGGGCTGAAACGGGAGTCGCCCGAACTGGTCACCGTCATCAAAGGCAATCACGAAGAGATGATGATTGACGCGCTCTCGGCGCCCGACGCCGAGAAGGCCGAGTTGTGGTACTTCAACGGCGGCATTGAGACGCTGCAAAGTTACATGGAGGAGGAAGGGAAACTGAACCTCCCGGAGCAACATTTCGCATTTCTCTCATCGCTGCCGACCTGGTTCGAGGACGAACACGCGATCTACGTCCACGCCGGACTGCCCGAAGGCCCCGACGGAACCTTCCTCCATCCCAGCCGGCAACCCGACAACCCGGAGCTTTTCTGGACGCGCAATCGCCACTTCTTCAGCGAATACAAAGGCAAAACGGTCGTGTTCGGGCACACCATCGCCGGGATGATTTTCGGCGAGCCGGAGAAAGTCTGGTTGCGCGAAAGTCTGATCGGCGTGGACACCGGCGCTTACATTACGGGCGTACTCTCGGCGGTTGAACTGCCGTCGCGAAAAATCTACAGCGTGCGCGCGGAGTTGAGTGAAGAGGAGCTTGAGGAGTGGGCGCCTGCGCGCAAAAGGCTCTTCAGTCGCGGCTGAACCTTCCTGCCGACAAGTCGAGTACCCGCCAGAAATTTCCCTTCAGACGTGAAATCGCCGTCCTTTCGCTTGACAAATGCGCGTGCAATCACTAGCATCTGCAACTTTGCGGAACAAGCTCTTTCAGAGTGACAGGCAGGAGGGCAGCGTTTTTCGGGGTCTCGTAAAGTGCAGAGGCGCTGCCCCCCAGGTTCGGTCAGACATTGACGGCCGGACATTTTAGAGAACGTATTGTGGCGTAATCATTCTCCCCCGATCACGCGGCCTGATTGTTTGAGGCCGCTCGTCGAAAGAGAATCTCCTGAAGCTGCTTCCGAAAAGCGGTCCTTAATCAATCAACGCCACAGAAAAACTCGGCGACACGGGACGCCACGATCTGCACTGAAGGCTTCAGATAAAGCTACAGACATCCCGTAAACAACCGGTTTTCTTTAGTAACAAGCGAATCCGATTCGCTGCCGTTCGCCCAGAGGACGACTGCGCGAAGCAGATACGCGCCCTCAAGCGCCTCTGAATTTGCGCGGAAGTCGCGTGAGCGGGAAAGCGATCCAGAAGGTTATGCCGACGATCAATCAATTAGTTCGCAAGGGACGCCAGAAGGTCAAGTACAAAACTTCCAGCCCGGCACTGCAATCCTGTCCGCAGCGCCGCGGCGTCTGCGTGCAGGTCAAGACGCAGACGCCCAAGAAGCCGAATTCGGCGCTGCGCAAGATCGCGCGCGTGCGGCTGACCAACGGGATCGAAGTGACTTCATACATCCCCGGCATCGGCCACAACCTTCAGGAACACTCGATCGTGCTGGTGCGCGGCGGGCGTGTGAAAGACCTGCCGGGCGTGCGCTACCACATCGTGCGCGGCACGCTTGATTCCGTCGGCGTCGCCAACCGCAAGCAGGGCCGCTCCAAGTACGGGGCCAAGCGCCCGAAGGAAGGCGCCGCCGCGCCGAAGGGCAAGAAGTAAGATTTCAGATTTGAAATTCGAGATTTGAGATATGCCGAGAAGAAGAGTCATCGCCAAGCGTGAGATCCTGCCTGATCCGATTTACAACAGCCCGCTGGTCGCCAAGTTCATCAGCGTCATGATGTGGGACGGCAAGCGCTCGACCTCTGAGGGCATCCTGTACAGCGCGCTCGGAATCGTGAAGGAGAAGACGCAGGAAGATCCGCTCAAGGTTTTCAAGAAGGCGATTGAGAACCTCCAGCCGCGCGTCGAAGTCAAATCCAAGCGCGTCGGCGGCGCGAACTATCAGGTCCCGGTCGAGGTCAACGCGAGCCGCCGCACCGCGCTGGCGATGCGCTGGCTGGTGACTTACGCGCGCGACCGCGGCGAGAAGACGATGGTGGACCGGCTCGCGGCGGAAATTCTCGACGCCGCCGGGGGCAAGGGTAACGCCGTCAAGAAGCGCGAGGACGTGCATCGCATGGCCGAAGCCAACAAGGCTTTTGCGCATTACAGATGGTAACTGACAGACACTGATTCAACTGCGAAAGGAAGGAATAGCGCCCGGCCCGATACTTTTGCTTTTTATTTTTTTTACGGTAGTTGTATGGCAAGACAAGCACCTCTCAACAGATTCAGGAATATCGGCATCATGGCCCACATTGATGCCGGCAAGACGACGACGACCGAGCGCATTCTCTATTACACGGGCGTTTCCTATAAGATCGGCGAAGTCCACGAGGGGACGGCCACGATGGACTGGATGGAGCAGGAACAGGAGCGCGGGATTACGATCACTTCCGCCGCGACCACCTGCTTCTGGAAGCGGTTCGGCACCGAGTATCGCATCAACATCATTGACACCCCCGGCCACGTGGACTTCACGATTGAAGTCGAGCGCAGCCTCCGGGTGCTTGACGGCGCGGTCGCGGTGTTCGACGCGGTGGCGGGCGTCCAGCCGCAGTCTGAGACCGTCTGGCGCCAGGCCGACAAATATAATGTCCCGCGCCTCGCTTTCATCAACAAGATGGATCGCCCGGGCGCGGATTTCGATCACGCGGTCGAGACATTGCGCACGCGCCTCGCGGCCAATCCCGTCTGCATCCAGATGCCGATTGGCGCGGAAGACCAGTTCAAGGGCGTCATTGATCTGATCGAGATGAAGGCGCTCTACTGGAAGGAAGAAGCCAAGGGCGCCGATTACTCCACTGAAGAGATTCCGGCTGATCTCAAAGGCGCCGCCGAAGCCGCGCGCGAGAAGATGATCGAAGCGCTGGCCGACGCCGATGACTTGATTGCGGAAAAGTATCTGGAAGCCCACGAGATCTCCGCCGAAGAGATTCGCGCCGCGCTGCGCCGCGGCTGCATCGCGATCAAGACGGTTCCGGTCGTCTGCGGCACAGCCTTCAAGAACAAGGGCGTGCAGACGCTGCTCGATGCGGTGATTGATTACATGCCTTCTCCGGTTGACATCCCGGCGGTCACCGGGACCGACAAGCATGGCCACGAAGTCGCGCGCAAGGCCGATGACAGGGAGCCGTTCTCGGCGCTCGTCTTCAAGATCATGGCCGACAAACACGTCGGCCAGCTTTCGTTCACGCGCATCTATTCCGGCACGCTCAAGTCCGGCTCCTACGTCCTCAACTCCACGAAGGACAACAGGGAGCGGGTGGGCCGCATTATGCGGATGCACGCCAACAAGCGCGAGGACGTGGACGAGGCGTACGCCGGTGAAATCGTCGCCGTCGCCGGCCTCAAGCAGGTCACGACCGGTGACACGATCTGCGTCGAATCGCACCCGGTGATCCTCGAAGCGATGGAGTTCCCGAACCCGGTGATTTCGCTCGCGATTGAGCCGAAGACCCGCCAGGATCAGGAAAAGCTTGGCATCGCGCTCGGCCGTCTGGCTCAGGAGGATCCGTCGTTCCGCGTTTCGACCAATATTGAAACCAACCAGACGATCATCGCCGGAATGGGCGAGCTTCACCTTGAAATCATCGTTGACCGCCTGAAGCGCGAATACAATGTCGAAGCCAACGTCGGCAAGCCGCAGGTCGCTTACCGCGAAACGATCAAGCGCGCCGCGAAGGGCGAAGAGAAATACGCCCGTCAGACCGGCGGCCGCGGCCAGTACGGCCATGTCGTGCTGGAGATCGAACCCGGCGCGCCCGGCTCCGGCTTCGTCTTCGTCAACGAGATCGTCGGCGGTGTGATCCCGAGGGAATACATTCCGGCGGTCGAAAAAGGCGTGCGCGAGGCGCTGGAAGGCGGCATCCTCGCGGGCTACGAGATGGTGGACGTGAAGGTCCGCCTGGTCTTCGGCAGCTACCACGAAGTTGACTCATCTGAAATGGCCTTCAAGATCGCCGGCTCGATTGCCTTCAAGACCGCCGCGAAGGCCGCGCAGCCCGTGCTGCTCGAACCGGTGATGAAAGTCGAAGTCGTCTCCCCCGAAGATTACATGGGGAGCATCACCGGCGACCTGAGTTCGCGCCGCGGGCGCATCGAGGGGATGGAGTCGAGGCCCGGCACGCAGATCATCAAGGCGATGGTTCCGCTGGCTTCGATGTTCGGTTATGAAACCGATCTGCGTTCGATGACACAGGGGCGCGCCGCTTCGACGATGCACTTCGCGCATTACGAGGAAGCCCCGAAGAGCATCGCCGAAGAGATCATTGCCAAGGTGCAGGGGACTGCCAGAGGGTGATCCACAGACTGAGTTTGAGAGTAACGCGGGTGATCCCGCGATTGTCATTCAACCTTTGAAGAAGAGGAGCAACAGCGACAATGGCAAAAGAGAAATTTGACCGGAGTAAGCCACACGTCAACATCGGCACGATCGGCCACGTCGACCACGGCAAGACGACACTGACGGCGGCGATTACCAAAGTGCTGGCCAAAAATAACCCGAAGATCGCCTTCCG
>DASRDU010000118.1:0-8637 GCA_035652435.1 Blastocatellia bacterium
ACCTTTGATGGCCTCCAGCGCGATCTTCGCTTTGAGATCAGCGCTCCAGGTTTTCCGCTGCTTCTTCATTTGTTCCTCCGGGGTGGGCAGCAGCGATTTTACATCTTAAACCGTGGTCTGAAATTCGGGGTACATCATACCCTGTTGGGTTTTTATTCCAATTTGAAAGCATTCTGTAGATTTCTCTTTACCTGTTTTGGAGAACAATTGATCAGCAAGCGTAAACTTGACATTAGGTCCTTTAAGCAGGAGAACACCCGGATCATAACTGGCTTCGAGGGTCTGCTTAAGCAAAAGCAAAGGTTGCATGATGCTGGATTTACCAGAGCTATTAGCTCCTGCAAGTATAGTTAGAGGGCGAACTTCAATGGTTTTTCACGGCTTATAGATTTGTACCCAGCCACAGTTAAGCCTGTAATTCCCCCTTTATCCTCTGAAGACATGGAAACTTTTGGTTTGGTTGATTTGCTCATTTTCTTCAGTCTATGTTGTCAGCCGCCGGTAAATCCCCGGCAGCCTCTCCGGCAGACTCATCACGTCGTCAATGATCGTGTAACCGACTTCGCCGTATAAATCTTTCAGCTCCGCTTCCGACTCGCGGTCAATGGTGATGCAGAAGGGCGTGATGCCGCCGACCTTCGTGTAGCGCAACGCCATCTTCGTGTCCTCGCGGGCGTAGCGTGAATCGCCGTAGTCGTGATCGTAGGGGCGCCCGTCGCTCAGTACGATCAGCAGTTTCGTGCGAGCGTCCTGCTTTTCGAGCCGCGAGGCCGCGTGCCGAATCGCCGCGCCGAGCCGCGTGTTGTTGTGATAGGTGATCCCGCCGATCTTTCTTTCGACTTCAAGCGTATATTTCTCGCCGAATTCCTTGATCACGAAATATTTCACGTTGCGGCGGCCTTCGCTCGTGAAGCCGTAGATCGCGTATGCGTCGCCGACGGCTTCGAGCGCCTCGCTCATCAGCACGAGACCCTGCTTTTCGATGTCAATGATCTTCTGACCCGGGCGCGTGTACGGCTGGTTCGGGTGGCGCGTGATCGTGCGCGCGGTTGAAGAAGACATATCCAGCAGGAACGAGACGGCCACGTCCCGTTCGCGGCGGACGTGGCGGACGTAGATCCGCTCGGACGGCTTGCCGGTGGTCTTCAGGTCAATGTGGCGGTCAATCACGGCCTGCAGGTCATAATCGTCGCCGTCGAGTTCGCCCTTGATGCGGCGCAGCGATTCGGGGCGCAGCAGCTGGAACTGGTTGCGGATTGACGAAATCACGCCGGAATACTGGGCGCGGACCCGCTCGACGAAATCGCGGGTGCCTTTGCGGTTTTCGCGCTGGATGACGCGGCACCACTTCGCGCGGTGGTCGCTCAGCTCGCGATCCCATTCGTCGTAAAAGAAGACCTGATCGCCTTCCTGCAGGTCCTGCTCGGCGACTTCGGCGTTCATCAGTTCGCTTAACAGCTCGGAATCGGTCTGGAGCGACTCGTCAGTCGGGTCGGCCCACTGGCTGAAAGGCTCCTGCGTGCGCGGCTGTTCGGTGCGCGGAGGCGTCTGCTGCTCGCGCTGCTCGGACGGCTGAGTCTCATCCTCGGCATCCTCGTTCGCCTCGTCCGCATCGCGTTCGTTGTTTTCCTGCTCCTGTTTCTGTTGCAGCAGGTCATAAACACGCTTCGCGGCCATCAGTGTGTCGGCGACGGTGGCGTCGTCACGCTTCAGGTACTCGGCCACGATGCCCTCGAATTCGCGGATGACTTCGAAGTAAGCCTGCCGCGCCATCTGGTCCATCACCCCGCCGCAGAGTGTGATCTGAAAGAGGATTTCGTAGACCAGACGATCCACCGGCATCCCGGTGATTGGCGGGCGGTGTTCGATCAGCCGCGAGCGCACAAAATTCAGGTCACGCCGGATGCCGCGGTAAGTCTGGCGCAGCAGGTGATCAATCCGCCCGTTTTCGAGCGTCGTGAAGATGCGCGCGGCCAGCGCCGGATTCGGGAAGCAGGAAAGGACGGTCTTGTAATCCACGTACTCGACCTGTTGCGTGGTCAGCAGCGGGCGCGGCGTCGGCATTTCATCGGGGCTTTCGAGGTAACTGATCAAATCTTCTTTGTTCGGTTTGCGCGCATCAACGGTTTTCTGATTGAAGAACCCATCAATCTCGGTGAGCGCGGCGCGCAGGTCGGGGGTGCCGATGTTGCGCGTGCCGAATTCGATCTGCCCGGCGGCGTGCGCGGCGAGAACCTTGTACAGACGAAAATCATCGTCCCGGCTGCCGAATTCGGCGACGACCGCGGGCAATTGAATCGTCGTGCCGTCAGTAATGCGCGATTCGTCGGGGATCGAGCCGAGCGGCGCGATGATCATTTCGCGCCCCGTGAGGCCTTCGATGTAGAGGCGCAGCAGCGGCGCGATGGATTCGAGCGCGATGCCGTCGTGCCCGCTACGCAGTGTTTCCTGACTGCTCTTTGATTCGAGCGCGTAATAAGCCTGGGCGCGGCGGCGGTCCTGACGGTGAAGTTGAGCGCCGTCTTCGGCCCACACCTGAAACTGTTCGAGCGAGGCCACGGCCAGCGCGCGCGGCGCGCTCTTGAAGCATTCGAGCGCGCTGTAAACGCTGCCCGCCGTCAGTTTCTCGACGACGTTGAGAACCGTGTTGATGCGCTCGGAAGCTGTGGAATTCCTCTGCTGCCCCTGCCCGGCCTGACGGCGCTGCTGGCTCGCAAGTGCGGCGAGAATTTTCGGGGTGAGTTTCAGGAAGTCGTAAACCAGCGCGTTGCCTTCGTCGGCGACCCTGCGGGTGACGTGGCCCCATTTGGCGAAGCTGTTCGTGCCCCCATGTTCCAGCACGGCGCGCGCCGAGCGGAAGTATTGCAGGGCGGTCGCGCCGCCGCGTTCGAGGAATGTGAGCGTCTGGGCGCAGAGGTCGGCAATCTCCTGCCGCGCCCTGATGAACTTCAGGCCCTCGCCAACGGTGGTCAGGAATTCGGCGGCCGTTGCGCCGGTGCGCTGCGCGAAGCTTTCGGCGAGGCCGAGCGTGTATTCGGTCGGCGATTTGCCGTCGTCAGTTTTTTCGACCTCGGCTTCAAGCTGCCTGAGCGCGGAGAGAGCGCCGGGAGCGGCTTCGAGGACTTCGACGCTGTGTTTGACCGAGCGGTGCGCGACCTCGACGGCGATGCCGAACAACCTGACCGCGGCATTTTCGTCGGCCAGCGTGGTCACGGTGCGCGGCGCGTCGTGAAAAGTCGCCAGCGCCGCCGCCGGGGAAAGTACGATCTGTTTGCCGCACAGCGCGACCAGCAACGGACGTAACCTTTCGGGCACGGCGGCCAGCGTTTTCGCCGAAGTTCCGAAAAACTCGACGGCCTCTTCCGGGTTGTTAAGCGCGATGCGGCGGCCGAGTTCGGCCCACGCGCGCAGGTCGTCGTTTTCCAGATACTGCGCCACTTCCGGCGCGGCCTTGAAAAACTCGCTCGTGACTGACAGCGAAACGCTCGCCAGCGAGGCCCCAACATCCACCGCGACCCAGGCGCGGTCCGAAGGCATGACGCCGAATTTCTTCGCCAGCGATTCAACCGTGCTGCGCGTCATCCCTTTCAAATGCCGACTGAGCGCGCCGGTGATGCCTTTCTTTTCTTCTCCCATTGCAAAGCCCGGAATGAGTCACGGGGAACGCGGGGAAAATCAGGGCGGAAAATATTCGCCTGTTTTGCCCCGTGTCCCCCGTGGTTCTTACGTCAAATTACAGTTGTGACAATTTCCCTGATGCCGCGCTGCAATTCGGCGTCGTCCGTGATCGGGTTGGCGATGGCGACTTCGCAGGCCATGATGGGCGCGACGCCGCTCGCGATCAGCTGCGCGGCGTAAACCAGCAATCTTGTGGAGACGCCCTCTTCGAGCCCGTGCCCCTTGAGGTTCCGCACCTTCTCGCCGATCTTGACCAGGTCTTTGGCCATGCGGTCGTCAACGCCGCCTTCGCGCGCGACGATCTGAGCCTCGGCCTCGGCCGGCGGGTAATCGAATTCAACCGCCAGAAACCGCTGCCGGGTGGATTGCTTCAGGTCTTTCAGCACGCTCTGGTAGCCGGGGTTGTACGAAATCACCAGCATGAAATCGTCCGGCGCCGAGAGAATGACCCCGCGCTTTTCGACCGGCAGCACGCGGCGGTCATCGGTCAGCGGGTGGATCAGCACGATCGTGTCCTTGCGCGCCTCGACGATTTCATCCAGGTAGCAGATCGCGCCGTGCCGCACGGCGGTCGTCAGCGGCCCGTCGTGCCAGATCGTCTCTTCGCCTTCGAGCAGGAAGCGGCCCACCAGATCGGTCGCCGACAAATCCTCGTGGCAGGCGACCGTAATCAGCGGGCGGCCCAGCCGGTAAGCCATCGCCTCGACGAAACGAGTCTTGCCACACCCGGTCGGCCCTTTGAGCATGACCGGCAGTTTCGCTTTGTAAGCCGTCTCGAACAGCTCCGCTTCGTTCGCGATGGTAAGGTAGTAAGGTTCTTTAGTAAGGCGATATCTCTCAATCACCTGCTCAGTCGCAGTCGGAGTGCCAGTTGATATGTTTGCCATAGCCTCATCATTTCAGCATCAGAATGTGGATCGTGTTAGAATCCGGCCCTGATATTAACATTGCCGGAGAAGACTTTCGAGTCTGATCTCAGCTGAGAATCAAGTTATTAAGTTATGATGATCGCAGTTGCCATGAGCGGTGGCGTGGACAGTTCGGCCACCGCGGCCTTACTCAGAAATCAGGGGCACGATCTGGTCGGCTTTTCGATGCAGCTCTGGAACCAGCGCCGCATCAACGTCGGGCCGGACGGCGAAGCCCTGCCGTCAAAGTGCTGTTCGCTCGACGACCTTTACGACGCGCGCACGGTCGCCGGGAAACTCGGCATCCCGTTTTACGTCCTCAACCTCGAAGACGATTTCGAGCGCGACGTCGTGCGCCCGTTCGTCGAAAATTATCTGGCCGGCCGGACGCCCAGTCCCTGTGTCGCCTGCAATTCCTACCTCAAGTTCGACAAGCTCGTCGAGATGACGAAGAGCGTCGGGGCCGGGAAGGTCGCAACCGGGCATTACGCCCGCGTCGAATGGAGCGCGGAGCGCGGGCGCTGGCTGCTCAGGCGCAGCACGAACCTCGCCAAGGATCAGTCTTACTTTCTGTTTGAGCTGACGCAGGAGCAGTTGAGTTACGCCCTCTTCCCGCTCGGCGCGATGACCAAGCAGGAGGTGCGCGACATCGCCGCCGCCGCCGGACTGCCCACCGCGCAGAAGCCCGAAAGCCAGGAGATATGCTTCATCCCCGACGGCAACTACTCGCGCTTTATTGACCGTTACCTCGAAGAAGCGCAGACCGGCGCGCACAGGACGGCGAGCGCAAACGATCTGCCGATCCTCCACCAGACGGTGACGAATGATGCGGACACTCAATTGCAGCAGCCCTCCTCCGGCGAGATCGTGACGACCGATGGCAAAGTGTTGGGCGAACACAACGGCATTCACCGCTACACCATCGGTCAGCGACGAGGGATCGGCATCTCTTCCCCGCAGCCGCTCTATGTCGTTCAGATAGATTCACGGCGCAACCGCGTGGTCGTGGGTTCAGGCGACGATCTGCTCAGGCGTGAAATGATCGTCACGCGCCCGAACTGGATCGCGATCGCGGAATTGAAGGAGCCGCTGCGCGTGTCGGTGAAGATTCGCTCGCGGCACGGCGAAGCCGCGGCGGTGATTGCGGCGCGTGAAGATGGCTCGGTGCTGGTGACTTTCGACGAACCGCAGCGGGCCGTGACGCCGGGACAGGCGGCGGTGTTTTATGATGGCGATGTCGTGGTTGGCGGCGGGTGGATTGCCTGAGTTCGGGGCGATGCCTGAACACACAGACACTCCAATCACCAGGCTGCCCCGGTTTTTCAGTTTCAGGAAACGCGCGGAAAATGGGAGCGCGTTGCATCATTTGAGATGTGAAACAGACACTTGCCTGACGCCTCAGTTTATTTATGCCCCCGAACGATAAGCTGCAACTCACCCGCGAGCAGATGCGCGAACTCGGCTACCGCATCATTGACCAGCTCGTTGAGCATTACGAACAACTGCCCGGCAAACGGGCCACGCAGGTCGGCGTGCGCTCCGAACTCGAAGCGCGGTTGCGTGAGCCCCTGCCAGAATCCGGGACAGATGCGGCCGCCGTGCTGGATAAATTACAGCGCGACGTCTGGACTCACATTTCGCACACCAACCACCCGCGCTTCTTCGGCTTCATCCCCGCGCCAAGCAATTTCGTCAGCGCGATGGCGGAAACTCTGACCGCCGGGTACGACCCGTTCGCCGGGTCGTGGCTCGGGGCTTCGGCGGCGGCCGAGGTCGAGATGGTCACGATTGACTGGCTGCGGCAGTTGTGCGGGCTGCCCGAGACGGCGGGCGGGCATTTCGTCTCGGGCGGCTCGATGGCGAACCTGACGGCGCTGGCCGTCGCGCGCCACGTGAAGCTCAGCGATCAGGTCGAAAACGCGGTCGTCTATTATTCAGACCAGACGCATTCCTGCGTTGACCGGGCGCTCTGGCTGCTGGGTTTCTCGCCTGATCAGATCAGGAAGCTGCCGAGCGATGATAATTACTGCCTGAGCATGCCCCAACTCAGGGAAGCAGTGTCACAGGATCGGGCGGCGGGCAGGCGACCGTTCTCGGTGATCGCCAACGCTGGCACGACCAATACGGGGGCGGTTGACCCGCTCGCCGAGCTGGCCGATTACTGCGCCCGCGAAAACCTGTGGCTGCACGTTGACGGGGCTTACGGCGCGGCGGCGGTACTCAGCGAACGGGGGCGCGGGATGCTCGCGGGGCTTGAACTAGCCGACTCGCTGGCGCTCGATCCGCACAAATGGCTGTTTCAGCCTTACGAAACCGGAGTCGTGCTGCTGCGCGACGGGAGCCTGCTCAGAAAGACTTTCCACGTTCTGCCGGAGTATATGAACGACACGCAGCGCGGGCTTGAGGAGGTGAACTTCTGCGAGCAGGGAGTCCAGCTGACGCGGAGCTTTCGCGCGCTCAAAGTGTGGATGTCGTTCAAGGTCTTCGGCGTCGAAGCGTTCCGGCAGGCCGTCGAGCGCGGCTTTGAACTGGCCGAACTGGCCGAACGCACGCTCCGTGAATCGGAGCCCTGGGAAATAATCACGCCCGCGACTCTCGGCATCGTGTCGTTCAGGTACGTTTACGATGGCGCTTCGGAAGCCGATCTCAATCGCTTCAATCAAAGGCTCGTTGACGCCGCCATCAGGGACGGGTTCGCCTTTCCCAGCTCCACTGTCCTCAGGGGCCGCACGGTTCTGCGGATGTGCCCGATCAATCCGCGCACGACCGATGACGACATTCGCTCGACGATCCGGCGGCTGGAAAGCCTGGCAAACGGATTGCGCAAATGATAATAATCCCGGAGGTCAACTGTTCGGAGGAGGAAAGGCCGTGACAAAGAAAGTACAGCGAGTCAATGTGCAGGAAGGTTACGACCTGTGGGCCGAGACTTACGACGCGACCCCCAACCCGCTCGTGGCGATGGATGCGCGGCATACGCTCAAACTGCTGGCGCCACGGAAGGGAGAACGGATTCTCGACGCCGGTTGCGGCACGGGCAGAAATCTGAAGCCGGTCGTGAGCGCCGGGGGCAGGGCCGTCGGCCTCGACTTCTCGCACGGGATGCTGAAAGTTGCGCGCCGCCGCCTGCCCGGAGTCCCGCTCCTGCGCGCCGACCTGCAACGCCAGTTCCCGTTTGAAGAGGCGCGCTTCGATGCCGTGCTGTGCGCGCTGATCGGCGAGCATCTCGATGACCTGCCCACGGTTTTCCGCGAGACATACAACGTACTCAAACCCGGCGGCAGGTTTGTCTTTTCCGTCTACCACCCCGAACTGGTGGCCGCCGGGAAGGAGGCGAACTTTCAGCGCGACGGAGTCGAGTTCCGTTTGGGCGCGGTTCGCCATTCGGCGGATGATTACCTCAACCTGCTCGAAGACGCCGGGTTCAGAAGGGTGGCGCGACACGAGTTTCGGGGAGATGAAGAACTCCTGAAGGCAGTCCCCACAGCGATGAGCCACCTGAATGTTCCGGTTTTATTGGCGCTGGAAGCAGGGAAAGATTGCTGAGATAATGCGGCTGTGGAAAACAACGATCCCGACAAAACAACTGATCCGATGCCTCAGCCGTCGCTTGATGAGCGGCTCGATAAAATACAACTGGCTGTCAGTGAATTGCTCGCCGGGCAGAAACAAATTTTCAATGAGATCACTTTGATGAGGTCAGATCAGAACGCTCTCCGTCAGGAAGTAAGCGAGCGTTACGTTGATTTGAGGGCGCGCATTGAATTCAACAACGACAAGCGGGATGTTGTTTACCGGGAGTTGCGCCAGTTCATCGGGGATACACGTAACCCTGCCTTCACTCCGGTTGAGTCTCGCTGATGCCGGTAGTGCCGCTGAAAGCATTTCTTTAATCTCTGTCTCTTCATCTGGTAGTGGCTCAAACGGGTGAGAGATGATAGGCTCACCCCGTATGGTCACCAAAATTATCAAGTGCTACCACTGCGGCAGCGAGAACATCGTCAGGCACGGCCTGACGAAAAACGGGAAGCAGCGTTATCTGTGTCGGGAC
>DASRDU010000119.1:0-21303 GCA_035652435.1 Blastocatellia bacterium
ACCTTTGATGGCCTCCAGCGCGATCTTCGCTTTGAGATCAGCGCTCCAGGTTTTCCGCTGCTTCTTCATTTGTTCCTCCGGGGTGGGCAGCAGCGATTTTACATCTTAAACCGTGGTCTGAAATTCGGGGTACATCATAAGATTCAGGGTTGAGTGAGATCGCCCTCTTATATTCCTCCTCGGCCTCCCGGTACTGCTTGCTGCGCATATAAGCCCTGCCCAGCCGGCAGTGGGCGAGCCATGATTGCGGTTCCCGCTCCAGTTCTTTCTGGTAAAACGCGATATCATGCGGAAGCTTCCCCCGCATTTCGAGCGGGGTTTTGAAATAAAGCACTCCGACAATCGGCAGGAAACCTTCTTTCCGGGATGATGCAAACTTCCACTTTCTGGCGGCCTCGATTGCGGCGTCCTTCAATAAGGAAAAGCCGGATACGGCGCGCGCCGCAATCACCTCACCGCTTTCATTCACGGTCACCTCAACGGCGAGTTCCTGCGAGCCATTCAACTGGGCAACCAGTGCATCTTCCGGGAAGACCGGCTCTGCCTGCCGTGTGGCCCGCTTAAGCAACTCACTGGCAGACAGACGTTGCACATCAGGCAAAGTCGAAGCAGCTTTATCCTGTCCCAAAGAATTCATACATAATCCCACCAGCAAATGAATGCTGGCGATTATAGTGATAAAGCGATACCTGCCTGTTAATAATTTCATCGTATGAAATCTTCAGAAACCAGCTTGTATTCAATTCTTAATAACACTGCCCGCCTGAGCCCCCATCAGCTCAGCATTGGCCTGCTGAATCTCGGCGGGGAATGTCTTCAGCGCCGCCACGATCCGCGCCTTCAGATCCTTCACCACGTCCTCGTGATCGCCGGCCTGATCATAGCTCTCGGACCAGTCAACATTCATATCATATAGTTCCGGCCTGCCGAGCAACACATTCTTCTGCTGGCCGAACGAGGGGACGTAGCGCGGCACGTTCCACCGCGCGACGTGGATCTTCCAGCGCCCGGCCCGCGCAGTCTGCAGATACTGCCCGTCGAAGAAGAGGTAAAGATTATCGGGGGTCTTCCGCTCCCGGCCGAGCAGGAAAGGCAGAATGTTCCGGCCATCAAGCGGCAGCTTTGACGCCGCGGCCGGGTCCCCTTCTCCGGCGAGCGCCAGGGCGGTCGGGAAGAAGTCAATCGTCGCCGCCGGTTCATCCGAGATGCCTCCGGCTTTGATCTGCCCCGGCCAGCGCACAATGCCTGGGACGCGCAGCCCGCCGTCATATGTCCACCCTTTGCGCCCGCGCAGCGGCCCCGGGCTGCCCTGATACCAGGGGCCGTTATCGCTCGAAAAGAAAACTATCGTATCGCGTTCGAGGCCCAGCCGCCTGAGCGCCTTCAGCACTTCGCCGACGCTCCAGTCCAGTTCCTCGACCGTGTCGCCGTAAAGCCCGCCGGCCGATTTTCCCCTGAACGCCGGCGAGGCATGCAGCGGGATGTGAGGGAAGTTGTGCGGCAGGTAGAGGAAGAACGGCTTGTCCTTCGACTGCTCGATAAATCTGATGGCTTCTTCCGTGTACCGTTTCGTCAGCGTGTCCTGATTGACCGGCTGCTCGATGATGTCGCCGTTCCGCATCAGGATGGACGGCAGCATGTCGTTGCTGTACGGGATGCCGTAGTAGTAATCGAAGCCGCGATCAGTCGGGCGGTGCGGGGCGACGTGCCCCAGATGCCATTTGCCAATCGCCGCCGTCGCATAGCCGCGCGCCCTGAGCGCTCCGGCCACCAGCGTTTCATCAGCCGGGATGCCGGTCTGATCCTGATAAGTCAGGACGTTCGCGAGGTGCATCTGCTGAATGCCCATCCGCGCGGCGTAGCGCCCGGTCATCAGCGCGGCGCGCGACGGGGTGCAGACCGGCGAGACCGAATAAAAATTCGTCAGGCGCAACCCTTCGGCTGCCATCCGATCAAGGTTCGGAGTCCTGATCGCTTTCGCCCCGTAACACCCCAGGTCGCCGTAGCCCATGTCATCGGCATAGATAAAGATGATGTTCGGGTATCGGGGCCGGCTGGCCGCCCGACTTCCCTGCTTTGCGGTTGCGGGTACCGTGATCAGCGCGATCAGACTCAGGCATACCAGCGCCAGCCTCTTTATCAGCATCGTGTCTCTCCAGTCCGGAAAGTTCGTCGGACATCAGTTATGGCCGCATCCCGCGCCGCTTCGGGCCGAGTTCGGTCGGCAGCAGTTCATAGGCCGTGGCCACCCACTCGCAGAGCAGCGGGCGCGTGTCGCGCGGGTCAATGATCTCTTCGATGCCGAAGGCTTCGGCAGTTCTGAATGGCGAGCGCAGCCCGCCGAGCATCTCTTCAATCTCCCGGCGGCGCGCGTCGGGGTCGGGCGCGGCTTCGATCTCGCGGCGGTACGCGGCCTGCACTCCGCCTTCAATCGGCAGCGAACCCCAGTCGCCCGACGGCCACGCGTAGCGCAGATTGAGCCCCTGCGCGTTGCCGTGCGCGGCCCCGGCCACGCCGAAGACGCGGCGCAGGATGATCGAACACCACGGCACCGTCGCCTGATAGACCGCCGCCATCGCGCGGGCGCCGTAACGCGCAGTGCCCGCGCGCTCGGCGCGCGTGCCGATCAGGAAGCCGGGCTGATCCACGAAATTAACGACGGGCAGGTGGAAGGTGTCGCACAGGTCAACGAAGCGCGTCATCTTCTCGCTGCCCGACGCGTCGAGCCCGCCGCCGCCCTGCTTCGGGTCATTCGCCAGCACGCCGACCGCATAACCGTGCAACCGTGCGAGCCCCGTCACGAGCGGCCTCCCATAAAACCTGCCGACCTCAAAAAACGAATCCAGGTCCAGCACGAGGCCGATCAGTTTGCGCACGTCGTAAGTCCGGCGGCGGTCGCGCGGGATGATCGAGAGCAGTTCCTCTTCGCGCCGCTGAGGGTCATCGCGCGGGTCTGATCGGGGCGGAAGCTGCCAGACACCTGAGGGCAGGTAGGACAGGAAGCGGCGAATCTGAGTGAAAGCTTCGTCTTCGCTCCCGACTTCATTGTCCACTGCGCCGCTGCCACACGCGTGAATGTGCGAGCCGCCCAGGTCCTCCTTGCTGACTCGCTCGCCGACACCGCGCTCGACGACCGGCGGCCCGGCGACGAAGAGCTGGCTGACGCCTTTGACCATCACCGAGAAGTGCGAATTGACGACGCGCACCGCGCCGAGCCCCGCGACGGGCCCGAGGCAGGCTGCCACGACCGGCACTTCCGAGAGCATCGCGACCTGAATATCCCACGACGGGTTCGCCGGGACGTAAGTGCGCTGCATCGTTTCGAGCATCTTCACGCTGCCGCCCCCCCCTGTGCCATCAACCAGGCGGATCATCGGCAGGCGCAGCTCGCGCGCCATCCTTTCGGCATAGCCTGCCTTGTTGGCAATTGCCGCGTCCGCGGCCCCGCCACGTACTGTGAAGTCATCACCACCGACGACGACGCGGCGTCCATCAATCCGCCCTGTTCCCGTCACGAAATTCGACGGCGTGAACGAAATCATCTGACCGTCTTCGTAAGTCGCCCTGCCGGTGAGCGCGCCGATTTCGTGAAACGATTCGGGGTCGAGTAATCGGTCAATGCGCTCGCGCACCGTCAGCCGGCCGTTCGCGTGCTGCCGCTCGACATTGGCCTCTCCGCCCATCTGCCTCGCCAGTTCAAGGCGGCGTTTGATCTCATCAACTTCAGCCTGCCAGCTCAATGATTGTCCTCCTGTTGGTGCGGTGCCGGGGGCGAGAGCGACCGGGCGGATTTTGTGCAGCGCTCTCCTGTGAAGGCCCGGTCGCTCACGCCCCCGACACCGCAGGGAAGCCTGACCGGGCGGTCAGTAAGTTGTCAAGCGTGAGGGCAGCCGGCTTGCAAACGGCCCGCTTTCGTGGTCAGCTTTCCCCACACAGTTCAGATGAGATTAAAACGGTTCGGCCGGTTCCGGCCTGAACCCTGACGGTCAATTCTTTCACCAAAGGAGATAACAATGAAGAAGCTTTTGATGGCCACCGGCTTTCTCTGTGCAGCAATGATCGGGCTCTCCGCATCCGCCACAGCACCGGCAAATTTTGCGGGCACGTGGGTACTCGATAAAGGCAAGAGCGAATTGCCGCAGCAGATGGCTGCCAACGTGGAGAGCATCACCTGGATGATCACCCAGGATGACAAGGAACTGACGATCAAGCCGGATGTCAAAGCCGGCGGCGGCGGCGGCGGCGGCAGACCGGGCATGATGAATCAGCCGCAGACTTACAAGCTCGACGGCAGCGAGACGACCTCTGACGTCAATTTCGGTCAGGCTTCCGGCAAGGCGACGCGCAAAGCCAAATGGACGAACGACGGCAAAAACCTTGAACTGAACACGGTCACGAATCTTGACTTCAACGGCAACGCCGTCACGATCACCTCCATTCAGCACCTCGAACTGGCCGAAGGCGGCAAAGTGCTGAAAGCGCACAGCACGACCGAGTCGCCGCGCGGGACTCAGGAGTCAAAGATGGTCTTCAACAAACAATGATCGGCGACCTGCAAGCACGAAAGCACCAGGTCAACATTCATCGAAGGAGCCTCGTCGCAATGAAACAGCTAACCACACTCTTTGCACTGACCCTGATCCTCTGCATCGCCTCAGTCGCGGCGACGGCCCAGACCACCCCGCCCGCGACTGCGCCCACGACGACGCAGGCGGCGCCGGCCACGCCCACCATCGCGCCCAGCCCGTCGCTCGCCAAAGACTCACGCTGTTTTGAGCTGCGGACCTATTACGCCGCGCCGGGCAAGCTCGAAGAACTCCACGCGCGATTCCGCAATCACACGATGAAGCTCTTCAGGAAGCACGGGATCGAGGTGGTGGGTTTCTGGGGACCGACCGATAAGGAGAAGGGGTCGGAAAACACGCTCGTCTATTTACTGGTTTTCCCCAGCCGCGAGGCCCGCGACAAGGCCTGGAAGGAGTTCGGCGCTGATCCGGACTGGCAGGCCGCCAGAAAAGAGAGCGAGAAGAACGGCCGGCTGACCGAGAAGGTTGATTCGGTGATTATGATGGCGACCGATTATGCGCCCGCCAAATAGCTGAACCGGGCCGGCAGAGTGAGTGGGACAAGATGCCATCTTGTCCCACCTCTCTTCAATTCTCCTTCTTCGCCTGCGGCAGTTTGCGCGGCGCGTAGTAGGGCTTGCCCTTGAGCTTCTGCACCTCTTTCATAAAGCTCGTCCCGTAATCGCGCTCGGCATCCGAGAGCGCCCAGGCCTGGCGCTTGTAATTCCAGCTGTCGGGATTGAGCCGCTGCGCCTCCTTGTAATGCCGGATCGAGGCTTCCTTCTGACCGCTGCGGTATAAATACTCGGCCAGCCCGAACTCCGCCGCCGCGAGCGCCCATTCCGGATTCTGCGGTGTGAGTTGCTCCTTCAGCTCCTTCTCGCTGAGCGCGAAAACGCTCCGCTCGCCTTTCGCCACCCAGTCGCGGATCGCGTCGAGGTACGGCGCGGCGTCTATCCCGTGCAGATTCTTGTAGCGGTTATCAACGTAGGCGACTTCGTTAGGGCGGACGATGCGGCCCTGCTCGTTGATCCAGACCGCGGTCGGGACGTTGACCATGTTGTAGAGGCGTGAGACCAGATGCTGCGTGTCAACGAGTACGGTGTATTCGGGCTTTGCGGCGGCGATCTTCGGCCCGGCGTCCTTAACGCCGCCCGTGTCCTGCGCGACAGAAACGATCTCGAAATTTTTATCCTTCAGTTCGCGGTAGAAAGCCTGCCAGCCTGGCAGATCGAGGCTGCATCCTCACCACGAAGCCCAGGTGATAAGCAGCACTTTCTTCCCGCGAAAGTCAGAGAGCGAATGCGTTTTGCCGCTCACGTCCGGCAGCGTGAAATCGGGTGCGGTGAGTGACGTGAGGTAACTGTTCTGGACCTCGGCTCGCGGACCGAAATACCACACGGACTGTTCCGCATCGGAGGCGAAGGGCTGGCGCAGCAGCCGGGCGAATTCGCTCAGGTTGAACCAGGTGACGGTTCCCTGCTTCAAGAGGAACGCTTCCCGGCGCGCTTTCGGAATCGGGAAGCACAGTTCATTGCGGCAGACGCCCTGTGGTTTGAGGACGAATTTCGTGGCGCGCTCGAGATCGGCCAGTGTGACCCACACGTCGTTTGCGCCGGTGACGGGTAATGACGGTGGCGGGGCTCCAACTTCGGTCACAACCCCGTCGTAGATGATCACGCGACGGGTGCCTTCGGTCGCCTGAGCAATAACAGCCAGTGCCGTGCAGAACAGCGCGGCACCGACGAAAAGCCTGAGTGTCAACATATCGTCTCCTCAATCACGTGGAATCGGAACGGACTGTCCGGTATTCACATCAGAGAACCAATGAGTCATTACGACCGGCTGAATCTTTTCGGATTCAGGGATGTTCCGGCGATGCCGTAATTGACAAGTCCGCAGGGGCTATAATACTTTACCGACCAGTCAGTAAAGCAATCCGAATCAGGCAGACGACAACGAATTCCTCGGGCCCAGGTCTGCACCAGTGAAAGACAGGGATAATGAACGGAGCCGAAAGTTTATTGCGCCAGAGCATCGCCGCCGGGATCGAAGTCTGCTTCGCCAACCCGGGCACGACCGAGATGCCGCTGGTCAAAGCTCTCGACGATGTGCCGGGCATCCGCGCCGTGCTGTGTCTGTTTGAAGGCGTCTGCACAGGCGCGGCGGACGGGTACGGGCGGATGGCCGAAAAGCCGGCGATGACGCTGCTCCATCTGGGGCCGGGCTTTGCGAACGGCATCGCTTACCTGCACGACGCCCGCCGCGCCCGCTCGCCCGTTGTGAACGTGATCGGCGACCACGCGACCTGGCACCTGGCGGCGGACGCGCCGCTCACGTCTGACATCGTCTCGCTCGCCAAACCCGTCTCCGCGTGGCTGCGCAGCAGCAGGTCGGCGGAAGAGATTTCAGGTGATATTGCTGACGCGATTGCCGCGGCTTCAACGAGGCCCGGGCAGATCGCCACGCTCGTCGTGCCGCACGATTACATGCTTGAACCGGCGAACGGGATTGTCGCGCCGCGAGCGGTTCCCTCCCCGCCTCCTGTGAGCGGTGAAGCAATCAGCAGGGCCAGCGCCCTGCTGCCTGGCGATCAGCCATCGGCATTATTTCTCGGTGGCGAAGCATTGCGCGAGCGGGGCTTGAGAGCGGCGGCACGCATCGCGGCTGTCAGCGGGTGCAGACTGCTCTGCGAAACTTTTCCGAAGCGCTGGGAACGCGGCGCCGGACTGCCGGCTATCGAACGACTGCCTTACTTCCCGGAACAGGCGATGGCGCTGCTTGCGCCTTACCGCTCAATCGTCCTCGCCGGGGCCAGATCGCCGGTCTCTTTCTTCGGCTATCCGGGCCTGCCCAGCTACTTCATCTCGACTGAACAACAGACCGCCACTCTCGCCACGCCCGACGAAGACATCCCGGCCGCGCTCGAAGCTCTGGCCGATGCGCTCGGGGCGCCGGCAGACGCCGGAGAGTTTGCGCCCGCCTCGCGGCCGCCGCGCCCCACGGGCAGATTCACGCCCGAGAGCTTTGCCGCCGCCATCGCCGCGACCCAGCCTGAAGGCGCGATCATTATGGACGAGGGCAACACGAGCAGCGGCGCTTACTGCCCGATGACCGCGGGCGCGCCGCGTCACAGTTACCTGACACAGCCCGGCGGGGCCATCGGCCTCGGCCTCCCCTGCGCGACCGGCGCGGCCGTTGCCTGCCCTGACCGCCCAGTCATCACGATTCAGGCCGACGGCAGCGCGATGTATACGCTGCAATCGCTCTGGACTCAGGCGCGCGAACGTCTCAACGTCACGACGATCATCTGCAACAACCGCGGCTACCGAATCCTTGGCATCGAACTCGCGCGCTCCGGGGTGAAAGAACTCGGCCCGCAGGCCCGCCACCTCACCGGCTTCGCCGACCAGCCGCTCGACTGGGTGAAGCTTGCGGATGGAATGGGCGTGCCCGCGGTCAGAGTCGAAACAGCCGACGCGCTGGCCGATGAGCTTGAAAGAGCCCTGTCAGAAGCAGGCCCGCACCTGATTGATGCGATCATATAGAGCCTGGGAGCGCGAGCGTCTCGCTCGCAGGGCATGGGACCAAAGTCCGAGTGAATTCCGATGAGCCCTCCCTGGATGCTTAGCGAGCGAGACGCTCGCGCTCCCAGGGAGAGACCCGGTTTTCTTGACGCGCCCTCGGGTTGATAGTAGTTTCAACCGGACGGTAAGCAGCTATCCAACTCTCAACCCCTGAGGCCAATGAAAGCAAAGAAAAAAGCCCCCGTCGTCACTGAACCGGATCGGATGACTGAAATCTACAATGTCGCGGCGCAGCTCATCTGTGAGAAGGGCTTCGACGCCACTTCGATGAACGACATTGCCGATGAGGTCGGGATCACCAAGGCCGGCATCTACCATTACATCGAAGACAAGAAGAGCCTCCTCTTCGGCATCATGAATTTCGGGATGGACAGGCTGGAAACGCATGTCATCCGCCCGGCCAGAGCCGTCGCCGACCCCGAGCAGCGGCTGCGCACGATCATCAACAATCACGCGCTGCTGATCACCAGCGGCAACAACGCCAGAGGGCATAACCCGATCACCATCCTGATCGAAGAGCTGGCCGGATTGAACCCCGCACAGCGCCGGAAGATCGAGCAGCGCAAGCGGGCCTATTTCGACTTCCTGCGGGAGACGATGACGAAGCTGAAGACTGAAGGCAAGCTCAAGGAAGTTGACACGACCGTCGCCGCCTTCAGCCTCTTCGGCATGCTGCTCTGGCTCTCGCACTGGTACCGCCCGAACGGGAGGCTGAAGAAAGAGCAGGTCGTCGAAGAGATCACCAAAATCGCGCTGGGCGGCCTGCTCAGGCCGACCGCGCGTCTGAATCGCAAATGAAATGTACGGTGAGCTGCCAGCTCGCCGTCGCTCCACCAAAAGACTCTTTATTGAAAACAACGGCGAGCTGGCAGCTCACCGTACTTTCATCCCGAGGAGCAATCAGACATGAGCGAACTGGTATCCCTGACCAGAGACGGCGATCTCGCCGTCATCACCGTCAACAACCCGCCCGTCAACGCGCTCAGCCCCGGCGTGCCCGAAGGCATCGCCGCTGCGTTTGAGACAGTCAGCAAAGACGATTCGATCAAAGGCGCAGTGCTGATCGGCGGCGGCCAGACCTTCATCGCCGGGGCCGACATCAAGGAGTTCGGCAAGATCACTTCGGGCCAGCGCCGCGAAGGCATCAACTTCCTCGGCCTGCTGCTCGCGATTGAGGATTGCCCGAAGCCTGCGGTGGCGGCGATCCACGGCACAGCATTCGGCGGCGGCCTCGAAGTCGCGATGGCCTTTCATTACCGCGTCGCCGTCGCTTCGGCCCAGGTCGGCCAGCCCGAAGTCAAGCTCGGCATCATCCCCGGGGCCGCCGGCACGCAGCGCCTGCCGCGGCTCGCCGGCGTCGCCAAAGCCGTCGAGATGTGCGCGTTCGGCGAGCCGGTCAAGGCCGCCGAAGCGCTCCAGAGCGGCATCATTGATCGCATCATTGAAGGCGACCTCCTGCCCGGCGCAGTTGCATTCCTCCGCGAAGTGATCGCGAGTGGCGCGCAGCCCCCGAAGACCCGCGAGCGCAACGAAAAGCTCGGCGATGAGCAGAGCAACCAGCCAGTCTTCGCCGAAGCGCGCGCGCAGGCGAAGAAGACCCGGCGCGGGATGATGGCCCCGCTCGCGGCCATTGATGCGGTCGAAGCGGCCACCAAACTTTCATTTGCCGAAGGCTGCCAGCGCGAAGCCGAACTCTTCAAGGAATGCCTCTTTTCAGATCAATCGAAAGCGATGATCCACGCCTTCTTCGGCGAGCGCGAAGTCTCGAAGATTCCCGACGTGCCCAAAGGGACGCCGACCATCCCGATCAAAAAAGCCGCGGTCATCGGCGCGGGCACGATGGGCGGCGGCATCGCGATGAATTACGCCAACGCCGGCATCCCTGTGCTGCTCAAGGAAACCGACCAGGCGGCGCTGGATCGCGGTCTCGCGACGATCCGAAAGAATTACGCCAACTCGGTCAAGAAAGGCCGCTTCAGCCAGGAAGTCATGGACCAGCGCATGGCCCTCATTCAGCCGACGCTCACCTACGACGGTTTTGAAGACGCCGACATCGTCGTCGAAGCCGTCTTTGAAGGGATGGCGCTGAAGAAGCAGGTCTTCGGCGAACTCGACAAAATCTGCAGGCAGGGCGCGATCCTCGCTTCCAACACTTCGACGCTCAACATTGACGAGATCGCTTCGGCCACGACGCGTCCCGAGTGGGTAATCGGCCATCACTTCTTCAGCCCGGCGAACGTCATGCGCCTGCTCGAAATCGTGCGCGGCAAGGCGACGAGCAAGGAAGTGATCGCGACCTCGATGGAGCTGGCGAAGAAGCTCAAGAAAGTCGGCGTGCTGGTCGGCAACTGCCGCGGCTTCGTCGGCAACCGGATGATCCACGAATACGGGCGCGAGGCGCAGTTCCTGGTCGAAGAGGGCGCGAAGCCGCAGGAGGTTGACGGCGCGCTATACGACTTCGGCATGGCGATGGGGCCGCTCGCGATGGGCGATCTGGCCGGGCTCGATGTCGGCTGGCGCATCCGCAAGGAGTTCGCGCACCTGAACCCGCCCGGCATCCGTCAGCCGAAAGTCGCCGACCGTCTGTGCGAGCTGGGTCGCTACGGCCAGAAGACCGGCGCGGGCTGGTATCGCTATGACGAAAACCGCAAGCCCATCCCCGACCCCGAAGTGGACAGGCTGATCGAAGAGGTTTCAGCCGAGGCCGGCATCCCGCGCCGCCAGATCAGCCGCGAAGAGATCATCGAGCGGACGATCTACGCGCTGATCAACGAAGGCGCGAAGATTCTGGAAGAAGGCATCGCCCTGCGCGCCGTTGATATAGACATCATCTACCTGAACGGCTACGGCTTCCCCGCCTGGCGTGGCGGGCCGATGTGGTATGCGGACACGGTCGGTCTGAAGAAGGTTTACGACCGCGTCTGCCAGTTCCACGAACAACACGGCGAACTGTGGAAGCCTGCCCCGTTGCTGAAGGAGCTGGCCGAACAGGGCCGGACGTTTGCTGATTTCGATAAGAGGAAAGCTGCCACCGCATAGGCCGAAACAGTTCCGACTCACCGGATAGCCGGTTTGCAAAGAGTTGCCTTACGATGGATTCGGCAGCAGGAATGATTTCCAGGAGCGGGGTTGAGGTATTATGCAGCCAATAGCTGGCCTAACTGCCAGTTCCACGTATTATTGAGGTCATTGAATGCATAACACCCGTTTTATGGATTATTGCGGGATCACGACGTCGAATCAATAGTTAAGCCGACCTCGCAGAGGTAGGCTGAACGAAGGCGGCCCCCGGTCGGCTTAACGGCCACCGCGGATCAGCCGCCTCGGGCGCGGCGCATCGCCGTGCTAACGCAGGCTACAGTCGTAGCCTATTCACTCCTTAGGCCGCGCCGCGCTGGACGAGGCGGCCTAACTAAGCGGATGCAGCCGCCGCCTGAGTAGTCCGGGTGACGCCGGTTGGTACAGCGGCGGCTGATCCGCGCTGGCTGTTAGGTCGAACTAGCCGCATGAGCAATAGCCAATCCGCCCCCGTTGGCTGAATTAAGGAGCAAACCATGACCAAGATCCGACATTACTTTGATGCAGGGTCGCTACTCATCATCGTCATTACATTTGCTCTTTTCGTGGCCGCGCTTTACTTCACTGGGTTTACCCACGATCTACTGCTCGAAGCAGGCGTGTTTCTGGTGTCGGTGAAGCTGATCTTAATGTCGTACAAGAATAAGGTTGCATCGGATGACCTGCACAAGGAACTGGCAGAGATTCGTTCCCTGATACAAGAAATGAATAGAGAATCGAAGAGGGACGCGCCAAAGGCGGCGCACCCCTCAATTTGAACGTTGCCTCTTCACCATGACACTTTCAGCAATCGAAGTTCATCGCATTGAAAAGACCATGGCTGACCTCGAACGGTCGGCCTCACGATATCCATGACGCAGCCAGCCACAAGAAAACAAGTGTTCGGTCTCGCTGGCTGGCTTGTCGCCTCCTTCGTCGCAGGTGGTATCGGAGCCATCGCCTCTGCCAGCGCTGCCTCGTTCTACGGCGAACTCTCCCAGCCGTCCTGGGCGCCGCCTGCCTGGCTCTTTGGCCCGGTTTGGTCGGTGCTATATGTCCTCATGGGCATCGCAGCCTGGCTCGTCTGGCGAGAACACGGCTTTGGTGGTGCCTCCACCGCTCTGAGGTTGTTCGTCGCCCAGTTGTTCGCCAACGCGCTTTGGACCTGGATTTTCTTTGTCTGGCACCAGGGTGCGCTGTCTCTGGCCGAGATCATCGCTCTGTGGTTGCTCATCGCCAGCACCATCCTGGCGTTCTGGCGTTTGCATAGACTAGCGGCGCTCCTGCTTGTGCCTTATCTCGCCTGGGTAAGCTTCGCCACCGCTTTGACCGCTTCGCTGTGGCGACTCAACCCAGCGGCTCTTGGTTAATGGATGCGCGATGCCCAACCCTGCGGTGTACCGGACGCTGCGCGATAGAGCCGCGCAGCACCGGTGACCTTGAACGTTAGGTGCCGGAGTAAGGAGTAAGAGAAAAAGACAGCGGCACGCAGCTTTTATTACATATAAGCTTCGGCACGCGGCAATAAAGTCGGTGAGCGGCTCGATTTCAAGGCTCGCGGTAACTCCGAGGCACAGCGAAAGCCGAGGTGCCTGGTTCCTGGCAAACGCACCTAACATCCCTTGCACCGGAGCGCGCGAAGTGGATTTATCGTTTGTCGCCGAGGCACATCGTGCGCCCAGTGAACGTGGGTGTTAGGCGGCTTCGTGCAACAGAGAGCCGCGCGTATTGGCGCTGTCGGGAGAGAAGATGGACGAACACGTGAACCGGATTCGGGAGAACGCCGCTATCGTCATAGCCGAGCTTGGCCCGCTGAGTGACGTTCGCGAGTTCGGCTTCAATCGCGACTCCGTCGTCTGGGTCGAAGGGTTCATCGAACGTCAGCGAGTCCGACCCGAGTACGATGCCACCGCAGTGGCCAGTCTCACAGGTGTACTCGGCTCCTTCCTGGGAGAGTGCCTGATCGCGGCGGCGGGTGGTGCCTGGCACTGGTCGGAAGCGCAGCAGGCGTGGAGTGTTGCGTTCCCGAACGCCACACAGGCATTCCCATTTGCGAAGGTACACAAGCTCTTCGAGAATGGCCTGGAAGGTGGGGACTCGATTGTGAGCTTCTACGACATAGCCGTCGAGTATCTCGCCACCGGAAGGCTGACCGACGGTTCCTCAGGTTCGCAAAGCGCGCACCCCGACTAGCTGTCGCGGCGGGGCCGGCGCAACAGAGCTGGGGGAACCGACAAACCTTCGCAGTGCCGGCCCGCTGATCTCGGAGTCAGGCGCTTTTTGAACCAGCCAGCATTTGCGGGAGGCAAAATGACGATGACCAGACTGGGAAAAGAAGCCCGCATCAAAGCCACATAGGAGGAAACCAGATGAAAGAGTCGCTCAATCTGATCAGACTGCTGGCGATGAGTGGCGCCGTTGTGGCGTTCACGGTTTATGCCAGCGCCCAACAACCCCTCAAACTTGCGGGGGCAACCTGCACCACGCCCCCAGTCCTGCACTGTCCCGACAAAGACTGCCCCGGAGACAGGGTGATAAATCCCGGCCCCGTGGTCGAGATGAAGACCCGCCGCACGTATTTCCTCGATTATCCGTGCGACCTGAAGCAGGGCGAGAAAGTCACCTTCATCCTCAGTCTTCATGGCTTCGGCTCCTACGGGAACTGGCAGCGGCACTACTTCCCGATCATGGACTACGTGGACAAGTATCGCCTTGTGGTCGCTACACCGAACTCTCCGACGAGATCGTGGTCTGCCTACGACGACGAGTACCTGCAGAACATCGTCAATTCGGTCGTCGAGCAGATTGGCAGGGAGAACATCAGGGCGTTCTGGCTGGTCGGGCACTCGCAGGGCGGCCTGACCTCGAACCGGCTCCTGCGCACTGACTTCTTTAAGGAGAGGGTTGACGGCTGGCTCAGCCTGTCGGGTGGCCGTCTGGGAGGCAACCCTGGACGCGCGGCGAGTTTCGGCCCTCCTCGCGCGGGCACTACTGGCGCTACTCCAGCGGCCCCCGGTGCTGCCCCGGCTGGCGCGACCGGCAGCGGTGGCCGTCCGGCAACTCCCACCGAGGTAAGTGCGACGATGGCCGCCTTGCGCGAGCCTCCGACCGGCGATTTCTCGTTCATCTACGAGACGGGCCAGCGCGAGATGGATGACAAGGGGCTGCCTGAGACTTCGGACTGGGCCAGGAAATACTCCTGCGCCCCGCGGCGCAAACCTGAAGAGATCAGCGACACGAAAGCCGGCTATGTCTACGACAGCACGCGTCAGAACCCACCCAATCCGGCCTGGGGACTGCTGCCGACGCCGGGCAAGGCTCAGGTCTACGTCTACCCGGACTGCAAGGAAGGCAGGGTCGTGGCCGACGTCGTCCGCATTGACAAGGGACACACTGAAGGGCTCGAGCCGAAAATCACTGAAGAGTTGATCAGGCTGATGCTCTCGGCTAAAGGCGGCAAAATGCAACAGGCCCCTTGAATAGCGGACTCTCTGCTTTGCACATGTCTGAGCAGCAGACGAAAAGGCTTTATAGCGTTTTTCGTTTGAGCGGGCAGGATGCCGGCGGCATCGTACAGGGAGCTGCCAGCTCCCTGTTGTTTGCAATCATGCTGAAAAGTAACAGGTGAAAGGCATTCCAGACGCTGGAACCTGCATGAATAGCTGGTTTCGCGTGATTTTGCCCCTGGAATCATTGAAAACAGGCCCTTTCACGAATCAGCCCTTTGAAACAGCCCGTTTTTATTGACTCCCTGGGAGATGCGTAACCGGACTTTGCTGAATTTTGTTCTGAACCCGGGAATTCATTCTGCCCTGTATTCCTGGGCCTCTCAGCGATTCGACAGGCTCGCACCTGTCACTTTTCAGAATCATGGGCGATGGCCCGCGTATCGGAGTCCTCAGGGAGCTGGCAGCTCCCTGTACAACTATCTGAACCAGCCAGCATTCGCCGGGGGTGAAATGACGATGAACAGACTGGAAAAAGAAGTTCGCTTTCTCAAAATGTATGCCGTTGTCATGACCCTGTTGTTCGGGGTGCTGGCCCTCGCGGCTTTCAGACAGGCTGACCAAAGAACAAAGTTTGCGGAGATAGATGTCGAGCGCATCAACATCGTCGAAAAAGACGGCAGGCTGAAGATGGTCATCTCCAACAGCGAGCGCCAGCACCCCGGCGTCGTGGACGGAAAGATGCTGTCGCGGAAGAGGCCGGCGGGCATGCTCTTCTTCAACGAGAGGGGCGATGAGTGCGGCGGCCTGACCTTCGAGGGCAACCTGAAGGACGGCAAGGCGGGCGCGAGCGCGTCGCTGACCTTCGATAAGTTCCGGAACGATCAGACCGTAGGCATCCAGCATCTGGAAGGCGACAAGGGGCAGTATTACGCCGGCCTGCGGGTCTGGGACCGGCCGGATACTTCGCTCGGGCCGGTCATCGAGAAACTGGCGGCGATAGAAAAAATGAGCGACGGGCCGGAAAAGACGGCGGCGATGCAGGAGCTGAGGGCAATACCGGGCGGGGCGGAACGGGTCATGGTCGGAAGGGATCGGGAGAAGGCTGCCGTCATCAGGCTCTCCGACGCGAAAGGCAAGCCTCGGATCAGGCTTTCAGTTGATGCGATGGGGGCTGCCAGACTCGAATTTCTGGACGATGCCGGCAAGGTGACTTACAGCCTGCCGCAGGAGAGCAAAGCTGACAGGAAGTAACTATAATGGTGCAGCCGCCGTCTCACCCCTTCAACGCAAGAGAATAACAGGATGTCATCAGCGCCCAGGCTTAATCTGACTGACCGCGAGATTGAACACGCGGGAAAGCTGCTGACTGAATTCCTGCGGAGCTACGAGAAATCATTAACTGCGCGACCTGTCCTGCCTCCCCTTGATCGGGCGACCCTGTCCGAACTCCTGCTGCGGCCTTTCCCCGAGGACGGAATCGGGATTGATCAGTTGTTCCTCGAAATCACCGGGAAGGTCGTGCCGAATTCGACGGCGATAGCTCATCCAAGGTTCCTCGCATACGTCCTGGGCCCGCCCAACGGCATTGCCCCGTTCGCCGAAGCGATGGCCGCGACTCTTAACCAGAACTGCAATCAGTGGCAGCTCTCACCGGCGGCCAACGTCATCGAGCAGAGAGTGATCTCGTGGTTCTCGGAACTCTTCGGGTACCCCGAGACGGCGGGAGGAATCATCACGAGCGGCGGCTCGATGGCCACGCTGACGGCTTTATCGGTCGCCATCGAGGATAAGTGTCAGGGCGACTTTCGGCGTGAGGGGCTGCAATCGCTGAAATCGCCACTGGTCGTCTACACCTCAGCAGAAGCCCATCGCTGTGTGGAAAAAGACGCGGTCATCCTTGGCCTCGGTCTGGACAACGTGCGTAAGATTCCGGTTGATGCGGCATTCAGAATGCGCCCTGACCTGCTGGCAGCCGCCGTCCGGGAAGACCGGAAGGCAGGGAGACACCCCTTCTGTGTGGTCGCGTCCGGCGGGACAATCAATACGGGCGCGATTGACCCGATTGATGAGCTGGCCGAATTTTGTTCGGCAGAAAACCTCTGGCTCCACGTGGACGGCGCGTACGGCGCCCTCTTCATTCTCAGCCCGCAGGTCAGGGATAAATTACTCCCCTGCGGGAGAGCGGATTCCATCGCTCTCGATCCGCACAAACTTCTGCTTTCTCCGCTTGAGGCTGGATGTCTGCTTGTTCGTGACGGTGACAAGTTGAAGAAGGCATTCAGCTTCGCTTCCCCCTACCTGACAGCCGACGAGGACCCGCTGCTGACCAATTTCATGGATTACGGCCCGCAACTCTCGCGCAGCTTCAAGGCGTTTAAGATCTGGTGCGCGCTGCAGGCATTCGGCGTCAGAGCATTTGCGGAGGCGGCGGAGCAGATGCTTGATATTGCACAATACATGGGAGACAGAATAACCCGGACCGAGGCGTCGTTTGAGTTGCTGGCCCCGGTCAATCTGAGCGCGGTGTGTTTCAGGCTCAGGAATACTGATGACGCCGGGAACCGGCGCGTCCTGGCCGAACTGGTTCGGGAAGGCACCGCGCTGATGGGGCCGGTCGTGATCGGCGGACGATTCGGAATCCGCGCCTGCATTACGAACTACCGAACGACGAGAGAGGATATTGATCTTATTCTGGATCGGCTGCTGCAACTCGGGGGATCCGTCGGGCTTCCGAAGTGAGCTGAGTGAGACGAGAGGAGACAGATATTAGTCCTCCTATCACTGATGCCCCAAGCGCGGCTCGCTCGACGCGCCAGGTAAGTAACACGTCATCGAATGAGGCGAAGAATTTTCATCGGAGGCTCAAATGAATTTCGCAGGAGCATGGGTACTCGTAATCTCACTATTACTCCAGAGTCCGACGGCCCCGCCCGCGGCGGGCGGGGGCACGGTCGCGGGCAGGGCGGGCGGCGTATTCTTTGCGCTCTCGGTCGCTGACGTCGCCTCGCTCAGCCGCTGGTATCAGGACAAGCTCGGGTTTCGCGTACTCTCGCAGGGAGAGGCCCCCAACAAGATCGCGAAGTTCGCCATCCTGGAGGGTGACGGCACGATCATCGAACTGATTCAGCACAGCAAGGCGAAGGCGCGGAAGGTCGCCGCGCCGACGACCGGCGACGCGTACGAGATCCACGGGATCTTCAAGGTCGGGATGGTCGTCGCGGATCTGGACGGGGTGTACCGTGAACTCAAACGGCGCGAGGTGCCAATCGCGTATGACCTGATGGCGGCAAAGGACGTGCCCCTGCGCTCTTTCTCGGTGCGTGACGGAGAAGGAAACCTGATTCAGTTCTTCGGCAAATAAGCTGCCATTATACGGCTCCCTTTTTACGGACCGGCGGAACACGTCACGTGAAAAGGCGGGAATAATTTTATGTCTCAGTTTCTCGATTCAGATTCTGCAAATCTCCCCCTGCAACGCCACCTGTTTGAGATTCCAGACGGGGTCGTCTACCTGAATTGCGCGAACCTCTCGCCGCAGCTCCGCTCTGTGACGGCAGCCGGTCTGAATTCGGTCGCGGCGAAAAGATCGCCCTGGGAAATCACGGCGCCCGACTGGTTCTCGGGCGCGGAGGCGCTGCGGGAACTGGCAGCGAAAGTCGTCGGCACAAGCGCCGAATCAATCGCCCTCGTCCCGTCCGTCAGCTACGGGATCGCCGTCGCCGCCGCGAACGTGCCGGTCGGGCGCGGGCAGTCAATCGTCCTGCTGCACGAAGAGTACCCTTCAAATTATTACGCCTGGAGAGAGCTGGCGCGGCGCGAGGGCGCTGACATTCGCATCGTCAGAAGGGCGAACGACGGGACGTGGACGCGGGCCGTCGTCGAGGCGATTGATGACAGAACCGCAGTCGTCTCCGTGCCGAACTGCCACTGGACGGACGGGAGCCTGATTGACCTTGAGAAAGTCGGCGAACGGGTGCGCGTGGTCGGCGCCGCGCTCGTCATTGACGCGAGCCAGTCGCTGGGTGCATACCCTCTGGACATCAGGAAAGTTCAGCCGGATTTTCTTGTCTCAGTCGGCTACAAGTGGCTGATGGGCCCCTATGCGCTCGGGTATCTGTACGCCGCACCGAAATGGCAGGCGGGCGGCAGGCCGATTGAAAACTCCTGGCTCTCGCGCGCCGGGAGCGAAAATTTCGCCCGCCTGGTTGATTACAGGGACGAATTCAGAACTGGTGCGCGCCGGTTCGATATGGGCGAGTTCCCCAACTTCGCCCTCGTGCCGATGGCGATTGCCGCCTTGCAGCAGATCCTCGAATGGAAAGTTGAAAACATCCGGCAGACGCTCTCTGCGCTGACCGGGCTGATTGCCGCGGAGGCAGCGAAACTGGGCTGCACGTCACTCCCCGCGCGCGACAGGGTTGATCACATGATCGGGGTGAGGTTGCCGAACGGCATCCCCGCCGGGCTCGGCGAGCGTCTGGCGGAAGCAAAGGTTTTTGTGAGCATTCGCGGGGACGCGATGCGAATCGCGCCGCACCTTTACAATGACGGAAGCGACATCGAAAAGTTCTTTGCCGTTTTGCGAAAGCTGATCTGAGGAAAGTCGGGGTGAAAAAAATGATGGCTCGATTCAATGGCCTGAAATACCGTGGCTCGGCGTTGCCGGCATGGCGCACGGTTCTGATCCTCATCCTGCTGACAGGCGTCTGCGGCATTATGCTTCCGCCTGCCCAAGCGGTCGGGCAGCCGAAATACAGGGTCATCGCGTATGTCGGCGGGCGCACGAACATTTACGGCATCGGCGCTGAAAAGCTGACGCACATCAATTACGCGTTCGCGCTGGTCAACCCGGAGGGGGAGGTCTTTTTCAGGAGCCCGAACGCGCCCGCGCACCTGAGCCAGCTTCAGGCGCTGAAATCGAGGAACCCGGCGCTCAAAATCATCGTCTCGGTCGGCGGCTGGGGCGCGGACAACTTCTCCGACGCCGCGCTGAATGACGCATCGCGTGACAAATTCGCGAAGAGCGCGATTGAGATGATCAAACGCTACGCGCTCGACGGCATTGATCTGGACTGGGAGTACCCCGGGCAGCCCGGCCCCGGCATCAAGTACCGCCCCGAGGATAAGCAGAATTTCACACTCATGCTGAAGACGGTGCGGCAGCAGCTTGATGCGCTGAGCGACGAGCGCAAACGCACGGGCGCTGACCGCTACACGCTCACTATCGCTTCGGCCTCGGGCGAGTATTTCAAGCATACTGAGATGGACAAGCTGCACGTTTATCTCGACTGGATCAACATCATGACTTACGACTTCTACAACAGCCTGACGAAAACGACGGGGCACCACACGGGACTCTACCGCTCACCCGGCGCCGGCGATTCTGACCGCTACACGGAAGCGTCAGTGAAGCAGCACCTGGAGGCCGGCATTCCGGCAAACAAGCTCGTCGTGGGCGCGGCCTTCTACGGCCGGGGGTTTATCGGGGCGAAGCCTGAGAATAACGGCCTGTATCAGCCGTACGAGCGCTCGGGAGGCGATTATCCATACGCCAGACTGGTCCGCGAATTTATCAACAAGCAGGGCTTCAAACGTTACTGGGACAGCGCGGCCAGGGCGCCGTACCTGTGGAACCCGGACTCGAACACGCTGATCTCATACGACGACCCCGAATCATTGAAGGCGAAGGCCGAGTTCGTCAGGGCGCACCACCTCGGCGGCATCATGTATTGGGAACACAGTCACGACCCTGAAGAGGTGTTGTTGAATACCATCGTCGAGGGCTTGCGGTGAGTCCGTGGGCAGTATATTCATATGCCACGGCTTTGACGCAGGAAGATCACGGAGCAACCTGGCCGACGAAAAATAAAAATCCGTCGCAGTCATATCTATCGGAGGAGTATATGGCACTGAGTCAATCAATATTACCGGAATTCGATCAGGAGATGGCCAACACCCGCCGGACGCTGGAGCGCGTCCCGGAGGACAAATTCGACTGGAAGCCGCACGAGAAATCCACGGCGATGGGAGGCCTCGCGACGCACCTCGCCAACCTTCCGAGCTGGGTCGTTTACGCGATCGAGCGCGATTCACTGGATATAGCCCCGCCGGGTGAGCCGCCGCTCAGGCTCCCGCCGGCGAACTCGCGGAATGAAATCCTCGAAGCGTTTGACAGGAATATCGCCGCCGCACGGGCGGCCATCGCCGGGGCGAGCGATGAACACCTGCTCAAACCCTGGTCGCTGCTTTCCGGCGGCAGGACGGTCCTGACGCTGCCGCGGATCGCCGTGCTGCGGAGCTTTGTCATGAACCACACGATCCACCACCGCGCCCAGCTCGGCGTTTACCTGCGACTCAATGACGTGCCCGTGCCTTCGCTCTACGGCCCGTCGGCTGATGAAGGCGCGCTGTAATGGCCGTCGCCGTCTTCACCTGCCACCCCCTTCTGACCGGCGACGACAAAGTTGCACGAGCGCGATGGCTATTCGCGGCATCAGGAGCTACACTAAGTACTCCTTTTCATAAATACGGTGACGTATTTGTCTGCTCTTTGTAAATTCGGCGTGGCATACTCCGAGCAAGGAGCATGAGTATGCCTCGAATGAGCCCCTACGAAATCAAGCTGAACGATGCCGAACGAGCAGC
>DASRDU010000120.1:0-20354 GCA_035652435.1 Blastocatellia bacterium
CAACGCTGCTCGTTCGGCATCGTTCAGCTTGATTTCGTAGGGGCTCATTCGAGGCATACTCATGCTCCTTGCTCGGAGTATGCCACGCCGAATTTACAAAGAGCAGACAAATACGTCACCGTATTTATGAAAAGGAGTACTAAGTGAGAGAAACAGGCGGGGCACGCGGAGGCGATTGCCGCAGCCCGGGGAAGTCCGGCGTGAAGTGGACGGCTCTTCTTTGAGGTGGCGCGGCTGGAGAAAATTCAACATGCCGGATCTGAGTGCGTGCGACCTCACGACTCAGTGTCTGTGAAGTAGTCAAGGTCGCAGCGCACTTCGACGGGCAGGGAGATGTGAGTTCAGAGGGCTCTGTAATCTCGTCCCGGTCGCCCGGGATCTCGCCTTTGACCCGGGCGTGGTGTGGCGTGCAGCAGCAGTGGCCCTGAGTGACGCAGCACTCCATCGAGCAGACATCCGGCTCGATGGCCGCCAGCGAGGCCGGGACGGAGAGCCAGCCGAGCAGCAGGATGAGTGCCGCGCAGAGGGCACGCATTCTCGCACTGTTGAAGAGTCCGGCAGGCATAGGAGGGCATGATTATCCGCCTTCCGCCTCCTGATTGAAAGCCGAAGACTCGCTCGCTCCGCCGCCTGCGGGGCAATCCGCCTGGCTGTTTCCCACAACCGCTCTATTGCCTTCCCATTTTTCCCATCGTCTGCTGCCAGGCGAGCGTGCGGCGCAGCACGGCCAGGCGCGCGCGGTCGCGTTCGGTCGCCAGAGGCTCCAGTTGTTCGACAATCACCGAGAGCAGTTGAAAGGCGAACGGGCCGGCGTGAGTGGTGACGTGCGAGTAGTAATGGATTTCAAGCGCGCCCTCGGGGTTGTGGTGAAAGGCGCGCACTTCGTCGGCAGTCATCGTCTCGACATCCGAATTGATCGGCAGCACTTCATGCGGCACGCCCTGAAAGCGGCCCGCGGGCCCGCCATTCGCGCCGCGCCAGCCGAGCAGCAGCAGCCCGACGAGTACCCCCTGTTCGTTCAGATAGTCGGGGGTGAAGACCGCGTTGAGTTCCGGCGGCGTCGAAAGGCGCGGGCCGTAATTGCCGTACTCCGGGTTGATGAGCAGTGAGTTGTAGATGACGCCGATCACTTCGCCCCTGCTGGTCGCGACTTTGACGAACTGGCCGAAGTGGTAATCGGCGGTCGTCGGGGGGTCGGCCGTTTCGAGCGAATCGAGGACGCGGGCGGCGTAATCAACGTGGGAATTCGAGCTGATGATTTTGGCGATACGCATGGCGCGGGAAGTTTAGTGGCGCACTGGCCGCAAAGGCAATCACCGCCGCCGGAAAACAAAAGGGGCGGCGAATTGCCACCCCTTCAACCTGATCGTCAGAGCCGCGTCAGGACGATTACTCAGGATCGTCTCCCGCGTCGTCGCCGTGCCGCGCCGGCCAGTGAAACAAGGCCCGTGCCCAGCAACACGAGCGTCGCCGGTTCGGGGACGGCAGCGGGCGCGAACTGACCACGAATTTCACCACCCGGATTGGTCGAGGTGTGGATGTTGAAGTAGAGCAGCCCGGCGTTGAGATTCGCGAGAGTCACAAAACCCGCCTGCGTCGCGTTCAGCGTGATGGTGGTGGTGAAGGTCCCGGAGGTTGCGGCGGGAATGAATGAGGTGAAGTCCACGCGCACCGGGGCGGTGTCGTTAGGCCCCCCAAGGGCGTGAATGTGTGACCCGGTCGGATTGCCCGTCAGGCCGGTAAAAGTCACCGTCAGGGTAATCTGCGTCGGGTTGTTGGTATCAAAGGTCAGGGTTGCCACACCTGACCCGGTAGTGTTGTTCGGAGTCGGCCTTTCGTTAGCGCCGTTCAGGTTTGCTACAAAGGTGATCGGATCCGCTTTTGCCGGAGCCGACAGCATCGCTACGCTGAGGAGAATCGCAGCTACGCTCAAAAGTCGGATGAACTTCATGTGACACTGCTCCTTTCAGTTAGAGCTTTCCCCCGAAAGCTCTGGCTGTTGTCTTACAGTTACTGCTTACGATGCTGATCGGTTAGATTGTCTGCCGGTGGCAGATAAACTATGCCCATGCCCGGTGGCTGTCAAGCCGGATGGATTTTTTCGGAGAGTTTCGAGGAAAAATCGAAGCCTACGACGTTGCCGCGGGGACCGGTGATTCAGACTCCGGCGCCGGCTGCGGCATGGTCCGCGAGGGCTGCCACTCCGCATCCAGGCGCAACAGCCCGTGAATCACGCGGTCGGTCAACACATTGAACTGATACATCTGATGATGAATGTCTGCCGGGTCATCCCATGCCGGCGCCCCGCTTTCGGTGTAAGCCTTGAGCGAGAGATAGTAAACGCCGAGCGGCAGTTCCAGCCGCGGGATGCGCAGTTCGAGCGCGTTCGCGCCACGACGGACCGGCAGCGAAACCGTGTGCGTGTCGTGGTTATTGACGCTGCTGACGAAGATCCCATCGTAACGGTGGATGTCAATCGCGAAGACCGGATTCGGGTAATCATTCTCGGCCGTGAGCTGCAGCCTGATCGTGACTTCGTCGCCCGTTCTGAACACCCAGACGGCTTCACCGGCGGCGTTGATCATCTCCACCCCGGTAAAGCGAATCCGACCGTTGCCCCAGCGCGAGCCGATCATTTTCAATTCGCGCAGGATGTGTTCGTGCGCCTCTAAACTCAGGCTCCCGACCGGGCCCCCGGCCGCGGCCACGGCCCGCAACCGCTCGCCTTCGAGCCTTTCACAGAACGCCTGGTAGCGGGTGACCACGTCGTGCGCCGGGCCATACATCTGCGCCTGACCGCTTTCGAGCCAGAGCGCCTTGTCGCAGAAGCGCTGCACGAGCGCCGGGTCGTGCGTCACGAACAGCACCGTCCTGCCCGCGCGCCGGAAATGCTCCATGCGGTCCAGCGACTTGCGCTGGAAGTAGACGTCGCCGACCGACAGCGCTTCATCCACGATCAGCACGTCCGGGTCAACGTGGATTGCCGAAGCGAACGCCAGCCGCATGAGCATGCCGGTCGAGTAGGTTTTGACCGGCTGATCCACGAAAGCTTCCAGTTCGGCGAATTGCACGATCACATCCAGCCGCCCGCGCATCTCTTCCTCGCTGAAGCCGAGAATCTGCCCGCTCATCAGGATGTTTTCGCGCCCGGTGTATTCGGGGTTGAAGCCGCTGCCGAGTTCGAGCAGCGCCGTCACGCGCCCCTCGACCCGCACGTCCCCTTCGGTCGGTTTCAGGATGCCAGCGATGATCTGCAGGAGCGTGGATTTCCCCGCCCCGTTGCGCCCGATCACGCCGACCGTCTCCCCCGTCCGCACCTCCAGGCTGACATCCCGCAGTGCCAGAAAGTCGCGGTGATATTTCCGCCGCCCGCGCAGCAGTATCTCCTTCAGCCGACCCGACGGGCTGTCGTAGATGCGATAGAGCCTGGAGACGTTCTGAACGGAAATCATGGGGAAAATCAAAAGGCAAAAGGTAAAAGGCAGGGGGCAAAAGTGGAATACGGAAGGAAATCCTTCGGTCGAATGAATAAAGTGCCGATCTTTTGCCTTTTGATATTTGCCTTTTGCCTTCTGCCTTCAGTCATACAACCCGTCCGGGTAGCGCTCGATCTGCGCGCTCGCTTTGCGCCCGACGGCGAAGATGTTGTCGCCGCGCATTTCCTTCGGGACACCGGTGGTCTTCACCAGCCACTCGACGAACGGCTCATCGGTTTCGCACCAGAGGTCCCGGGTGTAGAGGCGCTCGACCTTGAACCCGGCGGCTTCAAGCACGGTCTTCACGTCACCAGGCGTGTATTCGCGGCTGTGGCGGTCAGCGCGGCTCTTGAGGTTGTACTCGCCGTATACGTAAGGGCTGTTGCCGGCGAGCGCCTTGCCGAGGCTGAAGGCGCTCGCGATGTTCGGCGTCGTCAGCACCACCCGGCCGCCCCATTTCAGCACGCGATTCAGCTCGATCAGCATGTGCATCGGGTCTTCGGTCAGGTGTTCGATGATCTCGCAGCAGAGGGCGACGTCGAAGTATTCGTCGGGGTAAGGGAAGCGGTCGCGCTCGGCATCCACGTTCTGCATCGGGAAGGCCATCTCCTCGCCGGTCACGGCATGGCGGATGCGCTGAATGATTTCGCGCGATTCGCCCTGCCACCAGCCGGTGATCGCGATCTCGCCGTAGCCGCCGCAGCGTTTGACGAGCGGCGTCATATGCAGGTAGCTGCTCAGTTCGAGCAGCCGCCCGTGCCCGTCGCCTTTCGGAATCAGGCTGAGCGTTTCAATGATGCGGCCCCGGTGCAGTTGCAGGTAACCGCTCGCGTTCGGATCGTCGGTGAAAAAGCCCGCGACGTAATCAATCGCTTCCGCCGGGTCGGGTGTGATCCCCGGGAGCGCGCGCGTCCCGAGCGCCTGCTTTCGATCATCGTGGGCTTCTGAATTATCTGTGGATCGCAGCCTGGGCGGGCGCCCTGCCCGCGCCCCCGGGGTGAGCTGTTCGGCAAAAGCCAGATAGCGGGCGGCGCAGCGGCTGACGGCGCATTCCGTGCGCGCCCAGTGTGCGGCGTTGCGGCTCAACTGCTCGCGCAACGTGGGGCGGTAAGCCAGCTTGCGCAGCTGGGCGTAGAGTTGCCGCTCCTCGTCGGGGCCGGGAGAAACTTTCAGGCAGACGTCATCCGGCAATTCGCCGAACTGGCCGAAGTCGGAAACGATCACGGGCAGGCCCGCGCCGAGCGCGCGGACGAGGGTGCCGGAAGTCTCGCCGGCGGTCGGGTAGCGCAGGTTGACGACGGCATCAACGGCCTTGAGGTAGCGGAAGAAATCCTGCTCGCCCGTGTAACCAGTCAGCCGCACGCTCTCCTCGAGCCCCATCCCTTTGATCAGGGGCGCGACGCTCCACTTCCAGTGATCTTCGCCGACGATCAGACACATCGCCTGCGGCATCATCGCCAGCAGCCGCCTGAAAGCCCGGAGCAGAACAGGGATGCGTTTGGCCTGAGTGACGAAACCGAACGAGGCGACGATCCACCCCTCCTCCGGCAGCCGCAACGCGCGCCGGCATTCGGCCGCATCCAGCCGGTCGAGATCGTAAACCTTCGGCGAAAGGTGATGCGGGATCACGGCCACGGGTCTGGGTCTGCCGTCGGAAGGCAGTTCCAGCTGCGAGGCCGCGTAATCGTTGTGAACGACGACGCCCAGACTATTTTCGATCAGCCGCCTGTTGAGTGGCAGCAGGAACTGCTGGTAATCGCTGCCCACGCCCGTCGCGCGCATCCCGGCCAGCCGCGACCCGCGCCGCCCGTAGGCGTGAAACATCTCGTCCCGATAGCCCTCTTCGTCCTCGCGCCCCAGCGTCTTCCACGCGATCAGGTGGTGCAGGCAGTGTTCGTGCAGCACGAGCAGTCCCGGCACCTGCTGCGCGCAATCGTAAACGTATTCGTGATGCGGGTTGTTGCCCTGATGATAAATGCACAGGTCGAACGGCTGCTCCCGATGAATCCCGGTAAAATGCAGCACGTCATGAACCGCGTAATCCGCGCGCCCCTGATTCGCCTTCAGCTCCGCCGGATGTTCGACGAAAACGGAGACCTCCGCGCCGCGCGCCAGACAGGGGAGCAATTCGGCGCTGTAATCAGCAATGCCTGATTTGCTCGGCGGGAGGGGGCTGAAGTAAGCGAGACGCATAATGAACGCGAGTGCCGGAGGCGCGGGCCACAGTCACGAAGCGCGCTGCTCTTCGGTTTTCACGAGCGGCTTGGGGTGGCGGGTTCGCTGAATCAGTAGCGCGATCGCGCCGGCGAACACAACGATGGCGATGAACTGCGACGTCGAGAGCCCGAGCAGCGCGCCGCGCGGGTCGTCGCGCCAGAACTCAATCACAAAACGCGCGACGGCATACATCGCGGCATAAGCCAGCACGATCTGTCCCTCGAAGCGACGGCGGCGGCTCATCCACATCAGCACGCCAAAAATCACGAGCGTGGCCCCGGCTTCATAAAGTTGCGTCGGGTGCAGGCGCAGCGGCGCGAGCAGCCCGCCGAGTTTCTGCGACCACACTTCGCGCTGCGCGCCGTCGGTCAGGTGGCCGACGACGGTCGGGACCCCGGTGACTTCGTGGCCGCGCTCGCTGAAATGCACGCCGCAGAAGGCGGTTGTCGGCTTGCCCCAGCAGCAGCCCGCGCTGAAACAACCGAGCCGGCCAATCGTTTGCCCGATGGCGATGCCCGGCGCAAAAGCATCCGCCGTGCGCCACCACGGCAATTTGTAAATCCGCATGACGATCACTGAGGCGATGACCGCGCCGATGAAGCCGCCGTAAAAGACCCCCGCCGAGCGGAAGAAATCCAGCGAGAATATCTGCCCCGGGTTGTCGCGGTAATAATCGTCCCATTCGGTGATGACCATCAGTGCCTTCGACCCGACGAGCGAGGCCGCCAGCACCCACAAACCCAGGTCATACACCCTGTTCCGGTCCAGCCCGTCGCGCCCGGCCAGCCGCGACATGACATAAAAGCCGACGATGAAGCTGACCGCCATCAGCAGGCCGTAGGTGTTCAGCGTGAAATTGATTCCGGGGATTTTGAAAAGTTCAGGAAACATTGACGAGGCCTGGGATGAAGTCAGAACGATGAACGATGAGTCGGGCAGGTTTCTGATTCATCCTTCATCCTTCCGACTTCTGACTCTATTCTTTCATTCCGAAGAGCTGACGCCGCTCTGCTCTGAAACCTGACTCACCGCCTGCGCCTGGTGACTGGCCGCCCGCTCTTCCTTCATCATCTCCAGCGCCAGCAGCACCGCGCCCACGCAGATCGCCGCGTCGGCCACGTTGAAGGTCGGCCACGTGAAGCGCTCGAACCAGTGAAAGTCCAGGAAGTCCACGACCTCACCGAGCCGCACGCGGTCAATCAGGTTGCCCGTGATCCCGGCCAGCAGCAGCGCCAGCGCCAGATTCAGCCGCACGCTGACGGCCGCGGTCCGCACGAGATAGCCGAAGACGGCGAGCGCGGCCAGCGCCGAGATGGCCGAAAAAACCCACTTCACCTCAAACTGGCTGTCGGCGAAGAGGCTGAAGGCCACCCCGCGGTTACGCGCGTAACTCAGGCGGAACAGCCCCTCGATCACTTCCATCGAACCGACCGGCAGCAGCTTCGCCGTCGCCCACAGCTTGGTCAGTTGATCGGTTACCAGAATGACGACGATGATGATGAAATAAAACTGCTTGTTTTTCATTGGAAAGTCAGCCGCCCGGGTTAATTCTTCGGTATTCTCATTCGCGTCGCCAGCTAATTCTTTGGACTCAGGGAATCCTGTATCTCCCGCAGATCACGCTTGATGCGCAAATTCTCCCTGACAAAAACATCCACCTTATCATTGAGATCTCTGATGTCCTCCTTCAGTCCGCTCACCTGATCTCTTACTTCAAGCGTCTGACGACTGACCTGCACGAAACGCTCGACCATCTCCGCCCTTAAGGCGTCCATCCGACTATTGAGGAGTTCGAACTGCTGCCGAACGAAAGCCTCAAACGGGGTCGGATTGGTCGAACTGCCGTTCAATGATTCGGTGTTGTCCTCAGACATAAGCTCTCCTTTGATCACCCAACCGCCAGATCATGTTGTCTGCATCGCCTCGATATTCACGGCGCACCGCCCGCAGGCCCCCGGGTACTTCGGATTAACGCCGACATCGGTCGTATAGTTCCAGCACCGCTCGCACTTCTGCCCATCAGCACGGGTAATATGAGCTTCAAAAACTTCTTTATCAGAAGTAACCGATTCAAACTCGACCTGAGAAACAATAAATATAAAGCGTAGAGATTCGCCGAATGACTCCAAGAATTGACGCTCCTCCTTGTTGTTCGTCTTGATAATAACTTTAGCTTCCAGTGCCGCACCGATCATTTTTCCATTGCGCGCACCTTCAAGAGCTTTCAAGACGAAATCACGAATCTCGAACAATCTTACATACCGCGCCAGCAGCTGCTCATCCTCCAGTTTTTCATCGGCAGTCGGGAAGACCGTCAGATGCACAGAGGCCGCCTCGGCCGTGGCGCCCGGGATATTCTCCCATATTTCATCCGCCGTGAAAGCCAGCAGCGGGGCGAGCAGCCGGGCCAGCCGCGTCACGATCTCGTAAAGCGCCGTCTGCGCCGAACGCCGCTCCGGCGATTTCGGCGCGTACGTGTAGAGCCGATCCTTGATAATGTCGAAATAGAGCGCCGACAATTCCACCGTCGCGAAGTTGTAGAGCATCTGGTAGACGTCGGTGAATTCATAGCTCCCGTAAGCCGCGAGCGCCCGCTCGACCAGCTCGTTCGTCGCGGCCAGAGCCCAGCGGTCAATTTCAACCATCTGCTCGACCGGCACGCGGTCGCGCCCGTAATCAAAGCCGTCGAGATTGCCCAGACAGTAGCGCGCCGTGTTGCGCAGTTTGCGGTAAGCGTCCGAAACGCGCGTCAGGATTTCCTGCGAGACGCGCATGTCTTCGTGGTAATTGAGCGCCGAACACCACAGCCGCAGAATCTCCGCCCCGCTCTGTTTCATCACCTTTTCCGCCTCGACGGCGTTGCCCTTCGTTTTCGACATCTTGTCGCCTTCGGTATTCAGGACCCAGCCGTAAGTGATCACCGTGCGGTACGGCGGCGCGCCCTTCACCTCCAGCCCCACCACCAGCGACGAATTGAACCAGCCCCGGAACTGATCGCCGCCTTCGAGGTAGACGTCGGCCGGGTAAGGCAGCCCATATTCCTTGAGTACCGCAATCGAGCTGGTGCCGGAATCGAGCCACACGTCGAGAACGTCCATCTCCTTGCGCAGATTCGCCGAGCCGCAACCGCACCGGGCGCCCTCGGGCAGCAGGTCTTTCGCCTCGCGCAGGTACCAGGCGTCAGCGGACTCCCGCTCGAAAATATCCGCGACGTGACTGATGATTTTCGGGTCGCAGAGCGTTTCGCCGCAGTCGTCGCAGTAAAAGACCGTGATCGGCACGCCCCACGCGCGTTGGCGCGAGATGCACCAGTCGGGGCGGTCGCGGAACATATTCTTCATCCGCTCCCTGCCCCACTCGGGGACCCACTCGACGCGGTCGCAGGCGGCGATGGAGCGCTCGTTGAGCCCCGACCCATCCATCGAGATGAACCACTGCGGCGTGGCGCGGAAGATCACCGGGTTGTGGCAGCGCCAGCAGTGCGGGTATGAGTGTTCGAACTTTTCGTCCGCGAGCAGCGCGCCGATCTCTTTCAGGTGCGCGACGACGGCCCGGTTGCCGTCGGGGTCGTTTTTCCCGAGCGTCACGACGCGCTGTCCGGCGAAATGCGGCACGTCTTTCATGAAATAGCCGCGATTGTCCACCGGGTTGTAGATCTCGAGCCCATACTGCTTCCCGATTACGTAGTCTTCATAACCGTGCCCCGGCGCCGTATGCACCGCGCCCGTCCCGGCATCGAGCGTGACGTGATCGCCGAGCATCAGCAGGCTGTCGCGGTCAACGAACGGGTGCCGCGCCTTCAGCCGGTCAAACCGCTCGCCGCTGATCGTCGCAATGACCTTGTAACTCGCCCACCCGACTTTGGCCGCGACCTGTTCGAGCAGGCCGGTGGCCACGATGAATACCTCACTGCCGACTTCGACCGCGCTGTACTCAAAGCCCGGGTTGAAGCTGATGCCGAGGTTCGCGGGCAGCGTCCAGGGCGTCGTCGTCCAGATCACGATGCTCACATTTTTGCCCGCGAGCGATTCGTCAACTTCAGCCGCGTCGGGGAACGGAAACTTTACATAAACGGACCAACTCGTGTGTTCCTTGTACTCGACCTCGGCTTCGGCGAGCGCCGTCTGGCAGCTGATGCACCAGTGGACAGGGCGCATGCCCTTGTAGACCGACCCCTGCTCGACGAACCGGCCGAAGGCGCGCACGATGTCGGCCTGGTACTTGTAATTCATCGTCAGGTAGGGATTCTCCCATTCGCCGAGGATGCCCAGCCGTTTGAAATCCTCGCGCTGCGAGGCGACGAACTTTTCCGCGTGTTTGCGCGCGGCGCGGCGGATCTCGATGACGGGCATGTCCTGTTTTTTCGCGCCGAGTTCCTCTTCGACCTTGATCTCAATCGGCAGCCCGTGACAATCCCAGCCCGGCACGTACGGCGCCCAGTAGCCCATCATCGAACGCGACTTGACGACGAAATCCTTGAGGACCTTGTTGAGCACGTGGCCGAGGTGAATTTTCCCGTTCGCGTAAGGCGGCCCGTCGTGCAGGACGAACAGGGGGTGGCCCGCGCGGACTTCCCTCAGCCTGTCGTAAAGCCTCATCTCCTCCCACTTCTTCAGGCGCAGCGGCTCGTTCTGTGCCAGATTCCCCTTGAGCGGGAAGTCGGTTTTCGGGAGGTTAACGGTATTTTTCAGGTCAACAACGGTTTCAGTGGACATAGTCAGTTGCCATCTTCTAATTCGCGCATTGGGTGAAAGAATCAGGATGATAACGTAATCAGGCGGGCTAAATAAAGCAGGCAATCAGGCAGGCTGGGAAAAGAATACGGGGCACGGCTCAGAAGATTTCAAACGAAAACTCAACGGCCGACAGGATAACAGCAACAGGCTTGCCATCCTTTTCAGCGGGTTTAAAGCGCATGGCGTAAGCAGCTCTGACGCATGATTCCGTCAGCCCGTGGGGAAGTGGTTTCAGGGCAATCGGGGATCTGACTCTCCCGTTTTCATCCACAATCATCATGAGGACTACAGTCCCCTGAACTTTGTTCTGGCGTGCTTCTTCAGTATAGCTCGCTCTTTCCTTGTGAAGGATGACGGGCTTCATAGTCGCTTCCCGATAGCTGGTAATCAAAGGGTTGGGATTTGTTTTGTCGGCGAGGCTGGCATACATTTTCAGGCACTCCAGTTGTTCGCGCCAGAATTTCATGGCGGGATCGGCTCCTCTCGGGGAGAGTTGAAGAAATTTTTCCAGGCTCTCGGCGGCTTCACCGAGGAGTCTGAAATCAGACGTGCCTCCCGCTTTGCCCTCTGGTTGATGCCCTTTGGCAAACAGCCCGACAAGCGCCTGAGTCTTCAACACCCATGCGGCAGGGAATTCAGGGTGAGCCTTTGAGATTTCGCTGGTGCGCTGAATAACTTCTTCCCAAGCGCCCTCATACAGCCGCACCGTGGCAACGACGTAATTAGCTTCGGCATTCTGTGGGTCGTAATTCAGCGCCTGCTCCGCTTCCTTTACGGCATCCTTATGCTTGTTCTCCAGCAGGAGCATATAAGCCAGCCCGGCTCGGGCCGGCACGTAATCAGGACGCAGCCTGACGGCACGCTCGAAGGCCTTGCGCGCATCCTTGGGCTTCCCCTGGTGATGCAGCGCCAGCCCGAGAAAGTGCCATGCTTCGGCGTCATTTTCGTTTTTCTTTGTCGCGGCGCGCAGCGCCGCAACCGCCTCCTTATCCCTGCCTTGATTGTAGAGCTGAATGCCACGCGCCGATTCCCCGGAAGTGGCTTGCTGCGGCGGCTGCGCATAAACTTTATTTATCAGCCCCACAGGCGTCAGGCAAAGGACCAGCAGGGCGTTTATCAGCAGCGGGGTGACAGGCTGTTTCAGCATATCCCTTTGAGACTGGGGCTGAGTACAAATCACGCGGTCAGTTTCACGCGGGCTGAAGTGCGAACGGAAACTGACCGCATTATAGCTGAAGACGATTGCTTACAGCCTGATGATCTTCTCGTCAAGCTTGTGATCTTTCAGGCTGCGCGTGGCGTTGCGCGTGTCAACCACGAGCCTTGCGTTCTCGGCGACCCACTTGTAATCAACCCGGCTGTGATTGGTGACGATCAGCACGCAATCGGCCTGGCCGACGGCTTCCCGGGTCAGTTCGATGCTCTGGAGTTTCTCGTGCCCGTCACCTTCGAGCCTGATCTCGGGGATGAACGGGTCGTGATAGCTGACTTCGGCGCCGAGTTTCATCAGCTTTTCGATGATGCCGAGCGCCGGGCTTTCGCGCACGTCATCAATGTCGCGCTTGTAAGCGACGCCGAGCATCAGCACACGCGAGCCGTTGACGGACCTGCGGTGCTTGTTCAAGCCCTGCGTCACCAGTTCGACCACATGCTCCGGCATGCGCGAGTTGACTTCCTCGGCCAGTGAAATGAACCGCGCTTCGAAGCCGTGCATCCGCGCCTTCCATGAAAGATAATGCGGGTCGAGCGGAATACAATGCCCACCTATGCCAGGCCCCGGATAGAACGCCATAAAGCCGAACGGCTTGGTCGCCGCGGCCTCGATCACTTCCCAGGTGTCAATCCCGAGCGTGTGGCAGAGCTGCGAGAGTTCGTTGACGAGCGCGATGTTGACCGAGCGGAAGGTGTTTTCGAGCAGCTTGGCCATCTCCGCCGCGCGAGCCGAAGCGACGCGATGCACGTTGTTGACGATGGCCCCGTAAGCCGCCCCGGCCACGTCCGCGCTGTCCCGGGTCACGCCGCCGACGACTTTGGGAATGTTCTTCGTATTGAACCGCTCGTTACCCGGGTCAACCCGCTCGGGCGAGAAGGCCAGGAAGTAGTCCCGGTCAATCACGAGGCCTTTTTCGTCAAACATCGGGCGCAGCACCTCGTCGGTCGTGCCGGGGTAGGTGGTTGATTCGAGGATCACGAGTTGCCCCGGGCGCAAAGTGGCCTGAATTTTTTCCGCCGCCGCGAGGATAAAGGAGACGTCCGGCTCCTTGGTTTTCCGGAGCGGAGTCGGCACGCAGATGATGATGATGTCCTGCTCCCTGAGCGCCGTGAAATCGGTGGTCGCCTGAAGCTTGTCGGCCTTGACAAGCTTTGCCAGCGTCTCCGTCGCCACGTCAATGATGTACGACTCGCCGCGATTGATCGTCTCCGCCTTGCGCGGGTCAACCTCGAAGCCGGTGGCCTTGAACCCGGCCCCGGCGAATTCGACGGCCAGCGGCAGCCCGACGTAGCCGAGGCCGATGACGCCGACGCGCGCCGTGTGCGAAGCGATCTTATCGAGCAACTGTTGTTTGTGATCCACAATAATCCCTTTCTGAAATGATTGATGAGTAACGCGGACTCTTTACGATTCGGTGCGGCAATCGAAACAGCAGAGGAATTCGCGATTGCCGTCCGCGCCGAGGATCGGGGATTCGATCACGCCTCGTGAACGCATCCCGATGCCGGCGGCAAATTCTGTAATTTCCCGGGCCACCCGCAACTGAGCGGCTTCGTCGCGCACGATCCCGCCCCTGCCGACTTCATCCCTCCCGACTTCAAACTGCGGCTTGATGAGCGTGATCACCTGTGCCCCCGGCTTCACGAGTGCCGGAACGACCGGCAGAATCTTACGGAGCGAAATGAACGAAACGTCGGCGACCGCGAGGTCGAAGCATTCATTGAAGTCTTCAGGTTTGAGGTAACGCGCGTTGACATTCTCACGGACTTCGACGCGCGCGTCCTGCCTGAGCTTCCAGTCGAGCTGCCCATGCCCGACGTCGAGCGCCACGACGCGCGACGCGCCGCGTTGCAGCAGGCAGTCAGTGAACCCGCCCGTCGAAGCGCCGATGTCGAGACACAGTTTCCCGCCGGCATCCACCTTGAAATGATCGAGCGCAGCCGCCAGTTTGAACCCGCCGCGGCTGACGTAAGGCATCGGTTCTTTCACCGTCAGGGCGGCGTCCGCTGCCACCAGTTGTCCCGCCTTGTCCAGCCGCTGCCCGTCGGCAAAGACCTTGCCGGCCAGAATCAGCGCCTGCGCCTTCGCCCGCGTGTCGGCCAGCCCGCGCGCCACGAGCAGTTTGTCGAGACGTTCCTTTTTCACTGGTTTCTTCGGTTCCTGAGTCACCTGCCGGGGATGAATCAAATCAGATGAATCAACGGCCTGATTGTGCAGACTCATGATAAGCGTGCGGGTCGGGGACTGGAAAATCTGCTGCCTGAACAGGGCGGATTATAGCAAAATGCGCTGTCACCGCAATCTGTGACTTTACGCGCCGCGACTCCCTTGCCCCGATGAAGAAGAGTGGAGTAGTTTTGGTCCTCAGAATGACAATCATCAAATGGGGGCCACATCAATGAATGGACACACTACAGGGAAAGGCAACGTGAGTGAATCGAAAGTTCTTGCGGCTTACCTGCAGGCCGGGTTCATTGTTTCGCTGCCCTTCGGTGGCGGCGCGCCTTACGACCTGGTGGTTGATACCGGAGAGCAGTTTTTGAAGGTGCAGGTGAAAACGGGGAGACTGCGGGATGGTTGCATCCTTTTTCCGATGCAGCGATTCAGCGGCCATACGCTGAAGCCCCGCAGCTACGGCGAGAATGAAATTGATGTATTCGCCGTATATTGCCCGGATAATGAGCAGACATACGTTCTGCCCAAAGAACAACCAGCAGCAAAAGATTCGCTGGGCGAAGGATTATGAATTTGAATCGCACGTTGAGATGCTGAGGAGGGAATTGGTGGAGCTAAGGGGGCTCGAACCCCTGACCTCTTGAATGCCATTCAAGCGCTCTTCCAAACTGAGCTATAGCCCCACAATCAAAAACCAGTGGTGAGATTTCAATCTCAAAGCGGGCATGATCATAGCCAGACAGCCCGGGTCAGTCAAGCCGCTTCATCCGACCCGCGCCAGCCCGAAACGCGGCTGACTTTTGACGTGCTGAATTAACTGATCCGTCTCGCGCGTGCGCCCGCGCTCGTCGAGCATGTAATCCGCCTCGCGCCGCGCCACTTCCAGAATCTTCTGATCGCGGACGATGTTGGCGACCCGGAACGCCGGGATGCCTGACTGCCGCGTCCCCATCACCTCGCCGGGGCCGCGCAGCTCCAGATCCTTCTCCGCGATCTTAAAGCCGTCCGTAGTCTGCTCCATAATGTTCAGCCGCTCGCGCGACTCCTTCGTCTTCTGAAACTGCGCGAGCAGGATGCAATAACTTTCCGCCGCGCCGCGACCGACGCGACCGCGCAATTGATGAAGCTGTGACAGTCCGAACCGCTCGGCGTGTTCGATCAGCATCACCGAGGCGTTCGGCACGTCCACGCCGACCTCGATCACCGTCGTCGCCACCAGAATCTGCATTTCACTGGCGACGAAAGCGCGCATCACCTCTTCCTTCTCCGCCGGCTTCATCCTTCCGTGCAACAGCCCGATTTTGAATTCGGGGAAGACTTCGAGGCGCAGGTTTTCATACATCTCGGTCGCGTTGCGCAGGTCGAGCTTTTCGCTTTCTTCAATGATCGGGTAAACAACGTAAGCCTGGCGGCCCTGTTTGATCTGGTCGCGGACGAATTCGTAAATCTTTTCGCGCCGGTCTTCGCCGCGCACGTGCGTCGAAACGGGCGTGCGACCGGGCGGCAGTTCGTCAATCACTGATACTTCCAGATCGCCGTAAACCGTCATCGCCAGACTGCGCGGGATCGGCGTCGCCGTCATCACCAGCACGTCGGGGTTAAGGCCCCGGCGGCGAATCTCGGCGCGCTGCATCACGCCGAAACGGTGCTGTTCGTCAATCACCGCCAGACCGAGTTGCTTGAATTCGACGGCGTCCTGAATGATCGCGTGAGTCCCGATGACGATGTCCACTTCACCGGCGGCGATGGCTTCCTGAATTTCACGTTTTTCCTTTAACTTCAGGCTTCCGGTCAGCAGTTCGACGCGGTAAGGCCCGCCGCCATTGGCGACGATGCGTTTGATATTGCGCGCGTGCTGTTCGGCCAGAATTTCCGTCGGGACCATCAGCGCAGCCTGGTAGCCGTTCTCGACCGCGACGACCATCGCCTGTACGGCCACAATAGTCTTGCCGCTGCCGACGTCGCCCTGCAACAGCCGGTTCATCGGCTTGTCGCTGGTCATATCCTCGACGATCTCTTTCAACGCCCGCTTCTGCGCGCCCGTCGGCGAGAAAGGCAGGATGGCGCGGACGGCTTCGCGCACGCGGTCGGTGATTTCGATGATCGCGCCTTTCGGTTCGGAGACGCGCTCGCCGCGCCGCACGCCCAGCGCCATCGAGAGCCAGAAGAATTCCTCAAAGATCAGTCGCCGGTGCGCGGGCGATTTCGCTTCGCTGTAATGCTCAATCGGCGCGTCATCGGCGGGGAAATGGACCTTGCGGAAAGCTTCGCCGCGCGGGATCAGGTTGTTGCGCGCGACGATATCGGCAGGCAGCGACTCTTCAATGTTCGGGTCGAGGCTCGAGATGACGTGATGAAAGATCGAGCGCAGCTGCCGCGTGCGGAAATCGCCGAGCTTGCGGTAAATCGGCACCCGCCGCGCCGTGTGAATCGCCGCAGTTTCGGGGTCGTCATCTTCGTCAGTCAGAATCTCGTAGTCGGGATTTTCGGCCTCGAAGTAGCTTTTATACTTGTTCCACTTCCACCGCCCGAACAGGATGACGTGCGAGCCGCGCGAAAAGACTCTGGTCAGGTAGATCTGATTCCACCAGTAGGCGCGCACCTGCGATTCCCCGTCCGAAGCGATGAACTCATACATCTTCAGGCGGCCGCCCTTGAGCGGGATGATCCCGCCCACGCGCACCATGACTTCGATTGAAGCCTCCTGCCCGTCGCTCAGTTCCGAAGCGTGCGCCAGCCGCGAGCGGTCTTCGTAGCGCATCGGCAGGTAATGCAGCAGGTCTTCGACTGTCGCCTCACGCGCGTCAGGTTTCGCCGCAATCGCCGCCATCTCGACCGCGAGTTTGTGCGCCGTCACCTGCCCGATGCGCGGCAGGCCGTGAAGATGAAGTTCGACGAGTGGGGTATCGAGGGTTAGCACTTGAAAGATACGAATTCGATATGAGCGCTGAGATAGTTCCGGTGTAATGAATGCTGTGACGTTATCATCTGGCTCCTGCCCGAATAAGTATATCCCTGACTCGCGGTGCCGCCTGCCCAAGCACAGTCCGCCCGTCACGCGATCTGGCATTCACATCGGCCCCGGCTCCAATCAGCCTTTTCACTTGATATTCCTGCCCGAAAATGGCGGCCCACATCAGGGCGGTGAACCCCGCATTATCCTTCAGGTTCGGATCAGCGCCGGCTTTCAGCAATGTGTCGAGTGTACTGTCTTCCACGACCCTCATCAGAGCAGTCACGCCAGACACGTTGGTCTGATTGACATTGAATCCATCCGCCAGCATCGCCTCTATAATATCCGTCCGCCCATCCGAGGCGGCTTGGAAAAAAGCTCGTTCGCCGAACTCTTCCCTGTATTCTTTCATCCCGATTTTTGGATCGGCCCCGGCGGCGAGCAACATCTTTTTCAGATTTCTGAATCCTGCCTGAGCGGCATAGCTGTACGCCGTCCTTCCTTCCGCACCAGTGTCATTGATCTTTGCCCCATGGGCCAGCAGCCAGGCCGTCATCTCCTCATTCCCCGCAAGCACAATACGGATCAGAGCAGTTTGATCAGATTGCCCCTTCAAATTTACGTCGGCGCCTGCTTCGACCAGCAATCTGACGATCTCATAACCTTTCTTCCTGTCATCTTCATCGCTTGGGTCAAGCGCCCACAGTAATGGTGGATAATGATGGAAGTTGTCTATGGCGTTGACATCCGCTCCGGCAGCGATGAGTTCCTCCACGATATCGGGCCTCATGATGTCTACGGCATACGTCAGGGCTGAAACCTGACAGTCATCCCTGGCATTAGCGTTGATGCCCTGACGAAGCAGTTGCTTTACCTCGATCAGGTCACCTCGTCTGACGGCATTCAGCAATCTGTTTTCCGATGCGATGTGTGAGACACATTCACGACCGTTTTTGTACAAGCTGACCCGAACCTGAGAGATTGCTGAAGAGCAACACAAGACAACCAGCAAAATTACAAACAGGAGTTTTGGAACAGGCAGCTTCATAGATCAGACGTGTTTTCTGCTGAGGGGTGTCAGGAAGGTTTCTGACGATTTCCCCTCACCCATTCACGAAATGCCCGCGCCGCCTTCCTTTCCCCTTCGGCCAGCCCCCTCGCCAGAAACTCGTTGAGCGTTTGCGCCGGAAGGAACGGGAAGGCGCGGCTGACAGGTGATTCGTTATAAACATTTCCTTCGAGCAGCCAGATGCGAACCTGACGTTTGGTGATGCGCCAGATTTCCGGCACTCCCAGCGCAGCGTAAATCGCGAACTTGTCGAGCGAGGAACTGGTGTGATCGCTTTCCACCACAATGTCCGGCGGCGGGTCATGTTCAAGCGTCACGTCAAGCTTGCCGATGATCGCGGATGCGTTCTGGATATAAAAGCTGTCGTCCGGTTCTGCCCCTGCCTCTTCGATCTGTCTCTTCAGCGTGGTTGAGCCGAGCGATTCAATATCAATATCCAGTTCATCGCTCAGAACGTTCACCAGGCGACTGATCACTTTCGTCGGTTTTTCGTGCGCAGATACCGGGGATGAGATTTCCATCCTTCCCTGATCGTAGAAGATTCGCACTGAGTACGACGGGCCGAGGTCTTCCAGCAGTTGTTCGTACTCTTCCCACGAAACGTCATCGGCCCGGAGTGCGGTGCCCTCCGGCAGGTGCGCGATGGCTTCAAGGTAATCGGAGACGGTTGCAACAGACATAACGGATTCAATCTCCTTTCTGTGGCCTGGATGCGACGAATGCTATCACAGTTGAACTCCTCGTCAGGAGTCCTTGCCTCGCCTCCTTAAAATACGACCTGAACGCGCGCCCGTGTGCTTCCCTTTCTCAATCACCACCTGCCCGTTGACCAGCACGTAATCAATTCCGGTGGCGTACTGCTTCGGCTGCTCGAACGTGGCGCGGTCGCTGACGGTCTGTTCGTCGAAGATCACTACGTCAGCGGCCATCCCCGGGCGTAGCAGGCCGCGATCCCACAACCGAAAGACCCCGGCGGGCAGTGAGGTCATTTTGCGGACCGCTTCTTCAAGCCCGACCAGTTTCTTTTCGCGCACGTACACGCCCAGCACGCGCGCGTTGTTGCCGAAGCCGCGCGGGTGCGGGATGCTCTCGCTCGCGGCATCAATCACTCCGGCGTCTGACGCCACCATCGTGAAGGGCTGGCGGAAGATTCGTTCGACATCAGTATCGGACATCTTGTGCAGGACCATCTGCGCCCCGCCCGCAAGCAGGATTTCAATCGCCTGCTCGGCCTGCTCTTCGGGCGTTGATTTCTGACGAACCAGCTTCGTGATCTCGGCGATGTTTTTGCCGTTGAATTCGGGCCTTGCGCGATGGCTGGCGACGTAGGCGAACGAAAAATCACTGAAGCCGCCCTTCTCGGCCTTCGCGATCATCTCCTGTCTGACGCGGGCGCGCGTGGCCGGGTCCTGCAACCGCCCTTTGAGTTTTTCGTCTCCGCCCTCAAAAATCCACGAAGGAAACAGGATTCCGATGCCGGTGCTGGAAGCTGGGTAAAGGTACTGGTCAACGGTCACCTGCTGTCCGCGCGCGCGGGCGTCGGCGACCATCTTCACCGTAATCGCGCTCGCACCCCAGCGGGCGCGGCTCGAAATCTTGAAGTGAGAGATTTCGACCGGGCAGCCGGCCTGCGCGCCGACTTCGAGCGATTCTTTGATGGACTCTTCGACCGTCGCGTCTTCGTTGCGCATGTGCGTGGCGTAAAGGCCGCCGGCCCGGGCCGCGACTTTCGCGAGTTCGACTATCTCATCGGTCTTCGCGTAGGTGCCGGGGACGTATTCGAGCCCGGTCGAGAAGCCGACCGCACCGTCGCGCATGGCCTGCGCCGTGAGGTCGCGCATGCGCTGCAACTCTTCGGGCGTCGGCGGGCGGTCAAAATCCCCGTTCATTCCCGCGCGCCTGACTGTGTTGTGCCCGACGAGCGAGCCGACGTTGATCGAGATGCCTGTCTTTTCGAGTTTGTCGAACCACTCGCCCAGGGGCAGCGCTGAGCCGCCGCAGTTGCCGGTGATCACCGAAGTCACTCCCATTTGCAAAAAGTTTTCCGCGCCCGGCAACTGCGTGATGCCGCCTTCGATGTGCGTGTGAACGTCAATGAAGCCCGGCGCGACGACTTTGCCGTGGGCGTCAATCACCCGCGCGGCGCGTTCGGGAGCGATGCGTCCGATGTCGGCGATGAGCCCGTCCTTGACAGCCACGTCAGCTTCAACCCAGGGATTGCCCGTGCCGTCAACGATGCGGCCACCCGTAATGACCAGATCGAAATCGGCAACCGAAGACCTGGCCCGACTGACGGCCAGCCCGCCCAGTGTCATGATCAGTAACGCACAGGCAGGCAGAAACCTGTTTCGCATAAAGTCTCCCGTCGAATCAGAGGTAGTCATGAAAAAGTAATGCTGAGAGGTTGAAGAAAAAGCAGCGACTCCGTGTAATGGAAAGCGTCACCAACCCAATCACAAGGAGACGCTGCTATGAACAACCTTCGTTGTCCACGCTGTGGATTATCGCACTTCAA
>DASRDU010000121.1:0-49541 GCA_035652435.1 Blastocatellia bacterium
GCCGCGCCGCCTGCGCGTCGAGTGGCGGCAGGAGTGGGAAGCCGAGTTGCAGTACCGCGAACGGCTGCTCGCCGAGTGGGACCAGCTCAACTGGCGAACAAAACTCGATTTGCTCTGGCACAGCGCGGGCGCTTTCGTGGATGCGCTCTGGCTGCAGCCGAAAAGACTGGAGGACGAAATGTTTCAGGACCTGCGTTACGGCATCCGCATGCTGCTCAAACACAAAGGCTTCACCCTCGTCGCCGTGCTGTCACTGGCGCTGGGCATCGGCGCGAACACGGCGCTCTTCAGCGTCGTGGACGCTGTGCTGCTCAGGACCCTGCCGGTCGCTGAGCCTGAAGCGTTGGTGGTGTTTGCCTGGTATGCCGGACTCCCGTACAGGGTAGGTGGCATGAGCGGCACCTCAAACGTGCCTTTGCCGCCGGGCACACGCGGGCTTTCGCTGTTTCGCTACGATGTCTTTGACAAGATGCGCCAGGCACGCGCCGCTCGGCCGGACAGCCCGCTCAGCGATCTCTTCGCCTTCGCTCCGCTGCCGGAATTGACTGTAGCGGTGGGCGAGCAGGCGGAGATCATCAACGGACAGGCTGTGACCGGCGGCTATTTCGCCGGACTGAAATTGCAACCGAGTCCGGGGCGCGCGATCACTGACGAAGACGACCAGCCGGGCGCAGCGCCGGTCGTCGTACTCAGCCATCAATTTTGGCAGGAGCGATTCGGCGCGAATCCTGCCGTCATCGGCGGGCAGCTCAAACTCAACAAGCAAACATTCACCATCATCGGCGTGACGCCGCCCGCCTTCACCGGCACCTTGCAGGTGGATTACCACCCCGCCGTCACAGTCCCGCTCACCCAGGAGCCGTTGCTGCGGGGCGAGCGCAGCCGTTTGGGCACGGCGAAAGTGTCGGGCTTCTGGTGGCTGAACCTGATGGGACGGCTCAACCCGGGCGCGACTTACGAACAGGCGCGCGACAGTTTGGATGGCGCTTTCCAGGCCGCCGCGCTGGAGGTCATGCCGCCGCCGCGCAAAGAGAATGAACCCGCGCAACTCGAACCGAAAGATTACCCGCGCCTGATTGCGGAATCCGGCAGCCGTGGGATGTTGGACCGGCGCAGACGTTATTCGACCACCATCTACGGGCTGTTCATCGTGGTGGCGCTCGTGCTGCTGATTGCGTGCGCCAACGTGGCGAACCTGCTGCTCGCGCGCGCGGCCTTGCGCGGCGCAGAGATCAGCGTGCGGCTCGCGGTCGGCGCGGGGCGCTGGCGGCTGGTGCGGCAACTGCTGACCGAAAGCGTGTTGCTCGCCGGCTGCGGCGGCGCGGTCGGTGTGTTCTTCGCCTTCTGGGGCAAGGGCGCGCTCACGGCGCTGGCGGACAGGGACACGGGCATCCTGCCCAACGAGGTTGACCTCAGTCTGAATTGGCGCGTACTCGTCTTCACGCTGGCCGTCTCGCTGCTCGTCGGCGTGCTATTCGGCCTGGCGCCCGCGTGGCGCGCGACCAGGCTGGATTTAGCGACTTCGCTCAAACAAAGCCGCCGCACGACGGGCGCGGTATCGCGTTTGAGCAGAGGGTTGATCGTCGCGCAGGTCGCGCTCTCGTTGTTGCTGTTGGTCGGCGCGGGTCTGTTCATCCGCACGCTCTACAACCTCGAACACGTCAACCTGGGCTTCAATCAGGAGAATCTGTTGCTCTTCCGCTTGCAGCCACAACAGGCCGGGTACAAAGACGAGCGGCTGTTGCAATTCTATCAGCAACTCTTTGCGCGGCTGGATCACCTGCCGGGCGTGCGCGCGGCGACGTTTGGGCGTGTCTCGCTCATCGCGGCTGACAACTGGATGAACGCCATCCTGCTGCCCGGCGAGACGGAAAAGGCCGCGGAGGATCACAGCGTTAACCGGCAGATGGCGCGCGAGAACTATTTCGCGACGATGGAAATCCCGCTGCTGCGCGGGCGCGGCTTCACGGCGCAGGACGATCAGCGTGCGCCCCAGGTCGGCATCGTCAATCAAACCTTCGCCCAGGAGTTTTTCCCCAACGATGACGTACTCGGCAAGCGCGTGACATTGACACGTGGCAAACGTGAAGTCGAGATCATCGGCGTGGTGGCTGATACCAAATACATGAGCCAGCGCGAGGAGATCAAGCCGCTGCTTTACACGCCGTGGCAGCAGGAAGGCCCCGTGATCGGCGAGATGCATTTCGCCTTGCGCACGGCTGGCGAAACGATGGCGCTCGCCGCCGCGGTGCGCCAGGTCGTGCGCGAACTCGACAGCAATCTGCCGGTCACTGAAGTCAGCACGCAAACGGCCCGCGCACAGGCGACGCTCGGACAGGAACGCCTGTCGGCGCGGCTCCTGAGTTTCTTTGGCGCCCTGGCGCTCCTGCTCGCGGCCATCGGGCTGTCGGGCGTCCTGGCTTATTCGGTCAATCAACGCACGAACGAGATCGGCATCCGCATGGCGCTCGGCGCGCAAGCCCTTGACGTGTTGCGGCTGGTCATCTGGCAGGGGATGAAGCTGGTGCTGCTGGGGCTGGCGGCGGGCGCAGCATGTGGTTACGCCTTACAGCGCCTGCTGGCCAGCCAATATTTCGCGAGCAGCGCCTGGCAGCGCCAGATGGCCGATCAGCTTTACGGCGTGAAGGGGGCTGATCCAATGACCTTTGCCGTCATCGCGTCGCTGCTGACACTGGTCGCGCTGATTGCCTGCTGGCTGCCCGCGCGCAAGGCAGCACAGACAGACCCGCTCGAGGCGCTGCGCCAGGAGTAGTGAGGGGCAGGCGTGAAACCTCATCTCCGGTTCATTCGTTTCATCGGCCTGATCGTTCCGCGCCGCCTGCGCGCGGACTGGCGGCAGGAGTGGGAGGCCGAGTTGCGTTACCGCGAAACGCTGCTCGCCGAGTGGGATCAGCTCAACTGGCGGCCCGCAAAACTTCCCTATGACGTTCATCTTCAAACAGGCGGGCGAGAAGCTGACCGGCACTCAGTCCGGCGCGTCAGGCGAGCCCAAAGTCACCGGCACAGTGAAAGGGAATAAGGTGGTGATCAACGTCGAGGGCAAAAACCGGGGCGGGGCCCCTTATAAAAACACCTGCACCGGCACGATTGAATCCCCCGACAAAGATGTCAGGAACCTGCGAATTTCCCAAAGGGCCGGGCGGGTGGACCGCGACCAGGAAGTGATGCGATATGGCGACCGCCAGTGAGCGGCAGGCTGATGACTCGAATGCACAGCCAAGGAAGTCAGACTGCGATTTCGATCAATGAGCCTCTCCATCATTGATCCTTTCACCTGCCGGGTGACGCTGTACATTCTTAGCCGTGCATTCGGGCTAATGACGTGCGTCGCTCACTGGTGGTCGCCGTATCGTATCTCCCCGCCTCCCGCCTGAGCATATTCTGGAGTCCTTACAAAATCCGGCCTGACGCACGCCGAATCCCCGCAACTTTCCCGCCCTTGCACCCCCTCCCCTGCACAATCCGACTTGACACCGCCTCCCTATGTAGTAATCTATCACCACCGCAATAGATTACTACATAGGGAGGCGGAAGGCGTGGACCATGGGATCAAGCTCAGTTACACGACGGCGGTTATCCTGCAGGCGCTCGACAACGGCTACCAGTACGGCTTCGACATCATTGACGTGACGGGGCTGCCGAGCGGCACCGTCTACCCGGCGCTGCGCCGGTTCGAGGAGGTCGGGGTGGTCACCTCGCGCTGGGAGGCGGAAGAGGTCGCCGAACGCGAGCAGCGCTCGCCGCGCCGTTATTACGAATTGACGAAAGCGGGGCGCTCGGCGCTCGCCGAGGCGCGCGAGCGTTACCGCGCGCTCGGGGACCTCTTCGCCGGCGCGAAGAAGCCGCGGCCGTCAGACGCTTAAAGAATGGTGTCAGGCCGCAAGCTCTTCAGCAGGAACGGTAGTCATGCCCGGTCACGACAAACAACGCCCCGCTTCCCTGCCGCAGCGCCTGATCGCCTTCATCGGTGTGATCGTGCCGCGCCGATTCCGCGCCCGCTTCCGGCAGGAATGGGAAGCCGAGCTGCAATACCGCGAAGCACTGCTCGCACGCTGGGAGAGGCTCGACTGGCGCAATAAATTTGAATTGCTCTGGCGCAGCGCGGGCGCGTTCCGCGACGCGCTCTGGCTGCAACAACTCAGGTGGGAGGATGAGATGATTCAGGACCTGCGCTTCGGTTTACGAATGCTGTGGAAAAATCCCGGCTTCACCCTGACTGCCGTCGTCACGCTCGCTCTGGGCATCGGGGCGAACACGGGCGTCTTCAGCGTGGTCAATGCGCTCGTGTTGCGACCGCTCCCCTTTCCTGACTCGGAACGACTCGTCTGGGTGGAAGAAGTCTCGAAGCAGACGAGTACCAGCAACCCGGCTTGGGGCGGGCACTTCCTCGCCTGGCAGGAGCAGAGCCGGGCGCTGGCAGGTATCGCGGCCATTGATAGCGGCACGCGGACGCTTGTCGGCGCGGGCGAGCCGGAGAGGGTGGAGGTCGGCGCAGTCTCGGCAGGCTGCCTGCCAGTACTCGGCGTCGAGCCGCTCCCCGGGGGGCGCAACTTCACCGCCGCGGAAGACAAGCCCGGCGGCGAGCGCGTCGCCATCCTCAGTCACGGTTTGTGGCAGCGGCGTTTCGGCGGCGAGCCGAACATCGTCGGCCATACCGTCACGCTCAACGACGCCGCCTTCACTGTGATCGGCGTGTTGCCGGCGAACTTCCGCTTCCTTTACCGCTTCGACGTGCTGGTGCCCCTGGCGCTCGATCCACAACAGCAGCTCGCAGGCGAGAAACGTTATTACGGGACGACCGTGGCCAGACTCAGGCCCGGAGTGCCCCTCGAGCAGGCGCAGGCGGAGATGGATACGGTGCAGCAACATTACGAAATGAGCAGGCCGGAAGGCAGTCAGCGCATTGAGGGCCGGACGCGACTCGTCCCCCTGCAGGAGTATCTCCTCGGCGAGCGGCGGCGCCCGCTGCTCGTGTTGCTGGGTGCGGTCGCGCTGGTCCTGCTGATCGCCTGCGCGAATGTGGCCAATCTGCTGCTGGCGCGCGCGGCCACGCGGCAGAAAGAGCTGGCGATTCGCGTGGCGCTCGGCGCGGGCCGTCTGCGCCTCGTGCGCCAGATGCTGACCGAATGCCTGCTGCTGGCCGCGGGCGGCGGCGCGACCGGATTACTGCTCGCTTACTGGCTCGTGAGTCTGCTCGGTTCACTCAATTCAACCGACACCTTCGGCGAGTTGGGTCGGCTCTCGGCCATCACGATTGACCGCCGCGTACTCGGTTTTACCCTGCTCACCTCGCTCGCTACGGGGGTGCTTTTCGGCCTCCTGCCGGCGCTGCGACTCTCACGCCCGGATGTCCACACCTCACTCAAGGAAGGCGGGCGCGGCGGCGGTATTCACGGGCGCGGCTTGCGCAGCGCGCTGATGGTGAGCGAGGTCGCGCTGGCTATTGTCCTGCTCGTCGGCGCGGGTCTGCTCATCCGCAGCTTCGTCAAACTGCTCAGGGTTGATCCGGGCTACCGGGCTGAGAACCTGTTGACGGCGCGGCTGGCACTCCCGCCGCGTTACAGCAACGATGCGCAGCGCGTGCAATTCTACGAACGAATCCTGCAACGCCTGGCCGCGCTTCCCGGCGTCGCTTCAGTTGGCGCCACCACCCATCTGCCGCTGACCGGTTACAACATGGGCGCCGGGCTGCATGTCGAAGGCCGCCCGCCACGGGCAGGGGAAACGGAACCGTCCGCGCCCGTGGCCAGAGTCAATCCAGACTACTTCCGCACGATGGGCATACCTTTGCGTGCCGGGCGGCTCTTGAGCGACGGCGACACTGAGCGCGCGCCCGGCGTCGCCGTACTCAGCGAAACGCTGGCGCGCAGGCTCTTCCCCGACGAAGACCCGCTCGGCAAACGGATCACAACAGGTGGCGGCCCCGGCACGACCATCATCGGTGTGGTCGGCGACATCCGTTACACAGGCCTGGATGGAGAGATCGAACAGGCGGTCTACCTCAGTTATCGGCAATTGCCGCGCGCCGGGATGGCGCTCCTCGTGCGCAGCACGGTCGAGCCCGCGAGCCTTGCGCCCGCGCTGCGCAACGCCGTCCACGAGATTGATCCGGCGCTGCCGGTGTACGACGTGATGACGATGGATGAACGGCTCTCCAGGTCGGTCGCCGCGCGCCGCTTCAATCTGCTGCTGCTCGGCGGCTTTGCCGCGCTGGCACTCGTACTCGCCGGCGTCGGCGTCTACGGGGTGATCGCTTATCTGGTCACCAGGCGCACGCACGAGGTCGGCATCCGCCTGGCGCTCGGCGCGCAGAGCGCTGATGTGGTGCGGCTGTTTATCAGGCAGGGGATGGCGCTCGTCGCGTTCGGCGTAGCGCTCGGTCTTGTAGGCGCCTTCGCTTTGACGCGCGTCATGAAGAGTCTGTTATTCGGCGTGGGCGCCGGCGACCCGCTGACCTTTGCGGGCGTCGCGCTGCTGCTCTCGCTCGTCGCGCTCGCGGCCTGCTGGCTGCCGGCGCGCCGCGCCGCGCGCACCTCTCCGCTCGTGGCGCTGCGACACGAATAGTACGAATGGCTGATCTGAAGAACACAACGCGCTTCCGCTTCTGGCGCTGGCTGATCGCGTTCATCGGCGTGATCGTGCCGCGCCGCTTCCGCACGCGCTTCCGGCAGGAGTGGGAAGCCGAGTTGCAATACCGCGAGGAACTGCTCGCACGCTGGGACAGGCTCGACTGGACGAACAAACTCGAACTGATCTGGCGCAGCCTCGGCGCGTTTTGGGACGCGCTCTGGCTGCAACGTCAACGATTGGAGGACGAAATGTTTCAGGACTTACGGTTTGGCGTGCGAATGCTGCTCAAGCAGCCAGGCTTCTCACTGATAGCCGTACTGACGCTGGCTCTGGGCATTGGCGCGAACACGGCGATCTTTAGCGTGGTCAATGCCGTGTTGTTGCGCCCGCTGCCCTACCCGGAGGGCGAGCGACTAACCATCGTCGCGCACCGCAACACGAAGCGGGGCTTCAATTTTGAACTCACTCCGGCCAGCTATTTCGATCTGCGCCAGCAGAGCAAATCTTTCGCGCAACTCGCCGTCTACTCTTCGCGCGACTTCAATCTGACGGGCGCGGGTGAGCCGGAACGTTTGCGCGGCCAGATTGTTTCAGCGGCGCTCTTCTCTTTGCTCAAAGTGTCGCCCCTTGTTGGGCGCGTTTTTACTGACGCCGAGACCCAGGCGGGCGCGGCGCCCGTCGTGATCCTGAGCCATCGGTTGTGGCAGCGCCGTTTTGGCGCGCAAGCCGACCTCATCGGCCAGACGCTCAGGCTCGACGAGCAAAGCTACATGGTCGCAGGTGTGATGCCGCCCGACTTCGATTTCCCGGACAAAGAGACGGAACTCTGGGCGCCGCTCGCATTCGCTGCGAGTGCAGCGAATGATCGCGATTCTTTCTTCCTGAGCGGCATCGCGCGGCTCAATCCCGGCGTGACGCTCACGGCGGCGCAGAGCGAGTTAGATGGCATCGCGCAAAACCTGATCCGCGCTTTCCCGCGCAGCAACACCGACCTCGGCTTTAGCGTGGTGTCGCTGCACGAAAGTCAGGTGAGCGGTTCCAGGCAGGCTCTCTTCGTGCTGCTGGGCGCGGTGCTGTTTGTGCTGCTGATCGCCTGCGTCAACGTCGCCAACCTGCTGCTCGCGCGCGCGGCGGTGCGCGAGAAGGAGCTGGCAGTGCGCGCGGCACTGGGGGCGGGACGCCAGCGTTTGCTGAGGCAGTTGTTGACCGAAAGTACACTGCTCGCCTTGTGTGGCGCCACCGGCGGGCTGCTGCTCGCGGTCTGGGGCATCAAGCTCTTGAAGCTCATCAATCCGGGCACGATTGCGCGCCTGGATGAAGTCAGTCTGGACTTCCGCGTACTTGGTTTCACGCTTGGCGTCGCCTGTCTGACCGGCCTGCTCTTCGGGCTGGCTCCGGCGCTGCAAATTTCCAGGCCTGATTTGCAGCACGCGCTCAAGGAAGGCGGGCGCGGTTTTACGGGCGCGCGCGGGCAGCGGTTGCGCGGGCTGCTGGTCGTTACCGAAATCGCGTTGTCACTGGTGCTGCTCATCGGCGCGGGTTTGCTCATCCGCAGCTTCGTCCGCTTGCGGAATGTTGATGTGGGTTTCAACCCCGCGGGCCTGCTGACGCTGCGTGTCGAGATGTCGGAAAGCAAGGCGCAGGATTTAGCGCGCCGGGTGAGCTTCTATCAGGCAGTACTCGAACGCGTGCAAGCCCTGCCCGGTGTGGAAGCAGCCGGCGTCGTCAATGCCGCGCCCATCATCACGCCGGGAATTCGTAACTCCCTCGTCCTCGAAGACAAACCCGACCCGCCGCCGGGCCAGCCGCAACACGCCAACAATCGCGTCGTCAGCCCCGACTACTTCCGCACGCTGGGCGTCCCGCTGCTCCGGGGCCGCCCGCTGTCAGCGCAGGACAATGCCGAAGCCCCCGCAGTCGTCCTGATCAACCAGGCGATGGCGCGCCGTTACTGGAACGATGAAGACCCGGTCGGCAAACGTTTCAAGCTTGGCGAGAGCGCGTCAAACCTGCCCTGGCTGACGGTGGTGGGCGTAGTCGGCGACATTCGTCAGGCAGGTTTGGACAATGCGCCACTGCCGGAGTTTTACATGCCATTCACACAACAGCATGCGCGCTGGGCCAAACCGCGCCTGCTCTTCATCCGCACGGCGGGCGATCCGCTCAGTCTGGTCGCGGCGGTGAAAGGGCAAATCCGGGCGGTGGACAAAGACCAGACGGTCTGGGCCGTGCGCACGATGGAAGAGATTGTCGCGCAGTGGCTGGCGCCGCGCCGCTTCAACCTGTGGCTGCTCGGCGCATTTGCGGCGCTGGCGCTCGTGCTGGCGAGTGTGGGGATTTACGGCGTTATCTCGTATGCAGTCAGCCAGCGCACGCGCGAGATCGGCATTCGCCTGGCCCTTGGAGCCGAGCCGCGCGCCGTGCTGCGGATGGTGGTCAGGCAGGGAATGAGCCTGACGCTCGTCGGCGTAGTGCTGGGGCTGGCGGCGGCACTGGCTCTGACGCGTGTGATGAAGGAACTGCTCTTCGGCGTCAGCACGACCGATCCGGCGACCTTCGCGCTCATCACTTTGCTGCTGGTCGTAGTCGCCCTGATTGCCAGCTGCATTCCGGCGCGAAGAGCGACAAAGGTTGATCCGCTGGCAGCCTTGCGGCACGAATAGTACCCGATGGCTGATGCGACAAACACAACCCGGTTTCGCTTCTGGCGCTGGCTGATCCGCCTGATCGGCGTGATCGTCCCGCGCCGCTTCCGCTCGCGCTGGCGGCGGGAGTGGGAAGCGGAGTTGCAATACCGCGAAGCGCTGCTCGCCAAATGGGACAAGCTGGATTGGCGCAACAAACTGGAGCTGCTACAGCGCAGTCTCGGCGCGTTTTGGGACGCGCTGCTCTTACAACCACAACGACTGGAGGACGAAATGTTTCAAGACCTGCGTTACGGCATACGGATACTACTGAAGAATCCCGGCTTTACGTTGATTGCCGTACTCTCGCTGGCGCTCGGCATTGGAGCCAATACGGCCATCTTCAGTTTGCTGGATGTGGTACTGCTCAAATCGCTGCCTGTGCAGGAGCCGGACAAGTTAGTACTCTTTGGTAAGGGCGAAGAGACGGGCCTCAACACGGGCTTCCCGAACAAAAGCTGGGATCTCTTCTCTTATCCTTTCTATCAGGAGATGCGGCAACGCCAGGAAGTCTTTACCGAGGTGGCGGCAATTCTGAACAACCCCCGGGGGCCCTATGGCGTCGTGAACATAAGGGGGGCGAGCGGCGAGGCGGAAAAGCTGAACCTTCAATTGGTCTCCGGCACTTATTTCTCGGTGTTGGGGGTGAATGCCAGTTTGGGGCGCACCTTCACCGACGCGGATGAGCAGACAGGGGGTGGGCCTCCGGTCGCAGTCGTCAGCTACGATTGGTGGCAACGCCGCCTGGGTGGCGATCCGGCGGTGGTCGGCGCAACTATCACGGCACGCCAGACGGTTTACACCATCATCGGCGTCGCTCCACGAGAGTTTTTCGGCACGACGGTGGGCCGGGCGCCGGACCTGTGGGTGCCGCTGGCGCTGGAAGAACAGTCGTCGTCTTCGCTCTGGAGTGGGACTCATAACCAGGAACATCAAATGCTCTACCTCATCGCCCGGTTGAAAAATGGCGTGCGTGCGGAACAGGCGAGCGCCGCCGTCAATTTGCTCTTCAAACAATCCTTGCAGGAAAGGGCTGGTGCGCAACCCTCGCCGGAGCGGTTGCAGGCGATCGAGCGCGCCAGCATTGAATTGACGCCAGTGGGGCGGGGGCTTTCGACACTACGCCGGGAGTTTTCCCTTTCGTTGCGCATCCTGATGGCAGTGGTCGGACTGGTGCTGCTGATTGCCTGCGCCAATGTAGCCAATTTGTTGTTGGCCCGCGCAGCCGTGCGGCAGAAAGAGTTTGCCGTGCGCCTGGCCGTTGGGGCAGGCCCCGCGCGCCTGATTCGTCAGATGCTCACCGAAAGCCTGCTGCTCGCCAGTCTCGGTGGGATCGCGGGCGTCCTGCTGGCGTGGTGGGGCAGTCGCCTGCATTTGCTAATGGCTTCCGCTCCTGCTCAAGCCTTGCCGCTCGATGTCACGCCGAATGCTCGCATCCTGGGCTTCACGCTGCTGGCCTCGTTGCTTTCCGCCGTGATCTTTGGCATCGCCCCAGCCTTGCGTGCCGCCCGGATTGAACCGAACGCGGCGCTCAAAGGCGGGAAAGGTGCGGCGCAAACGACCTCACAGAGTCCGTTCGGCAAGGCGCTTGTGGTCGCGCAAGTCGCGCTCTCGCTGGTCTTGCTGGTCGGAGCGGGCTTGTTTGTAGGCACGCTGATCAATTTGCAAAACCAACCCACAGGCTTCAGGCAGGAAAACGTCATGCTCTTTCAGCTTTACACCTTTATGCTGGGTTATGAGGACGCGCAATACGCTCCGCTGATGCGCGAGATAGAAGAGAAGGTGAAAGCCGTGCCAGGCGTACAGGCGGCTTCATTTTCAACTTTCGTTTTCAATCAGGGCCAATGGGCAAGCCGCGTCTTCACCGACGGGCCAGAACAACCCGAAGGACAGCGCAGCGTCAGGCAAAGTCTGGTGGGCACGGATTATTTCACGACGATGGGCATTCCACTGATCGCCGGTCGCAGCTTCAGCCCGCACGACACTGCCACCTCGCAAAAAGTCGCCGTCATCAGTGAAACAATGGCCGCGCGGTTCTTCCCGAATGGCTCTCCGCTCGGAAAACGCTTTGGCACGTCTGAGAGACCACAGAAGGAATTTGAAATCGTCGGCGTCGTGAAAGACGCGAAGTATGGGGCTGTGGCCGAGCAAATGCGACCGATGGCCTACTACCCATACGCGCAGAACCCCCAGCCGCTCGAAAACTTTGTCGTGCGCTTCTCCGGCACGCCGGAAGCAATCGTCCCGCAAGTGCGGCAGGCGATCAAGCAAGTCAATCGCGACCTCCCCGTTGATGAAGTCGTGAGCTTGTCCGAATTCATTGGCCGCTCGCTCACGCAGCAGCGGCTGGTGGCGCAGCTTGCGTCCCTCTTCGGGCTGCTCGCGCTGCTGCTCGCCTGTGTCGGGCTATACGGCGTCCTGTCCTACGCCGTCGCGCGGCGCACGAATGAAATCGGCATCCGTGTAGCGTTAGGCGCGCAAAGGCGCGATGTACTCTGGCTGGTGCTGCGTGAAGCGCTAACACTCGTGCTGATCGGCGTCGTCATCGGGTTGCTGACCTCGTTGGCAGCGACGCAAACGGCCTCGACCCTGCTCTTTGGCTTGAAGCCGAACGATCCATTGACAATTGGGCTGGCGACGCTGCTGTTGCTGATGGTCGCAACCGTAGCGGGCTATCTGCCGGCACGCCGCGCGGCACGAGTTGATCCAATGGCGGCGTTAAGAGATGAGTGAGACTCATGGCCAATGCACACTCGCAACTCGCTTTCGTTTCAGGCGCTGGCTGATCACGTTCATCGGCGTGATCGTGCCGCGCCGCTTCCGCACGCGCTGGCACTGAGAGTGGGAAGCGGAACTGGAATACCGCGAAGAGATGCCGGCCCGGCGGGACAGGCTCGACTGGCGCCACAAAAAGGCGGTGTTCAGCCTTGTGCGCTCTCTGATCTGGAGGTGTGCGTTCCTGACGATGCGCGGAGATGAACTCCGTACTTCAGCTTATTTCTCCCCTCTGCTACCAACCGACGAAGGCAGATTTCTGTCACAAATCGCTCCCCGGCGGTGTTTTCAGATTGAGAAGCAATGATGGATGGAGCGGAGCTAATCCTGATGGACTGCCAATCGGAGGCGACCCCGGAGTCGGTCGTGACCGTTCGCCTGAGCTTTGATCAGGCTTTCGTCGCGCACCATCGGGTGGTGTATCGCTACGCCTGTGCGCTCACGCGCGACCCGGGGCTGGCCGAAGATGTCGTGCAGGAGGTGTTCCTGCGACTCTACCGGAACCTTGACGCGGCGCAGCGCGACGGCTTGCTCCGCGCCTGGCTCCTGCGTGTGACGGCGAACGAGTCTCGCAACCTGCTGCGCGGCATGAGCCGCGCCCGTTCGCGCGATGAGACTTTCGTCGCGCGCCTGCTCCAGGCGACGCGGGTCACCGGGCCGGACGAAGAGCTGTTGCGCCAGGCCGAAATCACCGAGACCCAGCGCGCGCTGGGGAAGATCAGGGAGCCGATGCGCAGTTGCCTGCTGCTCAGGCATGAAGGCTTGTCTTATAAGGAAATCGCCGCCGCACTGGGTGTCAGCGAATCCAGCGTCGGAAGTCTGATCGCGCGGGCGCGGCGCGAATTCCTCAGAGTGTACGGAAAGGTCGGGAAGCCATGACCCCCTGTTTGAGTGAAGAGAGTTTGCAGGCTTACCTCGACGGCGAGCAGGCGGCTGACGCGGGCATGGTGTTCGCTCATCTGGCCGAGTGCGCTCGTTGCGCGGCGCTCGCGCGTGAAGCGGAGCAGGAGTTGGCTGCACTCAATGACGCGCTCGATGACGAATTGCCGGCTGTCATTCCGACGACCAGATTGCGTGCCCGTATCGAATCTGCGGTGGCGGAAAGCTCGACGCCGCAGTACACACTGGCGTCTCTTTTCCGGCACGTCGGCCAGAGAAGGGCCGCCTGGATCGCCGCGTCTGTGCTGGCCGTCGCGTGCGTCATCGGGTGGTTCGCTTTTGTCACACGCTCTGCGACGATTCCCAGGCCGGCTCGGCAGCACGAAGTACGGGGAGGGTTGCCTGCGCCATCGGTTACGCCTGGCCCTCAAACACCTTTGCCGATGCCGCGAGCGTTTGAGCGTGACCGCGAGGTGGCTCAGCAGCCGGCGACTCACCGCCCACGGCGGCGAGTGCATCAGCAGGCGTCCGGGAACAACCCGGATGAGGCTGAAGTGGTCACTCAGTTTTTCCCATTGAGGGAGGGAGAAGATCCTGCCTCCCTGGAGAGTGTTCGACTGGTGCGCGTTGAATTGCCCGGCTCGGCGCTCGTTGAGGTTGGCTTTCCGGTTGATCGCGAAACGGCGAGTGAGCCTGTCAAAGCTGATGTGTTACTGGGGCAGGATGGCCTGGCGCGCGCGATCCGTTTCGTTCGCTGAGGTCGCTGCCTGACAACCGGTACTTGTGAGCTACATACTGGCGGAGTACCCGGTCGCTGCCGCTCCCTGTACCGACCCGGTTGAAGGAGAACGTTATGAAAAGGATGGTGACACGGCTGCTGATCATAAGCTGTCTGCTCGCCGCAGGCGGCATCAACTCAGTCGCCCAGGAGAAGAAACCCCGGCCGGATGAACCGGGGCCTCAGAAACCGGGGCCGGGTGATTTGAAGGCCCCGGCCGACGGCACATTCAAAGTCCTGGCGTCCAAATTCACCTCCGGCAGGGTGGTGAAGGGCGCGCCATATTCGGCGACGGCCACCACGGAGCATATCCAGACGCTCAGCGACGGCAATCAGATTATCCGCAGGAATCAGTCGAAGCTTTATCGCGACGGCGAAGGGCGCACCCGGATTGAGCAGACGCTGGAGACGATTGGCAGGTGGGCGGCGGACGGCGAAGCCCGGCAGGGCATTTTCATCAATGACCCGGTGGCTGGCGTTTCCTGGAGCCTCGACCCGCGCACACATACCGCACACAAGAATATTACCGCGCAAAAAATGTCACCGGCGGAGGCGGCACAGAGCAAAGCCTTCGCGGCCATTGAAGCGGCGAAGGAGAAAAAGCTGAGGGCTCAGGGGGAACCGCTGCCGAAGCCGGGAAAGGAAGCTCCGAACGAACCCGCATTGGAAAAGAAGTTCGAGATGCTGCAGCAAGGTAAAATGGGCGCTGCCCAGACGAAAAAAGAATCGCTCGGGACTCAGACAATTGAAGGTGTGACCGCCGAGGGCACGCGCTCAACACTCACGATTCCCGCGGGCGAGATCGGCAACACCCTGCCCATCGAAGTCGTTGACGAAAACTGGTACTCACCCGAGTTGCAGATCATGGTGATGACCCGGCGCCGCGACCCGCGCTCCGGTGAGACGACTTACCGGCTGATCAATATCAGCCGCAGCGAACCCGACCGCTCACTGTTTGAAGTCCCCGCCGACCATACCGTCAGGGAGAACAAAATCCCCCTCAAACCGAAGCCGATAAAAGAGGAGCAGTAAACGGCCGGGCAGCATTTCGGTTTTCAGTTCGGGCTGAAGGCCGGGGATTGCCTGCCCGGCGCCTCGGATCCAGGCCAGCCACACTCAGAAAGGGGTCCGGAAGTATGCGTAGCATCCTGTCAGCTATCGCATTAGCCATCAGTGTGTCTTCAGGCACACTGGCTCAGCAAACGGCGGCTGCCGCCACTGAAGCGCAATCTTCGCGCGCCCAATCCGCCGCCTCTTACCTCGACCGCGGAAACGGCTGGCTCAGGCAGGGCGAATTCGAGCGCGCCATCACCGATTACTCGCTCGCCATCGCCTTTGACGCCGGACACTCAGGCGCTTACTACAACCGCGGGGTGGCCCGGGCAGGTAAAGGCGACCTCGATGGCGCGCTCCGGGATTTCGACAAGGCGCTCGCGCTCAACCCGCGCCTCGCCGAGGCTCTGATCAGCCGCGGGCTGGCGCGCTGTCACAAGGGTGAAGTCGCGGCCGGGATCGCAGACTTCAGCCGCGCCATCGAACTCAACCCGCGCGCCGCCGATGCCTGGAGCAATCGCGGGGTGGCGCGCCAGCGACTGGGCGATTTTGACGCCGCGCTGGCCGACTACGCTGAGGCCGTCAGACTGGAGCCCCGCCTCGCCGATGCCTGGAGCAACCGCTGCAGCGCGCGCTACAGCAGGGGTGAGTTGAATGCCGCGCTCGGCGACTGCGAGCAGGCGCTCAGGCTCGATCCGCGCCACGCCACGGCGCTCAACAACCGCGCCAACATCCTGGCTGCCAAAGGCGATGTTGACGGCGCGCTCGCCGATCCTGACCGGGCTATCACACTCGACCCGGGGCGCGGCCACTTCTACATCAATCGCGCCAAGGTGTGGCTCCACAAGGGAGACGCCGGACGCGCGCTCAGTGACATTGACGAAGCCATCAGGCTTGATGCGGGCGACGCCCAGGCCTGGCTGACGCGCGGCGTGATCCGGGCCGGAGAGCAGGATTACGCGCGCGCCCTGGCTGATTTCGACGAGGCCGTCAGGCTCGCCCCGCGCCTTGCTGAAGCATGGTACAACCGCGCCGTCACGCTGCTGCGGCTGGAGAGATTGCCGGAAGCCGAAGCCGACGTCGCGCGCTTCCGCGAATTGGGCGGGAGGCTCAAACCCGAAGCGGAGCAGTTGTGGCGTGAGGTGAAAGAGCGGCCCAGGTAGAAGCAGGCGCCTTCGGACCGGGATACCTGCTTTGCCCCTGTCGACACGAATGTCCGGATAAGGCCTCAATGCGGATCGCCGACCAGCACGAAGGCTGCCCAGTAGTAAGGATGATGCCACGCCTGCTGCCGCCCGCGGATCAGTTCCAGCTTCGCCTGGCGCAGCGCTTCGTCCCGGGCGAGGCCCCGTCTGAGGTTTTTGTAGAAGCCCTTCATGAGCGTAGCCGTGGCGATGTCGTTGACGTTCCACAGACTGACCACCACGCTCTCGGCGCCGGCGTAAAGGAAGGCCCGCGTCAGCCCGATGATGCCTTCGCCGTTGAGCAGCCGGCCGAGGCCCGTGCGGCAGGCCGAGAGCGTGACCAGATCGGCATTGAGCCTGAGCCGCATCACTTCGCTCATCTGCAGCGCGCCGTCCTCTTTGGAATCGGCGGCGGCGGAGAGGACGATCATCGAGCGGGCCGGATACTCTTCGTCAATCAGTGCGTGGGTGGCGAAATGCACGTAACGGTACCGGGTGAGCGGCTCGGTTTTGACGCTCTGTTCCTGCGCCGCCGTGCCAAGGAAGACGCGGCGCTCGGCGGGCGGAAAGAGCGCGGCGATCTCATTCACTTCGGTGCGCGTGTATGGCAATCGCCGGAAATCATAGCCGCGCTCAGCCTGGCCGGCGTTTGCGGGTGCCGCCTCACCCGAATCGCTTCCGACGTAGACCGGGTCGCCAAACGCGACGATCCCTTTCGCTTCGGCGGCATTTTGCCTGAGCGCGCGCAGCGCGGCCAGGGCCGAGGCCGAGGGCGCGTAGCTGATGGCAAAGCGTTCGATCAGGTAAGGCGCCACGGCGGCCGGATGTTTCGGCTCGCCGGCCAGCGCTTCAAAAGGCAGCCAGGCGAGCGCCCCGTCGGGCACGATGATGAGCTGGCGCGCCGCCACGAGGTACGGTTCGAGCGGCTGAAAGAGCTTTTGATAAAGCGGCTGGCTCTGAGCTTTCAATTTCGCAATCGCCTGCGCCGCCGCCTGCGAAGAGACTTTGCCCGCGGCGGCCGTGCGGTACGCCGCGACCGCTTCGGTCAGTTCACTGCCCGGCGCCAGCCTGACGGATGAGACCCTGCCCCGGAAAACAACCCAGGCGAATGATTGTTTGTCGCCGAGCACGTATTCGACGAGCGCCGTCTCCGAGTCGAGTACCTCGGCGGCGACGCGCTCGTGCGGGAGCGGTGGCGGCGCTTTCGCGCGGGCGTAACGCGGGTCGGCGCGGCGCTGTTCGAGGCGGAAAAGTTCGAGCGCGTTCTCGGCCTCGGCCAGCTGGCGTTCCAGCTGTTCTTCCCTTTCGGCCGTGACCTCCGGCTGCCAGAGTTCTTTCTGGATGCCTGAGATCCGGTCGAAGAGCTGATCCTCCTGCGCCTGCTCGGCCGGATTCAATTCATTCATGGAATCCAGCCCGGCCTCGGCCAGCACGTCGAGAAAGGCGCGCGCGTGGTAGGACTCCGCGACGTCAAAGGCTTCCTCCGGGCGCGCGAGCGAGAGCAGCAGCTCAATCGCCCCGGCGAAGACCTGCTGGCGGCTGGCGACGATGCCGGCGCGGGAAATCTCTGTCGGGATCGAGAGGGCGCGCGCCTGTTCGAGCGCCGCGAGCGCTGCGCGGTAACTGGTCAGGGCTTCTTCCTTCTGCCCGAGCGCGCGCTGCGCTTCGGCCAGCGTGGCCCATAAGCGCGATTCCAGATGTTTGTTGCCCCCACTGCGCCGCAGCATGTCGAGCGCCTGCGCGGCCGAATCGCGCGCCGCCACGGCATCACCTGATTTGAGCTGCGTCGCGGCAAAATCGCCGAGGATGAATGCTGCGGGTCGCGGCCTCTTCAGCTCGCGGGCGAGTTTGAGCGCCTGCTCGAACAGCTCCGCCGCCTTCTGCTGCCGGTCGAGCGCGGCGTAGACGGTGCCGAGCTGATAGAGCAGTTCCATGCCGCCTGCCGAGCGCACCGGCCGGCGCGTCAGCGCGAGCGCCCGCTCGCCGAACTGCAATGCGGCGTCGGGCGCGCCGCGGCCTTTCTCGACGAGCATCAGCTGGCGCAGGATGCCGGACTCGGCCACCCTGTCGGCCTGCGCCTGCGCGAGCGGCAGGGCCTCGTGCAAATACTGCGTTGCTTTCGCGTAGTCGGCGGTCTCGGCGTAGACCTTGCCGAGCTGGCCGAGCAGTCGCACTTCACCCGCCTGATCTTTCTGCTGACGAGACAGCCGCAACCCATGCTGGAAAAAGAAGAGCGCGTCCTCGTAGCGCCCGCTGATGAGCAGCAGGGCGCCAGTGCGGCTGAGCGCGTTGATTTGAAGCGCCCCGACACCATCCGCCGCGTCGGCGGCCGGCAGGGCCCGCTTGAAAAAATTGATCGCCCTGCTCGTCCGCCCCGTGTAGAACGACGCGACGGCCAGCAGGTTCGTGGCGCGCGCCTCCCGCGCCTTGTCGCCGCGCTGCCGGCTCAGAAAGAGCGCCTGGCTGGCGGTCTGGTGGGCCGGCTCAAACTGCCGGCTCTCCAGCTGTGAGGCGGCGGTTTTGAGCAGCTCTTCGATGCGCGCCGGTCTTTGCGGCGTCGTCTGTGGGACATAGCCCTGAGTCAGTACCGCGAGCGGTAGCGAGCGTGCCTCCCGGAGACGGCCCAGGTCCGGTAGCACGCTCGCTACCGCTCGCGGTACTGACTCCCGGGTCTGCGCCGGGTCAGCGGATTGAGTTGGCGGGACACTCCCAAGGGCTTGGGCAAAGCATGTCGGCGGCACCATCAATGTCAGCGCGAGCAGGATTACTTGCATAGCTTTCAGTACGGCGTTGATTCGTTCTATTGCTGCTCCACTACGCGGTAGCTGCGCCGCGCGCGCACCACGAGGCCCGGGCGCGCGACCTCGACCCGCAGGCTGTGCGTGCTGCCCGGCGGGTGATCGGGCGGATAGAATCCCAGCCGGTATTGATGGCGCAGCTCATCGGCGATCAGGCCGAAGGTCTTTTTCAGATTGGTCACCTCGCTCCGGTAATAACGACCGGCTGAAGCCTCGGCCAGGGCCTGCAAAAAATCAACCGCCACTTCGTTACGCGCCTCGACCCGGCGCTCGCGGCGCTCACGCCGCTCCCGTTGTTCGGGGCTCGAGGCCAGGACGCCGCCGCGTCGCCCCATGCGCATACGCTCCCGCTCCTGCGACAGCCCGGTAGTATAAAAGACCGTATAGATCAGCGTGTCGGCCTCGGTAACCGTCTCCAGCAGCGGCTGCGGGCCGATGCGGCTGCCGGCGTCCTTGCCGTCGGTCAGCAGGATGATCGCCTTGCGGCCTTTGAGCGATTTGAACTCACCGCGCAGCACCTGATCAACCGCGGCCCGCAGGACGGTGCCGAGTTGTTCGCCGATGCGGGCCTCCTTCACCGCGCGTTCGAGCGCCTTGCGGTCGCCGGTCAGCGGGCTGAGAGTGTTGACCCGCCAGTCAAAGCTTACGACCATCGCGCGGTCCTGCGGGCGCAATTGCCTGATGAAATCGCGCGCCGCGTCCCTGATGTCGTCGAGTACGTTGCGCGCGCTGAAGCTGGTATCGAGCAGCAGGGCCACGTTGAGCGGCTCCTCGACCGCCGCGAAGAAATCAACCTGCTGTTTGAGGCGGTTTTCGTAGAGCGCGAAGTCCGCGGCCTGCAGGCCCGGGACATAACGGCCCTGCGAGTCGGAGACGATGACGGGCACGCTGACGAGCGTGGTCTCGATCTTGAGCGTCTCGGACTTTTCCGTCTCCTGCGCCGCCGTAACAGCACAGCAGCAGATCAGAAAAACACCCGGCAACAGCAGTCGTAAACGGGTCACGATCAGCCCGGCGCTGGCGGCGAATGAGTGATCGAGCTTCATAAAACCTCCGGGGCAAACGGAAATGAACGGGGGAACTGATTTCGGACGCCATTTAGAGACGTGAACGGGCTGAGAGTCGGGAAAAGTTTTTCGTCAGCCTGTCGGCCCGTTTACTCAGGTGACTCAAAGCCTGCGCACATGCAGATCGTATTCACCGACCAGTTCGCGCCGGCCGTCCCGCACGCCGTAACACCTGACCAGATACTTTCCATTCTGCAATTGCCCGGCCGGGATGCGGGCGGTGACGACCCCGCGCGCGCTGGCCCTGCCGCTCGCGGCGGTCGCGACCAGACGGCGCGCGCTGTCATAGACCTGAAACTGAAAGCTGCCGACCGTGCTGCCCGGCTCGACCTCGATGCGCAGGATGGCGCTGCCGACGCCAGCCGGAAGCGTGAGCTGATTGCTGCCCGCACTGGCGTCGCGCGACGATTCCAGCAGAACTGACGGCGTCCGGCCGGGCATCTCTTCAGGCGGGTGATTTCGCGCCTGCAGGTCGGGCTCAACCTGCTGTTTCGGGCGCTCGTTTCTTTGGGGTGATGGCGACGGCGTGGGACTCGGCGTGGCGCCCTGTGCCGGCGTGCTGGTCTGTGCGGGCGTCGGACTCGGCTGCCCGTCGCGCGCCATCTCCTGAGGCGGGGCTTGTCTGAACACGAGCCAGCCCACAACTACGATCAATACCAGCGCCGTCGCGAGGGCCAGACCGAACGCGGGTCTGAACAGACTCGCCCACCACGCAGCCGGCTCCGCTACGCCTTCGGCCAGCACTCCCCGGCGCGAGGCCTCCCGCGCGCCGGCGACGAAGCGCGCCGTCGTCTGCACCTGCTCGAAGCATTCATCACACGCGAAAAAATGCTCCTGAAAGGCGCGCCGCTCCTCGGGCGCGAGCTGGTGCCGCACGTAGCGTTCGACGAACTCACTCTCTTGTATCTCCTCGTGTGTCATCTTTTTTTTGCGGGCTCCTGTCGAATAGTGCAGCCGCGGGCCATTTTGTATCAGCGCTTCGTCATTTTTTTGTAAATCTCCCGGAACTGTTGCAACGCGCGCGATTTGATCAGCCGCAGCCGTTCCACTTTGATGCCCAGTTTGCGTGCGATCTCTTCCTTCGGCAGCTCTTCGTAATAGTACATCCGCAAAAACTGCTGCTCTCTCGGTTTCAACTGCCGCGCCGCCTCTTCCAGCGCGCGGCCCGTCTCGGCGTCCAGAAAGGCCGCTTCGAGCGAGTCGTCGCTGGCGACGTCGTATTCGTAATCTTCGAGTGAATCGGCCCGGTATTTCTGGCGGACGAGTTCGCGGATCACATTGAGCGTGATGCCGACGATGAAGGAAGGCAGCGAGTCGGCGGAACGCAGCTTGTCCTGCCGCAGCGCCTGGATGACGCGCAGGAAGGTCTCGGCCCGCACGTCTTCGGCATCGTCCTTTGAATGGGTTTCGCTGAGCGCCGTGAAATAGACCCGCTCGGAGAACTTCTCATACAACAGCGCTTCCGCTTCCGCGTCGCCCCGCCGAATGCGCGCGACCAGTTCCTGGTTGGACAGGAATTCCATGCTGGGTCGCATACCGGCGGGAATTGTACTGGCATCGTCGAAAAACCGGAACGGGAGGCACCCCCGAAAAGAAAAAGCCGGAAGAGCCAAAATAGATTGATACAACCGGCGACCGGCCTGCACTACTTACCGAAACCGAAACGCTGGCGCACAGCAGGCGCTGGCAGAGAATGACGAACAGCAGCTTGATCAAAAGGAGAAACGAAATGAAAAAGATGAAGAGTTTGAAGCAGCACATGATGACAGTGTTCAGCCTGGCACTGGCAGTGATGACCATCGCAGTGTGCGGGCCCGATCAGGCCCTGGCCAATGGCAGGGGACGGGCGGGCGCCGCGGCCAATGTCCAGCAACAGAGTAATGCCCGCCAGAGGGGAGTAATAATGGCGAACACATCAGGTGCCAAAGCCCCGCGTCGAATAACGTTATCTTCAGAAGCGTTCGAAGTTTTTGTCAATCACACGCCCCGGTCTGCCAGAGCCCAACGTCAAAATAACTTTACCGTCAACCGGGGTGACGGGCATGACAAGTTCCAGGCTGCTGCCGCCTCAGGAAATCAGCGCAGGATCTCCTCTTGTGGTGCTGGTTGTGCCTACGCGCTGCTGATACCTTAAGCAATCAGGCAACGAAGTAGTTGGGGCGGATTTCAACTGCGTGTACGATTCGTAGTACCAGTAGCCGGCAGCGCTCGGCACGGAAGACTTCCGGCCGCAAGCGGTACTACGAGCTGCCGTACACCCGGTTGAACCCGATCCAGGGTCCAACCTGTGTCCTGACTCGCGAGCAGGCTCTGACACGGCCCACCGCTTGCACCTCAAAAAGATCACAAGCCAAAAAAAGATTGATACACCCGGCGACCTCGCTGCACTACTTACCGAGACGCCAGCGAACAGATGTTCTGGCAGGAGATGGCAAACGCAGCAGTCTGAGAAGAAGGAGAACCGCGATGAATAAGATGACCACGGCGCTCGCCCTGATCGCAGCAACAGTCATGCTTTCGACGATGGCCTTTGGCCAGACCACGAAGAGAAACAGGCACGGCAATCCCGGGATTCAGGGCTGCGTCGCAGGGGGACGGAACTTCGACATCTCCGGCACCCTCAAATCATCAGGCGCCAGGCAAAGGAATAGTTTCCAAGGCGGCGACCCCGATCGGCCGGTCGTCATCGGGCGCGCTGCTGCCAGTGCCCGGCAACGGAATTTTGTCTCCGGGTTGTATCACGACGCCGTCGCCGCCACGCCGGCGGGCGGGAATTATACATTCGCCAGATCGCGTGGCCGGCAGGGCCGCTGAACGGAAAGGAGATTTTATGATGAAGAGTTCGCTACAGCAGCTGACATTGGCAATTGCCGTGGCCGTTATGATGTTCGGCCTCACACTGAGCGCCTCCGCACAGAACAGGCGTGATTACAGGCCGCGTGCAACGACGAATTTGCCGCAGACGCAGGGCCGGTCGGTGGTGTTTGAGCCGAATAACGAGCCCTTGTGGCTGAAGAGCAGGCGCGGCATTGTGTCCCCCAGAGACCTCGCCAGCGGCCAGTCCACAGGCAGGCGAAGCAGACCGTCCCGGGCCACCTCAGTCGTATACATCGGAGGCAGTCGAGGATTCCGAAAAACGACCGCCGCCGGCAGGCCCTTTGACCGCGGTTACATCTCGCCCTACTGAGTCGGGCGGCGCCGTAAACAGGCGCATTTCATCCACTGACAAATCAGCGCCTGCCCGGCAGTCGCCGACCGGCTGCCTGCGGTCGGCGTGCGCTCATCTGACAGCTGAGAGCAGTGACAAGAGAAGGAGAAAGCAAATGAAACCCATTTTGAATCTGTTGGCCGTCATCGGTCTGGCGCTCGCGTTTTCGGCCGGCGCCCGGAGTGAAACCATAAGTAATGATGACGTCGGGAAGCGAACTATCAGCTTCCGCGTCGAGGGCGTCATGCGCGAGGTCATAGTCTACCGTCCGGCGCACCTGCCCGCCGACAGACAGACGCCCGTCGTCTTCGTCTTTCACGGCACGGGCGGGTCGGGCGAACACTTTTACGAAGAGTCGGGCTGGAAGGAGAAGGCCGACAGCGAAGGCTTCATGGTCGTCTACCCGACGGCGCTCAAATACCACACCTTTCAGGAGACGCTGGTCAAACACGGCCAGGTGCTGCACGACGTGTCGCGGTTCGTCACGAAGTGGAATTTCTTCGGGCTGGAGATGCTACTCGATCCCGCTTACCCGGATCAGCACTTGTACGATGACGTGAGGTTCGTGCAGGCCATCGTCGGGCTGCTCAGACGGAATTACGCGGTGGACGAAACGCGGTTCTACGTCACGGGCTTTTCCAATGGCGGGCAGTTCGCCGGGCGGCTGGCGGTGCAGATGTCCGATGTCTTTGCGGCCTTCACGACCTGCGCCATCGGGCGGGCGTTCAATGAAGAGCAGGCCGCGCTCACGAACGTCTACACGAACGCCCCGTTCCAGCCGCGGCCCGTCATGCAGGTCATCGGCGAACTCGATCCGAAGCTGACCTACGCCGCCGGCGTCGAAGCCTTCCCGCTCGACGAATCGGCCGCCGCGCCCGGCACGTGGGCGAAAGATTACGTCATCAACTCGTGGCTCGGGCTGCTCGGGCTGCCGGACCAGTACCAGTTCACCCGCACGCCCGCGGCCTCGCTCTTCACCTTCAACGGGCAGGCCGCCGCGGGAATCGTCGCGTCGCCCGAATACCGCCTTGTCATCGTCAAAGGCATGAAGCACGTCTACCCCAACGGCGAGAACTTCGGCTTCGACGTGGTGGATTACTTCTGGCCGTTTATGCAGCGATATCGGCGCTAATGAGCCGCCGTCGCAAAAATCACCGACCAGACAGAGGGGCAGCTATGGTTGATCAGGGCCGGCGCAATGACCTTAACGCTAATGCAGGAAGTGGGAATGATAGGCCCAACTTTCTGTAGGGCTGATTACTGAGTTTTACAAAAAAAATAAATATATGAGGGTACAGATCATGAGGAACAGCAGAACGTCTTCGAGCAGAAAACAAGCCATTGTGATTGCGGTGCTTGCTATTGCTTTTTTTGCACCCGGAGCATTTGGGCAACAGCCAACCGTAACCCTTGATGCAACCTACTCATGCTTTCAAGGCGCAGCCACTTATCCGGGTAGGCAAAATCCTGACGGGTTAAACTCAACGTGTTACGAGTACTCAGTTGATTGCGCTGATGGGCTGGGGTCTCGCAAAGTGATTGTGAAACAAAGCCTGCCCACAATTAACGAAACAGGGACCGTGTTCTTCACGACAGGCAGTTATGGCACGGGGGTTTATAGCGACTCTGACCCGGATAGAAAAGCTACAGTCGAGTTCATGAGGGGTCTCGGATACAGAACCCTGGAAATAGCCTGGGGAAGACAAAACCCGGGAAATGCTCCGTGGAACAGATTAGACAATCGGGACGGCTGGGTGGTGAGTGGTGGCGGGTGGAGACAAAACCTCCACGCATTCAGTGTGCTTGCTCGTTACCTGCATGACCAGATTGTTCTCGTTGAAGGTAAACCCGATTTGATGCTGGCTCAGGGAAATAGTGGAGGGAGCGCACAAATTGCTGCAGACTTGATTGCCTGGCAGGGTGAAACTATGTGGGATCATGTGATTCTCTCAGGTGGTCCTCCCGTTACCAACAACTATGATCGTTGCTTTGGCTCTGAATACGATTCGGTGACTAACCCCAATGGTCTGGGGATTCCCTGGAATCAAACCGATACTCGGGAGCTGATTGATAAATTAATGGGCTGGTATGACCCGAATGCTAACAATCCTGACAAGAATTGGTGTGTACGGCATACTCTTCCGCCTCTTGCTGAGCAGGTACGAGCCTACAATATGAGTTTAATGCCGGCCCTGCATCCGGGTGTCCCTGCCGGGCCCGGCCTGGACACAGATGGAACGGCGTACAACAACGTTTTGGATTACGCAGACTATAACTACACAGATGGATTATTCCAATCCAGTCCCATTACTGCTAAAAGAACACTTGTAACTTTTATCTACGCTCAACAGGATCCCCAGGGATCGCAGAACTCAGCAGGAAAAATGATCGATGCGGTAGCCGCCCAGGTTGGAATAAACTGGAATAAGCTCCAGGCCTATTCCGTCAACCATGCCAGCGAACTTGTCCATCATGGCACACTGCAAGGCACACCCTTACGTTCGACCGTACCCTCTCCTCTCGACCCCGGATGCGATAGCAACATCCATAATATTGACGCTACTTTGTCTGGCTCAGATAAGATCAAGTATCTTTTCGATGTCTATCACTAAATCGAAGCACAGCGACATTGGCACACCGGAATGAAAACCACTGGGGACACGCGCGAACACGGGGGCTTGATTGGTTTAAGAGTCCCCCGTGCCCCCGTGGTTGATTCTGCCCTGATCTCTTGAGCTTCGATTTGGTTGAATCCGGGTATCAGCGCAAATAGCACTAATTGCGAGCCGCAAGCGGTGATGAGCTGTCAGCGCAAAAATCACTGAACGGGTTGATACACCCGGCGACCTCGCTGCACTACTTACCGAAACGCCGACGCGAGGAGGCGCCGGCAGGAAATGGCAATCGGAATAGCTCGATGAAAAGGAGAAACGAGATGAAAAAGATAACAACAGCAGCCGCAATGATCGCGTTGGCCTTGACGCTCTCGACGATGGCCTTGGGCCAGAACGAGAAGAGAAACAAGCCTGGAACCCCTGCCCGGCCGGGTAATGTCATAGACGCGGATGGCTGGCCCATTGGCCACTTGCGTGGCGTAACCGGGAAGGCGCAGGAAATCGGCCGCAAAGAGTTTGATAAAGGTTATCTCTCACCCCGCGCCTCGATGGGTTATCGCGGGACAACCACAGTCAGTCAAGGCGCGTTCAATAACCTGACATTCGACGGAGGACGCGGGAACGGCACGCTTAACACGACAACAAAATCCAGGCGCGTGGCTGGAGACTGGAACGGGGATGGGAAAGATGCCATCGGTTGCCGCCGGGCCTTTAACGACTGCACCGGCCCTTTCGGGTACTCGCACGTTCGCCAGAATAACGCCGCTCATTCGATCAGGGGCGGCGCCTCAAACACGCAGGTGACTGGAGAAACCGGGCGCTTTCGGCAGAATCCCGCTGGCTCTTCGCCGCTGATCAACAGCTACGGCAAGCCAAAAACCAGCTCGCTCGGCAATCAAGCCATTCAATTCACGTCACATACGCTCCCGGCCACTGACGGCTTGTATCTTTTGAGATCAAGGGCAGGCACCAGACCCGGATCCAAATAACACGAGCGCGCCTATCCTAAAAAGACAAAAATAGCTTGATACAACCGGCGACCGGCCTGCACTACTTACCGAAACCGAAACGCTGGCGCACCGCAGGTGCCGGCAGGGATGGGCAAACGGAGTAAATAAAAAGGAAAAAGACATGAAAAAGATAACCACAGCACTCGCCCTGATCGCATTAATAGTCGCGCTCTCGGCTATGGCCTTTGGCCAGCCCGGGAAGAGAAACAGGCATGGGATTCAGAGCAGCGTAACCAGAGAGCAGCAGACCACAGTAACCGGGAATCAGCACAACAATGTTACGAACGCTCGCGAACTTGCGTTGGATGATTATCACTTCCCATTGTCTCGCGATCAGGTCCGCCGGAGTCCGCATCAAAGTCAAGCGGCCGGGCCCGGACGCTTAATAGCCTGGGACCCCAACTGTTCCCACGGCTGTGATGCGCTGTTTGCCCGCAGCAGAGGGTCATTCGCCGGATCGCGCGGCAGGCGTGGCCGCTGAACGAAAGTCACCGACGCTGCCCGCAACGGAATGGCCTGAGTATTTTTCGATAACGAATGGAATAATCGGAACCGGGCGCACTCAACTATTGAGTAAAGGCTTTACGCAATAAAGCGATGGCCTGCGGCGCATCCTTCGTGAAATCCACCGCCTTCGCCTCCACGCTGATCCGTTTGTCGTAGCCGATCCTGCGGAGGTTCTCGAAGAACGGCGCGTAATTGTACTCTTCCCATTTGAGCGGGAAGACGCGGCCCTCGGGGTTGGCCATGTGCAGGTGCCGGATGTGATCCTTCGCCCTGATGATGATCGCCGGGTCTTCCTTCTCGAACGCCAGGTGGTAGAAATCAACCATCAGCTGAATGTCGGGGTCGTTGACCGCTTTGACCAGCTCCAGCCCCTCACCCGCGGTGTTGATGATGTTGGATTCCTGCCGGCGCAGCGGCTCAATCGCGATGGTGATCTTTCTCGCCCGCGCCTCCGGGGCGATGCGCCGGCAGAACTCGACGAGTTGCCTGAAGGCCTCTTCCTTCGAGAACCCTTCCGGGACCCGGCGGGCATCGCCGCTCCCGAAAACGATGATCTGCACGCCCAGCTTCGAGACCCGGTCGAAAGCCTTCCTGACGTAATTCATCTGCTGATCCTTGTCTATCGCCGGCCCGGTGAGCTTGATGCTGGCCGGAATAAAGTTGTTCGAGACCGGGGCGGGAATCCCAAGGTGCTTTATTTTCTCCACCAGCTTTTCGTAATCGGCGTCAGGCAGGCCGGCGACTTCCGCGGTGCGCAGTTCGAGGTAATCGAACCCGGCGGCTTTGGCGGCATCAATCTCACTGAGCGGCGTGACGTAACCGACCTTGACATTGAGAGTCTTCCCGCCCGAAGCGGAAAGAGAGCAGAGAGACAGCAGGCACAGGGCCGCGAGCGGGGCGCGCAATTTCATGATTGAGTCTCCACCGATTTCAGACGGGTTGCAGGGCCACGGGTGCTAATTCGCCGCTGATTGTAAGTGCGACGCCGGTTTCGCTTCACCCCCTCAGGCGCACTCACAGGTTCTTCTGCGTCACGCGATCAAGCCGCGTGTCTGGCAGCGGGCGGCTCTGCTGGACGCTGAAGTCCTCGACGCTCTTCAGCACGAAGGTCGGCACGTCGGCAGCGCGCCCGGCCCTGACGCGGAAAAGATCCGCGCCTTTCACGTCGTTCAGCACGAAGGCCGGGCGCAGGTCTTCCTTCAGATAGCCCACCTCGACGTTGTTGATCTCGATCCCTTTGACGTGGCGGATGAAGAACCCGTAAGCGGGAGTGATTCCGAAATTACCCGGCTCGGGATACCCGTTGTTCCGCTCTTTCTCCGGAGGTTCGAGCGCCGCCTGCTCCTTCGTGCCGCCGCCCTGGTAATAGATGCGGATGTTGCTGAGCGTCACGTCTTCAATCGGATTGCCGGCGTCGCCGCTGATGATGCAGCCGTGTTCGGGGGCGGCGTTATAGATGACCATGTCGCTGATTTTGACGCGCCGCAGTTTGCCGGGCGGCGTGCCTTCGGGCGCGCGCATCCGGCTGCCCAGCCGGAGGAAGATCGGGGCGTTGGTGATGTCGCGCATCGTGATGTTGGTGATCGTCACGTCTTCGAGCAGCCCGCCGTCAACCGTTTCAAGCGCCAGCCCGCGCGAGTAATCGAAGATGCAGTTGGAGATCGTGATGTTTTTGAAGCCGCCGTTGGATTCGGTGCCGAACTTGATCCGGCCCGTCGTGCTGTTGTGGCTGTATTTCTTATATTCGCGCTTGCAGGTGCCGTCGAGGAACGTGCCCTCGTCGTAGCCGCTGACCTGGCAGTTGGTGATCGTCACGTTCTCGGTCGCGCGGGCGAAGCCGAGGCCGTAGGAACTCTTCAGGCAGATGCCGTCATCGAAGGGCGAGTTGACGCTGCAATTCGAGATGCGCACGTGGCGGCACGCGTCAATGTCCATCCCGTCGCGGTTCGTGTCGAGCTTCACGTTATCAATCGTCAGGTTATCAACGCCGGTCGCGAGGATGGCGAACCAGCCGCCGTGCAGGATCGAGACGTCGCGGATCACGACATTGCGGCAGAGCTTGAGGCTGATCGCCTTGTCACCGCTGCCCGCGGGCCCGCGGTCATTGCGGATGAGACCTTTGCCCCAGATCAGGCCGGGCCCGAGGATCGAAATGTTTTCGAGGCCCTCGCCCCAGATCAGGCCGTTGTGCCAGTGGCTGTGACCGAAGTCCTGAAATTTGCCGCCCGCCGGGTTCGGCTCGGGCGGGTCATAGGCCACGCCTTCGGACGGGGCGGCGGCGAGAATCGTCGCGCCCTGATCAATGTAGAGCGAGATGTGGCTCTTCAGGCGAATCGAGACGGAGAGGTAAGTGCCGGCCGGAAACCTGACGGTGCCGCCGCCCGCGGCAGCAGCAGCCTCAATCGCCTTGTTGATGGCCGGCGTGTCGAGTGCCTTGCCATCGCCTTTCGCCCCGAACGCTCTCACGTCATACACGCCCGCAGTCACGGAGGCGACCTGTGGATCAGCCGAACCGGCCTTCGCCGGAGAAACTGTTTGCTGACCGTTGGCCATCAGACAGGTGAACGAAGCAAATACGATAACGGGAAAAACCCAAAGCTGTTTTATTGTTTCCATCAGAATCCCCAGTCAAAGCACTTTCATTTTCGGGTAGTGGCGCAGTCGGAGAAGTTCGGAGTACCGGAGGCGGGCTTTTCTCTGTCAATGAAAAGCCCGCCTCCGGTACTCCGAACGCACTCAGCCCGGGAAGTCAGGTGTTTCGTAAATCGGGTGAGCCGGTTCAGCGCTCGCTCGGTGCCGGGGAGGTCGTTGCCGCCGGCGCCTTCTTCAGATACTTGTCGTACCACGCCAGATACCGCTCCATCCGATCCCGCTGGTAACTCGGTCGCATGATGCCGTGGTTTTCGTTGGGATAGATTACAAGCTGCGTCTCGATGCCAAGGCTCCTGAGCGCCTGGTACATCTGCTGGCCGCCCTGAACCGGCACGTTGAAGTCGCGCTCGCCGCCCAGGAAGAGCGTCGGCGTCCTGATCCGGTCGGCGTGCAGGAACGGGTAAGAGATCCGCTGATACGTCTCCCACGCCTTCGGGTCCCACGGCGGACCGATTTCGTAGTCGTACTGAATGATGTACTGGTCGGTCCCGTAGAAGGCGACCGTAAACGCCGTGCCGGCACCGCTCGTGGCCGCCTTGAAGCGCGGGTCGCTCGCGATCATGTAATCCGTCAGGATGCCGCCATAGCTCCAGCCGCCGACGCCCAGTCGGTCAGGGTCAGCCACGCCCATCTGAATGACGTGATCAACGCCGGCCCGCAGATCCTCGACTTCGTAATGCCCCCAGTCGGCGAAAATGGAGCGCGAGTATTTCTGGCCGCGGCCGGCGCTGCCCCGATAGTTCACGGCCAGCACCGCGTACCCGTTCGCCGCGAAAAACTGCCGCTCCGTGCTGAATGAATGCGCGTCCTGCCCGTTCGGGCCGCCGTGGATGCGCAGCAGCAACGGAACCCTCGTCCCTTTCACGTAGCCGACCGGGTACGTCAACAAACCATGGACTTCGGTCCCGTCTTTACTTTTGAAGCTGACCTCTTCGGTGGGCGCGATCTCAAGCTCCGCAAACAGCGCGTCGTTCTGGTGGGTGAGCTGTCTGAGGGCGCTGCCCTCCATGGCGTAAACTTCCGCGTGTTTCGTGTCGCTGCCGGAAAGCACGACAGAGTGGCCGCCCGCCGAAGCCCAGCCCGCCACCACAATCGGCGGCACCATCAGTCGTTCCACGCTGCCGCCCGCAATACTCACTCGCGCCGGATAAACGGAACGGTCGTCGGTCACCAGGAAGTTGATCGCTTTGCCGTCTTCACTGAAGCGCGGAGTGGAGACGCCGCGGTCCAGAGCGTCCACCGCCTTAACCCGCGTCGGCGCGCCACTCCCGTCTGAAGCGACAAGCGCCAGATGCTCCATGTTGTAAGCGCCGTATTTCTTCTCGTCGCCTTCAAGAAAGGCAATCCACTTTCCGTCGGGACTCCACTCCAGGCGCGAACGCCCGCCGCGACTGGTCCCCTGCGTCAACTGCTTTTCGGTCGCGCCCGGTTTCGCCTCGGCCACAAAAACCTGAGCCGACGGCTCGCGGTCCGGGTCCTCGGCATGATTGCTCATGAAAGCGATGCGCGTGCCGTCGGGCGACCATGAAGGCACGGCCTCATCCCATTTGCCGGCAGTCAGCCGGTCGAGCTTCTTCGTCTCGATGTCGAAGAGGTAGATGTAGCTGTGTCGCCCCGAGAGCAGATAGCCCTGCCCGTCCTGCTTGTACTTGTAGCGGTCAATCACGATGGGCTTCGGCGCCTTCGGTCTGGCGCCGCCACCCGCGCCACCTTCACCCGCTGCCGCCGCGGGCTGCGGCGCGGGCGCGCTGGCCTCGGCTTCCGGGTCGGGGTCGCCGATGACGAGCGCCATGCGCTTCGAGTCCGGCGACCATTCGTAACTTTGCAGTCGCCCTTTCAGTTCGGTCAGCGGCATGGCCTCTCCGCCGCTCCGGTCGAGCAGCCACACCTGACTGCCCTTTGCCTTGCCGGGCCGCGACGAAGTGAACGCGAGGTATTTCCCGTCCGGACTCCAGCGCGGCGATGACTCGCTCTCCTGGCTCCACGTGATCTGACGATCCTTCTTCCCGTCGAAGCTGACCATCCAGATGTGGGAGCTGGTCTTGTCTTCCTTAACGTCGGTGGTCGAGACGACGTAGGCCACCCATCGGCCGTCGGGCGAGAGCTGCGGATCGCGCACTTCGCGGAAGCGGGCCAGGTCGTCGAGTTTGATTGGGTGACGCGCGGACTGCGCGAGCAGCACGGTCGCCGAAGCCAGAATAAAAACCAGAATGCGGGACAGACTTTTGATGGACATACGTGTAGCTGACCTCCTGTGATGTTGGACTGCTCTCCCTTGATGGCGACCCGGATGGACGAGATTCTAGCCGGGGCGCCCGGGCGACAGCAAGACGCCCCTGATAATCTGATAATGTTACTGATCGCCGCCCGGCCGCTGATCCTGCGAAGGAAGCCGCGATGTAATTGCGGTCAGTCAGCTCTCCGTAATGAAAAATCTCCTGGCCATCGCGGGTAATCTGGATTACAGCCATACACCTGATCGGTACTTCACGACACCACGGATTTCCCCACTGCGTCAACAGTCCTTTCCTGACAACAAGTAACAACCATCCGCCTCAACTGGCACGCCCATTGCAATTCAGAGTGGTGAGGGAAAGTAACAGGAGAGGAGGACAGATAATCATGTTGTATACGATTTTAGCGATTCTGGTGGCACTGTGGCTGATCGGGCTGGTGGCGCACGTGGGTGGTGGACTCATTCACCTGCTGCTGGTTATAGCGGCCGTCGTGTTCCTGATTCAGCTGTTCACTGGTCGGCGGACGGTCGTCTGACCTGACAAACTTCCATAACAGGGCAACGACTTCAGCGCGCGGGAGTTTGATAAGAGGGAGTGATTAAGATTCCGCCTTTGATTTTTTGAGGCGTTTGCCCAGCACCTCACAATCATCATGATTAGGGTTTAAGGCAATGGCCTTGAGGGTTTGTTCCTCAAGGCCAGCCCTTTTGCGGGGGGTACATTAACCCGGCATGCCTGAGCGTCACCGGTTCTGCCAGGCGGCTGATGACAGGGATCATCTTTCCGGACTCCGGGCAGGGACCAACTTTACTTCTGGCAGGTGGGGACATTCACCTTCGGCCAGACCGGATGGAAATGCAACAACCGATCGTTCTGATAGTCGAGGATAGTGACGACATCCGCGAATTGTACGCCTTCGTGCTGGCGCGCGACGGATTCGATGTTTATGAGGCTGCTGATGGCATAGCGGCGCTCAGACTCCTTGACTCGTGCCGGCCGGCCGTGCTGGTCACCGACATCCGCATCCCGGTGCTGAGCGGCATTGACCTGATCCACTGCGTGCGCGGCATACCTGAATGGGCCAACCTGCCGATCATCGCCATCTCATCGTGCGGCGGGAATCAGCTGGAAGAGGCGGCAGTCGAAGGCGCAACCATCACGCTGCGCAAGCCGCTTGAGCCGCAACGCCTGCTGCTGGCCGTCTCGGGGCTGCTCAGCGGCGAGTACGGCAACCGCCAGCCCGGGAGTTTTCTGGCAAGGGTGATGAGCGGAGATTAGTTCCAACGTTGTGCAGCCCGGACGAGTGAGGGCATCCCGATTCCCTTCCCTCACAACCTTGGCGGCGCGGGCTTGTTCGGCGCGTCCCAGGCGTTCGTGCCCTTCACCTTCAGTCTGCGCTTGTAGACCCTGTCGCCGCAGGTGGCGAACAGCGTGTCGAAGTTTTCACCACCGAAACTGACGTTCGAGAGTCTTCCGTTCGGCGTCGGGATGATGCACTGCACCCTGCCCGCCTGGTCGCAGACCTGAACGCCCATTGACGTGGCGACGTAAAGCCTCCCGTCACGATCCACGCGGATGCCGTCAGCATTACTCTGGTCAGCAGAGTCGGGCACGTGCAGCCAGTAATATTGCTGCTTATACTGGAGCGTCCCGTCCGGCCGAATCTGGTAACTGTAGACCCAGTGCGACCGGTAATCGGCCACGTAGAGCAGCGTCTGGTCGGGCGAGAGCGTGATGCCGTTGGAGTAGCGCAGCCCCGCATCTACCGTCACCTTCTCGCCGTTCGGTTTGATGAGCCAGACCTTGCTCGGGTCGTTTGAGTTGCCGGCCGGCGGGTTGGTGACATAGACGTTGCCGTTGTGGGCCACGACGATGTCGTTGCCGGCGAAGCCTTCGGCGATGACCGTCGCTTTGCCTTCGGCGTCGTAAGCGACGATCTTCTGCTCGCCCGTGACTGCGTAAAGACGACTGTCCGGGCCGAATGCCTGCCCGCTGCCCCACTTCGAATCGGCGATGAACAGACTCACCTTGCCGTCGAGCCCGACTTTGTAAGTCTTACTGTTCGTCACGTCATTGAAGAACACTTCGCCTTTCGCGTTGCCCGCCGGGCCTTCGGTGAACCTGTAACCTTCGCCGACGAGTTGCCAGCCCTCGCCGGGCGCGAGGATGTCGTTGAGCGTCTGATTTTTCGTCTGCCCGTTTTTGACCGGTTGCGGCCAGTCCTTCCAGAGCCAGCGCATCGCGTCGGGGAAGATGGCCGTGGCGTGCCTGCCGTTGTGCGCGCCCTCGCCCCAGACGTGCTGCACTTCGTAGCCCGCGAAGGTGAGCGCGCGCTCCATCGTCTGGTTGGCCATCCACCAGTCGCCGCCGTAAGCGTTGTTGTCGTTCGACCCGTCCTGCAGAAAGACGCGGATGGGCTTCGGCTCGTACTTGCGGATGAGCGAGTGGTAGCGGTCGCCGCCGCGCAGGCCGACATAAGTGCCGATCGCGCTGAAGACGCGGGTGAAGGCGTCGGGGCGCTCCCAGGCAGCCGTGAACGCGGCAATCGCGCCGCTCGACGAGCCGCCGATGGCGTGGTCGTTGCCGCTCTTCGAGAGGCGGATCGCGCGCCCGTCGGAAGTCTTCTTCGTCTCGACTTCGGGCAACAGCTCGTCGAGCAGGAAGCGGACGTAGTTACTGCCCAGCCCGTCGTATTCGTAGCTGCGGTTGAAGCGGTCGAGCGCCGCGCTCTCGTCCGCAGCCTTCACTTTCCCATGCATCACGAAGACGCCGACGGTCACGGGCATCTCTTTTTTGTGGATGAGGTTGTCGAAGACCGTCGGCGCCTCGTACTGAATGCCGTCCTGATTGACATACAGACAGGCGGGCTTGTCGGGCGTGTACTGGGCGGGCACGTAGATCCAGTATTCGCGCGTCGTGCCGGGGAAGATCTTCGACTGGTCGAAGCTGAACTTGAGGACTTCGCCTTTCGGCACTCCGGGCTGCGGCTTTGAGTCGGGGCCGGGCTGATAGTCGTTCGGCGTCTGGGCGGAAGCAATCAGAGTCAGGAATAACGCAAGGATGAGCGACAACACCGGGGATGTATTCATAGCGTGTTATTTTGCCCATTTCCCCAAATCTGTCAAAGCATCCGCGTCAACCGGAGGCACAAAACATTGGCTGTCCCATTACGTCATCGCCCTCACTCGTCGTATTCGTCTGACCCCTGCACCCAGATGAACGACTGGATGTCAATCAGGTCGCGCGGCCGCAGGTCGCGCAGGTCGCGCCGCAGGGCGTCAGCAAACTCAAGGAGGCTTGAGTAAGTTTCCCAGTCAGGGCGGGATCGGTAATGGAAGTCGAAGCCGTAATCGCAGGCCGCCACGCGGGTGACGTTCGGTTTCAGGAAGATGTGCATGTCGGGCAGCGCAATGAACCCGAAGACCGTCACCACGGGCCAGGTGAGGACCCGCGTCTGCTTCCGCGGGAGCGCCGCGACGACCTCGCACCAGCGCCGGAACTTCTGCTCCGTGCTGCCCGCGCCGTAAATGAAATCATACAGGCCCGTCGCGAACGAGCGCGCGCCCGCCGGCGATTTCACGGCGTCGCGGAGGGCCATCTTCTCGAAGGAGAAGAGCAGATTGGTTCGCGATTCGATCCTTACGGCGCGCGACGCGATCTCGGCGAACTCTTTGCCCCGGAGCAGCGAACGATACGTGTCGCGATTGAGCATTTCCTCCCACCGCCCGTGCGCTTCCCACTTGTAGCCCCGCTCCCAGTCGAGATAGGTCTGGTCGCGGAATCCGCCGGGAAAGAACCTGAGGAATTTGCGGCGGCAGCGGATGGCTCCGGCCGCGGTTCGGGGTGGCCGCACGCGTCGCGGCGCGCGGGGCACTGATTCAGTTTTACGAGCGAACATTGATCCGGCCTCCGTTGTGTTCCATTTTTCGCGCACGCTCAGATTCCGGTCGGGTATGTCTCCGGCACTTCGCCCACCTCCCAGTGTGATGTGCGCTCCAGCGGCTCGACCGCGCGCGTCTCGTCGAAATGCAGGACGGCGTCGAACTGGTCAGACAGTCGCGCCTTGAAGTAATGACTGAGCAGCTCGGTCTCCGGGCGGTAGATCACCCCGATGGCGCGCTCGAGGCGCTTCATCCGCAGACTCTCTGCCGCCTCGCGGTGATCGCGCAACGTGAGCAGGAAGCGCGCGTGGCCCGATTCGTGAAAAAGCTCCTCGTAACTGCCGGCGAGCCCCGGGCGCACGCGCTTGCGTTCGGCCGGGCCGTCCCATTCCGAAGCCGCAGTCACCGTGCCGCTGTGCGTGCTGAACCCGACGAGGATTGAATCGTGGCCGTACCGCTCGCGCACGAGCTGGCCGACGTTGAGTTCGCCCATCTCGCCCATCTCGGTCGCGCGCGCGTCGCCGAGGTGCGAGTTGTGCGCCCAGACGACGAACTTCGCCCGCTCGCCCTGACTGCTGAGGTGCGCCGAGAGGGCGTCGAGCGTCTCGGCCATGTGCTGGTCACGCAGGTTCCATGAAGACACCCGGCCCCGGAACATCGTGCGGTAATACTGCTCGGCGTTTTTGACGAGCCGCGCGTTCTGCTCGGCGAAAAAGAATTCGTCGGCGGCGACGCGCCCGTCACGGCTCGCGTAGTCGGCGGCCCGGCGGCGCAACTCGATGAGTTGAGTGATCACCTCCTGCTCGCACGTCGCGCTCATCCCGAAGCTCGCCGCGTAGCCGTAGGACTGTGAGTCTTCGCCGTAGTGTTCGAAACAGCCGTAGCGGTAACGCGCCCGCTCGGCCGCTTCGGGGTCAACCTTGTTGAGATAGTCGAGGACCGCCTCAATCGAAGAGTGCAGGCTGTAGAGGTCGAGGCCGTAAAAGCCGACCTTCGTCGCGCTGGGCGCGCGCGCGTCGTTGTACTCACGCAGCCAGCCCACAAAATCAAGCACGTCCGCGTTGCGCCACATCCACGCCGGGAACCGTTTGAAATCGGTGAGCGCGTCCACCGCCTCCGCGTCATCGCTCGCGCCGCGGACGAAGCGGTTGACGCGATAAGCGTCCGGCCAGTCGGCTTCGACCGCGACCGCAGTGAATCCTTTCTCCGTGATCAGCCGCTTCGTGATCCGGGCGCGCTCGCGGTAAAACTCGTGCGTGCCGTGCGAGGCCTCGCCGAGCAGCACGAAGCGCGCGTCGCCGACGAGTTCCATAAGCGAATCATAGTCATCCTTCGCGCCCGTGAGCGGACGGGCGAAGGCGTCAATCAGCGTCTCAGCAGTTACGACAGCCATGACTTCCCTCACATTCGGGCGAAAGTTACCAGGGCGGCGGAGCCTCAACCGCCTTCATTACGCCGACCTCCGGATCGCAATCAGGTGGTCACGCGCGGCGCGTTCGAGCAGGTCGCGCACTTCATCGTCGGTCGTCTGTGAAAAATCCTCGTACCAGAGCCCGATGGCAGAGAACGGCTCCGGCGTGAAGGCGCAGACGACTTCGTCAACTTCGCGCCTGAATTCTTCGCAGGTCGCGGCCGCGGCCACCGGGACGGCGATCACGATCCGCGCGGGCTGCTGCGCGCGCAGCGCCATCGCCGCGGCGCGCATTGACAGGCCGGTCGCGAGCCCGTCATCAACCAGAATCACCGTGCGACCGCGCACCGAAGACGTCAGTCGTGTGCCGCGATAGAGATGCTCGCGCCGCTCCAGCTCCTGCCGCTCGCGCACCGTCACCTCTTCGATCACCGCGTCGGGGATGCGAAACAATTGCACCAGATCGTTGTTGATGACGCGGACGCCGCCCGACGCAATCGCGCCCATCGCCAGCCCCTTGTAGCCGGGCACGCCCAGTTTGCGCACCAGAAAGACGTCGAGCGGCGCGCCCAGCGTCTCGGCCACCGAAGAGGCGACCGGCACGCCGCCGCGCGGCAGCGCCAGGACGACCACGTCAGTGCGGCGGGCATAAGCCGCCAGTTTCGTGGCGAGCATCTGCCCGGCCTCGCTTCTATTCTGAAATTTCATCTCAGCCTCACTTTCCTTTCATCACAATTTGCTCAGTGAGCTGTCCGCTTCAGACCTGTCCGGAGAATGGGATCTAAATAAACAGAAGTCGCAAGGAGGGTGCCATAACCTGATTTGCGCGGTCATTCGATGATAATAAACCGCGGACGGGCGCGGATAGCGGCGGATTGACGCTGATCTGATCCGTGCTGATCCGCCAGAATCCGCGTCATCCGCGGTCTGTTTCGAGAGTTATTTTTTATATCCCCTAAGAAACGCGAGCAGTGACGCTGACTGTAGCAGGAGAATCCCCTTTGTTCCTCTCCCATACAGGATCAACGTCTGATGAGGCTACAGGCGGGCGGGAAGGTGGCGTCACTTCAATATTTGCTGAGCAAAGGTGCGGGGAATGGGGATCACCATGCACTGAGTGCGCACGCATGGATGCGCGCGCCCTCGTGCGTTGGATCAGGGCAATCGAACAATGATGAACCTGGTTTCTGCCTGCCTCCTTTACTCTCCGCCCTTTTCCACCACCAGCTGGTTGTTGACCTCAAACACGCCGGAGACGCCGTTCGCCTTGACGTTGGCGACATTACGGTCGCCTTCGTTACTGACCACCCCCTTGAGCGTCACCCGCCCGTTCTCCACGATGATGTGGATGGAGGGGTTCGAGCCGAGCGCGTAGCGGAAGAGCGGCGAATTGTCGTTGAAGAGCGAGCGGTAGACCGCGATCCGCAGCCGGTCGTCGTTGGACGAAAGGGGCAGAACCTTGATCTGGTCGTTCACCTGGGTCACACCCTCGATGTCCTTAACGCTTTTCACGGCGGACGACTTCGTCGTGGGTCGCGTCACCCATCCGCGCAGTGTCACCCTGCCGTCCGGAGTGACATTGCCTTCGATCCAGTCGAAGACGCCGTACCACGGCAGCATCAGTAATTCGTGACGCACCTCTCTGGCAATGTGGTTCGCCGTGCGCGACGGTTCTGACTGCCCTGCCTTCACATATGCCCTGTTCCTGCTCGATTGCGCCACCCCCGTCAGGGAAGTGACGCTTACGACAAGCAGGAAGGCCGCGGATGTAATAAGGAATCCAATCTGTTTCTTTCCACGCATAAACAACCTCCCCCGGTGAAGCGCCTGATCACGCTTCACCTCAGATGTGTGACTTTTCACCCGTTCCCTTTTCCTGTCACTTCATATTCACACAGGTAGCGCCCTGCTGATTGCAACCCTTATGCCATCTGCATCGGTGATCGCGACCAAGTCGGGCGAGCCGGCCGAAACACCATACATTTACCGGCAGCCTTCAAATAATCGTCGGAGGCACCGTGCCCGGATCATAGATCGGCTGCGGCACCGGCTGCTCGGGCCGGGTCGGGTCAGGCGGCGGACTGGGCCAGACCGGGTCCGGGGGGCGCGGGAATGGGTCATCCGGAATGGGCACAGGGTCATTCGGCCTGGGGATCGGATAATCAGGCGGCCTCGGCACCTCCGGGTGCGGAGGATTCTGCTCTGGTTCGTGCTGCATAGTAACGCTCCTTTGTTCTCGCGCCCCCGATTGACCGAACAACCGGCCCCGGGCCTTCACCACAACCACTTCGTCTTCGATTTTGCGTGGTCTGAGAGCAGCGCCGAGCAGACGATAATCCCGGCGCCACACACCAGATTCGTGGCGGTCACCCACGGGTAGAGTTTCAGCGCTTTTCTGGCGGACTCAGGCGTGGCTTCCGAAGCCCCGTGCCCGGATTTGACGGGCGTCCTCTCGTCGGAGGTCTGCCCGGCGATGGCGCTGCCCAGGCAGGCGCTCGTGGCCGCCGAAGCGATGGCGCCAATGACCAGGCCGCTGCGGATTTTCGCAATCGTCAGCTCGGTGTCATTCAGCCTGCGGTCGGGTTGCGTCCACCAGTAGATGGTCGTCGCGGCCAGCGCGCCGAGGCCCGCCCAGGCGATGGGGCTGTAATTGCGCCACGCGGCCTTCATCAGCTCGCCGCGTTCCTTCTCGTCATCAATCACCTCGACCGCGCGGCCGAGCGCCACGCTCCCGTAAGCCACGCCGCCGAAGTAGGCAGCCGCGCCGAGGTTCTGGGCCGAGTTCACAATGTTTTCAGTTACTCCGTTCATATTCATTGCTCCTTGTTGATGCTCGTTGTCTGATTACCATTACTCATGATGCTGTCCGGGCTGACGCTATCTTTTCGCGCGCCACAATGCCCCGAGCGCGAGCCCCGCGCCCACGACTGCCGCGCCGGCGATGAGCGGGTGCATTGAGGCCGCGGTGTAGAGGCTGCTCTCGGCGACGTGGCCGCGATAACCGCCGCGCTCCTTCAGTCCGTTTATCGGCGCGTACAGGCTGTGGACTTCAGGGTGCCGTTCGGGGCGGTCGCTCTTCTGCCGGCTGAACATCGTCCGCTCCATGACTTTGTCCGCGAGCCGCGGCGCGTAATGGCCCAGCGCGGACATCGCCTTCGCCCCGCCGCCGACGAAGAGGTCGCGCACCGGGTGCGTGGCGCAATGCAGGATCGCTTCGGCCACCACGTCCGGCGCGTAGACGGGCGGCGGGTTCTGCGGCTCGTTCGGCAGATAGTTCCTGGCATGTCGTGTGTAGGGCGTATCAATCGCGGCGGGCTTGATGAGCGTGACCGAGACCGGCATGCCGTCATGCTCAAGTTCCATGCGCAGCGCGTCGGTGTATCCCTTCACCGCATGTTTTGAAGCGCAGTACATGCCCTGCAGCGGGATGGCGCGGTCAGAAAGCGTACTGCCGACATTGATGAGCGCCCCGCCGCGCCGGCACAGGTGCAGGGCCGCGATCCGCGAGCCGTAGACCACGCCCCAGAAGTTGGTCTCGAACAGTCGCCGCTGATCCTCGATCGAGATTTCCAGCAGCTTCCCGTAAATGGAAACTCCGGCGTTGTTGACCCACGTGTCGAAGCCGCCGAAGCGTTCGACGGCGGCCTCGGCCACGCGCCGCAGTTCCGCTTCGTCCGCCACATCGGCGGCGACGTGGATCGCCTCGCCGCCCGAAGCCGCGATCTCTTCAGTGATCTGCCGCAGGGCATCATCATCACGCGCAGTCAGCACCACGCGCGCGCCCCGCTTTGAGGCCATCCGCGCCGTGACGAGCCCGATGCCGCTCGTCGCGCCGGTGATCACCATGACCTGCTCGCTCAGTTTTTTGAGTCGCACGTTCATCGCACTCCAGCCTCCTCACCTGAAACTTATTTCTGCTGATGGCCGGACTTCACCAGCCGCCCGTGGATTTCCGCGACCTGCTCCGGCGCGACCTTCGGCCGGCGGTCGTAAGTCAGCAGCCCGTTGAGTTCCTGCTCGACGTCGGTCAGTTGCGTGTAACAGAAGCCTGCCAGGAAAGGGAGCGACGAGATGCCTTCTATCAGGCCGCGATACTTCTCAAGCAGTTCCTCGTTGCGCGCGAAAGAGGCGTAAAACTTATAGAGGTTATCGCGCTCCGCTTCGGGGACGCCCGGCGGTTGCATGAGGAACCCGCCGACTTCCGTCAGCATCACCGGCTGGCCGCGGTAACGCGACCCCAGGACGAAGAGCGGCTTGTTGCCGTACCACACGGTGGGCGGCAGCGGGCCGCTGCGCAGCGTCTCTTCGTAACGCCGGCGCAGGCCTTCCCCCGTCGCCGTGTAATCGTGGATCGCGCAGATGTCGGTGATGTCGGTGTGTTCCCAGCCGTCGTTGTCAATCACGGGCCGGTAAGGGTCGAGCCGGCGGGTCACCCTGACCACGCGCTCAAGGAAGGCGTACTGCCCCGGGTGGCTCTCCTGCAAGCCGGGGAATCCCATACTCTCGTTCACCGGAACCCAGGTGATGATGCACGGGTGGTTGTAATCACGCCGCACCGCGCGTGCCCACTCGGCCAGCAGATCCTCTTCGGCTGATAATGACCACGCCCGCGCGTTCGCCATCTCTGACCAGACGAGCAGCCCCATCCGGTCGCACCAGTAGAGCCAGCGCGGGTCTTCGATCTTCTGGTGCTTGCGCGCGCCGTTGAAGCCGAAGCGCTTCGTCCATTCCACGTCGGCGCGCAGGGCCTCGTCCGACGGCGCGGCCAGATAACTCTCCGGCCAGTAGCCCTGATCCAGCACCATCGCCAGATAGACCGGCTCGCCGTTGAGCAGCACGAGGCCTTTGCGCAATCTGATACTGCGCAGCCCCGTGTATGACTCCACTTCATCAAGCAGCTCACCGCCCTCGAACAGGCGTACGCGCAGGCCGTAGAGATGCGGCGACTCGGGCGACCAGAGCCTGGCGTTCGGAATCTTCAGCAACAGTCGCGCGGCGGCGAGTGTCGCCTCCTCTTCAACGCGCGCCACGACCGAGCCGCCGTCAAGTGCCTCGGCTTCGAGGCGCCAGCCGGTCGCCGGCGCATGCAGGTAGACGTTCAGTTCAATCGTGCCCTCTTCCGCCTGCGGAGTGATCCGCAGTTCGTCAATGCGGATGGCGGGCGCGGGTTCGAGCCAGACCGTCTGCCAGATGCCGGTCGTGCAGTAATAATCAATGCCGTGCGGCAGCCCTGAACTCGACTGCTTGCCGCGCGGCTGCTGCGGGTCCTGCTTGTCTTCGACGCAAAGGGTCAGCCGGTTCTCGCCCGCACGCAGGTAGGGCGCGATGTCGAACCAGAATGGGACGTGGCCGCCGCGGTTGTGGCCGACTTCGCGGCCGTTGACCCAGACGGTCGTGTTGTAATCCACCGCGCCGAAATTGAGCAGCAGGTCGCGGCCCTGCCACTCGGTCGGCACATCAAAGCTCCGCGCGTACCAGACGACTTCGTGAACGCCCTTGTCGTTGACGCCTGAGAGCGCGCTCTGGTAAGGGAACGGGACGGTGATGCGCCCGTCCAGATGTCGCCCGTCGTGCCAGCCCTGTTGCAGACCCCGGCCGGAGTCATCGAAGGCGAATTCCCACTCGCCGTTGAGGTTCATCCACTCACGCCTGACGAACTGCGGGCGTGGGTATTCGGGTCGCGGTATTGCTGATCGCTGATTTTCCATAGCCTGCCAGTAAAGAGATGTACCGCAGACTGCGCAGTCTGCGGAAGGCGTACCTCACTCGAAAACCGGGAAGAACTGCGAGCTTTTCTTCACGGTGCGTGTGGCGTTCAGTGATTCTACTGGTGAACTCGAAATTCTCAGCTCCGGAGGAGCGTGATGTTTATAGTTGCGAATAGCCTGCTTTCCCCAGCTCCGTAGGAGCGACATCCTGCACATTTCGCTCCTACGGAGCTGGGGAAAGCAGGCTATTCGCAACTATAAACATCACGCTCCTCCGGAGCTAAAGGCAACAGCCTTCATCTTCGACATTCGCCAACACCGTCTTCAATGTTTCATCTCACAGGACATCCGCAGCCTCGCGTAGTCTACGGTACATCCTCACGCTGATTTCCTTCCTTCCAACACATCCCGGACTCCGCCCGCGTAAGTGCGGACCTGAGCGGCGACTTCTGGATTCCAGTGCCGCTTCCGCTTCGGGTCATCCATCTCCCAGGTGACCCACGCGCCGGGCGCGGGATGGCCCCAGTCAAAATCGCCGAGCGTCAGGATCGGCGCCCACGTCACCGCTTCAACTCGCGCGCCTTGTGCGTTCGCCGCTTCCACCTGCTCATTGAGTAACTCAAGCCATGCCCCGACGGTGAAGCACTCGGAGAAATGGCAGTTGCCCGTTTCACCCATCACGATCCGCTGGTCGGGGTACTGCCGCCGCGCTTCAAGCAGGAGGCGCGAGAGCGGCCAGCCCTGCTCCACGCCCCAGTTGTTGTAAAAATTGAGCCCCACGACCTGCAGCAGCGACGGGTCGCCGCCCCACTCATCCGACCCCGTTTCGCGCGCCGCTATCGGGTCGCGCCGCCCGAGCAGCGTATTGAACGGGCGCCCCTGATCTTCGAGGCTCACGTGCGGGTGCCACGCCCAGGGCTCAGACAACGCGATCACGGCATCAGGGTCGGCCTCGCGCACGGCGCGCGCCATCCGGATCATCATCCGCCCGATCACCGGATAAAGCTTCCACCACGAATGAGAGGGCTTGCCCTTCACCGCCGGCCACCACCGCCCCCAATCGGTCATCATCGCCGTCCAGTAGCCGCACTCGACGACCGGAATGTAACCGGCGAAGCGCCCGCGATAGCGCGCGGCGACCCTGCCCGCGAACTCGGCCATCAGGTCAATGACGCGGCCGTTGTGAATATCTTCCTCTTCAATCCACGGCGGCCACTCGTAATGACAGAGCGAGAGGTAAACTTGTCTGTTACTGACCGCGGCCAGCCGATCAAGGTAGCCCCAGTCAAATTCACCCGGCTTCGGATAAGAGCGCGCGAGCCACGCCCCGTCGCGGTAGAGCGTCAGGCCGAACTCTTCGCGGAACAGCCGGTAGTCGGGTTCCAGCTGCTCGGCGTGCCCGGTCAGCTCCAGCTGATGAAAGTTCAGCTCCTGCTCCCAGCCGGGAGTCCCGCCACGGATATGGCCGGCATCGAATGCGCCTGCCAGCTTCCACGTTCGCATCAGACACTCCTCAGATCATGCGGCGCCTGCTTACGCATTTGCTCCCTGCGGATCTTCAACCGTCTTCCCCCACTCCTGCGCGTACTCACGCACTTCATCAAGCTCGACGCGGCCCCAGCGGTGGCCGAACCCGTCCGGCTCGACGCTCTCGGGCTGGTCGAGCAGCTTCTGCCAGCAGCGCAGCTCTTTGATATATGAATCGCAGGGGATGCGCTCGCACGTCTCACGGTCCTCGATGTCGAAGATCCCGATCTTCGCCCACTCGCCGCTCTGCCAGTCCGGGATGTCAACGCACGGGTAGAGGCAGACGCCGTGCAGATCAACGCCGGAGTTGAGCGCCTTCATTGACTCCTTCATCGTGTTGCCGAGCCACTCCGCGCGCTTGTCCTGGTAGCCGCTCGTTTCGCCGATGATGAGCGGCTGGTGGTAACGCTCCCACGCGAACAGGAGCATCTCGCCGAGTGGTTTGCGCCGCGGGTCGCACGGGCCCAGCACGGCGCGGCTGCCGTCGGCGTTCAGCTGCGCCTGACTGAAGTGGTAGACGTTGACCCCGACGATGTCCAGGATTTCCGGCTCGCCGCCGAGTTCAGGATGCAGGCGACCGAAAAGCATGTCCCAGGCCTCGTAAGCCTGCTCGTAAGCCAGCTCCCATGCTTTCTCAGCCAGATCGGGCCGGTCCGGCGGCGGCACGTCATGAATGATCGGGTCAACGTGAACCATCCGCGCCTCGGGGTCCACTTCGCGGATCGCCTTCACGCCTTCAATGTCCATGCGGCAGAGAGCGCGTTTGAGTTCGTCATAACGCCCTCTGGCGAAGGGGTACATCCACCCCATGTCGGTCGCGGCGCCGGAAAAGAAAGTGATCTCGTTGATCGGCGTGAAAAAGCGCGGCGGCACGGTCCTGGCCACGATGTATTCGGCGGCGGCGCGGCAGTAATCAGTGAACCGCCGCCGGCATTCGTCGCTGAACGGATCACTGCCGTCCGGGAACCCGTAATGACACAGATCCCAGATCGGGGTGATGTGATAGTCGCGCATGGCCTCGATCATCGGATCAACCGTTGACCAGTCGTATCTGCCGCCGCCCTTGTCCACAAACGGCCAGCGGATCGCCTCGCGCACTACGCCGACCCCCAGTTCCATCAGGCGTTCATAGTCTTTCCGGACATGACGGTCGTGGCCGGTGAGCGCGAGATAGTCCCATCGTTTCCCATCCTTCCAGATGAAGGTGGAACATTCGAAACCCGCCATAAAGAAAGTCGGGAAAATCGCCCCCCCCGGGCGCAGCTCGCGCTTTTCTGTCATTACCTGTCCCCTCGTCATACACCCGTGTCCGTCAACACCACGGACGGCCCAGGTCGCAGTCATTACGCACATCTCAAGTCGAGATGACATCACTGACTGGAATCAGCACAGTTATCTCCCACTTCTTCACCGATACTCATTAGAATCACCTTCACAGTCGCCAGCCGTCACACGAAGCAACGTTCAAAGCCATCCTGAACAGCAACCGCCATTCCAGCCTGCTCGGGGGTAATGATGTCTGGAGTACCGACTTCAGTCGGGTTTTGCCGTCACCAAAAGCAAAACCCGACTGAAGTCGGTACTCCAGACATCGCCCCTGAATTTTGCAGATTCTGAACTGATACTTTGGTCCCGGCGGCATCGCGGTGCGGGCCGTCGGTGGGCGGGGTTGCGGCAGTTTTATTCGGAGGGAGTCGGTATGTCTTGCGGCGCCCGACTGTCATAGTCTGGGGACACCTCTGTCCGCTCACGGGACAGACACTTGCTGTTTGTGTGGCGTGGCTACTGAGCCTGTGACTCGTGAGGCTGGCTGGGGCTGGGGGTGTGGCTGCGGCCTTTGTTCACCTTCCTGAGAGTGTCGAGCAGGATGTCGCCGTCGAGAGGCTTTTTCAGAACCGCGGTGGCCCCGGCGGCCATGGCTTCCGACTCGTAACTGTTACTGTAAGCCGAGAGGACTACGATCGGGATCTGCGAAAGCTCAGCCGTGCTTCTGATGTATCTGATCAGATCCCCGCCGCTGACGACGGGCAGGAGGAGGTCTGTAATTACGACATCCGACTTGAATTCGTGGAGCATCTGGATTGCCCTCTCGCCGTCAGACGCCGTCATGACAATCCACCCTTCGCTCTCCAGCATCACCTGCAGCAGGTACTGGGAATCGGGATTGTCTTCCACAACCAATACGGTAGATTTAACCATGGCTTTCCTTCACGCAAGCTTTCCGGGGCACATCCTCGGGCGTAATGTTACGCCAGACACCGGGTAATACCAATACCGGACGCCACATCAGGCGAAAGGCAGAAGTAAAAAGGCGGAAGTAAAAAATAAAAAGCAGAACTGACCTGATCACCAGCGGCCCGTCCGTCGTTGCGGACTTTTCCCTGGTCAGAGGGGGCTTTGGTAGAAAGAGGGAAACGACCGGGAGCTTACCATTGCCGGCCCGTCAGCGTCGGTACGCTTTGGCACATATCAGCTGCGGGGATGCTCTGGTCTTCTGTTCGATGTGAGCCATGAGGCTGCCCGCGCCTGAGGCGGGAGAATTATTCAGTCCCAGACATTCTTCGGTTGACCTTTCAGACCTCAGTCTCCAGAATTTCACCCACTCCCCTGTGAATGGCCAATATGGAAAAAAGGAAGGGTGACTCCCTGAGGCGCTATGCCGTTGCTGTCCTGGTAGTGGCGATCTCCACGCTGCTCAGGCATTCGCTCATGACGGCTCTCGGGGAGGGCGTGCCATTCATCCTGTATTTCCCCGCCGTGGTGGTCAGCGCGTGGTATGGGGGGTTCGGGCCAGGGCTCCTGACCACGGCGCTGAGCGCGATCTCTGCACTCTGGTTTTTCATCCCCCCTTACCATTCGCTGGCCATTCCGAATCCAACCGCACTGATTCAACTCGGTGTCTTTGCCGGCGTCTGTGTGTTCATCAGCTTTCTCACTGAAGCACTCCACAGGGAGCGGGAAAAGACTCACGAAATCCTTGAGCGGGAGCAGCAGACCCGCTCCGAACGGGAGGCCTCGCAAAAGCAGCTCGCCAGTATTCTGGACACGATCAGCGAAGGCTTCTACGTGCTTGACGGCCAGTGGCGCTACACGTACGTCAACCGCGAGGCCATCGAACTCGGGCGCCGGCCCAAAGAAGAACTGCTGGGGAAAAATATCTGGGAGGTCTACCCTGAGTCGGTGGGCAACCAGTTTTACGTCGAATTGCACCGGGCGATGAGAGAGCAGGTGCCCGTCCACTTCGAGGATTTCGCCACGCCCCTCGGCCGCTGGTTTGCGAACGACGTTTACCCTTCGGAGGATGGCCTCTCGATCTTCGTCCGCGACATCACCGCACGCCGGCAGATGGAAGAGTCACTCCGCGCGAGCGAGGAACACCTGCGGCTGACTCACAAGGTGGTGGGCCTCGGCACCTGGGAGTGGAACGTGATCACGGGTCAGGTTTACTGGTCGCCCGAATACCGGGAGGTTTACGGCCTGGACCCTGCGGAAGAACCGTCGTTCGATAAGGGGATGGCAGTAGTCAGGGAGGAAGACAGGGAGGGCATCAGGCAGGCGCTCGCGAAAGCCCTCGCCGGGCACGAAGAGTTCAGGTCCGAACACCGGATCCGTCACCCCGAGAAAGGGAAGAGGTGGATTCAGGCGGTCGGCAGGATCATTTATGACGAGAGTCAGAAGCCGGTCCGGATGACGGGCTTCGTGATGGACGTGACGGAGCAGAAGCGGATCAAGGCCGAGCGGGACCGCTTCTTCTCGCTCTCCTTTGACCTGATGGTCATTATTGAAGTCGACGGCACCGTCCGGCATCTGAACCAGGCCTGGGAGAAACTGCTCGGCTACACCCTCGAAGAGCTGAGCGCGACTTCGCTCGTCGGGTTTGTTCACCCCGAAGACCGGGCCGCGACCATTGCCACGCAGCAAAGACTCTTCGACGGCGAAGAGCTGGTCAGCTTCGAGAATCGCTACCGGTGCAGGGACGGCTCATACAAATGGCTCTCCTGGAACGCAGTCATCTCCCGCCAGGACGGGCTCTGTTACGCGGTCGGCAGAGACATCACCGAACGGAAGCTGGCCGAAGAGGCGCTGCGCGATCAGGAGAGTCGCCTGCGCCTGGCGCTCGAATCCGCCCGGATCGGTACCTGGGACTCCAACCCCCGGACGGGCGAGCTGAGCTGGGACGAGCGCTGCAAGGTCATCTTCGATCTGCCCGAGGGTGGCGAGGTCAACATGGGTGTGTTTCTGTCGACGCTCCACCCGGAGGACCGCGAGCCGATACGCGACGCCATCCGGCGGGCGCTCGATCCGGCTGAAAGGGCCGGGTACAACGTCGAGTACCGCGTCATCGGAATCCGGGACGGCGCCGAACGCTGGGTGGCGGCCCGCGGTCAGGCGTTCTTCAATGAGGCGGGCGAGGCGGTGCGCTTTGTCGGGACGGTGCTTGATGTCACCGAAGGCAAGCGGGCGGAAGAGGCCCGGCTCAAATTCGCGGCGATTGTCGAATCCTCCGATGACGCCATCATCAGCAAGACGCTCGACGGCATTATCACCAGCTGGAACCCGGGGGCGGAACGCATCTACGGCTATCAGGCCGAGGAAGTCCTCGGGCGCCCCATCTCCCTGCTCTCCCCGCCCGAACAGGCGGACGAGGAGCCGGCTATCCTTGAAAGACTCAGGCGCGGCGAACGCCTTGAGCATTACGAAACGGTGCGGAGGAGGAAGGACGGACGGCTGATCAACGTCTCTCTCACCGTCTCCCCCATCAGGGACGCCAGCGGCAGGATCACCGGGGCCTCCAGGATTGCGCGCGACATCACCAGGCAGAAGCAGGCCGAGGAGGAGCGGGAACAGCTACTCGCCCGCGAGCAGGCGGCGCGCTCCCAGGCCGAAGAGGCCAGCCGCCTCAAGGACGATTTTCTCGCCACCGTCTCGCACGAACTCAGGACGCCACTGAACTCAATCCTTGGCTGGGCCCGGAT
>DASRDU010000122.1:0-33637 GCA_035652435.1 Blastocatellia bacterium
AAATCCGCCCGACTGATCAAACGCCACGAGATTGAGGATCGAGATTCAACTCCGCGGAACTTATCCATGCGTCAGCCACCTCATAAAACCGGGGCCGTGGAATCTGTCCGCACCTGGGTCAGTGAACGGCAGAATCGGCGCTCGGGAAATCCGCGTGCGGAGTTTGTCGCGCTGTTCAGGCAGGCTGCCTGACCTGTGCTGCATATTTTTTCACCCTGGGGGCCGTTGATATGCCGGAGGCCGTAATTCACTATCACGTTCATCGCCACAGCCGGGCCGGGTGGGATCTCAGACTGTGGCTGCGGTGGGTGCCGGCGAATGCCATCGGCGAGGCGGGGGGGCTCGGTCTGGTCGCGCTGGTCGCAGTGATGCTCGCCCGAACAGCAGAAAGAACGACGGGGCCTTCTGCCGCCCTGCTGATCGCCAGCGTGACGATTCTGGCAGGGGCGTTCGAGGGCGTCATTGTGGGAGTCGCGCAGTGGCTGGTTCTGCGACGGCCGCTCCCTGAACTGAGCCGGCGCGCCTGGGTGCTGGCCACGACCGGCGGGGCACTGGCAGCGTGGGCGCTGGGGATGATTCCGAGTACAGTCATCTCCCTGCAGGCTGATGCGGCTGCTACTTCACCGCCAGAGATAAGTGATCTGTTGAAGTATTCGCTGGCAGCAATCATGGGCGTCGCGCTCGGGCCGATCCTTGGCATACCGCAGTGGCTTGTGCTGCGGCGACATTTACAACGGGCAGGATGGTGGGTGCTGGCCAATGCCGTGGCGTGGGCTGTCGGCATGCCGCTGGTCTTCGTCGGCGCAGGCTCCGCCCCCGCGGGGGCGTCCGGAGTTGAGATTGCTGCAATCATTCTTGCCACTCTCGCCTGCGCCGGAGCGGTAGTTGGTGCGATTCACGGCCTCGCGCTGATCTGGCTGTTACAGTCGCATCAGCCTGGGGCAGCGTCGGCCCGGGTCAGCAGCGAAAATTCGCCAACGCAGTCGGTACTCTCCCGGAGCAGCGAGGGGAAAGCGCTGGCAATCAGCTCCGGAGGTGAATTATGTTCAGACAATTTCGAGACCGCGTCGAAGCCGGAATGATGTTGGCGCGGCGGTTGAAGGAGTATGCCGGACGCTCTGACGTGCTGGTGTTCGCCTTGCCGCGGGGCGGTGTCCCGGTCGGTTACGAAGTGGCCAGATCATTGAACGTCCCACTCGACGTGGTGATCGTTCGCAAACTGGGAGTGCCCGGACAGGAAGAACTGGCGATGGGCGCGATTGCTTCCGGCGGCGTGCGCGTCATGAACGAAGATGTATTACCCTTCCTCTCAGTCTCACGGGAGGCGGTTGAAAGGGTTGTGGCGAGGGAACAGAAGGAACTGGAGCGGCGCGAGCAGTTATACCGTGGAAAACGGCCTTTCCCCGACGTCCGAGGGAAAACGGTGCTGCTGGTTGACGACGGGATCGCCACCGGCACGACGATGCGTTCGGCCGTCGAGGCGCTCAAAAAGCAGCAACCAGCGAAGGTCGTCGTAGCCGTGCCGGTAGCCGCGCGTTCCACGTGTGAGGAATTCAACGCGAAGGCCGATCACGAATCCTGCGTCTGCCTTGAGATGCCTGACCCGTTTTTCGCTGTCGGACTCTGGTACGAGAACTTCGCGCAGACGACCGATGAAGAGGTGCGGGACCTGCTCGCGCTGGCCGCGCGTGAACAAAGGGCCGCGTGAGCCCCGGGATGAAGTGAACGGGGAAGTGCCTTTGCTATTTCTGTTGGCGGCCTACGCCCCTTTACTGGCGCGGACAACTTCGACCGAACAGTGAGCGCGCGCGGCGACTGCGGATGACACGCTCCCCAGCCTGAACCGCTCAAGGCCGCCGAGGCCTCTCACGCCGACGAAGATCGAATCAGCGTCCCAGTCTTCGGCCTCTTCAACCAGAACCCGCTTCGGATCGCCTTTCCTGATCGCGCTGAGTGCAGTCAGCCCCGCTGAGCGCAGCTTCTCTCCGGCGGCCTCAAGCGTTCTGTCGAACCAGTCTTTCCCCTCCCCGCTCGTCTTATTCACCGAGTCCCTGACCATGCTCGCAATCTCATCCTGCACGCTGACTACGCGCACCTCACTGCCGGCGGGCCAGCTTCTTTCCGCCACCGTGGCTACCGCGACTTCGGATTCGGGCGATCCGTCCACGCCGACTACAATGCGCACCGGGGCTCCGGCCTTTTTCGGATGTCCGCGCGCGATGCGCACCGAGCAGTGCGCCTCAGTCAGGACTTTCTGCGAGACGCTGCCGAGAAAGAAGCGGCCCGCCGCCGAGCGCCCGTTTGAACCGACCACGACCAGATCCGCGGGCCAGACCTCGGCCCTCTCGATGATCGTTCGGGAAGGCGACCCGACACTCACATCCTCGGAAACCTTCCAGCCCGGGAGCAGCGAGTGCAGGCGCGCCGTGGCGCTGCCCGCCATTTTCCGGAATTCATCGAATAAATCAGGATAGTCCTGCGCGAACGCCTCCTGAGCCATCGCCTCAGGCTGGTGCGGCGGCAACCAGCCTTCAATGATTGTCACAACAATGACGATGGCCTGCTCAGGTAATCCTGCCCGCCTCAGATCGTCCAGCGCGGCATCAGCGCAACTCGACCCGTCGTAAGCAACCAGAATTCTCTTCATCGCACTCACCTCCGCTTTCCGGCCGTGAAAACGCCAGGACGTTTACAGGGGATTTCTGAAACTCCCATTGGGAAAGCCGCAATAAACGTGCCGCGGAATGAAGACGGATCAGTTGTCAGTCTGTCCGGATGATTGAATCAGGGGTGAGACGGTGGGTTCAGTTTCAACAGCCACCCTGAAACCGAACCCACACCGTCTGCTTTCCACTGAATCGTTACTTTTCCTGGATGGATCTGAGGTACTCCATCAGGGCGTGGACGTTGAGTGCTGAAACGCTTTGCCCCTGTCTGGAGCGGAAAACATAACCCCACACAGGCATATCCTTTTCCCCGTGGGCGGTGACTCCAATCTCGCCGGAGATATACTGCTTGACCCTGGTGCCATCGAACTTTCCTTCCCGCTTCTCAATTGTCGTCAGGTCGGGCACCTCGGTCTTCAGCGTCAGGGCGACCGACCCGTCGCCTTTGCCCTCTGTCCCGTGACAGCTGGCGCAATACTGCTGGTAAAGCTTCCGCCCTCGTTCGTTCCTGCCCTGCCCGGCTATCGCCTGCGAGGATGACGGGACGGACTGGGCAAGCACTAACAACCCGACGGCCAGTGCGGCAATGGTGAATAGTCTTCGCAACATATACCCTCCTTTTACCGGTAATAACGTGGCAGGCCTGGCTAACCGGTGTTCGCCTGCCCGCCTCCGGCAGGGCAACGGTTGAATAAGCAATACGTCCTGAAATTCAGACCCTGCCTGGATTCGATTGCCTGCCGTTGTTTATGTTCACGAGTAACAACTGTTGTGCCAGTCGGCCCGGGACCATCTGGTGGCATATGAAAGGGCGGGATCACTCTGTGGCTGCGTAACCTCACCCATTTCCTCACTCAGTTCTGTGCGAAATGGCGCGGGCCTGTTGAGACCCGCAGGTTGCCCAGGCTGGTTGAATTATCGGGACAGGCGGTGCTGTCGCTGAATGGCGGCTTCACTAGTCCTTACTGACCCGCCCGTAAGCGGGCAGCCGGGATTGAAGACTGAGGCCCGAGCAGAGGTCAGTCATCGGAATGATGACAGCAATCCTGCCAGGGGTTGGAGAGGTGGCATCGGAATTGCGGTGAGTGTGACGAAACGAGCCGTGTCTCGGAACAGAAGGCGAGGTCTGAAATGAAGATACAGGATGTTCTGGTTCCTACAGATTTTTCACCCAACTCTCTGCGCGCGGTCGAATTCGCCGTCTCGCTGACCGAACAGGGTGGGGAGATCTGTCTGCTTCACGTCGTGGACACCGACTTTGTGGCAAGGCTCACCGACGAGGGGTTCAGCAATGCGGGAGCCGCAACGGCGAAGCTGCGCGAAAAGGCCGAAAGACAGTTGCAGGAAACCATCGCGTCCGTCCCTGATCCGAAACCACGACTGGAGCCGATGGTCGTCGTGGGCAGGCCGTTCGCGGAGATTCTGCGCATCGCCGACGATCTGGACTTCGGGATGATCGCGCTGGGGGCGCGTGGTCGCCGTGGCGCTGACCTTGAGGAGATGCTCTTCGGCTCGACGGCGGAGAAGGTGATCCGAGCTTCGCGCGTTCCGGTGGTCTGTGTCCCGATGTCCTGGTCGCGTGAAAACGCCGGCTGAGCTTTCGATGTCTGCCCAATCTGCGCAGATCCCGGTCACAGGTGCCAGACGATATTTTCAGTGGCAGGTCAAGGGCCTCGTATTTGCCACACCTGCGAGGAAAGGTTCCCCAGTCTCCTGGGCGAAAACACACACGCTGAGTTATTTCGCCACCGTATCCTGCTGAAACCGGATGATTCCATCCACGGTACGGCTCTTGCCTGTTTACTGAAACAGCTAAGTAAACGACCGGGAACCCGATAACAGTTGCTGGTGCGACGAAATCTGATCGCCGCGCCAGAGTTCCTGATCGTTCCACGAGAACAGATGAGTTCCCAGACAATGGAGGTAAGCAATATGGCAAACAAAACAGGCACAGCACTGGCCCCGCGAAGCATTGGCGAGTTATTCGGCTTCGACCCGTTCCGCCAGTTTCAGGAGCGGTTCAATCGGATGTTCGGCGAAGGCTTCAGGGCGGAGGGCGGAGAGAACTGGTCACTCGCGACCTGGGCGCCGGTCTGCGACATCTACGAGACCGAGAACGAAATCGTGGTCAAGGCCGAACTGCCCGAAGTGAAGAAGGAGGAAGTTCACGTCGCGATTGAAAACAACCTGCTGACGATCCGCGGCGAGCGCAAATTCTCCGAGGAGACGAAGAAGGAGAATTACCACCGCGTCGAACGCAGCTACGGCGAATTCATCCGCAGCTTCACGCTGCCGAACTTCGTTGATGCGAACAAGGTCAGCGCGGAGTTCAAAGACGGGATGCTGCGCGTGACGCTCCCCAAACACGAGGAAGCGAAGCCGAAGCAGGTCGAAGTCAAAGTGAAATAGTCCTTCGGAGCGAAAGCGGGGAAGCAGCTTTCGTCCTGAGCCAGCCGCGGGTCAGGGAGATGGCCCGCGGCTGGCATTCCTTCCGGCGGCGCTGAAAGGGTGCCTGGTTACGGAGAATGCAGGGGAGAAGGCTGTATGAAAATTCGGATTGCTGCATTCAAAATGAAGCAGGGAGGGGTTTATGAAAGCCAAAACAATGACTCTGGCGGACAAGGATCTGCGTGAGGCCGTCGAGCGTCACCTCGACTTTGTCCCCGACGTGCCATCCGAAAAGATCGGCGTGGCCGCCTCGGACGGCGTGATCACGCTCACCGGTTATGTGGAAACCCTCGCCGACAAGCTGGCGGCGGAGAGGGCGACGAAGAGTGTTTACGGCGTCAGAGCTGTCGCCAACGATATCGAAGTGAAACCTGTTTCCGACAGGGTTGACCCTGACATCGCCCTCGCGGCAGTGCAGGCACTTCAGCACAATGTCAGCGTGCCCGATGACCTCATCAAGGTGACGGTCAGAAAAGGCTGGCTCACGCTGGAAGGAAAGGTGGACTGGGGGTACCAGAAGGAAGCTGCCGAAAAAGCCGTCAGGTATCTGGCCGGAGTGCGCGGCATCACCAACAGCATCGAAGTGGCGCCGAAAGTCTCAGCCACCGATGTGCGGACGAAGATCGAGGAAGCCCTGCGCCGCAGCGCCGAAGTTGACGCCCGGCGGATCATCGTTGAGGCCAAAGGCGGTGTCGTGACCTTATCAGGCAATGTGCGTTCGTGGGCCGAGAGGGAAGAGGCACGTCGGGCGGCATGGAGCGCGCCGGGAGTCACGAGCGTACTTAACCACATCGAAATCAGGCCGTAAGCACGGCAATTCCGGAGGACAAACATCAGTCCGGTCTTTGTGCGGTGAGTGAGAAGGGGCAGGCTGAATGTTGCCCAACATGATCGGCCCGGCTGAAGCATGATCGTCTGAAATCAGACATCGCATCTGTTTTTCAGGCAGATTCAGCGGCAGAGTCAACTGCCCCCACTGAGAATTTCCGCCAGCGACTTCAGGAGCTTTTCCGCCGTGAAAGGCTTCGTCAGGAAAATTCTGACCCCGGCACTGGCTGCCTCAGTTACCTTGCCGTTTGCTTTCAGGCCGGTGGCGGCGATGACCCTGACCAGTGGATTAAGCTTCTGCAAGGCCCGGATCGTCGCCGGCCCATCCATGAAAGGCATCATCATATCCGTGATGACGACCGCGATGTCATTCCTGTGCTGGGCGTAAAGCGCCACTGCTTCAGCCCCATCACCGGCCGTGAGGACACGGTAATTGAATGCTTCCAGTGTCTCTCTGGTGATCTCACGGATGGCGCTTTCGTCATCCGCGACGAGGATCAGCTCACCATTTCCAAACGGCAGTTTCTGCTTCTCTTCGTTGGGTGAGGTGGCCTGCCCGGCTTCGCTGGCCGGCAGATAGACCATGAATTTCGTCCCGTTCCCGGCTTCACTGTAGACATTCACGAACCCGCCGTGGCTCTTCACAATGCCGATCACCGTCGAAAGGCCGAGACCTGTTCCCTTGTCCTGCTCTTTCGTCGTAAAGAACGGGTCGAAAATCTGGTCAATGATCTCGGGCGGAATCCCCGTGCCGGTGTCGGCGACCGTGATCAGGACGTACCGGCCCGGGCGGGCATCCAGATTCATCTGCGCATACTGGTCACCGAGCGTCACGTTCTCCGCCCCGATCCCCAGCTGCCCCCCGCCCGGCATCGCGTCGCGGGCGTTGACACAGAGGTTCATCAGCACCTGATGGATCTGCGTGGCACCGCCGGTGACGAGCCAGAGGTCTGGCAGGAAGTTGAAGCTGATTTCGATATCCTTCGGAAACGTCTCTTTCAGGATTCTGACGATCTCCCTGACGAGGTGGACAGGCTGAAGCAGCGCGTGTTCGCCTTCGACGCCGCGGGCGAACGACAGCACCTGCCTGACCATCTCCCCGCCGCGTTCCGCGTTGGCCTGAAGCAGTGAGAGCATGCGCCGGCTGCTTTCATCGTGTACTCGCGATTGCAGAATCTGGACGGCCATCAGGATCGGGGAGAGGATGTTGTTCAGGTCGTGCGCGATGCCGCCGGCCAGCGTGCCGATGCTCTCCATCCGCTGGGCCCGCAGGTACTGGGCTTCGAGCTTCTTCTTTTCCGTAACGTCCGCATTGATGACGAGGATTGACCGAGGCCGCCCGTCAGGAGTCCGGACGAGCGTCCAGTGCCCTTCGGTGATGATTTTCCTGCCATCCTTTGTGATCTGGGTCAGCTCGCCGATCCACTCACCCTGTTCCATCGCCTTCAGATTCGCCTCTTCGAAATGTTTCATCGTGTTCTGGAACTGAAGCTCACGGATATGCCGGCCGAGGGCCTCTGCCGCCGTCCAGCCGTACAAATGTTCCGCGCCCTTGTTCCAGAACAGAATGCGCCCCTCCAGATCCCTGACCAGAATAGCCTCGCGCGCGTGATCGAGCAGTTCGGCCTGCTCACGCAACTGCTCTTCATGCCTCAGGCGCTCAGTGACATCGCGCATGATGACGGTGTAGAGTTTCTGTCCCTCGGCTTCGACCTGTGAGATCGAAGCTTCGACGGGGAACTCCTCGCCGTCCGAGCGCAGCCCGTAGACCGTCCTCGCCCCGGCCATGGCGCGCGTCGTCACGCCGGCCTGGCCGAAGGATCGGATGTGTGACGAGTGGATGGCGCGGAAGCGCGCGGGGATGAAGCGGTCGAGCGGCTGTCCGATGGCCTCACTGGCCGGGCATCGGAACATCTTTTCGGCGGCACGATTGAACAGCAGGACGCGCTGCCCCTCGTCAACGGTGACGATGGCGTCCATGGCCGAATCAACGATCACGGCCAGGCGGGCCTCGCTGTCGCGCAACGCCCCCTCGATGCGCCGGCGCTCGATCAACCCGGCAGCTTCAGTGATGGGAATCGAATCGTCTTCCATTTTGATCAATTCGGGAGCGGCGCCGGACCTCGCGCTCGGATGACTTCATCGCGCGAGCAGCGCAGGACCGCTGTTTTATCGGCTTATATTCTGAGCTGGTTTCCGATCACAGATGAAAAGACAGCCAGGAAATTATACGTTCTGTGATCAGCGTCAACAATAAAACTTCCGGTGCCGGCTCAAAGCGGCCCGATGTTCGACCGGCTCGACTGGCTGCCGTGAACTCACCCGGTTTTATGCATTGCGTATTTCTTCGCTCCTTCCTGAGAACTGTAACCCGCACTGTGGTGACATTCCGCAAATACTCTGCGCGCGCGCGCGAAACCAGCCGGGCTGTCTGGTATGCAGGTTGCCCTGTGGAAGCAGCAGGGCATCTGCCCCGGCGTGTTCCACAGGAAAGGATGATCTATGTGAATACCCAGGCAAGACAAAGTAAATTGATCATTGTGACCGATGAAGAGGCGGATATTCGGGAAATCGTCAAAATGGCACTCGAACAGCTCGGTTACAGTGTGTTGCCGGCGGCTAATGGCGCTGAAGCGGTGGCACAGTATGCCGCGCGCCGGGGACAGGTCAAAGCTGTCATCATTGATATGAGGATGCCGGTGATGGACGGCGAGGCAACCATTCGGGCCCTGCGGCGACTCGACCCTCAGGTGCGGATCGTCGCCTCCAGCGGCGGGGGAAGCAAGTACGAAGCGATGGCTGCAAATGCGGGAGTGCGGAAGTTTTTGAGAAAGCCTTACGGTCTGGAGCAATTGATCCGGATAATGGCGGAGGTAATGAATGACAAATAGTCCATCCTTTCCGGTCTGCCATGGTTCTATTGAGGGTGATGGCATGCCGACCGTCATGAAGTCTGAAGCAGAACTCCCGACCGCCAGTTATGAATCAAAGCCCGCCGTCAGAGTCCCGACAGAATTTTCCAGAGACCTCCTGCTGCGCGACGGCGCGATGCTGCGGCTGCGCGCGCTGCGCCCGGATGACCGTGAAAAATTGAAGGGTCTCTTCGGCCACTGCTCCCCGGAGTCAATCCGCTTCCGGTTCCTGCACCCGGTCAAATCGCTGACTGACGCCGCGCTCAATCAGCTGGTGGACGTTGACGGCGCACACAACGTCGCTCTCGTGGTCACCCAGGGTGAGGCCGTGGATGAACGGATAGTCGCCGTGGGCGGGTTTTCCGAGTGCGAAGACGCGCCTGAAATGGCGGAGGTTGCATTCCTGATTGAGGATGCGATGCAGGGGCGCGGGATCGGCACTCTGCTGCTCGACACTCTGGCCGAGCTGGCACGGCGGCAGGACATCACGCACTTCAGCGCTGACGTGATGACCGATAACCAGCAGATGCTCTCGGTCTTTCGCAAGGCGGGCTACGGAATTTCCTCCTCGACCAGCTATGGCGTGACGCATCTCGAATTCCCCATCAAGCCGAATGGAATGGCGCAGTCACGCGCCGAAGCGCAGGAAGCCCAGGCCGAGCGCGAATCACTCCGCTGTGTTCTCGCCCCGCGATCCATCGCCGTGATCGGCGCGAGCCGCGATTCGCAATCGGTCGGCGGCGCGCTTTTCCGGCACCTTATTCACTTCGGTTTCACCGGCCCGGTCTATCCGGTGAATGTCACAGCCGGGTCGGTGGCGGGCGTGCGCGCTTACGCCTCCATCGCCGATCTGCCTGAAGTGCCGGAACTGGTCTTCATCGCCGTCCCCGCGCCAGCGGCGGCTGGAGCGGCCAGGCAGTGTGCGGCTGCCGGAGTGAGGGCGCTGTGCGTGATCTCGGCGGGTTTTGCGGAGACTGATGCCGAAGGTAAAGCGCGGCAGGCGGAGTTACTCGACATCTGCCGGGCTTCCGGCATGCGGCTGGTCGGGCCGAATTGCATGGGGGTGGTGAACACGTCAGGTGAAGTCAGAATGCTCGGCACGTTCGCGCCGGCTGATCCGCCTGCGGGGAACGTGGCGATCAGTTCGCAGTCCGGCGCGCTCGGTCTGGCGCTGCTCAATCAGGCAGGCCGGCTCGGGCTCGGCATCTCATCCTTCGTCAGCACCGGCAACAAGGCCGATGTTTCCGGCAACGATCTGCTGCAATACTGGGAAGCAGACGACACGACGGATGTGATCCTGCTTTACCTGGAAAGCTTCGGCAATCCGCGCCGCTTCGCGCGCATCGCCCGCCGCGTCTCGCGCCGCAAACCGATCGTGGCGGTGAAGTCAGGCCGGACTGTGGCGGGAGCGCGCGCCGCTTCCAGTCACACTGCCGCGCTTGCCAGTTCGGACCGGGCCGCCGACGCGCTGTTTGCTCAGACCGGAATCATCCGAGTAGACACGCTGGCCGAGTTCTTTTCGGTCGCGCGCCTGCTGGCCGCCCAGCCTTTACCGGCGGGCAACAGGGTCGGCATTCTGACCAATGCCGGCGGGCCGGCGATTCTGGCCGTTGATGCGGCGGTGGCCGCAGGTCTTCAGGTCCCTGTACTCAGCGAGACAACACAGGCGAGACTGCGGGCCGTGCTGCCACCCGCAGCTTCGGTGACGAACCCGGTTGATATGATCGCGGGCGCGGGACCTGAACAGTATCGCGCCTGTCTGGAAGCGCTCTGCGATGAAGCGGAGCTGGATGCGCTGCTCGTCATCTTCATCCCGCCGCTCGTCACCCCGTCGGCGGAAGTGGCCGGAGTCGTGAGTGAGGTACTCTCTCAAAGACCGCATTTACGGCGCACGGTTGCCGCAGTATTCCTTGACCCGCAATCTGGACTGGCATCAATCCCAGCCGGAAAGAATGCCGTGCCGGTTTACGACTTTCCGGAGAGCGCGATTGCTGCGTTAATCGCAGCCGTGCGTTACGGCGTGTGGCGCAGCGAACCCGCTGGCAATATCGTTCCGATCAGGATCGACCGTGACGCGGTTGATCGCGTGCTGGCGGCGAATCCGGTGGGCTGGCTGCCGCACGAAAGCGTCGTCACGCTGCTCGGCGCGGCGGGCATTGAAGTCATCGGGTCAAAAACGGTGCGTTCGGCGGAAGAATCAGCGGCAGCCGCAGCCGGGATTGGTGGCCCGGTGGCGATCAAGGTCGTCGAACCTGCGGTGCTGCACAAATCCGATGTCGGCGGCGTGATTCTCAACGTCGCGCCGTCTGAAGCCGCGGAATCGTACACGCTGCTTGCCACGCAACTGGCTGCTCATGGCATCACACTCGTGGCGGCCAGCGTGATGCCGATGTCACGACACGGAGTTGAAGTCCTGGCGGGTGTGACACACGACCCGGTCTTCGGCCCGCTGGTGGCATTTGGATCAGGTGGTGTGCTGGTTGAGCTGGTTGATGATGTCGTGTTTCGTGTGCTGCCGCTCGCGGATCGTGAAGCCGCCGCGATGATTCGGGAAACACGAGCCGACCGGCTGCTGCGCGGATACCGTGGCGCCGGCCCGGCTGATGTGGCGGCGGTGGAGCGGCTGCTGCTCGCGCTCGGCGCCCTCGCGGAAGCCGTGCCGCGGATCGCGGAGATAGACCTCAACCCGGTGGTCGTGCATGAGGCGGGTCAGGGCGTCTCGCTGATTGACGCGCGCGTCCGCTTGTCAGAATGACCAACTCCCGCAGGCGATCAGACAGATTCCGGCGGCGGCTTCAGTGGCATCACGACTCTCCAGCCGGTCTTCATCTCTCCGGCTGACTGCGCCGTTCCACTCGCCCCAGCGCGCATCCCGCGCGGACTCACTTGATAAATGTCCTGATCGTGTTGGCCGTCTTCCCATCCACTGTCACCACAATATCCACTTCACCCTTTCCGCCGAGCGAGCGCAGCAGTCTGAGGTTGACCTGATCGAGTCCGGCATAGTACGGCTGCGGGCCGGCGTAATAAACCGGCATTTCGATCCCGCCGACCGTGACCGTGACGGTTGAGGACGGGCTGACATTCCTGAAACCTGTGCCGAACAACACCAGCACCACCTGATCGCTTTCCGGCCCGAGGTCAATCGGGATGTGAAAGTATTTCTTCTGCGCCTCGTCGTAGCGATAGGTCGGTTCGGAAATCTGTGTGCCGTCTGCTTTGACACGCACGGCGTAAGTCGCCCCGACACCCTGACCATCGGCGTTGGCGGCAAAGAGGGACGGGACGACGGCGACGAGGTTGATTGTCCCGCTTGAGACGGCACCGCCGCCGCTCGTGATCGTCACCGCTGCCGGTCCCGGACTGCTCGCGTCAGGAATCAGGTAATTAACCTGGAATGGCGAAACGAAGAAGAGCGGGGCCAGACGGTCAATCCCGGCGCTGTCTCGCACTTTGACTGTTGTGCCTGCCAGAGTGGTTGGCAGAGGCAGCGTGGTGGCTGCCTGAACGGTGGTGGCCAGACCCGAACCGAAGCCGGCCACGATTGAACCGGCAGCCAGTTCTACTCCGCTGTAATCCGCGGCTGAGACTGTCACAGCCTGTTCAGCCTGTCTGACGATCAGCTTCTGGCCCGCCGCGGCAACCAGCCCGGTTCGCGGGCTGCTGTTGGCCGTCACGGAAAAGTTGATCGTCCCGGTCCCGCTGCGGTTACTGACATCCGAATCAATCCTGATCCAGTCCGCCGGGGCGCTGACCGTCCACTTGCATCCGGGGGCGGCACTGACCGTGAAACTGCTGCTGCCGCCTTCTTTACCGAACGCGACGATGCCGGGCGAGATCGAGTAACTGCATGTTCCCGAGACGGGGGTCATAACGGCGCGAATCATGATGTTGACCGGAATTACGTCCCCCTGTCCGTTGTCGAGTCCCGCCATCTTATCGAAGAAACTCGGATCGAAGTAGGTGAAGAAAGCGCGCTGCTGCTGCGGCCCGCTGGAATCGGCAGCAAAGACTACACTGTCGTTGATCTCGGGCGCGTGAAAGCCCACGTACAAATCACCCGAATTGATCATGACCCCGGCCGCTTCTTCGGGATTTGCCGCCAGCGGACTGAAGACCGGGAAATCCACCCACGCGCCGCCGGGCGGGAGCTGAGGGATCGTCACGACCTGATCAACCAGCAATTCCGGAATATCCGGCGGCCTGCCTGATCCGGCCGGGTCAATGAAAGCAATCAGCCGGATCGTCTGGCCGGACGGGGACGGCAGGTCTGAATATTCAGCGAAAAAGATTCGGATCGTCTGCAGCGTCACCGGGTAAGACGATGGGGTCAGGCGGTTGACGATGATCAGGTCGTCATCAAAAGCCCCGGTCTCCACGCTGCCATCATCGGTTGCCAGGGCCTCCGGTTGAGGCTGCCCGGGAGGACTTGCGCCCTGCACCTGAATGCCGAGACTGGTTCTGCCCGGGGCGTTGCTGGCTATCGTCAGAACGCCCCACTGTCCGCCCGCAGCCGTCGGCGTGAATTTCACCGGGACGGTCGCGTTCGCGCCAGCGGCCAGGCTGGAAGGGACCGCAGCCGTCGCCACACCGAAATGCGGATTGTTGCCTGCAATCCCGTAGATCAGGAGCGGCGCGGCGCCGGGATTACTGATCATGACGTTGACCGATTTGTTCTGCCCGATGGGCACGCTGCCGAAATCAATGCTCGATTGCGACACCGCGATGCCGGCCGCGCTGGTGACGGTGAAAACATTGAAAGGCCTGTTGCCGCCAATCGCCCCGTTCGGGTTAGTGACGAAGACTTCACGTTCTCCCGGCGGCGCGTCAGCTCTGATGTTGATCCGCCGCCTGATCTCTCCGGGGTTGACGAACCCGTAATCAGGCGGTGAAGGTGGAATGACTTCGATGCCCGTGTCCGGCTGGAAGGAGACTATTGTTTCAGGGACGAAGTTGACGCCTTCGATTTTGATTTCAAGACCGGCGCTGGATTGCGGCGCCGAAGACGGAGTGATCCTCGCAATCGCGGGGGCGGCTTCAACGACGGCATTGTCAGCTGCCGTATTGTTGCTCTGAACCGGGTCAGGCTCATTGCCGGCAATTACCGCGGTGTTGGCGACGGTCCCCGCCTGGACCGTTCTGACGACAATCGTGATCGTCGCGGAAGCGCCACTGGCCAGCGTGCCGGGATCGCAGGTGACGGCGCCCGCGCCGCCGCTACAACTCCCCGGAGTGGATGCGGCCGAAACGAAGGTGACGGCTGACGGCAATGTGTCAGTGACTCTGACGCCCGTGGCATCGCTGGGGCCGTTGTTACGGGCGACCAGCGTGTAGGTCAGATTCTGCCCCTGAAACACCTTCGCCGGGCTGTGCGCTTTGGTCAGCGACAGATCGGCAGCCCTGACGGCGGTCGTCACCGCGGCTGAGTTGTTGTTCCCATCGGGGTCGCCCTCTCCGCCGGTCACACGGGCAGTGTTCGTGATATTCCCGGGCGCGTCGGGCCTGACGACAATCGTGACGGTCGCCCTAGTGCCCATCGCCAGTTCACCGATCCCGCAGGTGACCGGGCCTGTTCCCGTGCAACTCCCCTGCGAAGCCGATGCCGAGATGAACGTCACCCCGGCGGGCAGGTTGTCGGTCAACGTCACGCCGGTCGCCTTGTCCGGGCCGTTGTTACTGACGACGAGTGTGTAGGTCAGATTCTGCCCGAGCAGAACCGGGCTGGGGCTGGCGCTCTTTGACAGAGCCAGGTCAGCTTTAGTGGGCGCGGTTGTCCACGTCCTGGTCGCCGTGCAGGAGAAAGGCACGCCGCCGACCGAGCCGCCGCCTTCAATCGTGTCCGTGCCTGCGCCGCCATCGCCCGTGTAATTGAAGATGACCTGCCCGGTCGAATTCGTCGCCCCCGCCCCGCCCTTTCCCACATTCGGGCCGCCCGTGATCGCGAAGTTAACCGTGACGCCCGCGAGCGGCTTGCCGTCGGAGGTCACGGTGGAGGTGACGGAGTGAGTTGCGCCGACCTGCCCGGTGGATGTCGGCGGGGTGAGTGAACAAACTGGCGGCGTCCAGGTCTTCGTGACCTGATTGCAGGTGAAAGACACCCCACCGACGGACCCGGAGGCTTCAATCGTGTCGGTGCCTGCGCCTTTGCTGCCTGTGTAGGTGAACTCGGCGACGCCCGCACTGTTGGTCGTGTCATTGCCACTGCGCAGGGTGTTGGGGCCGGAAGTCACCAGGAAGGCGACGCTGGCGTTGTTGACCAGCTTGCCGTCGGAAGTCACCACCGCCAGCACTGTGTGGTCAGAGCCGACCGGATTGTTCGCCGATACGGGTGACATCTGGCACACCGGCACGGGTTTCTTCCAGACCTTCCTGGCGGTGCCGCTGGCCGTCTTGCCCGCGAGTGAAGCGCTGACGGAGATAATGTCCTCACCCTCACCGCCGTCGCCGGTGTAGGCGAAACTCGCGCCCGGACTCCAGTCAGACCCCGTCTTTCCTTTATTCGGGCCCGAAGTGATTTCAAAGTTCACCTTCGCGCCCGAGATCGGGATATTGGCGGTCCTGATGCTCGCGCTGACGCTGGCCTGCTCCCCGACCGCCAGCGTCTCGGTATCCGGTGTGACGACACAGGTCAGATCACCGGTGATGACGCGCACCGGATTCGTGTCATAGCGTCTGGTCAGGAACGGAATGCAAACCTCCAGATTGAGATTCGTCGTGCCGAGCGTGACGCCATTGAGCATGGCGGTACTCGGGTCCGCCGTCGCAATCGCCGGCTCGGCCATGGTCCAGTTGGTCAGCCCGTTCCAGAGCGGGAGCTGAAGTCGAAACTCGTCAATCACGACCGCAGTATTCAGCGGCTGCCAGGTCATCCTGAAGCGCGCGAAAGTATTCCCCTGCTGGTAGAGCCCGTCTTTCAACTCCGCGCCCCAGGGGGCAGTGAGCGTGAATGGAACTCCGATACTCTGAATCTTCTGCCCGCCGGGGATGTACTTCTCGGCCATCTTCAGAATCTCGGAATCCTTCGCGCCAATCGGGTCGAACGAAATCTTGAAGGGCTCAGTCGCAGCCCCGACGAAGTTGAACATCCCGACCGCATGCACGGGGCGCGGCTGGCCGTAGAGGATCAGATCAATCGGGTCTTCGGCCCGCCCGCTCTCCATGCGGATGTCGGCCTTCTCCAGGTCGGGCAGCACGATGACCAGCAGTTCGCCTGAGGCTTTCCCCAGGCACCAGTTACTCAGATCGAGCGTGGCCTGCACGCCGGAGATGCCCGACTTCTTTGCAGTGACCTGGCCCCTGATGAACGGCGGGCTGGAATTATCCTTAGCCACGGAGATGAATGCGTCGGTCTCTTTCTTGTCCGGGTCATCACCGCTTGCTTTGTATTTCAGGAATTGCGCGGTGGTCACCTGCGCAAATGGCGTTGAGAGCAGTTCGCCGAAATAACCCACTCCCGCCAGCTCGCCCGCCAGCCCGACCAGTCCGTAGACCGCGTTCATGAAATCAACGTCGGGAACCAGACCGCCGAAGAGGCTGAATTTCGCGCTCTTCAAACCGATGAACCCGTTGGAGCCGATCTTGCCGGGGATGACCCCCCAGCAGGTGTCACCCTCGTACGAGAAGAGGATCATCGGCGTGTTGATCGCCATCTCCTTGCTCAGCGCTTTATTGATCTGTTCGGCGGCAATATTCGTCGGCGTGCTGATAATCGAATACGGGGCAAGTTCGATGGAATCCACCTTACTTAACGCCAGTCCGCTGCTGATGACGAAGGCGTAATTCGATGTGAGTTCCGTCCCGTCGTCGAGCTTTCGCTTCGCCTGGACGACGTTGAAGCCTTCGGAAAAAAACTTCACCTTGCCGCTGCTCACGTCAATGTTGGCGACCTGCGGCTCGACGTTGGGAAGATAAGATTTGATCTTGTCGAAGACGAGATTGATCAGGCTCGCCGGGAGGCCATTACTCCTGACCCATTCGTACTTGATGTTCGGGTCCTGTGTGATGTCTTTATTCGTCCCTTTCTCGGTCACCACGATGTCGCGCTGGTCGCCCGTGCAGCCAAGGATCAGGCGCGGGCTGAGGACGATCCCCGCGCTGGGTTTGGCGCACTCCGAAAATTCGGAGGTGTTGCCCGCCGGGTCCGTCGCCGTCGCCGTGATGATCCGTGACTGTGTGAGCGAGACAGTCGGAGTGAATTCAGCTTCCCCACCGCCATTGGTCGTGACGGTCAGCGAGCCGAGCAGGAAGCCGCCTTCGCCGCTGCCCGAAGGGTCGCACTCCTGATTGCCGAAGAACTCGACGCGGTAAGCCGTCCCCGCCGCCCCGGTGAGTTTGCCTTTGAGGACGTCACCGTTCAGAGTCAGTTGCGGGACAGGTGGCCGCGGCGCGGCTTGGATGCGGATGCCGAGTCCCCGATTGCAGCAGATCTGGTTCCCGAAGATTGAATTCCCCTTGCCGCCGACGCCCACGGACACGCCGTCTCTGCCGTTATTGGCGATCAGGTTGGCGTGCCAGGCGTCAGTGCCGCCGACCAGAGTGCTTTCGCCGTTGATGACGATTCCGTCTTCGGCATTGCCGAGGGGGCTGGCCCCGTCGGACTGCACGCCGATCCAGTTACCGGCGATCTGCGTCCCCCGTGCGGTGGAGTTGAGCCGAATTCCCGGCCCCAGATTACCGGAGATCAGGTTCCCTTCGGAATTTCGATCCCCGCCAACAATGTTATCCGGCGCGCTGATCTCGATCCCGGGGCCGTTGTTCGCGGAGGCCAGGTTGCCGGTGTTATAAAGGCCGATCCAGTTCGCCCTGATAATATTGCGGGCCGACTCCGGGCCGGCTTTTATCCCTGCAATTACGCTCCCGCTCAGGCCGTTGGCGGAAATCAGATTCCCGATGACCTGATTGTCAGGCCCTTCCAGATAAATTCCGGCCTGGGCGTGATATGTGATCTGGTTATCCCTGATGATATTGTTTCTAGAATCTGCATTGACATAGACGCCGTGGCCGCCGCTGGATTCGAGGTCGTTATTGCCGATCAGGCTGCCCGACGTTTTCTTGTCGCACGTCACGTAATAGAGTACGTTGTGTATGACCTGGATGCCCGCGACCGGGAACTGCTCGTTGGAAGACACGCCGGTAATCAATACTCCGCCGTAAATGGAATTGGACGCCCCATTCTCGGTCCCCCCGATCAGGCAGTTTTGCGAGCCGCTGGTGACCTCCACCCGATCAGACGGGTTACCCCACGGGGTCTTGTCGGGGTGAAATCCCAGGTAATTGCCTTTGACTGTGGTTTCGGCGGAGTGATTGATGACCAGTTGAGGTGTGATGTTAATGGCTTCCGGTCTTACCCCGCCGACGATATTTCTATCGGAGTAGCTGGTCAGGATGATGCAGTAATTATCCTCTATGAGGTTATTACCCTTTCCTACAAAGGTCACGTCCCCGCCGTAGACGGGATCGGGCGACAGCCCGCGAACCGCACTGTTACCGCCTTTGATAAACAGATAGCCGTTCAGCTCTACGTGGCCCATTGAGGTTCCATCAATAGTTACTGGTTGTGTGGCTTCGCTGGCGTTGCCATAAGCACCGCAACTTGCTTTGCTGACAGAAAAGTTGACCGTGAATGCGCCTGACCCGGCATTCCCTTCCTGCAATGCGGCGCCCAATGAACATTTGTGGTTGTAATCTTCGCAGACGCCATCCCCGGGATGAAGGTCTTCACCCTTCTCCTCGGTGTTGACAGTAAAAGTTGCAGTCGCGGCGGTCACGCTGACCGCCAGGGAGTTCTGCCCGCCGGATTTGAGAACGACCAGATCGTTCAACGCATCCGTATTCAGGCGCATGGGCAACACGGCGGCAGGCTCACCTTCCACGTCCAGCGTAACAGGTCGGCGAGGAACAGGGATCGAAGACGCAGGGGCCGCGCTCGCCGGCGGCGGCAGGAGCATCTCACCCATCACGATCTGTAACTGCCTGTTGCCGGGGTCCACGACTACCAGATCATCGTTCGGTCGGCTTGACAGGGACGCGCGCACCAGCCTGGGCGCCCTGGCAGCAGACGCGGATAAAGTGAATGCGGAGGGCGCAGGTTGACTTACCGCCCGCACTTCGCCGGCCAACTCTCCCCACCCCTGATTTGCCGACTGAGGGTTGCACTTGAGGAGACGAATGACCCCGTCTGCGGCCAGCAGCGCGATCTCATCATTCCGTTCTCCCGAAAACCTTCCGACGGCGATGGAGGTGATTTCGAAATCGAAGTTAAGCCGCTTGATGAGCGGCGGGTGGACTTCCCCACGCAGTCCTTCGTTCAGATACAGGCTGCGGTCGCGGCCCTGCACGATCAGCAATTGATGACCCGCCGCCACAGCCAGGTCGAACGGGTACTGGTCATCCAGTTGCCCCAGCGCCAGTGAGGTCGCGGGCGCCGGCAGGGTGATGACTTCAGGCTGCTGCTGCTGCCATGCCCCTCGGGCCCCTTCAAAGATGAGTACCTGCGCCCCGCCAGGCCCGCTGACGCCGACGGCCAGGTCAGTCAGCCCGTCGGCCCGATTGATTTCGCCCGCCACGAGCGCCGTAACATTGCCGGGCAACTCGACAGGCGAAGCTGGTATCAGCCCGCCGTGCCCATCCCCGCGCAGCCGGAAAAGCATCCGGCTCCCCATCGAGGCGACCACGACATCCTGATGTCTGTCAGCATCGAAATCTCCCGTCCCGATAAAATCCGGCGTGATCGGGATCTCGATTCTGTTCATCAGCGCGGGAAATGGGGAGTCGGTGAATGTGCCCTGCGCTTTGTGTTGCCGGGCTTCGGGGCTGTTGGGATAGATTGAATCCGCGTTACCACGATGCAGGATCAGCACGCCATGATCGGAACTGGCATAGCTGCTGACCAGATCGGGAACCCCGTCTTCGTCAAAATCAGCCGAGGCGAGTGACAAAGGCTGCAATGCCTGACCGATCAGCAGGGGTTCGTGTCCCGCAGGTAAGGTATGCAGGTCGTGTCCGTCCTTCAGGTTGATCCAGGGATTGCCCCGGTCGGCAGCGTGCAGGGTGATCGGTTCGTTGACCTCAAAACGCGTTGGCGCTGTTTGCCGGGGCGCAACCTCCGCTACGGCAGCGCGCCCTCTGACGAGCAGCTGTGAATCGGTCAGAATCAATCCCACTCCCAACAGCAGCAAAAAGATCAGGTAAACCTTCCGCGGTCTCATAACTCTCCTTCTTCTCCGGGAGAAAACACACCTCTCCCTTCCAGGGCTTTATGGATGGAACATAACTTTGCTAAACCTGCCCCTGTAATTGAGCAAGCCATGTGCCATCTGGAAGGGGCTGTATTTCAGCGGGTAATTGAAACAGATTGAGGGATATCGCTCGTCAGGGGTGGAGAAAATCCGCGGTCGGGGAAAAAACAAAAGGAAGACAGGCTCAATCTTCTTTCCAGCCTTGCCATTCGGGTAACGCTCGTTTCATCAGGTGGGCGCCTCAGTCATCCGGGATTTGCCGGAGGCGCGGCGGAAGAACCACGTCGCACAGGCGGCTGACCCGCCCGCCAATGTCGCCGCCGAAAGAACCTCCGGCATTCAGTCAAATCAGACGGCCGAACGACCAGCCCGGCCGGACCGTCATCGCTTTCGCTCCGGCTGCCGAACGACCTCAACCGAACAATGCGCATTCGCCGCGACCGCCGAAGAGACACTCCCGATCAGCATTCTTTCAATCCGCCCCATTCCCTTCGCGCCGACAAAGATCGAGTCCGTGCCCCACTCCTCAGCCAGCTCACAGAGCAGCCGCTGCGGGTCTCCTTCCCTGATCACCGGCCGAGAACTGAGCGCCGCTGGCGGTAACTGAGTGCCAAGGGGGAAAAACGCCGGGTCTCCCTCCCTGATCACCGCCTCAGCAACAAGCCCCACCCCCTCAAGCCTTCTGACGGCGGCCTCGACGGCCTCCCTGATTTTCCGGTTTTCAGCCTCAACCCATTCCACAACTTCCGCCGGCATGTGTTCTGAGGCTGTCGGCGGAAAAATCGTCGGTGGAAAGGTTCCGAGGGCTGCGACCACACGCACTTCACTCCCCTTCGGCCAGTGGCGCGTGGTGACGGCCTTGACCGCCGCCCGCGCGCCCTCCGATCCGTCAACGCCGACGACGATGCGAACAGGCTCACCCGCGTTCCTGCCGGCACCTCGCGCCACACGCACGGAGCATCGCGCCTCGTGCAGAACTTTCTGTGACACGCTGCCGAAGAACATCCGTCCGAACCCGGAGCGGCCATGTGAGCCGACCACGATCAGGTCCGGTTGCCACTCATCGGCCTTCCCGATCAGGACGCCCGCCGGTGAACCAGTTGCCGCTTCCGCGCGGACGTGCCACTCAGGGAACAGCGTTTTGACCACGTCTCTGGCCGAACGGGCCAGCATCAGGGCCTCCTGTTCGGCTTTGAACTCAGCCTCGGGAAAAGGCGTTGTGACCCCGCCGATGCTGGCCGGGGCCGGGATCAGTTCCGCGGAAACGGAGAGTACAAAAACCTCAGCTTTGCGCGGCAGTCCGGCACATTTGAGATCAGCCAGGGCCGCTTCGGCACAGGCTGAACCGTCATAACCAATCAGAATTTTCATCCTTTCCATCACACTACCCCCTTTTGAACTGTCCCGCACAGGAATGCGGCTTGTATTTATCAGGTCCTGATGCCTCGAAAGAATCGGATGGGCATCACGATCTGGTCTTCTCGCGTTGTAGCACCGTTGTTCGCACACTCATCTCCGCGCCCGCGTCGAGGATGAGGTCCTTCTCCCCCTGAATGAAGACCGAGCCGGCGCCGACTCCCGCCCCGATGATCGCGCCAATTGCCGCGCCCTTGCCGCCTTTGGCGATCCCCCCGATGATCGCTCCAAGCGCGGCGCCTCCGGCCGACCTGATCACCACATCCTTTGTTTTGCTCGCGCTCTCTATGTTGCCCTCACGGTCCATGGTCTTGATGGAATCGCTGGCGTAAATCTTCTCAATCTCGGCGTAGAGCGGGCTGCTGCGCCCCTCGCGCAGGGTGATCGTGTCGAATTCGAGAGCCATTTCGGCGTGACCGCTCATTCGTCCCGAGCGTTCGATTCTGGCGACGTGTCCCTCAACTGTCGCACCTTCGTAAGCACGCGGCTCAATGACCTGCGCGGTGAAGCGATCTCCTTCACGATTTGTTCTGGTGCTGAGGGCGGTCATCAGGCGCAGCCTCAATTCCGTCCCGTCAGGAATCAGGCTTCCCGCGCGGAAGCGTTCCCGGTCGCGGGCTCTCATCGCGCCCCCTCTGGTCGCCATGGCGTTGCGCGGCGTCTTCGGGCTGTATGCCCGATTGTAGTAGCCGTCAGTGTATGCGACCTCGAATCCGACCCTGTACGCTTCCCGGTAATCGGCCAGCGAGCCGAAGCGTGATTCATAGCCGCGGTCCGACTCCTGCCAGAGTCTGGAACGCTGGTGGTCGCGCCGCACGTCCCGGTCGTAATCCGATCTCCCTTCGCGATAACCGTCCTCGTAGCCATCCGCATAGCCACGGTCATAAGCCACATTAGTCTGATATCCCGGGCTCCTGCTCCGACTGCGTTCCTGTGCCTGCGCCCAACCGCCGAGCAATATTGCATTGCTCAGCACCAGAGCAGCGGATATTGACCATATTTTGATCTGACGAGTTGTCCTGTTCATCTCATTTTCCTTCCTGTCAGCGATGACAATCTTTCCCGTTTTTACGTGGACCGTTTCACTGCGCTCATTGCGGCAATCCAGGAAGCTGTGAAATGGTCGGCGGCGACAGCCTGACTGTCGGTTCCTGTTACTTTGCCTGCGCGGGCGCCGGTCGCGGCTCGGGCTGGGGGGGCGGCAGGGTTTGATAGACTACAAACGACCCGGCGAGCAGCAGCATCAGCGCGAACACCAGAATCACTCTCCACCAGATGCTTTTGAACTTCATTTCCGGCATGGGGTACCTCCAGTCAGGTTGAATCTCAGGCTGCCAGCCGCGCAGGGCACATCTGTTTCTGCCCCCGGCCTGCGGCCACCAGCACAGTCAGAGCGGGTGAGACCTGCCGGAGAGAATCGGGAGAAATGAGGCGCACGGATCGCAACAGGCTGGCAATGTCTGCCGGGGTCAGTTCGGCGTGTGATGTAACTCCGATGCCGAGCTGGAACAATAAACTGGCGATGTTGACACCCACCTCATCAAGCCTCGTCAGCAGGTGTTCATACATCGCCTGCCGCTCTTTCTCACTCAGTCCTGAAAGTGCCCTGATGACGCGGCGCCGCAATTCGTCCGGATCAATCGTCGTGACATCAATTTCAGGGCCGGGCGACTTCGCAGCCTGAACCCTTGTTTTCCGGCCTTTTCGTTTCCTCGTCCTCATTGCGCCCTCCACCAGGTCTGATCGCAGGTCGGCAGCAACGCTGCCGTGTTTTTGCGGCCGGCTCTCTCCACTCAACTTCCTGTCAGATTGTCCGGAGGCAACAGGTATGCCGACACGGTTTGTTACGATTACATATCCCGGAATGTGGGTTTTCGCTCAGTTGATGGGGAGCCTTCCTCAATGCGGGAACGTCAAAGCCCGACTGATGCACAAATCCGCTCAGGAATCGGAATTGCCTGTTACAACCGGGGCAGAAGAGGAATGTTGTAATCAACGGGAAGCTGCCGACATCTTCAGGGGGCAGGTCGCGACTGCCGGCATTCAAGGGTGCGAACCGTTTCCGCGCTCTGGCTGATGACCGCGTGGCCCGGATCATTGCTCACCCCTGCTGAAGACTTCGATGAAGACTTCAGCATGCTACTCGGAAAGGAAAATGTGATGAATTACCAGAACAGACGTTTTCGGCTCTGGCAGGCAGTGGCGCTTTTCGGCCTTCTGGCCCTGCCTGCCCTCGCGGTACACAATCGCCACCTGCTGGCGACAGGCTTCGCCTCGCAAACGCCGGCGACCAGAACCGGACAGCCGAACATTATTTTCATCCTCACCGACGACCTCGATGCTGACGAGATCCGGTACATGCCGAACCTCAAAGCACTGCTCGCCGACCGGGGGCTGACGCTCAATAACTATCTGGTGAACGTCTCACTCTGCTGCCCCTCGCGCACCTCCACGCTGCGCGGGCAGTACGCGCATAACACTCAGGTCACCGGCAACAATCTGCCCGACGGCGGTTTTGAAAAGGTCCTGCAACTCGGGCTGGAGAAATCAACCGTGGCCACCTGGCTGCAGGCCGCCGGTTACCAGACGATGCTGGCGGGCAAGTACCTCAACGGTTACCCTCACGGTGCCGATCTCACTTATGTCCCGCCGGGGTGGAGTGAATGGTACAGCCCGGCCAGGGGCAATGCCTACGGCGAGTTCAACTACACGCTCAACGAGAACGGGAAGCTCGTTTACTACGGCAACAACCCGGAAGACTACGGGACGGACGTGTACGGGCGGAAGGCGGCGGACTTTATTGAGCGCACCGCGAAGGAAGGCAAACCCTTCTTCGCCTGGCTGGCGACCTACGCGCCGCATGGCCCCGCGACGCCGGCCCCGCGCCATGCGGGCCTGTTTCCCGGCGCGAGAGCGCCGCGCGGGCCCTCATTCAACGAGGCTGATGTGAGCGACAAGCCGGCGTACATCCGCAACCGGCCACTGCTGACTGCCGCTCAGATTGCCCGGATTGACGAGGCTTATCGCAGGCGGCTGCAATCGCTGCAGGCGGTTGATGAGCTGATCGCGCGGCTCGTCGGCACACTCATCTCAACCGGCCAGCTCGACAACACCTACATCTTCTTCACCTCGGATAATGGTTTTCATCTCGGCCAGCACCGGCTCATGCCCGGCAAGCAGGCGCCGTACGAGGAAGACATCCGCGTCTCGCTCATCGTCCGCGGGCCGGGAGTCCCGCAGGGCCGGACGCTGGATCACCTGGCGGGCAACATTGACCTCGCCCCGACGTGGGCTGAACTGGGTGGGGCAAAAGCGCCCGACTTCGTGGACGGGCGCTCGCTCCTGCCGCTGCTCGGTCGCAATCCGACGCCCGTGAGCGCGTGGCGTCAGGCCTTTCTTCTTCAGCACGGCAGCCAGAGCCAGCCCCCTCTGGTTGAAATCGGTCACCGTGGCCCGATAACGGCCGACTCGAATGGCGAGGGGTTGCTGGAACCTGTGGATCCGCAGAACGATCCAGCTCTGGTACAGAGGCCGAGAGCCATTCCGCCATTTACCGGCCTCCGCACGCAGCGTTACACCTACGTCCAGTATGCGACCGGGGAGCGGGAGCTGTATGACCTCAGGAGCGATCCGGACCAGTTGAAAAATATTGCGGGCGGAGCTGATCCGGTTCTCCTCTGGCGATTAGCCAGGCAGCTGGTCGAGCTTCGCCACTGCGCCGTCGCAGGGTGCCGCGCGAGCGAGAACGGGTCACCTGATCCCTGACCGTGGGCGCAGGAGATACAGGTATTGATCAGGCGGGCACGGATGTTGCCCATTCCCCCAGGGTGCAAGTATGAAATTCAAAGCTCTTCCAAACGGCAATCGGCCTGCTCGATCCGATCCAGCACCGGCTCTTGAGTTCCGGGACGTCACCATCTCCTTCGATGACCGCGTGGTGCTTGATCGCGTGAGCTTCACCGTGCCACACGGTGAGATGCGAATCATCATCGGCCCGTCCAACTCAGGCAAATCCACCATCCTCAAACTGGCGCTCGGGTTGCTCAAACCGGACAGCGGCCTGATTTTCATTGACGGTCAGGAGATCACTGCCTTGTCTGAAGACGAGCTGCTCCCGATCCGTCAAAAGTTCGGAGTAGTCTTTCAGACGGATGCGCTCTTTGACATGAGCGTAGCCGAAAATGTGGCTTATCGGCTGGTCCAGCAGGGCAGTAGTCCTGCTGAGACCGAGACGGAAGTGCGGCAGGTGCTGGGACTGATCGGGCTCGGGAAGGCCTATGATCTGATGCCGGAAGAACTGTCAGGGGGAATGCGTCGCCGCGCGGCGATTGCTCGCGCCCTGGTCGGCTCGCCGGACATGATCTTCTATGACTCAGTCTGCGCCGGGCTTGATCCGATCAACAGCCGCGGCATTATGCGCGTGGCTTTGCGCCTGCGGGATCTGGAAGCGGTGACCTCGCTCTACGTGACACAGAGTCTGGATGAGGTGCGTTACCTCTGCTCGCACTATTACGAAGCCGGAAAGAATGGGCGACCTGTTCTCAGAAAAGAGAATAGCCATCTGTGTCTGTTCAATACGCGGATCCTGATGCTCACTGATGGGCGGATCATTTTTGACAGACAGGATGAGCTTTTCTGGGGGACTCAGGATGAGAGGATCAGGGCCTTCGTAGTCTGAAGGCCGCAGAATAATGCAAAGTGCTTTCCTTATCTTCATCTCAAGGCTTGCGCCCCGCCGGTTTGCGGGCGGGTTCAGGCCGCGATCTGCCTTCAGGCGACGGCTCGACCTTGCGCCTCGTCTCCTGGCGTCCTCGCAGCACCTGCTGCTCGCGCTGTCGCTGTTCGTTGAGTGCCCGCCGCTCGCGCTCCTGCTGGTTCCGTAATTCGTCGGAAGCAGGTCTGCCCGCCGATCTCTGCTGCTCTCTGCGATGCAGTCGTTCGAGGTCAGTCTGCGCCCGGCGCTGCTCTTGCTCCAGATGACGGCGTTCCGTTTCTTCACGCCGTGTTATATCCGCCGGAGGCCGTCCTCTTTCAGGCTCAACCGAACGCGGCGCGCGTTCCGGCCTTACAGCTGTCACCGCCGGGCGGTAGGTAATTACCTCGTTGCCCCTCACCATCTCGCCGTTCATGACGCCCGCCGGATTGGTATCCACAATGCGATGCTGTGTCACCTTTCTCCCGGTTGCATTCTCGATTCTCTCAACGTTGACGCTCCGATTGATCACGCGATTCTCAATCGACTCATAGTTAGTCACGTTCCGAGTGCCACGCAATAAAGTTACATTGCGGGCGGCGAGTTCGAGATGCTGATCGAGGGTACCTTCAGGCAGGTATCGCTCTTCGACGAAGGTGTAAGCGAATGGCTCGATCAGGTTGTCCATCTCGCCGTAACTCAGATTGAATCCGATCCCTGAGCGCCACTCGACCTGCGGCGGCATCGGCGCCCATCCAATCCAGCCGGGCTGATGACGCCACACGACCCACGCCGGTCCCCATACCGTCCCCGGAACCCAGACCCAGCCGTGATGAGAGTGGTGGAACCAGCGCCCGTAATGAAATGGAGCCCAGCCCCAGCGCCACCGCGAAACCCAGGTCCAGCCGTAATCCGTCCACACCCAGTGGCCATGTGTGTAAGGCCGCCAGCCAAACGACACACCAGCTGGCGTCCACACCCAGCCATAAGGATCGAGCCGGAACCAGCGCCCGTACGGAGCCAGTTCGTCATAAAAAACGCCTGTGTCCACGACCAGTGATTGCCGGGGCACAGGTCTGTATCGAAAAGAAGCCCTTGAGACACAAGACAGGCTGCCGAAGATTACCAGCAGGAGAATGATGCAGATGTATTTTCGTTTCATAAGCTGGCTCCGATCCGTGATGAGTTTGTCATTGAACTGAGCGCAACCTCTGTGCCACCTGGACGTCACACTCTGAAACGAAAAGCTGGCCGCCAAGGCCGGGTAATGTTTCCCACAGCCTGCGTGAAAGTGCGCACAGCTGGCCGGTTCTCCCCTGACAATCAATCACATCCTCAGACTTCGTTGCCCGCCGTTCACAGGCCGGTAGCAGTTGCGAACGGAGAATGATGCCGTTCATCAGGAAAGAAAGCCTGATCTTCTTCAGAAGAAGATCAGGCTTTCCCGCGCCGTTGCGACATTTGGAAGCAGCGAATACAGGCCTGCGGATGGAAGCGCAACGACAGAGCCGGCAGCGGATGTCTGGATCTGCTGCCGGTAATGATTCGGAGTTCACTTGAGCAGCTGATTGAGGCAGCGGATAACTTCACCGTAAGCCTCATTCAAATAGAACTCGTCCTTTTCCGGATCGTAGCATTCAGGATTGAAACCGATCACCTTACGGAACACCCGTCCTTCCTGGTCAATGATGACGATGGCCGGAAGTGCATCCAGACCGAAAGCGCGGAGGGCCTTTTGATCGGGATCGCGTAATACTGACAGGCGCAACCCCAGTTCTACTGCATACCCCTGGAGATCCGCATCAGAGATGTAATGTTTCTCCTTCTCCTTCGCGCTGTTGACGCTGACCCAATAAAAACTGGCGCCGCGTCCCGCATAGCGGTCGGCGAGTCTCTGGAAAGTCGGCAGTTCCTTGTCGGTGAGCGGAACCCAGGTCGCGCCGAACGAGAGGACGACGACTTTGCCGCGATCCCTGGCGAGATCGAAGGTTCGGCCATCGGTCGTGCGCAAGGTGACCTGCGGGTCCTGGGCCCCGGTGACGATGGCGCAGACGATGATGGCGAGCGCCATAGCCGTCTTCTTTGCTGTTTGATGTAACAATGTTGTCATCTCTGCCTCCTCTGGCTCAGCAATCATTCCTCTGAGTCGTCCTTGCTCCTGCCGGCAGACTCGCACAGTCGTCCCGGTGATTGTTTCCCGGCAATTTCGCAGATGGGATGCTGAACACCGGCGTGATCGCTGAAGTGACGAGTGGAGAGTCAACTGGTGCGAGTTCGATGCCAAAGACTTTCATCCTCACTGCCACCCTTCAGCGGTTACGCGCCGCATGTCAGCAACAGCTCTTCGACCCCTTCAGAACTGATCTCCGGCTCGATCCTGACGGCGGTGTTGATCGAATTCGAGATCAGACAATTCTGCTCCGCCTTCTCAAGGAGTCTGGCCGCCCGCTCCGCGTCGCGGTCGTGGCGGATGACGAGTTTCGGCCTGAGCGTGATCCTGGTGATTCGATAGCCGCGCCCTTCCTCTTTTTCGAGTCTGCCTCTGGCGTGGCAGGTGAAGCTCGCAAATTCGAGCTTTGAGAGTTCGGCGACCGCGAGGAAAGTGGTCATGAAGCAGGTATTGACGGAGGCGACGTAAAGATGCTCCGGCGTCCAGACCCCCTCGTGACCTTTGAATTCAGGGGGGGCCGCGACTTCAAGAGTTGGCAGATTCGGCGCTCGCAGGTCGCCTTTTCGTGTTCGCGTCCATTCAACTTCGGTGTCATAAAAATACGGCGGCTGATTATTCATATCCGTTGCCTCATGTGATGGTTTGCTGCATACCAGCAATGACAGTTGTGCAATCAGCGTGCCCGCAATAAATGTCGCGCTTTGATGCCTGAGCAGACGGTGGAAGTGATTTTGCGACTGACCGGAGCGGAAAAATACACAGTTGAGGCCGGAATTTTACCTGATGGCGACTTCAATGGCCTTGCGGGAGTGAAGCGGCGGCCAGACCTGACAAGAAGAGCCTTGAAAAGCTTCCTCCCCGATGAAAGGCACTGATTATTTCCGGCTATCTGTTCAGAACCGGTAATCAGAAAAGTTTCAGTCAGGAGGCAGATGGACGTACCAGCACATGCTCAAGACAGGCGAGGCTTGCTGCGAACTGAAATGCGGTGCATTCCCTGATTACATAGATCACAGAGGGCTGCTTTTCCTGCGATGTGGCTTTTGTGACGTCTGTCGGGTTTTACCCCCGTGAGCGGAGTTGATATTGAGGGCCGAGTCAGGGGACTCAAGGATCTTCACCATTGAACTTTTCATCGTCACTCCGGACAGGATCTCCAGCACTTTGAGATGCGCCGTGCGGGCATACGCCTCCGCGTCCTCTCTGGTATCCCAGAGGCTGTTTGCGTGAACCTCCGAACGCTCCTGGGCGACAAAGGTGGCCTCGGCGCGGAAACCCTTCTGCCTGTGGAGCAGCGGGACGACCTCATCCCAGATGAGGCTGGCGCATTCCGCAGCAGAGTTCGCCTTGAGTTTCAGGATGGTGCGGCAGGTATACATGACTGGCTCCCCGGAAGGTGAGCTGTTTGCCTCAGACAGTCTGGATAATCCCAGCGGAACTGAAGGAAGGAGCGGGCCACGCTCGGTTCCCGGCCATCCTGATGCATCGCGGGTGCCTTGTCAAAAGAGGGCGAGACGAAGCCCGCCCTGTTTGAATCCTGAGATACCGGACGCTGGCACAGGGCCACGTCTGGTGAATATCATGGCGTCGAGTGGTTTTCATTCTGCTGAGGTGGCGGGCAGAGTATACGACTGGCTGTTGCGGCGATTTCATCAAGCGCACCCTGGAGACGCAGGCGGGCGGTTTCAATTTCATCCGGGCAATCGAACACGGGACGTCTGAGTGATTCACCGGTGGCTATTGCCACACGACCAAGCGGCACCGGGTTGCGCGCCGCGTCCCACTTGTGAGGCATCGCAATCGCCGGACGGCAGGCGGCTCCGACCGGGAGCAGCGGTGCGCCTGTGGCCGCTGAGAGCGCCACCGCGCCGACCTTCGCCGCTCGCGCCAGACCTCCGCCATCGGCTGTGATCACCGCCGAGGCGCCCTGTTCGATTTCACCGGCCAGCACTGCCAGAGCTTCCCACCCGCCGAACGACTGGGCCAGCAGCGCGCAGGCCGTCCCCAGAATCGTGACGAGCGGGAACGTGCGCACCCCGGCCAGCCGCGATGACGCGCTCTCGCGCTGCAGCCCGACCAGCAGCCCGAGCCCGAGCGCGATCCCCAGTTGCTGAAAGAGGTCAGAAATTTCCATGATCAGCCGGTTCCGACAATCCACAACCATTGTACCAGGTGAACAGGAGACCCGATACACGAAATCATCACTGCCTTTCCTCGCTATACCGTCGGTAAGTTTTACCTCTTACCTCTCAGGCATAACTCGTGAAGGTCTTCTGATCCCCTGCAACAGGGTAAGGAAGAAGCCGAACATCACCCCCTCCCGTGGTTCCTGGCAAGGCGAGTTGTGTCTTTATCCTCAATTTCCCACCTGACTGCGAAATATTCCGCGTCTCTCGACCACTGGATTGCCTGACGCCTGCCCGTCTGTGGGCGGCCTCATGTTTGCAGTAATCGGAGTTGTGAAAGGAAATCGTCATAATCCCCATTCGTTGCTGAAGGCCGGATTACTCGTGGCTCATTTGTGTCTGATTGCTGCGCTGGCACTCACTGAAATCATCGTCATCGGGTCATCGGTGAGGGCGCAGGGTGTGGTTCGAACACCACGGGCAAAGAACACCAGTCATGCGCCTGCGCAGAAGCCTGTGACCGCAGCTGAAATCAATGAGGCGCGTGAACTGCTCGGCAGCCTTGGATACTGGGTTGAATTGGACAAGCCTGAACCGGACGCCTCACTCAATCATGCGCTGATTGCCTTTCAGAAAATTGAGGGCCGCCCCCGAACAGGGAAACTGACTGAAGATGAACTGGAAGCGTTACGCCAGGCAAAACGCCCGATGCCGCTTGAATCAGGGTTCCCGCACATCGAAGTTGATCTGGGTCGTCAGGTGTTGTTTGTCGTGGACCCTCCCGGAGCGACTCTGCGGATTCTGCCTGTTTCCACGGGCAGTGGTGAATGGTTTACTGAAGGTGGCCGCACGCGGCGCGCGATCACCCCGATGGGCCGCTTCACAGTCACTCGCAAAGTCAGCGGCTGGCGCAAGAGTCCGCTCGGCCTGCTTTACTACCCGAACTACTTTCACGAGGGCGTGGCGATCCACGGCAACCCGTCGGTGCCGCCGCAACCGGCCAGTCACGGCTGCATCAGGATCCCGATGTATGCCGCGAAGGAGTTCAGCGGGATCGCGAATATCGGAATGGTGGTGATTGTTTACAACAGCAGCATTATGGCTTGGGCAGCAGCATACTGAACAGCAATCTTTTTGTCAGCGAGAGTCGGATCGCCGCCGTGACACTTCTTGCAGCTGACTCCCTTTTCCCGGTGCAGGGATGAATATCAGTAGAAGTAACAATTGTCCAGCTACAGGCCGTTACTGCGGGCCTGACAGGTCACACAGCTGTTGCCCCTGAAGGCCGCGAGCGAATCCTGCGCGGCAGACATTGTGGCTTACCCTGCCGGAGATGCCGTCCGAAGAGTGCAAAAATCAACAGCACAGACAGTTTCTTCAACATACTCTCTCCCTGATTGCTGTTCCTGAAAGCAGATTCACTCCTGATGAAGGAATGATTGCGGAGGTAACCACTTCCGGAATCGAAGAGGAAAATGCAGAGAACTGTCGCCCTGATCTGAAAAGAACGATGACCCCTCAGGCCCACCGTTATCTAACCGGAAGGTGGAAGAGAGTCTGTGACCCGCATCACATGAGCCGAGCCGCCGGGGCGATGAAAGCTGAACCGTCGTGAGGTCACCGGTGGCACAGCGTTTGTCTCTGGAGACAATTGACGTATGCGCGAGAAAGCAATAGCTGAATATCACGCAGACCTTGCTGCGGATGACACGCTGACGGCGGATCTGTTCGCGCGGCTGAAATCGGGCATGGGCGCCGCGCGATTGCTTTACGGTGAGCGTGAACTGGGAGTGGCTCTGCGCCCGCACTTCCTCGCGCGCCGCCAGTACGACCTGCTGACCGCGCAGGCAGAGACGCTCGCCCAGGCTTTCGACAAAGTCGCGGAGGCGGTGCTGGCCGATCCGGCGCTGATGGACCTGATCGGGCTCTGTGATCGGGAACGGAGTCTGGCGCTGATTCATCCCGGCTACTCGCATTCGGCGGTCACCACCAGGCTCGACGGCTTCGTCCGCGGCGACGAAGTGAAGTTCGTCGAGTACAACGCCGAGAACCCATCGAGTCTGGTGGATCAGGCCGGCCTCAATCAGATCCTCTTCGAGGTCCGCGCCCTCCAGGCCATGGCGGAGCGTTACCGGATGCGCCAGTTCACGCCCGTGGTCAGCCTGCTTGAATCACTGCTCGCGACGTGGCGTGAATGGGGAGGGACCGGGACGCCGAACGTCGCCATCCTCGACTGGGCCGGCCTGCCCACCGCTCATGAGTTCATGCTCCTGCGCAATTACTTCGCCGGCTGCGGCGTCCCGACCATCATCTGCACCCCCGATGAGCTGGAATACGGCAATGGCCGGTTGCGCCGTGGCGATGTGCGGATTGATCTGGTCTACAAGCGCGTCGTCATTCACGAGTTGCTGTCACGCTGTGACGACACACATCCACTGATTCAGGCTTACATCAACCGCGATGTCTGCCTGATCAATCCGTTTCGGTGCAAGCTGCTGCACAAGAAGGCCGGCTTTGAAATGCTGACTGATGAAGCCCACCAGCGCTGGTTCACGGCGCGGGAGCGTGAGGTCATCAACCGCACCGTTCCCTGGACGCGGCGCGTGGTGGAAAGAAAGACGTGTTACCAGGGGGGCAGGATAGACCTGGTTGAATTCGTTAGAAAACATCGTCGCCAATTCATCCTCAAACCGAATGATGATTACGGCGGTCGCGGCATCGTCTTCGGCAACCGGTCGGGTGAGTCTGAATGGGATGAGGCACTCTCCAATGCCTTGTGGGGCGATTACGTGGTGCAGGAGCTGATCGAGCTGCGGACTGAAGAGTTCCCGATCTTCAACGAGCGCGAATGGGGCCTGCAGCCGATGTTCGTTGACACCAACCCGTTTCTTTTTTGCGGCGCGGCAGATGGCGCGATGGTGCGGCTTTCCAGCTCACCGGTGGTGAACGTGACCTCCGGCGGAGGGGAGACCGGTTTCTTTGTGTTGGAAGATCAGTGAAGCAGGTGAGGCTTATGACTGCGAAGCGACCTGAGCCACAGACGGTCCTCTGCCTGGCCGGTTATTTCAAAGGCAACGATTTCATCCGCGAATGCAAACGTCAGGGGTGCCGCATCATCCTGCTGACCAGAGAGAGGCTGCG
>DASRDU010000123.1:0-78459 GCA_035652435.1 Blastocatellia bacterium
CGATCATCGCCACGGCCCGCAAATTCCTGGGGATCATCTACCGGACGCTGAAGAACAACTGGGTGTTCGCTGATTTCCCCAACTTTGTCCTCGCCGAGGACTGAAAACCTTCACCTCGGAGTAGACATTCATCATAGGAGACAGTTATGTGGAATAAGGACGAAATCAAAGGTAAAGGAAAAGAGATCAAGGGGGCAGTGAAGGACAAAGCCGGGGAGGTGACCGGTAATCGCGACCTCGAGATCGAGGGTGAGGCCGACCGAGCCGAAGGCGGCATCCAGAAGAACTTCGGCAAGGCGCGCCGGAAAACGGGTGAGGCAATTGAGGATGCGGGCCGGGCGATTTCCGGCAAGCGGTAGCTTCATGACCTGCTGTGTCAATAGCCCGGGCCGTCGGGGCTTGATCCTAAAGCCAGGCCCCGACGGCCCGGGCTATTGACGCGCTCCATATCTTAGAGTGCCGTATAGATAACTTCGGTGCAGGGCAGAACTCTAACTCTGCCCCGCGCTTCAGCAGTAATGAATCAATGGGAGGACGTATGAAGATGAGACTGTTGTTTGCCGCATCCCTGATGGCGATCACCCTGGCCGCCTTCGGATGTGCTTCACAGACGGTGGATGACACCGCGATCACGACCAGCGTCAAAAGCAAGCTCGCAGCCAACACTGACACCAGCGCGATCAAGATCCATGTGGACACCGTGAATGGCGTGGTGACGCTGAGCGGGACTGTCCCGACCGCGACTGAAAAATCACGGGCCGAGGAGATCGCCAGAAAGACGGACGGAGTCACGCGGGTCGTCAACAACATCGCGGTTGACCCGAATGCGGTCGGCGCGACCAACGCCGGCGAGAAGGCCGGTGAGGCGGCCAGATCGGCGAGCGATTCCCTGAGCGACGCGACGATCCTGAGCAAGATCAAAACGCAACTGGTCGCCGAAGGCGTGATCGGGACCAACGTGGACGTGACCGACGGCAATGTGGTGATCAGGGGCGAGGTTGAAAACGGTGCGGAGAAAGATAAGGCGGAAGCCATCGCGAAAAAGACTGACGGCGTGAAATCCGTCAAGAACCTGCTCACGATCAAAAAGTAGCTGACCGGGCGGAATGAAGTTATCACCCGGCTGTTGAGTCTCAAATGAAGCAGGTCAGTCTGATCCCGGCCGGACCGCTGATCGGCGGCCCGGGCCTCGGGGTCAGTCTGGCCTTTTTCGAGCGACTGAGGTGAGTTTATGATCCGAAAAATCATCGCGGTTGTATTACTGGTGCTGGTGATTGGTGTCGTGGCCTTTGTGGTGATGGGTTACCGCCTGCAGATGCCGCGCGCGGCCCAGGGGGTGATCCAGCAGGCCTCGGATTCGGCGACGACGGGGAAGGTCAGGGCCGCCTTCGGGCTCTCCAAACGCCTCTCGGCTTACGACATTAAGATTGACACCAGAGGCGGCGTGGTGACACTCACGGGGCAGGTCCCTTCCGACGTTGATAAGGATCTGGCGGCGAGTGTGGCGAAGGATACGACGGGCGTGCAGCAGGTGGACAATCAGTTGCAGGTCGAACCGGGTGTCAAACCCTCGGAGGCAAGCCTCCGTGAGGGCGCGCGCGTCGCTGATCTGGAAATCCGCGCCGACCTGCGTGAGCGTCTGGCTGCGAGCGAGGAGCTGAAAGGTCAGGATATACAGGTGAGCGTGCAGGATCGCGTGATTACGCTCGGCGGGAAGGTCGAAACTCCGCAGCAGAAGGCCGGCGCCGAGCAGGTGGCGCGCAGTCTCCCGAACGTGGCCAATGTCGTCAACAACCTCGCCGTCGGCAACCCGTCGGCGGCTCAGGCGGAAGTCCCCGGCGTGCCTGCCGCGGCCACGAAAGACCAGGAACTGACGAAGCAGGTGTCGTTCGCGCTCTTCAATGAGCGCGATAATTTCAAAGACGTCGGGGCCGTTAAAGTCACGGCCCGTGACGGGACCGTGACGCTCTCGGGCACGGTCGCTTCACGCGCCGAACGCGCGCTGGCCGAGCGCATCGCCCGCGGCGTGAACGGCGTCCACGATGTCAGCAACATGCTGACGACAACACTGAGCTAGTGGCTATCGCGACGGGACGGTTTCGACCGCCCCATCGGGGTCAGCCTGCAACTCCGGTCTGGAGCGATAAGCACAGCGACGGCGGGTGTACACTCGCCGCTACGCGGAAGCTGTAGAAAGGCGCTTCGGCACTGCTCAACGGATTGCCTTCCCGGTTTCACAGACCGCTACTCCGATCCGGCTGTCCGCAGTGCCGTAATAGAGGAACCATTTTTTCCCGAAAGGCACCAGCCCCTCGGCGAAGACCACCTCGCTGACCTGCCCCCTGCGCTCGAACTCGCGATCCGGCTTCAGGAACCAGTGATCCATCCGCTCAAGCACCCGCGTCGGCTCACGCGGGTCGAGCAACGCCTGTGCGACCGTGTAAGCGGCCTCGGGCAGTGACGGGTCACGCTTCGCCCCGTAGTTGCGGCCGTTGTAGACGAGCAGGATGCCCTTCGCGGTCAGCAGCGCGTAAGGCCCCGGCTCGGCCAGGTCGCTGTCGAATTTACCCGGGCGTGGCTCAAGGACGCGCACCAGCCGCTCGCTGCCGGGCGTGGCGCCGGCCCCAGCTTCGCTCTTTGCCGGGGGCGCACCGGCGGGCAATTCGACCGGAGACCAGTGGATCAGGTCATCAGAGGTCGCGGCGTGAATGTTTTTATCGCCCCAGTACATCCAGTATTTCCCGTTGAGCTTAGTCGCGACGATGCGCTGTCCCTTCCTGCGGCCGACGACGGCTCCCGACTTCGACCATAGGTCCCGATAGCGGCCGTCGGCGCCGAAAGCCAGTCCGTATTTGGTCCAGCGCATCAGGTCGGGCGAGCTGGCGACAGCCAGCCGCGCCACTTTGCCGTCATAGGTCGTGTAGGTCAGATAGTAAGTGCCACGTTCGTCCTCGATCAGGCGCGGGTCCTCGCACCCGCCGGGCCATTCATACGGCCGCATCGCATCCCGGTCCGGGTAGAAGACCGGGCGCGGCAGACGCGTGAAGTGGATGCCGTCGGTACTCGAAGCCAGGCCCAGGCGCGAGGTGCGGTTGCCCGTGTCCTGAGCGCGATAAAGCAGCCAGACCCTGCCATCCCGCACGACCGCCGCCGGGTTATAAGTGGCCAGTGATTCCCACGCGACCGGCCCGCCAGCGAGCGGACAGTCCCACAGGGTCGCGGCCGGTTGCAGGATCGGGTTGACTTCATCCAGTTTGGAAAACGGCAACAAAGCCCAGCCCGACCCGTCATCCCTGCCCGGCTTCACCCCAGACCCGGCGACGGTTTGCGGTGAGCGAATCGAGGATGAATAGCCAGCCGGAATGGAAACCAGGGCGCAGGCGATCAGGAGCGGAAGGAAAATTCGTTTCATCAGGCTGACACCAGTTAAAGAGATTGCGGACTATTGCCCACTGCCTTTCGGTCAGTCTTTCTCGTCAGGCCGGACGCTGGTGCAAAACCAAAGGGCGTATTGTGAAAGTCTTTTTCACCGCAGAGGAGCAGAGAACACAGAGATATCGCAGAGGGGGAGAGTTGACTCTCAGCCTTCCTCTGCGCCGCCTCGGCGTTCTCTGCTCCTGCGGCGGTGAATCCTCTATCGCAACAGATCTCCTGAGTTTGCACCAGGCGTACCTCGACCGTTTACAAGACCGCTTCCTGTGCCCCCGCCAACGCCGGCCCAGACCATCTGATGAAAGACGTCGTCCATCTGCGCGGGCGATGCCGGTCTGCCATGATCGAGCCACCAGTACATCAGTGAAATCATCGCGCCGGCCAGCGCGTAGGCAAGGGCGGCCCGGCTCGCGGGCGGGTTCGCGTGTGCCGGTGACAGCGCGGCCAGCCGCTGCTCTATGCCGCGGGCGAAATGCCCCTGGGCCAGTTCCATCGCGTCCTGAAATTTGCTCGATGCCACCAGCGTGTCATAAAACGCGCCCAGCCCGGCGACGTGGGTGAACATTTCACGCACGGGCGCGACGCGACCGGACTCTTCAGCACGCGTCGTGAGCAGGCTGGCCATGTGCTGGAAAAACTCATCCGCATCGCTGAGGAACAGATCCTCCTTGTCGCGGAAGTGCAGGTAAAACGTCGAGCGGCTGACGCCGGCCAGGTCCAGCACGTCCTGCACTGTAATCGAGTCGAAGGGCTTCTCGTGCATCAGTGTGATCAGCGCGTCGCCGAGCGTATCGCGCGTGCGCCGAACGCGGCGATCCGTTCTTCGTGTTGAATTCGGTATTTTCCCGGACATAAGGCCCCTCTTTGTTCGGTATCTCTGAACGCGAATTGACGGCTTTCGGGTTCGCTCCCTACAGTGCGCCGCGCGACGTAAGACGTGCCCGATCAGTATCGGATACATCGTCCCGAAACGGCAAACCACACGAAGGGGGAAATCCATGCAACCGGACAGTCAGAAAACAAATACCTCCGACCCCACCGGGAACAGGCCGCTGATTGCGCTGCGAAAGGTCGGGAAGAGCTACTCGACGCCGGCGGGCGAATTCCCGGCATTGCGGGAGATTGATCTGGAAATTGATTCCGGCGAATTCGTCGCCCTGACGGGCCGATCCGGCAGCGGCAAATCCACGCTGCTGAATCTGATCGGCGGCCTTGACCGCCCGAACCGCGGGGAAGTGATCGTGGCCGGCGTTTCAGTTCACCAGGTGCCTGAAAACGCGCTGGCGCGCTGGCGGGGCAGGAACGTCGGCGTGGTGTTCCAGTTCTTTCAGTTGCTGCCCACCCTGACCATCGCGGAAAACGTCATGCTGCCGATGGATTTTTGCGACGCGCGGCCCGCCCGGGAGCGCCGCGCCCACGCGCTCGAATTACTCGACCGGGTGGGGATTGCGGAACAGGCGGACAAGCTGCCTTCGGCGCTTTCCGGCGGCCAGCAGCAGCGGGCGGCGATTGCCCGCGCGCTGGCGAACGACCCGCCCATCGTCATCGCCGACGAGCCGACGGGCAATCTGGATTCGGAAACCTCCCGCGCGGTACTCGGCCTCTTCCGCCGCCTCAGCGACCGCGGCACCACCGTGGTAATCGCCACACACGAACGCGACATTTCAGGCGTGATTGACCGCACCGTCGAACTGGTGGATGGCACGGTCACTGCCGGGCTTTCGGCCGCAACCGGAAGGCCGGAACAGGGAGGCGAATGATGACCGCATACTGGCAAAAAGTAATCCGCGATTTCTGGCAGGAGCGCACGCGCTCAACCCTCGTCGTACTTGCCATCGCCATCGGGATTGCGGCCTTTTCGGCGGTGCTTTCGAGCTACGCAATTCTCACGCGCGAACTGGATCGGGGCTATCTGGCCACCAATCCGGCTTCCTTCACCCTGCTGACCGACAGGATTGACGACGCGTTGACCGCGGCCATCGCGGCCAGTCAGGGTGTCAGCGAGGCGGAATCCCGCAGGACCGTGTCGGGCCGGATCAAAGTCGGGTCGGCGGAGTGGCGCAACCTGATGCTTTTTGTGGTGAAGGATTACGGCAGCATTCGAGTCAGCAGGCTGGTGCCCGAGCAGGGCGCCTGGCCTCCGGCGACGGGCGAGGTTCTGATCGAACGCGACGCCCTGCAGATCGCGCGCGCGCGCATTGGCGAGACGGTGACGATCAGGACGGCGCGAGGGAATGAGCAGACGCTGCGCTTGAGCGGCACCGCGCACGACGTGGGCCAGGCGCAGGCACGGATGGAGAACATTGTCTACGGCTACATCACGCTGGATACGCTTGTGCAACTCGGGGAGGAGCCGTACCTCGACCGCTTGAACGTCGTCGTGGCCGGGAACAGGTTCGACGAGCGGCACATTCGCAGCGTCGCGGATGACGTGAAGAAGCTGGTCGAAAGTCAGGGGCACCCCGTGCGCCGCGTTGACATCCCCGCACCGGGCAAACATCCGCATACGGACATTATGGGGTTGCTGTTGCTGGCGATGGCCGGCTTCGGCCTGTTTGCGCTGATGCTGAGCGGCATTCTCGTCATCAATCTGATGACGGCCCTGATGGCCGCGCAGGTGCGGCAGATCGGAATGATGAAAGCCATCGGCGGGACCCGAGGGCAGATCGCGCGAATCTACTTCGCCCAAGGGTTGCTGCTCGGCGTCGCTGCGATTCTGATCGCGCTGCCGGCGGGGATCGTGGGAGGGCGCGTGCTGTGCCGATCCATGAGCGTCTTTCTCAACTTCGACATCACGAGCTTTGCCGTGCCGGCGTGGGTTTACCTGCTCGTTATCGCTGTCGGGCTGGTCGTCCCGCTGCTCGCGGCGGCGTACCCGGTCTGGCGTGGCAGCGGGATTTCCGTGCGGGAAGCGCTGGCGGATTTCGGCGTGGCTCAGAATGCATTCGGGACGAGCGCCTTTGACCGCGCCCTCACGGGCCTGGGTGGAACAGCACGCCCGCTGCTGCTTGCCATTCGCAACAGCTTCCGGCGGCGCACCCGTCTGGCGCTGACATTACTGACGCTCGCGGCCAGCGGTCTGTTTTTTATGTCGGCGCTCAACGTGCGCGCTTCAATGATCAACACGCTCGACCGCCTGTTTGCGACGAAGCGGTTCGATCTGGCAGTCAGCCTTGGCACGATGTACCCGGTCGAAAAGATCGAACGCGCCATCAGCCTGACGCCGGGCGTGCTGCGCGCGGAATGCTGGATCGCCGCCGAAGGCTCGATCCCTGCGCCAGACGATGCGACGGCCCGCAACGGTGATCACCCGGCGGGCGGCACGACTGGTTTGCACGACGGCGCTGTCGGCGGCGAGCGTTTCAGCGTCATCGCGCTGCCGCCGGAAACGGGTCTGCTCAGGCCGGAGATCACCCGGGGCCGGGGTCTGCTGCCCGGTGAAATCGAGGCAATGGTGGTGAATACGGCGCTCGCCGCAAAGCTGCCGCAACTGAAGGCCGGCAACGAAGTGACCCTGCGCATCGGCCCTGAGCAAAGGCCCTGGAAGATCGTCGGCATTGCGCGTGAGCCGTTCTCGCCCGCCACCGCTTACATCCCGCTGCGCTACATGGAAGTGCGCGGCGGCCACGTGGCAATGGCTAACACGCTCCGCCTGGCGCTGGAGAAAACAGACCCCGCGTCAATCAACAGCCTCAAGGGCAGCCTTGAGCAGAATCTGGGACAGGAAGGCGTGCGCGCGCTCGGCAGCGCCAGCAAGGCCGACGGCCGGTTCGGTTTCGATCAGCACATGGTGATGATCTACGTCTTCCTGATCGTCGTGTCCTGCATCCTCGCGGGCGTCGGCGGGCTGGGGTTGATGACGACGATGAGCCTGAGCGTGCTGGAACGGCGGCGCGAAATGGGCGTGTTGCGCGCGATTGGTGCTTCGCCCACCGTAGTTTGTCTGATTGTGGTTGCCGAAGGCGTCGTGATCGGCGTGCTGAGCTGGGCGCTGGCGGCGCTCACCGCCTGGCCGGTCAGCAGGGCGGTCGGCAATCTGCTGGTCAGGCTGATACTCAGAAGCGGGCTGGACTTCTATTTCGAGCTGCGGGGCCTGCTCGTCTGGCTCGCCGTCTCGCTCTGCTTATGCGCCGTCGCCAGTTTTCTGCCGGCGTGGCACGCTTCCAGACAATCGGTTCGCGAAGCCGTCGGGTACGAATAGCTCGCTGATTGCCGGCCGGCACATCTCAAACAAATCGGTCAGCCGCCCGTCTTCAGCAGCTTCTGAATCTCGCCGATCAGGTATAACGATCCACAGGCGCAGACGAGCCCGCCGGGCGGGGTCGCCTTGAGCGCTGTGGCCAGCGCTTCCGCCACACTGTCAGTCACCCGCACGTCCCAGCCGTGGCCGGCCACGGTTTCGGCGATGACTCGCGGGTCGGTTGCGCGCGGGTTGTCAATGTGCGTGGCAATGGCGGTCCCGGCGACCGGGAAAAGTGTTTCGGCAATTTCCAGAACCGCCTTGTCCGACATGACGCCGAAGATCAGAGTGACCGGCGCGTGACAATACTCGTCGAGGAAATCCCGCAGCACGCGCGCGCCTGCTGGATTGTGCGCGCCGTCGAGCAGGATGCGCGGGCCGTTATTCTGAATGATCAATTCGAGTCGCCCCGACCAGTCAACATTCTGAAGCCCTTCGACGACGGCCTCAGTTGAAATACGCAGGCCGCGCCGCCGCAACTGCTCGGCAATATGGATCGCGGCGCACGCATTGATCACCTGATGGCGCCCGCGCAGATTCAGCTTCACGTCATAGCCCGCCACTTCAGTCTGATAACGAAAGCGACAGGTACCGTCCTCTTCGATCACGCATTCCGCCTTTTGCGCCTCGCATTCGATCAGCGGCGCGTTCATCCGCGCGCACTTTTCAGCGATCACACCCATCGCCTCAGGCTCCTGCGGCGAGACGACTACGGGGGCCGCGGTCTTGATGATCCCGGCTTTCTCCGCGGCAATCGAAGGCAGCGTGTGCCCAAGGTATTGCTGATGATCAGCACTGACAGGGGTGATCGCGCAGACCAGCGGCTCGCAGATGTTGGTGGCATCCAGCCTGCCGCCCAGGCCCACTTCCAGCACGGCCAGATCAATTTTGTGTTCGACGAAATAGAGAAACGCAATCGCCGTCACCTGCTCAAAGAAAGTGGGCGGCGCGGGCAGCATGCCATCTGCAACGACCTGTTCGCTCGTCGCCCGCACATGAGTTGCCAGCCGCGCGAAATCTTCCGGCGTGATGTCTCGGCCTTCGACGCGGATGCGTTCAGTGATTTCGATCAGATGCGGCGAAGTGTAGAGCCCGACGCGCAGGCCCGATGCCCGCGTCATCGCCTCGACCATCGCTGACGTTGAGCCCTTGCCGTTGGTGCCGGCGATGTGAACGGCCGGGAATTTTTTCTGCGGATCGCCGAGCGCGTGGCACAGGGCGCGGATGCTCTCAAGCTCCAGCTTCATCGCCAGCGTCTCGTGGCCGAGGCTGTAAAGGTAGTTGACGGCTTCGGTGTATTTCATCAAAAACAAAACTCTCTTACCGGGTCTGCACGAGCGCCCACCCGGTCGCGGCCCGCCCCGTGCGCTTCACATATAAATTCCCGTTCGCCGTGTCGCGCCAGGTCGAACCCGGGGCGGCTGTGGCCACCCCTTCCGGCGACCCGCTACCTTGAAGGTCGTAAAGTCCGCCAGGCGCGCCGCCCCCGTGAATAAATGGCGCGGCGAGGCTCCAGACGTCGTTATCAATGGTCGAGCGCACCGCGTCCACCGCGGCGCCGTGGACGCTGATCCCACACTTCCTGACATTCGTAACGACGTTGGCCGAGAGCGTGACATTCTTCGAGTCACGAACCACAATCCCGGCCTCGGCGTGCGGAAGGTTCTCTCCGTCGCAGATGTTGCCGGCGACCGCGACATGGTTTGAGTCCGCTACGACGATTCCTCCGAGCCTGACTGATTCGATGGCATTGACCCACGTGGAAGCGACAACCATATTTTGTCCGACGGTTACATTTTCGACCCCCCCGACCCAGATGCCGCAGGCGCCGGATTTGTGGAGGCGATTCTGCGCGACGATGGAATGCCCCTCGCCGGGCGTGCCGCTCAGGGTGATGCCCATATCCTGTCCCCACAGGATCTGATTGCCGATGATCATGGCTTCATTTCCGAAGACGCTGATCTGGTCGCTCCAGGCCCGCTTGAGCGTGTTGTACAGAATCCTGATGTTGCGTCCGCCACGTTCGATGTGAATCGGGTAATTGGGTTTCGGAATGAATTCATACGGGGTGCCATTCGCCGGGGTGGCTTCTTTCCCATTCAGGTCAAACCACCTTCCGGCGTAAAGGCCCACGCTCGTCGCATTCACCTGATCCGTGAATCCAAGCAGCACCGCGTAAAGAGTATATGCGGCACCGGCGGGCGGGGGCGGGAGCGGCTGGCGTGTGGCGTCATCGAGCCACTCTTCGACGCGCAGCTGAGTGCTGCCGACAATCGCCGAGATGACCGCGAAGCCTTTGTACCCGGGCGCCGTCGCGCGAATGATCTCACCAATAATAATGCCGTCCTTATTGAATGAGGCTGACGTGTCGGTCAGCGAGAGCTTTGTCGCCGCAGTCACGCGCCCCGTCCGGCGCGTCGGCAGCGCGCGGAAGTACATATACTGTTTGACGCCGCGAGACAGAAAGCTGGCCGCCGTGTCAGTGAGCCCGCCGCCCGTATACCTGACGGTTGCGCCGCCGCCCGAAAACGCCGCCGGGAGCGTATACCAGCCGAAATCGAAGTAGTTATTTTCAATGGTGATGTTCTGTGTCAGATTCGTACTGGCGTCCTGCCCGGTCGCCACGATGATCCCGTCAGAACACCAGAGGAAGCGGCAGCGCGAAATGGAGATGTCTTCAAACCCCTCATTGAACTGGATGGCCCGCCCGGCCCCACTGCCGAAGTTATCGAACGTGCATTGATCGAAGCTCACCCCACGGCCCTGTGTGAACAGCGCGGCGTTGTTGAATCGGTGGAACGCACAGCGATGAATGGTGACCGCTTCCGTCAGCACCCCGGCGACCGCGAGCGTCTCCTGGCACCTGAAGCCCCCGTCGAGCGTCAGGTCGTGAATCTCGAAGTGACCGGCCAGAATGGGGGGGCTGAATGAAGATTGCACCAGATACCGGCAGGCCGGGCCGGCGATCACGCGGGTAGTTTCCCGCGAACTGCCGCGCAGAATGATGTCCGGCGATGAAATGATGATGCCGTTCGGCTGGTTGATCTGGTACGTGCCCGGGGGAAAGTAAACGACGCCGCCATTCGGCAGCGACCTGATCGCGGCCTGAATCGCCGGAGCGTCATCCGCCGCCCCGTCGCCTCTCGCCCCGAAGTCCCTGACGCTGGCGACTGAATAAGTGCCGCGCAGCGTCCCGTCCTCGCGGTGTGAAACCTGGAGGAAATCGTTGAGCAGCGCGCCCCAGTTATCCGCATCGCCACCCGGGTTTGGCAATCGCGCCATATCAGGTCTGTCTCCTGTAAATCAAAGGCAGCCCTGATTGACCGCCGGCGTTAATTGAAATCGCGGAGCGCCTGGGAGCGCGAGCGTCCCGCTCGCCAGGCTTGAGTTCAGGGCCACCTGGAATTCGCCTGGGCTCTTTTCGGTGATTAAGCAAGCGGGACGCTCGCGCTCCCAGGTTCATGCGCCTTCATTCCAGGGTTCTGAATGATGCACACGCTTCGTGTAATTACCCCGCCCATAGCCGCCCATACCATAGCCAGTCCGTGCGGACGATTGTCTGACACCAGCCACATTACCCCGACGCAATTGAGGGAATCCCATCGGCACGAGCGGCTGAACACACCACTTCAAAAAAGCGCGACGAGTCAGGGCAGGGAAATTCATTTCAGATTTCCGTTCAGCGCGGCCCGCAGCGCGCGGCCCGTGAATGATTTTTTGTTGCGCACGACCGCTTCGGGCGTGCCTTCGGCGACGATGCGCCCGCCGCCCTCGCCGCCTTCGGGCCCGAGGTCAATGATCCAGTCGGCGGATTTCATCACGTCCAGATTGTGTTCGATGACGATGACCGTGTTGCCCAGACTGACCAGCCGCTGCAGCACGTCGAGCAGCTTGCGCACGTCTTCAAAGTGCAGGCCCGTAGTCGGCTCGTCGAGGATGTAAACCGTGCGACCGGTGGCACGGCGCGACAGCTCCTTTGAGAGCTTGATGCGCTGCGCCTCGCCGCCCGAGAGCGTCGTCGCCGACTGCCCGAGCTTCAGATACCCGAGCCCGACTTCGCTGAGCGTCTGTAATTTAGCTTTGATCTGCGGGTGGTTTTCGAGCAGTTCGAGCGCGTCTTCAACCGTCGTGTCGAGCAGCTGCGCGATGTTCCGGCCCTGATACCGCACGTCGAGCGTTTCGCGGTTGTAACGCTGACCGCGGCAGACTTCGCACGTGACGTAAACGTCGGGCAGGAAGTTCATCTCGATGCGCTTGAGCCCGTCGCCCTGGCACGCCTCGCACCGCCCGCCCTTGACGTTGAATGAGAAGCGCCCCGGCTTGTAACCGCGCTCGCGGCTCTCGGGCAGCATCGCGTACAGCTCGCGGATCGGCGTAAAGAGCCCCGTATAGGTGGCCGGGTTCGAGCGCGGCGTCCGCCCGATTGGCGACTGGTCAATCTCGATGATCTTGTCTATGTGTTCCAGCCCTTCGATGGTTTTGTGCGCGCCAGGTTCGGCGAGGCTGCGATAAATTTTGCGGGCGAGCGCGCGGTACAGAATGTCTTCGACCAACGTTGATTTGCCCGATCCGGAAACGCCGGTCACGACCGTGAACAGGCCGAGCGGGAAGGTGACGTCAATATTTTTGAGGTTGTGTTCACTCGCTCCGCGCACGACGAGCGCCTTGCCGTTGGGCGAGCGGCGCTCGTGCGGGAGCGTGACGGCCAGCTCGCCGGAGATGTATTTGCCCGTCAGTGAGGCGTCGGCTCTGGCGATGTCGTCGGGCGTGCCCGCCGCGATCAGTTCGCCTCCATGACTGCCCGCCCGGGGGCCCAGGTCAACGACGTAATCGGCGCGGCGGATCGTCTCCTCGTCGTGTTCAACGACCAGCACCGTGTTGCCCAGATCGCGCAGTCTCGCCAGCGTGTCGAGCAGCTGCTGATTGTCGCGCGGGTGCAGCCCGATTGAAGGCTCATCGAGGACGTACAGCACGCCGCGCAGTTGCGAGCCGATCTGCGTGGCCAGCCGGATGCGCTGGCTCTCGCCGCCCGAGAGCGACGCCGACGGGCGGTCAAGCGTCAGGTACCCGAGGCCGACCGCCTTCAGGAACCCGAGCCGGTCGCGAATCTCCTTCAGAATGCGACCGGCAATGGTCTCCTCGCGCTGATTGAGTTTGATCTTCTCAAAAGCGGCGCCGGCGTCCGTAATCGGCAGCCTCGTGTATTCCGCAATCGAGAGCCCGTTGACCCGCACGGCGAGCGATTCGGGTTGCAGCCGCTGCCCCTGGCAGGCGCGGCAGGTGATCGGCGAAATCAGCGCCTCGAAGGCCGCGCGCTGGCGGCTGCCGCCTTCCTCGTCTTCTTCTTCATAAGTTTTCAGCGTGTCCACCAGAAACGCCGTCGCGCCCTTCCACTCGCTCCTGTATTTATACTCGCCGTAACGGAACTCGATCTGATCCTTGAGCCCGAAGAAGAAAGCGTCCTTCGCCTTCTTCGGCAGGTCGGCAAAGGTTGTACTGGCGTCAGCGCCGAAATGCCGCGCCACGGCGTTCAATGCCTCGCGCAGGTACGAATCGGTGTTCTTGTCGGCGTCACCGACGAAGGACAGTTTGCCGATCGGAGTGTGTTCATCGAGTACCAGCTTCCGCGGGTCAATTTCGAGCTTCGTGCCAATGCCGTGGCACTCCTTGCAGGCCCCATAGGAGCTGTTGAAGGAAAAGGAGCGCGGTTCGAGTTGCGGGATCGAGATGTTGCAATAGACGCACGCCATCCGCTCCGAATACATCCGCTCTTCGCCGTCAACGATCGAGATCACGACCACGCCGTCGGTCAGTCTGGTCGCGGTCCTGACCGATTCTTCCAGCCGCTGCGCGATGCCGCCTTTGATCAGCAGGCGGTCAACCACGACTTCGATGGTGTGATTCTTCCGCTTGTCGAGCGTGATCTCTTCGTCGAGCGAGCGCATCTCGCCGTCAATTCTGACGCGCGTGAAGCCGCTCTTCTGCAACTTTTCGAGTTCCTTTTTGAACTCGCCCTTGCGGCCCCGGACAATCGGCGCAAGGATCATCACGCGCTCGCCTTCGGGCAGCTCCCTGACGCTCTGAATGATCTGCTCGGTTGACTGCCGCGAGACGGGGCGGCCGCAGTTGTGGCAGTGCGGCTGGCCGATGGAAGAGAAGAGCAGGCGCAGGTAGTCGTACACTTCGGTGACCGTGCCGACGGTCGAGCGCGGGCTGCGGCTGGTGGTCTTCTGCTCGATCGAGATCGCGGGCGAAAGGCCTTCGACCGCATCCACGTCGGGCTTTTCGAGCTGGTCCAGAAACTGCCGCGCGTAAGCCGAGAGCGATTCGACGTAGCGGCGCTGGCCTTCGGCGTAGATCGTGTCGAAGGCGAGCGACGATTTGCCCGAACCGCTCAGTCCGGTGATGACGGTCAGCCGGTTGCGCGGGATTTCGACGTTGATGTTTTTGAGGTTGTGCTGGCGCGCGCCGCGCACCGTGATTTTGTTAATAGACATACAGGGCACTACAGACAATTTTTGTTCTGATAAACGAAACGAGAATTCTAGCGGAGAGGCGGGGGCGGGACAAGCAGCGCCGCGGATGATTTCTTGTCCGCTCAGGGCCGGGTGAAATAGAATGCCGGACAGTTCAGATTTTTTACAGGGGATTACACTATGGAAGCCGTCACCGAAGTTACTCCCGACCCGGAAAAAAACTACGAAATCGTCAACGGTCAGCCGGAGGAGAAGGAGATGCCCGGAGCCATACATGGAGGTGTCTGTGGACGACTTGTTCTCAGGTCAGGCAGTTTTGTTGAAGCGAACAAGCTGGGGGGAATGTATGTAGAGACCGGTTTTCAGATTGGCAGGAACGAGCGTATCCCCGATCTCGCCTTCATCTCTGCTGATCGGCTGCCTGCCGAAGAGCCTGAAGGCAAGTGGCTGATCGTGCCCGACCTCGCTGTTGAAATCATCTCGCCCAATGACCTTTACGTGAAGGTCACCGCCAAAGTCGGCGAGTATCTGAACGCCGGGGTGAAGCAGGTCTGGCTGGTCGCCCCCGAAGACCGCACCATCACGATCTATCGTTCCATCACTGACATCATCGCCTTCCCGGGCGATGGCGAGCTTGTGTGTGAGGATTTATTTCCCGGCTTCCGCTGCCCGCTCGGCGACATCCTGAGAATCCGTCAGAGCAGTTGATTCTTTCGGCGCGTACTCACCACGAGCGAGGAAAACCCGATGAACATTGCCCCGTTCGCGCTTCGACCACCACGACGTCATCGCCCCGATTGGCGCAGGTGGGATGGGGAAGGTTTACCACGCGTGCATCGTTTCGGCGCCCAATCATCCGAACATCGTCACCATTTTCGAGAATCAAGGAGCCAATCATGAATAAACGTACCGGTATGTGCTGTTTCCTTCTGGTGGTTTTCCTGACGGGATTGACTGCTGCACAATCACAGTCTGCCCCGGTTACGGCGATCAAAGCCGGCCGGCTGATTGACCCGGAGACCGGGACGGTGGCCACTAACCAGGTGATCCTCGTCGAGGGCGAGAGGATCAGGGCGGTCAGCGCGAACCTGGCCATCCCCGCCGGGGCGACGGTCATTGATCTCACAAAACTCACGGTGCTGCCCGGTCTCGTGGACGCGCACACGCACATGGCGATGACTTACAAGGAGCAGCCCGAGAACAACTATTACTACCTGACCTATGTGATGGATTCGACGGCGCTGCGCGCGATTCAGGCCGCGTCCAACGGCATTCAGTTGCTCAACTCGGGCTTCACCATCATTCGTGATGTGGGCAACAACGGGCTTTATGCCGATGTGGCCTTGCGCCAGGCCATCGAGCAGGGCTGGTTGCCGGGGCCGACCGTCATCCCGTCGGGCATCATCATCGGCAGCACGGGCGGGCAGTTGTGGCCGACGCCGGAGATGTACAAGTATCACCAGATCATCTTCCCGGAATACCTCGACGCCAACAGCCACGACGAGATCGTGCGCGCCGTCCGCGAGAACATGCTCTTCGGCGCGCGGACGATCAAGCTCTGCATTGACTGCAAGCCGTGGGGCTACTCGGTCGAGGACATCAAACTGGCGATCAGCGAGGCGGCGAAGGGCGGCTGCAAAGTCGAAGGCCACGTGCAGACCCCGGAGGGCGCGCAGCGCGCCATTGACGCGGGCATCCACATCATCGCTCACGGCAACGCGCTCACGCCCGAACACCACCGCCAGATGGCCGAGAAAGGCATCTTCCTCGCGGGCACCGACACGCCCTTCACCAGGTATCGCGGCAGCGAAGCGGCCTTCAGGCAGACCGTGGCCAGACTGCGCGATGCCTGGGAGAAGAAGGTTCCGCTGACCTTCTCGACCGACTTCGATTACTGGAACGAGCGGATGAAGGACGAGCAGACCGGCGAATGGCTGAGCCGCGGCGACCTGACGATTGCCTTTCTGGAAACCTGGAAGGCGGCCCGGATACCCGCCGCCGACATCCTGCGCGCGCTCACGATCAACGGCTACAAGGCCGCCGACATCATCAGGGAGCGCGGCCCCATCAGGCCGGGTTGCTTCGCCGACCTGATCGCCGTCGTGGGCGATCCGCTCACTGAGATTGATGCGTTGCGCAGTGTGCAGTTCGTGATGAAGAACGGCGCGGTCTTCAAAAAGGACGGGGTGATGATGCCGGAAAAGCTTTTCCATCCCGGCCCGGTCAGGCTGCCCAGTGGCAGATATACCCGCTGATGTGGCGTGTCATTCCACATCTTGTCGCGCCTCGCGCAAAGTCAGGAGATCTGTTGTGAGAGGGAAATTCACCGCGGAGGCGCAGAGAACGCAGAGCCGGCGCAGAGGTTGCTGTCTTTCTCTGCGTAGTCTCTGCTCTCTCCGCGTCTCTGCGGTGAAGGGGCCTTCAACAATACGACATCTGGTTTTGTCCCAGGTACGTGCAGGTGGAATGGGCGAGGTCCGGGCGGCGCTGGGGCGGAGCTCACTCATCAACCATCAATGTTTCCTTCAGCATCCGTTTGAGAATCTTGCCTGAGGCCGAAAGAGGGAACTCTTCGACGAAAACGATGCGTCTCGGGATTTTGTAACGCGCCAGCCTGTCCAGACAGAAGGCGGTGATTTCGTCGTCAGTGACTTCGCCCCGTCTGATGACCGCGGCGACCGGCGTTTCCCCCCACTTCGGATCGGGCAGGCCGAAGACGGCGGCGGAAGCGACTGAAGGATGCGCGTGTAGCACGGCTTCGACTTCCGCCGGGTAGATATTCTCGCCGCCGGAAATGATCATGTCTTTGGCGCGACCGGCGATGTAGTAATAACCGTCGTCATCCTGCCGGGCCAGATCGCCCGTGTAAAACCAGCCGCCGCGCAGCGCCGCCGCGGTCGCTTCGCTGTTCCGCCAGTAGCCGGAACAGACGTGCAGCCCCTTCAGGATCAACTCGCCGATTTCGCCGCGCGGCACGTCGTGACCGCACTCATCAACGATGCGCGCTTCGCTGTGAAAGGTCGGGAAGCCGATGGAGCCGGCCTTCCTCCTGGCATCTCTGAGGTCGAGCTTGAAACAGTTCGGCCCGACTTCGGTCATCCCGAACCCCTGGGTGAAGCAGACGCCGCGCTGCTGATAAGCTTCAATCAACGGGAGCGGGCACGGCGCGCCGCCGGAGATTAAGAACCGCAGCGAACTGAGATCGGTGCCCGGGAAGCGCGGCGATTCCATCATCATCTGAAACATCGTCGGCACTCCGAAGGCTACCGTGCAGCGATACCGTTCAATCGCTTCGAGGACCTGCGTGCCGTCAAAGCAGCGCAGCATCACGACCGTGCCGCCGACGTGGAGCAGCGGCAGCGTCAGCACGTTGAAGCCGCCGGTGTGAAAGAGCGGCGCGTGAACCGTGGTGATGTCGCTCGCCGCGAGATCCCAGCCGAGGTTGGTGTTGATCGAATTCCACGTGAGCATCCGGTGAGAGAGCAGTGCGCCTTTGGGGTGTCCGGTCGTGCCGGAAGTGTAGATGATCAGCGCGGGCATTTCGGCGTCGAAGCTTTCGACTTCCACCGGAGCCGTCGAGGACTCATGCAATGCCTGCTCATAACAGGGATCAGTGGATGATGAATCAAAGGCGATGCCATGACTGATCGTGACCTGCTCGCGCAGGCGGCTGACGACGGGCGCGAATTCGGCCTCGTAAAACAGCGCGCGCGGCTCGCAGTCCCTGAGAATGTATTCCAGTTCGGGCTGAGTCAGGCGGTAATTGAGCGGGACGAGAATCGCCGTGAGCTTGGCCGCGGCGAAGAAGGCTTCGAGAACCTCGGCGCGATTCAATGCCAGCACGGCGATGCGGTCGCCGCTCTGCACGCCGCACCGCTCGCGCAAATAATTCGCCAGCCGCGTGGCCCGTTCGTTCAGTTGCCGGTAATTGAGCGTTGTATCGGTCCCCGCGTTGATGATTGCCACCTTGTCGGGCGAAACCACCGCGCGCCGTGCCATCCAGTCTCTGACGTACATACTGATCTCCGAACAGTTATTCAGTAATTGAACTTGAACGCAAACTGAATAATGCGCGGGTTGTTGGTCGCGGAGATGATACGCCCGAACGAGCCGGGGTTGACAACCGCGCCGGTGACAGGGTCGAGGCTGCCGCCGGAAGCGGGTACCGCGTTGAGGTCGCTGATCGGGTTGGCGAGGTTGACCTGATTGAAGAGGTTGAAGAACTCGGCGCGGAATTCAAAGTTCTTGGACTCGGCCACGCGGAAGCGTTTGATCAGCGAAAAATCGGTGTTCTTCTGGCGCGGCCCGCGCAGGATGTTGCGGCCGACCATCCCGATGTCAGTGCCCGCCGCGCCCGCGACGACTGCCCCGCCGGAACTTGGAATCGGCTGACCCGCCGCAATCATCGGGCGCGCGAAAGCCGCGGGGTTGAAATAATAGCCCGTGGGCACAGGGCTCATGGCCGTGTCACGCGTTGCGCCTGCGGCGTAGTTGGGGCGCGCGAGCGGCGCACTGCCGCCCGACAAGCCGTAAAACGACCCCGCGCCCGTGTCCACAATATCAATCGGCAGACCCGACATCACCGTGACGATGCCGGCCACCTGCCAGCCGCCCAGCAGGAAGTTGCCGACCTTTGAATCCCCGATGAAAGACGGGCGCGGCAGATCCCACAAGCCGCTCAGCACAAACCGGTATGTGCGGTCGAAATCCGACACACCGCGGTTGGCCCGATTATTGAGCTGATTGCCGAGAATCGCGCTGGTTTCACCGACCGCGCCCGGATTGATTACGCCGCCGATCCCCGCGCCGCCGCCCTGACCAGAGGCGTTGTCAATTGATTTGGCGTAAGTGTAAGCCGCCAGAAATTGCAGGCCCCCGGAGAATCGTTTGGTCAGGCTCGCCTGCAACGAATTGTAACTCGATTGCGCCGTGGACTGATTCTGGAAGAATCCGTTGATCCCCACGCCCGAAAACGGCGCGCGCAACGCAGCGTTCGCGGGAGTCGTCGTATTGATCACCGCGCCGGTCACGTCGTTGGTGATCGGGTTCTGCGCGCTCGCCAGCCGCGCCTGATTGATCGCCACCTGCCGGAACAGATTCACCCCGCGCGTGCCGACATACGCGGCCTCGAACATCCAGTCCCTGAGGACTTCGTACTGCACGTTGAAGTTGTACTGATGCAGATACGGCGTGCGGATGTTGCGATCAAAGACGGTGCCTGAGAGCGCTACGCCTGGCACGAGCGTGGGGAATTGCGATTGCGTCGGGGCCGCGAAGAACGGGTCAGAAAACGGGAGCGGCGCGGGCGAGCCGACTCTCGCGCCGAACACATACGTGGGCGGCACGATCACATTCAGCGTGATGTACTGGAACGAAGCGCGCGAATAGAAGATGCCGTAGCCGCCGCGCACGACCATCCGCCCTGAACTGAGCGGCGAATACGCGAAGCCGATGCGCGGGGCAAAATTGTTCGGGTCAATGCTCGTGACGACGCGCTTGTCCACATTTGGAATGTCCGGCGAATCGAACTCCTTCGTCACGTTCCCGGCCTGCACGAATCCGCCGACGGGCGGGCCAAGCGGCGTGCCTGCGACGGCGAGCGGGCGCGGCTTGTAGAGCGTCGGGTCGAACGTCGCAATGCGCCCGCGCGTGTCGTATGGCGGCAGGTCGAGTTCATAACGCAGGCCCAGATTGAGCGTCAGCTTCGATGAGACCTTCCAGTCGTCCTGCACGAAGAAGTTGTAATCGTGCGCGCGCAGGCTGCGATTGCCGAGTCCGCTGCCGAAGACCGAGACGAATGCCTGACCCTGCAGGAAGCTCTGGAAGCTCAGGAAATCAATCTGCCCGCGCGTGAAGAAATTCAGCACGTAGTTGTTCTCGTTGTAGCGGAACTCCGCGCCCGCGCGGATGAAGTGCTTACCCTTCGTGATCGAGAGCGTGTCCGCGAGCGTCGTCGAAGGGGCCACAGCCTTCACGTCAATCGTCGGCGAAGTGCCGATCACCACGCCGCCCGCCGCGGGTGCGATGCGAATCAGCGGCAGCCCCGGAAAGTCCCCGGCGTTCGCCCGCCTGATGCCGATGTCGGCGTCGTTGATCGGCTCCTGCGGGAAGGCATCCACGCGGATGAAGTTGTAACCGACGCGCGCCTCGTTGATCAGGTTCGGGCTGAAGACGTGCGTGTGCTGCACCGTCGCCAGCCGGTTGTTGTTCTTCTGAAAATTGCCGAAGCCCGGCACGTTCGGGCCGCCGCCCAGGAAACTCGGCAGCACCAGCGTCTGCGGCGCGTTCGAGAAGAAGAACTTGAAAGCAATCGAATCCTTGTCGCTCAGCCGCCAGTCGAAGTTGGAATTGAACTGATCCTCCTGAAACTTTGAGATCGCCGAGCCCGAATACCTCCCGCTGGCCTGCGGGGTCGGGATCAGATACTGGCCGTTGCCCAGCTTCGCATTGAGCAGCGAGAGTGCCGTCGGGTTGATCGAAGTCACGGTCGTGCTGCCGGGGAAAAATGTTTTGAGCAGCGTCGCCTGCGAACGGTCATCAGTCAGCCCCGGCGCGACCAGCACGTTTGAGGTCAGACTGTTGATCGGCGAAGCGCCGTTGTTTTCGCGCGTGCCCTGATACGAAATGAAGAAGAAGAGCTTGTCTGGTATGCCGGGGCCGCCAATCGTGCCGCCGAACACGTTGCGCGTCAGTTCGGGCTGCGCGACACCGGCGGCTTTCAGGAACGGGTTGTTGGCGTTGAGCGCCTTATTGCGGAGGTATTCGTAAACCGCGCCGTGAAATTCGCTGGTTCCGCTCTTCGTGACGGCCTGCACATTGCCGCCGCCTGAACGCCCGAATGTGGCGTCGTACAGCGAGGTCTGCACCTTGAATTCCTGAATCGTTTCGGGCGCGGGCACTGAGAGTGACGGCGCGGAGTTCGTCCCCATCGAGTTGGCGTCCACGCCGTTGATCTGAAAATTGTTGTTCGTCACGCGCGCGCCGTTGACCGAGATGTTCTGCGAGTTGCGCCCGACGGCAGTGTTATCGGGCAGGTAAGTTGCCGCGCCGGGCGAAAGCCCAAGGATCTGCGTGAAATTCCGCGTCGCCAGCGGGAGTTCAGCGACGGCGCGTGAATCCACGACGCGGCCCAACTGCGCGCCTTCAGTTTGCACGAGCGGGGAGGCGGAGGTGATGGTCAGCGATTCTTCAGTCACCGCGCCCACCACCAGACTGGCATTGACGACGGTGGTTTCAGTGATGACGACCCTGACGATATCAAAGAAGGCCCTCTTGAAGCCGTTCGCTTTGATGGTGACCTGCCAGGCGCCCGGAGTCAGCAGCGGCACGGTGTAATTGCCTTCCGCGTCGGCGGTGACTTGGCGTTCCTCCCCGGTCGCTTTGCCGGTCACGGTGATTTCAGCGCCGGCGATCACGTCCCCCTTTTCATCTTTGACTGTTCCGGCGATGCGCCCCGTGGTCTGGCTCTGCGCGGATACCGACACGCTGAAGAAGGCCGACAGGCAGAGTGCCAGGCAGAATGCTGCTGCGGTTCTGATCTTCATCCTCGCTCTCCTTACTTTGTGGTGATGGTGACAGGTGATGGTTTGTCGTAAGCAAACCTCAGTAAATTCCCCGGCAAAGCTGTTGCGGTGAATGAAAAGCAATCGTTGTTCCGCGTCGGAACGTGTCGCTGGCAGGCGAAGTGTGGAATGGGTAACTCGTTGAGTGAGTGAGATTGAGTGATGAGTGTGAGCGCAGGTCCGGGGCTGTGGGATTTTGCGCGGGTGTTCAGATTTTAAGCGGTCATCGGGAGGAGTGTTTATTTTTTGATCATTGCGTAAGCTGCTCTGATGCAAAGACTCAGCCCTGTGCATCGGGCTGATACTTCCGCAGCTTGCTGTAAAGCGTCGTCCGCGTGACGCCAAGGATTTCGGCGGTGCGGCTGAGGTTGCGCCCGGTGGCCGCGAAGACGTGTTGGATGTGCAGGCGCTCGACCTCTTCGAGTGACAGAAACTCCTCGCGGTTTTCACCGCGCCCGGCGTCTTCCGAACCTTCTGAAACCCCGGCGCCGAGCGGCAGGTCGCCTGCGTGAATGCGTTCGGCGCCGCACAAGATCATCGCGCGCTCGACGATGTTGCGGAGTTCACGGATGTTGCCGGGCCAGCTGTAACTGAGCAGCAGCGCCTCGGCCTTCGGCGTGACGCCCTGAACGCGGCGGTTGAGCTTCTGATTGAAGTGCGCGATGAACTGCGCGACGAGCGGCAGGATATCTTCGCGGCGTTCGCGCAAGGGCGGCAGCAGGATCGGCATCACGCTCAGCCGGTAAAACAGATCCTCGCGGAAGTGCCCGCGTTTGATTTCGGCGGGCAGGTGGCGATTAGTCGCGGCGATGATCCGCACGGCGACCTCTTTCTCCTGCACTCCGCCGACGCGCCGAAATCTTTTCTGCTCCAGCACGTTCAGCAGCCGCGCCTGAATTGACGGCTCCATCTCGGCAATCTCGTCAAAGAAGATCGTCCCCTGATGCGCCAGCTCGAAGAGCCCCGCTTTGGTCGAGACGGCCCCGGTGAAGGCGCCCTTCTCGTGGCCGAAGAGTTCGCTTTCGAGCAACTCGCGGCTCAGGCCCGCGCAGTTGATCGCGACGAAGGGCTTGTCGCGCCGGTCGCTCAGCCGGTGAATCAGGTTCGCGACCATCCCCTTGCCCGTGCCGGTTTCGCCCTGCAGGAGTACCGTCGTGTCCGAAGGCGCGAGCTTTTCAACGGTCGCGTGGATGCGTTTGATCGTTTCGCTCCGGCCGAGGAAGTATTCGGCCGCGACCTGCTCCTGCGCGAGCCCGATCAGCAGTCGCTCGCGGCGGGCGTGACTCTGTTCGAGCGTTCTGGCGATCAGGATGAGCAGGCTGTCGGCGTCGAAGGGCTTGGTCAGGAAATTTTCGGCGCCACCCTTGAGCGCTTTGATCGCCGATTCAATCGTGCCGTGGGCGGTCAGGATGATCACCGGCACTTCGTCATCAATCGCCCTGATGCGCGGCAGCAGGTCGAGGCCGTTCGTATCCGGCAGTCGCAGGTCGAGCAGGACGAGTTGCGGCGACTGTTCGGTGACGAGCGACAGGGCCTGCGCGCCGGTTTCGGCTTCGAGCGCGCGGTAGCCTTCGGCTTCGAGCAGGTTGCGCAGGCCGAAGCGCACGGAAGGTTGGTCGTCGGCGATCAGAATTTTGTCCTGACTGGCGGGCATTGTGATTGAGGATCAATGAAGCAGGTGCAGATAATCAGGATAGATGACCACGGCCGGCATACGCGAACCCGGGGAAACCGCGATGAGGGCTTGTCAGGCGGGCAGCGACGGATCAGTTTTGCTCTCCAGTCGCCGCACATCTCTCCTCAGGAACTTCACCTCTTCGGTATAAACATCCAGCTTTTCATTCACCAGTTCGACCCGCTGGCGAAGATCAACGTAACGAGTGCGGGCATCCTCCTCAAGTCGCCTGACCTCAACCGTCAGCAGGTTCTTCAGTTCAGTGAAGTGTACTTCCAGACGTGCGTTGAGCAGGGTGAACAACTCCGGGATGGTCTGGGGTAACTGCTCCGGAATCGGATTGGTGGGAGTGCTTTCATCATTTGTATTCATGAACGTCTCCTTCTCACACAGTAACAGCCACCGAGAGGATAAGATGGCAGTCAGGCTGCCTGCAACTCAAATCCTGCTGAAGGCTTCAATCGCAGGTGCGTGTTCAGGTGAGGGTTGTGATGACCAGTTACCACGGTATTGGCGCCGGCCTGCCGGTATCGGGGCAACTCTCAAAGCAGTCGTTATGTACCCACACCCCGAACGAGATATTTCTGAGGCCGTTTTCAAATTCAGGATGCACGCTCGCGGCGCGGCGGGACATCCCAACAGTTGTCCGGCCACAGACGGGGCACTCGTCAGACTGTCGGAAGGCCCGGTCACTGAATTCAGGAGGGTCTTCGGAAATCGTGGCCGAGATCACACTGCCAGCCCGGGACAAATCATTTGTGAGATCAATCTTCAATGGTGTATTGAGGTGCCGGTGGGACTGATTACCCCAAGCACGATTCCATTCCCGGCGATCCTCGAAGTCAGATGCGTCAAACGTGAGGATGGGGTCAGCATCGCTGGGGCGGATGGGCAAAAGGCGGCTGATCAATACCGCGACAGTAGAGCGAATTTTTTCAACCAGGACTTTCATAACACCTGACGATGCGCCTTCAGGATGCGAGTGATGAAAGAGGCTTTTGACTTCAACTCGCACGTGAGCGACTACAATCCGGGAGCCAGGTCAGCTTTTACCACACCCCTATGGACTCTGAGCCTGCAACGGCAAACGGATCATAAATGACGTTCCTTTTCCTGTTTCCGACCTGACCGCAATCGTGCCGCCGTGATCGTGAATTGTTTTGCGCGTGATCGCAAGGCCGAGGCCGGTGCCGTCGGTGCGCGTCGTAAAAAACGGCTCGAAGACCCGACTCACATTTTCCGGCACAATGCCAGAGCCGGTGTCGCTGACTTCGATCCGCAACTGACTCTGACCGTCGCCATTTGAATTATCGCTCCTCATACTCAACACAATCCAAATCTGTCCGTTCGCTTTGGTGTGCCGCAAGGCGTTGTCGAGCAGATTGACGAAGACGCCGTGCATTTTGCGGCGGTCAAAACGCAGGGCCGGCACTTGCTCGGGGCAATCGCAGGAAAGCGTGACACCTCCGGCCTCGGCCTGCGGTCTGAACTCGGCGATTGCCTCGCGGATCACTTCGCGGATGTCTGAGGCGGTCGCGTCAAAGGTGATCGGGCGGCTGTGTTCGAGCAGCTGTTCCATCAGGTAATTGAGATGGCCGACCTCCATGTTCACCACGTCGAGGAAGGGGCGCACGGCTTCGCGGTCGTCGAGTTTGCGTGACAGAGCGCCGAGCGTCGTCATGATGCCGAAGAGCGGGTTGCGGACTTCATGCGCGACCCCGGCGACGAGTTCGCCGACCGCGGCCAGACGCTCCGAAGCGATCAGCTGCTGCGTCATCAGGCGCTCTTTTTCCAGCAGCTGTGCGTTGGCGAGCAGGTGTGCGGCCTGCGAGGCGAAGATCATCACCAGCTGTTTGTCTTCTTCCAGAAACCCGCCGGCCTTGTTCATCACGGCCAGCGACCCGAGAGTGAGTTCGCCGGCCTGCAAAGGGACGGCCAGCATTTCGCGCACGCCGGGCATTTCAGCCGCAGCGTCGTTCGTCAGATACGGCTCGCCGGTTTTCAGCACGGAAGCGACGATGCCGCACTCGTCGAGCCGTGAGCGCAGCAGCTGCGCCTGGTCATCGCTCACGCCGTAGCCGGGCAGCTGCGCGGAGAGGCGCTGTTTGCGTTCGTCGCAGAGCAGGATCAGGCACATTTCGGCGCCGAGCAGCCGCGCGATCTTGCGCGTCAGCAGTTCGCAGGCGCGGCTGACTTCCGTGCCCGTGCCCATCATCAGCGAGATGTGGTAGAGGCCGCTCAGCCGTTCGAGGTCGCGCCGCAGTTGTTCCGCCGTTTCGTTGAGTGCCCGCGCCAGACTGCCCACCTCGTCCGGGCCGCCAGCGGTGACCGGCTCGACGTAACCGCCGGTGACGAGCTGGCGCGCGATCCCCTCCATCCGGCGCAGCGGCTTGATGACCCTGAAAAACAAAACTGCGCTGGTGACGAAAGACGTGGCGATCAGCAACAGGGCAGCTGAAACGGTGATGAGCAGGATTGCCCGCGCGCTCTGTGAATCAGGTGCTGATTGAAGAGTCACAAAACAGACCGTCGCCAGCACGAGCAGCGCAACCAGCCAGCCGATCAGCAGCCTGCCCAGCACGCTGCGGCGCGGGTTGAGCAGCCGCCGGACTGCCTGGCTGCTTTCGGCGCGGCGGCGGGTTTCGATCTCCTGAATCGCGCGGATGGCTTCACCCCGGGTGGCGAAAACGTTGGATTGCAGGTCACTCGCCGCGCCCAGATAACGCAGCACCGAGCGGGTGAAGCCGCTCGACGAATAGCGCGCGGTGGCGATGCCGTAGCGGTCGGAGAAGTCCTTGATACGCTCGCCGTAATAATCAACGATCTCCGGCGCGATCTCCGTGCCCTCGTAATTGACGACCGCGTAGACTCTGCGCCCCTGCGTCTCGTAAGCCTCGCGGACGTACTGCGCCATCGCGTCAACCTGCTCGCGGCTTTCGATCCTGAGGCCCGCGAAGTTGATGAAGAGAATGTTCTGCTGCTGGTCGAGAGTGAAACGATCACGCATAAGGAAATATGGCGGGCCGGAGCAGGCCGGTGTCTGGTACCGGTTCCGCGCCGCAAAGATAAGGGCGGAAATGCTTCAGTGCAAGGATCGAAACGCAGTGATGAGGCGGCGCGGCGAGGACGGGATTGATTTGAATTGAGGAATCGAATCAGACACCAGACTGAAGGCTGCTTTAGTTGGGAATGACGCGCGCCAGCACCTGATGGCGCGCCATCAGCCAGGTCAGTACGACTGTGCCGGCGGTCAGAACCTCCTGCGACCAGAGGGGCCACGACCAGGTGTTGATGGCGCGGAAGGCGATGGCGAAGATCAGGTGGACGATGAAGCAGTAGAGGCTCGCCCGGCCCATCGTCGCCAGCCACCGCAGCGGGCCGGGGAATTTTTCGTTTCGCAGGCAGTAGCGGACGAGCAGGTAGCAGGGAATGATCGTCGTGAAAAACACGACCAGCCGGCCCGGCGCATGCGTCACGCGGTTGAACCAGAACGAATCGGTTGTGTCATTGAGCAGGTGCAGTGAGGGGTGAGACGGGCGCTGAAACTGCGCGAGGATGAACAGAGCCGCGCTGAGCGTCAAACACACCGGCAGCAGCCACTGCCGGTGCGCGGGCCAGAACTCGCCCGCCAGTTTCTTCCGGTGATAACCCAGCGCCAGCCCGCTGAAGTACAGAAACTGCCACCCGGGCAGCGAAAATATCCGCGCGCCGGAAGCCGGGTGCGCCAGCTGCCACAGATCGGGAAAATACTGCGCTGCGAGATAAAGCGCCCCCGAACAGGCCATCAGCAGCGCCGTCAGGTTGCGCCGCATCGCTTCCAGCCACAGCGGAGTCAGCGCGACAAAGACGATATAGACCGGCAGGATGTTGAGGTAATATTCCGACTGCAATCGCAGCGTCGGGATCATCCAGAGCGCGTTCGCCCAGCCACCCGTTTCGCTGACTGGAGACATCGGCAGCAGCCCGGTGGTTTCATGCAGAATCACCGTGCCGAACATCAGCACGCAGTGCGCGGCCCAGAGTTTCAGCGCACGCGACCAGATCCGCCGGTAAGCCGCCCGCGGCCCGTCATTCGCGAGGCGCCGCCCTGAAATCTGCCCGAGCAGCCAGCCCGCCAGGAAGACAAAACCCGACGCGGCAGTGACGTATTGATGCGGATGCACGACCGCATTCAATCGCGTCGTCGTGCCGACGTGCATGACGATCATCATCACGATGCACCAGCCGCGCAGCACGTCTATTTCGACTTCTCTTTTATCCGCGCCAGCGAGCGAGACCGGAGCCGTGGCCGCGGCCTCAAAAGGCGGACTCGTGATCTCACGGACTGAAGTCGTCGAATAATTCATAGCCTCGCATCTGCCGCAACAGATGCGGCGCGTTGCCATCTGCCGGGGGGCGGGGAAAATCTCCGGGGCATCAGATGCCAGAGGTCTCGCGCTCGCGTGATTATTCGATTACATCGTCGTGACGGGTGGCCTCGGTCGGGGCGGGCTCGACGGCCTGGTACTCTTCGGGTGTGTTGACGTTGGTGAGGAAGCGGGCCGCATCGGGCAGGTGAGCGTATTCGCGGAAGGGAACCAGCCGCGCCCGAACGCGCAGGCGGAGCCGATCCGCCGCCAGCTCATTCCAGCCGAGCATGCGCCCGAGCGGCTCGCGGCAGGCGGCAGAGTAAATGCCCACCAGCATCTGCGCGCGGCTCGCGCGATCCAGCGGGATCGTGAGGTCGGGCTTTTCGGTCTCGTGAATCTGCCGAAGCCGCCGCAGAAACTCCGCGGTCACGAATGGCAGGTCGCAGGCCAGGATGAGCGCTGATTCCCCGGCTGAACACCCAGCGAGCGCGGTATAAATGCCGCCCAGCGGGCCGCAGTGATTGTACAGGTCATCCAGCACCTCAGCGTGCCACCGCTCCGCCAGCTCATGATAGCGGGCAGCCTGCGGGTTCTTTGAGCTGATGACGATGGCAGGGTGAGGCGCGATTTCGCAGGCGGCTGCCAGCACGTGTTCGATCATCGGACGCCCGTCGAGCGGGAGCCAGGATTTATCCTCACCCATCCGCGCGCTGCGCCCGCCCGCTTGGATGAAGCATTGCGGGTTACTGCCCCCGGGGTCTGAAATCTGAGGTCTGATGTCATCCATCTTTTTTCAATCCGCAATCCGCAATCTGCAATCCGCAATTTGTTGTGTTATATTGCTGTCGGCGTTGCCGACCGAATCATAGCAGTCGGCGGCGCGCAATCAACAGTTTTTCGGCATTGAGGTACTTCCAACATGACTCGTCTGATTTCCGTGTTCCTGCTTTCAGCCCTGCTTGTCACCACCGCTTCAGCCCAGACTGACAAAGGGTCTCAGGATTCGGCCGGTCCGCAATCCGCAATCCGCAATCCGCAATCGAACGGGTTTTTCCCGCTCGATCAGGTCAAACCCGGGATGCGCGGCGTCGGCTGGACGGTACTCGAAGGCAGCGAGCCGACCAGGTTCGAGTGCGAAATCCTCGGCGTGCTGAAAGGCTTTCAGAACCCGCAGCGCAACGCCATCATCATCAAACTGCTCGGCGAAAAGTTCCAGCACACGGGCATCTTTCAGGGGATGAGCGGCAGCCCCGTCTACATTGACGGGAAGCTGGTCGGCGCGGTCGCCTTCGGCTTCCAGTTCGCCAAGGACCCGATTGGCGGGATCACGCCGATTCAGGAGATGGTGGATATTTTCGAGCAGCAGCAGGAGAAGAGCGCGAGGCCGGCTGCGCAGCCGCGTTCGATCTCATTTTCAGAGATCGCCTTCAGTGAAAATTCGCGCGAGTACGCGAACTTTGTGAGCGGGTTGACCGGTAATCAGGCGCAGCCGGTCGCGACGCAGACGGCTGCGGGTGGGCAGGTACTCGTGCCGATTGCCACGCCGCTCGCCGTGACGGGCATCCCGTCTGACGTGATTGCACGGTTCGCCCCGCAGTTTCAGGCGATGGGCCTGAACCCGGTCGCGGGCGTGGTGAGCGCCGCCGGGATCGAAGAGATGAAGAAGGCCGATGGCGACACGCTCAAGCCCGGCTCGACGATTGTCGTGCCGCTCGTGCGCGGCGATTATTCGCTGGCGGCGGCGGGCACGGTGACGCACCGCGACGGCAATCGCATTTATGCCTTCGGCCACCCGTTCCTCTCGCTCGGCGTCGCCGACATGCCGATGAATGAGGGCTCGGTGGTAACTGTGCTGCCGAATTCCGCGATCTCATTCAAGCTGGCCGCGCCGACCGCGATGGTGGGCGCGATTCGCGGCGACCGCTCGACGGGCATTTACGGCGAACTCGGTGTCGCGCCGAAAATGATCCCGGTCGAAATCAATCTCCAGACCAGCCGCGGCGTCACCCAGCCTTATCATTTCGAGATGGTCTCGGATCGTTTCCTGACGCCGATTCTGATGCAGATCACGACGATGTCAACGATTGCCTCGACCGAACGCACGATCGGCGATTCGACCCTCCAGCTGCGCACGCGCATCGCGCTCAGGGGGCAGCCGGAGATCGGGCTGGAAAACAGGCTCTCGATTTCGGCCAACGCGCCGCTGGCCGCCGCGTTCTCGGTGTCGCAGCCGGTGAGCGCGCTCTACAACAGCGGCTTCAGCGAGATGGCCATCGAGCGGATCGTACTCGACATCGTCTCGAAGGACGCACGCAACACGGGCAAGCTCGAGCGGCTCTGGACCAACCGCACCGAAGTGAAGCGCGGCGAGCGGATCGAGATACAGGCTTTCGCGCGCACCGAAAACGGCGGCGAATACGTCGAGCGCATCCCGATTGAGATCCCACAGGACGTGCCGCTCGGCCAGTTGCAGATCATGGTCGGCGACGGCACGGCGGTGCAGGCCGCGGAGCCGCGCACCGGCTTCACGCCGAAATCGCTCGGGCAGCTGGTCCGCGAACTCAACCGCATCCGCAAGGCGGATCGCCTCTACGTCCGGCTCTCGCGCTCGGAGACCGGGGCCGTCATCAATAACGAAGAGCTGCCGAGCCTGCCGCCTTCGGTGCTGGCGACGCTCGGCTCGGACCGGACTTCGGGCGGCTACACGCTGACGCGCTCGACGACGCTGTTTGAGAAGGAACTGGCCCCGGCCGAGTTCGTCATTTCAGGACAGCGCACGCTGACGGTCACAGTCATCGAGAAGTAGATCAAGCGGGTCTCACCCGGGGAGCGCGGTCGGGAATTCATGGCCGGCAAACTTTGTCTGCTTTCCCGTCGGCACGACTTTGAAATGAGCGGTGGGCTTGCGCGGCCTTCGCTGCGGCCCTTGTTCACTGCCCCGGACTCGCCCGGCAGGCTGTTTATATCACCGCCGGCAAACTGCCATTTGCCGGACATCTTCAAAGGGAATCACATGCCATTCAAAAAAAGGTTTACCCCGAAGCGTCGTAATCAGCACAAGCGCCGCCCGTCATCGCCTGCCGCTCCAAGAAACACAGCCCCGAGCGACCCTGAGAGTACCGGATACGAAGCCGCCTATTTCAGAGAGCTGATAGATGAAGAGGTCCCGGTCGTCATCGTCCTCAAGACCGGCGAGGAGTTGCGCGGCCAGGTGCGGTATTACGACCGCGACGTGTTCAGTCTGGGGCCGGCTGACGGCGGGCCGAAACTCTTCCTGCGCAAAAGCAGCGTCCGCTATCTCTACGAAGAGTAAGCGGGCCCCGGGGCGGAAAGCCGGGCCGGGCCCTTCAGCTTCATCTCAGCCGCACGGGCAACTTGTCTCACCCTCACTCTCCCGGAACCAGACAAGTCTGCGCGGAGTCAGTACCCTTTCACCTCCTGATCAGTAGTTCCACCGTCAGAAGGGAGTCAGCTATGTTGTTCAGTCATCTGATTCGCCCCACCACTTTATTTCTGCTGACGGGCGCGCTCGTGTTCGCGCAATCGCCCGCCGCGGATCAGTCTGCCCGAAGTGAGCGGCAGAAAAAGAATCAGCAGTTGCGGGAGACGCGTGCGCTCGCCCTGCTGGGCGAACTGCTGGCCGAAGTGCCCTCGCTGCGCCTGCCCGAGAACCGCGTCAGGCTCCGGCTGGCGGCCGCCGAACTGCTCTGGAAGCGCGACGAGAAACGGGCCCGCGCCTTGTACCGTGAAGCCACGAGCGGGCTCGCCGAAATCCTGAGCGCCACCCGCCTGAGCGATGACGAATCGGAGGAGGGCGGCCAGCCGGTTTATGCCCTCTGGGAGCAGTTGCGCTTTATGATCCTCGAACAGGTCGCGCTGCACGACCCGAAGCTGGCCGAGGAGTTGCTCGCCGCTTCGCGCCCGCCAGCCGGCGTGGACGAAAACACGCCCGATAATCTCCGCGCCCGTGAAAGCGAGTTTGAAATGAGGCTCGCGGCCCGGCTCGCCGATTCCGACCCGCAGCGCGCATACCAGCTGGCTGAAGAGAAGCTGGCCGGAGGCCCGAAGGGGGCGGCCGGCGAGGTGATGGAATTTTTGCAGCGCCTCATGGGCAGTGACCCGAAACTGGCCTCGAAGCTGGCCGGCAGCATCCTCGGCAGGCTCCGCGCCGATTACTCAGGCAGCGAATCGGAGCCGCCATACCTGCTCTCACGCCTGATCACGATCATCTCCGCCCAGCCGACAGGCGATACGGGCGCGGGCGCAGGGAAGGATGATAAGAAAAACCCCCCGCGCGTGGATGAAGCCGTCCTGCGCGAGGCGATTGAGCTGATGGTCACGCGGACGCTCGCCCTGCTGGCCGACACGAGCCCGGTGAATTATCAGCGGAATCAGTACGCGATGTTCGGACTGATGGAATTGCAGCGATTGATGCCATTGGTCGAAAAATATGCGCCCGGCCGCGTCGCCGCTTTGCGGGCGAAGCTCGCCGAACTGGACAAAAGTATGACGCCGGAGCAGAAATCCGCGCGCGAGTTGCAGGCCCTGATGGAGCGGGGCGATACGGAGGCCATCCTGGTTGCCGCGGCGAAACTGCCGAAGGAGATGAGCCAGGGGCTTTATTACCAGGTCGCGGTCGGCGCCATGACCGCGGGCGATCTTGAGAAGGCGCGCCAGATCGCCGAGAAGCATTTGCAGAATTCACCGCTGCGTAAACAGGTCGAGAATCAGCTGGATCAGGCGGCCCTGCAGAAGGCGCTGGAAAAAGGCAGGGTTGATGAAGTTCGCCCGATGCTCGACCGGCTGCACTCGATTCAGGAGCGCGTCGGCATCCTCACGCAGCTGGCTGAGGCCGAATTCGGGAAGGGCAACAGAAAAGGCGCACAACAACTGCTTGAAGAGGCGCACAGCCTGGTCGGCAGCCGCGCCGCCAACAGGGCACAACTCGAAGCGCAGATCGCGCTCGCCACCGGGTACGCCGAAGTTGACCCGGCGCGCAGTTTTGAAATCCTCGATTCAGCCGCCGGCCGCATCAACGAACTGATTGCCGCCGCCGCCGCGCTCGAAGGCTTTAACTCGCCGGCCAGTTTCAGGGAAGGCGAGATGGTCATGCTCGATGAAGATGGCAACTCCCTGTCCGACTTGTTACGCCAGCACGCCGCCGCGCTCGCGCCGCTCGTCGCGACGGATTTCGAGCGCGTCAAATCCGTCGTCGCCCAGTTCCAGCGCGGCGAAGTGAAAGCCTTCCTGCGCATGGCCATGATTGAAAGCACTCTCGGCGAACACGTCGAAGACGATAATCAGCCGCCGCCGCCACCGCCCGCCGGACGTGGAATCAGGAGATTGATTGAAGTACAAAAGAGTAGACCATAGAACATGACAGCTATGCTGACAGGAAACGATGATTCCGGCGCGATGGTCACCTGGCAGAGCTTAAGTTTGACAGAACGCAGGCGCCTCGCCGCAAAGTATCTCGCCGTCGAAACCGCCGACGTTGATCCTGACGGGCTCGCGCAAACCGAAGCCTGGTTCGCCACGATCAGCGAAGCCGGGCAGCGGCTTAATCTGATGAATTGTTTTTTCGCGCTCGGCGGCGGTGACAACGCTGACCGCACGCGGCGCGGGATGTGGGATCAGGTCGCCCGCCTCATTCCCGGGGAGTGGAACAGTCAGATCGGCCTCGCCAGCCTCCTCGTCGAATTGCGCGACGCCGAACGTTTCAAACGGGCCGGAATCACGGCCGGATTGAAGGAAGATTACGCCTTCGTGCGCAACCGGTATCACCGCGGCGCGAGTTTCAGCCTGCGCGAGTGGCGAGTCCGCGCCAGCCTCAACGTCGCCAATGACACCGCGGCCGCCATTGCCGTCGGGTTCGACGAGGGCGGCGGCAGGATCGCCCGCGCGGAGATTGACGCCTGGGGGCCGACCTTCGGGTTGCTCGGATTGTGGCGGCATAAGTTCGGAAAGATTGACCCGCAGATCGTCCGACTGGCAATGACTGAGCGCGGGCTGATACCGGAAAGCGGCGCTCTCGCGCCGAATCGCGATGATGAAGGGATCGCCTGACCCTGCCTTCAAAACTCACCTCCCGGGAATGTCGGAAAGAACTTGCAAACACTGCTAAACAGGGTAAAATTACCGGGCTCACGTTCGTGACAAAACACAATTACCCCGTGCCGCAGTGCCCCCAATACTGCATGAGACAGGAGTTCTGTCGAATTTACCCCGTTTTGAATCACCTCCCCGTTAACACTCGTAAAGGCAGTAACTACTATGAGTATCCTTCACTGGTTCAAACGCAGGACAACCACGAATACTGTGCAGGGGCTGGGCATCCTTGGCCTCTCCAGTCAGGAAACAACCCGCCCCATCCTCCCCAGCCAGCACCCGGAACTGGAACTGCTCCAGCGACGCATTAACGACGTCCAGATGGAAATAGCGCAGGTCGCCCTCGGCTGGGAAACTGAAAGCAGGGATAAGAAGCTGGCCATACTCAAGGCGCAGCAGGAACTGCTGACGGTCAAGCAAAGGAGCCTCAGACAGCGCCTGGCACAGTAACACTACACTGATAGCTCTTCTGACATCAGGGAAGACGAAAGCGCAGCCGCTCCGGCTCTCAAGCGGCTGATAAATATCCGCCTGTACGGATGCTTTGCCATCAGGGTCGGCCCGCGAAATCAGGATAGAAAAGGGGCGTTGAGGTCACGGGCCATACAGATGAGTACGCTTGTCCGGCTGAGTGATTGTGCCGGCTTGCCAGATCTGTCTTTGTACCTGTCACCCGCCGGTGACAGACGGCGGTCAGGGGCATTTACTCACCCGTCCGATTTCACTTCCCCTTCTGAATGGATTTGAGCAGTCGTTCCGCGTGATTGCGGGCGATGAGCGGGACGCTTTCGTCCGTCCTGATGTCCTGGAGCAGCGGGGTCAGGCGTTGTGGTTCGGCGATGTGTTTGGATTTGAGTTCGCTTTCGAGGATGCGCAGTTGGGCCGGCGTTGAAATCGGGTCGGTCTGGCGCACGGTCTGAAGCTCGAAGACGCGCGTCTCCTGCGTGGCGATGTTGCGGAAGATTTCGACCAGCCGGTTCATCACTTGGTTGTCGGTGTAGTTGAACGTCACCCTGCGTTCGCGCCCGCTGCGCGCGTGCGTCAGGGTGACGTTGCCGAGGTGGGAGAAGTCTTTTTTGTACTGGTAGTCTTCAGTGCTGTTCAGGAAATTCAACTCATCGAGGATTGAATTCACCTGGGCCACCAGCTCTTTTGAGACCTCCAGCTTGTTGACGATCTCGTCGCCGTCCTTCTTTTTGAAGCTGAATTTGCCGCGCCCGGTTTCGTCAAACTCGATCTCCTGGCGCGGCGTGGTGAAGCGGTCGTTCTCGAACAGGTAACGGTACGTGGTCCCGCCGGAACTTGAAGCCCCCTGCCCCGCAGTCGAAGTCTCGATGCGGGTCTGCGCCTGCAATGAGAGGCCGAAAATCAGAATGAAACTGAAGGTGAGAGCTGCCTGGAGGAGTCTGTGCATAAACTGAATTACGTCCGGGTGATGATAATGGAACGCGGATCGGATTAGGGATTGGGACAGACTTGTGGCAATCGGTCGCACCAGTCTTATCCGCGTTCCATTGTCCTGATCAGTTATTGGCGGCCTGCCGGGTTTTCTTCTGGTCGAACGGCTGCTCTATGTACTGCTGGGCGATCTTCTGGGCGTTATCGTAATTGTTGCCGTTGTCCAGAGCCTTCTTGTATTCGGCGACGGCGCGCTCACGCTGGGCCAGCGCGTCCCAGGCGTTGCCGCGATAGATGTAAGACCAGACTTCGATCCAGTCGGGCCGCAGGTTGCCGTTGAGCGCCTGGTCGAAGGCGTCGAGCGATTTCTGGTAGTTGCGCTGCGTCATGTAGAGCAGGCCGAGGTTATACCATGCCCACGAATTGCCGCGGTTGAGCTTGATCGCCGCCTGGAACTGCTGCTCGGCTTCGATGTATTCCTGCTCCTTGAAATGCTCGATGCCGCGCCGGACGACGACCGCCTGCTTGACCTCTTCCGACGTCCGGATGATTTTGAAGTCCGGGTCAACGATCACTTCAATCGGCTTGCTCTTCGTCGAGATGTCGAAGTCCGCCGAAGTGCCTTTCATCATCACCGTGTCGCGCTCCTGACCGGCTTCGGTCCGCAGCAGGATGTCAACCGGCATCTCGAAAGCGTCCAGATCCTGCTTGATCGTGCCCGGCACGCGGAAGCCTTCGGCGCGGCGCAGCATGCGGTATTCGGCGCGGAATTCAGGCACGCCGGTCGAATCCACCCACTGGCCGAAAAATCCGCGCAGGCTGCGACCGGCCTTCTGCGAGGCGAACTCCTCGAACTGGTCGAGCGTCACGTTTTTGCCATTGAAGCGGGTGTAATACTCGCGCATCATCGCGTCGAAATCCTTCTCGCCCATCAACTGTCGGAGCATGTTGAAGACGAGCGCGCCCTTGTTGAAGATCACCGAGCGGTAGGCCGGGGTCTGGTCGTCGAGCTGCTTCGGCGCGTTGCGGATCGAGGCCGACTGCTCGAAGGCCAGAGCCTTTTCGGTCTCGGCCTGCACGGCCTGCTGGAACTGCGTCGCCGTGCCGTTGTCCTTCGTGTAGAGCAGCATGCTGAACTGCGCCAGACCCTGCGAGAGCCAGATGTCGTCGAATGATTTCAGCCCGACCGTCTGGCCCCACCACTGGTAAGCGACTTCGCGGGCCAGCAGCTCCTCGTTGCCCGTGGCCAGCGCGCGCGGCTTCAGGAAGAGCATCCCGGCGCCCGAGTACGAATCGAGCGTGTCGTCATCGGTCTCCGCCACGACGAAGCGGTTGCCGAACGAATACGGCCCGAACTTCGAGGTGTAATAGACCAGATGCTCGCTGATGATTTCGCCGGTGCGGTCAATGCCTTTTTCGTCGCCCGGTTTGACGTACACGTCCACGCTGAGGCCGCTCTTGTCGAAGGTCTGCTTGATGTATTTGGCGGCGGCGAAATTGCCGGGCAGCGTCGGCTTCGTCGAAACGAAAGTGAAGGTCGAGAATTCGGCTTTGGTTTTATCGTCTCTGGAAGGGACGGCGGCCACGGGCTGCTCGCTGAATCCGGCGACGGTGAAGTCTTTCGGAACCCTGATGCTGATGGTCGAGGTCGCGCGGTCGGCGGCGTAATCGTGGAACGGGAACCAGCGCGCGGCATACATCAGATACGCACCCTGCTCGCCGACGTAAGCCAGCCGCGCGTTCTGGATCGGCCCGCCCTGCGGCGATTCGAGCGCGCCCTCGTATTCAAAGGCCAGCGTGAGCGGCTGATTCTTCGGCGCGACCCCGCCGAGGTCTATGCGGACGTTCATGTTCTCGCGCTGATCCTGAATGAACTGCAAGCCGGGCTGCGCAGGCTTCTGGGCCGTGGCCCCGGGCTTGTTCGTGGCAGCGGTTTCGGTTGCGGGCTTGCTGTGCTGGCCCGGCCGCGGCTTGCCGCTTGCCGGCGCGAGCGCGGTGGCCGTGGGCGTTGACTGCTGTGCGGGGGCCGCGACTGCGCCTTCCTTGAGCGTAATGCTCTTGATCGTCAGCGAGCCGTTCATCTCGAAGATGACCGATCGCGTGTCAGTCAGCGGAACCATCGTCACTTCAGTGTGTGCCCGCAGCAGCTGTTGCGCCGGTATCAGCTCGGCATCAATCTTATAATTCCGGACATCAAGTTCGCTCGCTTCCTTCTCCTTCTGTGCCAGCGCCGGGCCGGTGCCGGCGGCGAGGAGGGCGCAGACCCCGATGACAATAGTAATAACGGTAGCAAAGCCAGCCAGTCGTGAATAACGGAAATACCTTTTCATTTCTCTCACCCTGCTTTTGTTAATGAACTGCACAAGGGAACTATCTTTAATCTGCGGGATTATAGCATGGCCCGCGGGTTTGGTGGCGCTTGGAGGCGCGGCTTCATTAAATGGGTTGCCTGCCGGGAAAGAAAAACCCAATGAAGCCGGAACCGGGGACGTTGGCCGATTGGAGCGATCAGGCTGCCCCGTGTACAATACGAAGCCGTCAGATGACTGTCAGAGATTTTCTTCCTGAAGGTTTGCTGCTGGCCGTTATGCTCCTGGCAGTCATTCCCGGTCGGCAATACAAACGACAATTCGGATCAGTGGTGCGAAGGGGAAAAGCGATGCGACGTGCGAACCGTGCGGCTGCGATGGTCAGGTTTCTGATCGTCTGCCTGTTCATTTCCGCCCTCGGCTTTGCCGGCGGATACCGGACGCCGAGTCCGGCCGGCGCGCAACAGACAGCATCAGTTGATTTCGTTCGCGACATTCAGCCGATCTTTCAGGCCTCGTGCTTCAACTGTCATGGGCCGAAGAAGGCGATGGGCCGGCTGCGGCTGGATGATAAAAGGCTGGCGATGAAGGGCGGCATTTCGGGCGCCGTCATCCTGCCCGGCCAGAGCGGCCAGAGCCGGCTCGTGGCTAGAATTCTCGGCGCCGGCGGCGAACCGCGCATGCCGATGGGCGGCGACCCGCTGAAACCTGAACAGATCGAACTGATCCGCCGGTGGATTGATCAGGGCGCGGTCTGGCCGGGTGAAGGAGAGGGGGAGAAGGGGAGAGGGGGAGAAGGGGCGAACGCTGATTTGCCGAAGCACTGGGCTTACGTCAGGCCGGTTCAGCCTTCATTGCCGGCGGTCAGAAACACTGCCTGGGTTCGCAATCCGATTGATCATTTCATCCTCGCCAGACTTGAAAAGGAAGGACTGACGCCGTCGCCCGAAGCCTCGAAGGAAACGCTGCTGCGTCGGGTTTACCTTGACCTGACGGGATTGCCGCCGGGCGTCAAAGAAGTTGACGAATTCCTCGCCGACAAGTCCCCCGACGCTTACGAAAAAGTGGTTGACCGACTGCTCGCCAGCCCGCATTACGGCGAGCGCTGGGCGCGGCCCTGGCTCGATCTGGCGCGGTATGCCGATTCCAACGGCTACGAGAAAGACGGCCTCCGCGTGATGTGGAAGTACCGCGACTGGGTGATCAGTGCGCTGAATAAAGATATGCCATTCGATCAGTTCACCGTCGAGCAGATCGCGGGCGACATGATGCCCGGGGCCACGCTCGATCAGAAGATCGCGACCGGCTTCCACCGCAATACGCTGCTCAATCAGGAGGGCGGCGTTGACCCCGAAGAGGCGCGCTTTGAAGTGCTGGTGGATCGCGTCAACACGACCGCGACCGTCTGGCTCGGCAGCACGCTCGCCTGCGCGCAGTGCCACAATCACAAATACGACCCGTTCACACAGAAAGACTATTACCGGATGTACGCGTTCTTCGAGAACGCCGAGTATCAGATTATGGGGAATGCTTCCTACGACCGGGTGGCTTACGAGCCGAAGCTCGACCTGCCGACGCCCGAGCAGGAAGAGAAGCGCAGGGCGATCAACGCCGAGATCGCGAAGCTCGAAGCGGTGCTGAAAACTCAGACGCCGGAACTCGACGCCGCACAGTCGGCGTGGGAAAAGGAGCTTCTTGCCGAACCGAAGAAATGGACGGTGCTTGACCCGGACGACAGCAAATCCACCGGCGGCACGACGCTGACAAAGCAGGAGGATAAATCGCTGCTCGCTTCGGGCGAAGCCCCCGAATTCGATGAGTACATCATCACCGCCCGCACGACGCCGGGCAAAGTCACCGGCCTGCGGGTCGAAGCGCTCGCCGACCCGCGGTTGCCGCGCGGCGGGCCGGGGCGCGACCTGTACGGCAACTTCATCCTCTCGACAATCGAAGCGACGGCTGACGCGAGACCGCTCAGTTTCAGGAGCGGCAACTGGGACGACGGGCTGGGCCGGTTCGACGCCAGAATCCTTTTCAGCAAAGATCCGATGGGCGAGGTCTCCGACCGGCCGCGCGGCTGGCTGATCAATGCCACCGCTGATGCGGTGCGGATGAATCGCCAGGCCGTCTTCGCCCTCGGCCAGCCTCTTGTCTCGAACAAGCCGGTCGAGTTGACGGTCAGGTTGAAATTCCTGGCGGGAGGGCTGTGTCAGGGGATTGGCCGTGTGCGATTGTCAGTGACGGATTGCGACGACCCGCTGAAGCTCGTCAGCATCCCGGCCACGTTGCGGCCAGTGCTTGAAATCCCCGCCGCCAGGCGCACTGAAAAGCAGAAGTCCGATCTGGCCGCGCAATTCCGCAACACCACGCCTCTGCTCAAAAAAGAGCGCGACCGACTGACCGAATTGCGCCGGGCGGCCAGTGACCTTGGCATCGTGTCGGCGCTGGTGATGCAGGAGCGGCAGTCATTCGAGCGACCGTCCACATACCTGCGCGAACGCGGCGGCTTTATGAACCGGGGCGAGAAGGTGTATGCCGGCACTCCCGCCGTGCTGCACCCGATGCCCGAGTTCGCGCCCGCGAACCGCCTCGGGCTGGCGCACTGGCTGGTGGATGAAAATAACCCGCTCACCGCGCGCGTCACGGTCAATCGTTTCTGGGAGCAATTCTTCGGGCGCGGCCTCGTTGAGACGAGCGAGGATTTCGGCTCGCAGGGCCAGCCGCCGTCGCACCCCGAACTGCTCGACTGGCTGGCGGTGGAGTTCATGAGGAATCAGAAGTGGAGCATGAAGGCGATTCACCGGCTGATTGTCACCTCGGCAACATATCGTCAGGCGTCGGAGGTCAGCCCGGCGCTGCTCGAAAAAGACCCGTACAATCGCCTGCTCGCGCGCGGCCCGCGGTTCCGCCTGGAGGCCGAGATGATTCGCGACGTGACTCTGGCCGCGAGCGGCCTGCTGAGCCATAAGATCGGCGGGCCGAGCGTCTTCCCGCCGCAGCCCGAGGGCATCTGGCGCAACCCTTACAGCAGCGAAAAGTGGGTCACAAGTACGGGTGATGATCGCCACCGCCGCAGCTTGTATACTTTCATCCGCCGCACGTCGCCTTACCCGGCGATGATGACCTTTGACGCCACCAGCCGCGAAGTCTGCACCGTGCGGCGCGTGCGCACGAATACGCCGCTGCAATCGCTCACGCTGCTCAACGACGAGGCCGCGTTTGAGGCCGCGCGGGCGCTGACGAAACGAATGCTCGACGAAACTGCCAGGGACGTGAGGGCGCGAATCGAATACGGCTTCCGGTTGTGTCTGACGCGCAAACCGAAGACCGCCGAGCTTGACCGGCTGGAGCAGCTTTATCAGCAGCAGGTGAGTTATTACCGTCAGAACAGGGAAGCCGCCGCGAAAGTCGTCGGCGTTTACTTCAGCCCTGCTGATCAGGCGAGTGAGGCTGAGCTGGCGGCGTGGACTATCGTGGCAAACGTTTTACTCAATCTGGATGAGACCGTCACAAAGCAGTAATTGACGCGAGGCTGCAGGGCAGGCCGGAAAGGCTCCTGTTTCGCGCCGAAAGCCAATAACGAAGTCACCGGCAGACTGAAGATTTGCCGGACATTACCCGAGGAGAAGATCACTTTATGCTGAGTCCCGGATCACAGCTTTCGAGATTTCAAACACCCGTCATCATCACCGTCCTGATGCTTCTGGTTGTTTCCTGTATTGCCACCGTCAGCCAGACGACGCAGGAACTCGGGCCGTTCCCGCCGCCGAAAACCGAGCCGCCCATCGTGACCCCGGGTGCCAGACCCGGAGACCCGCCTTCGGACGCGATAGTCCTGTTCGACGGCAAGGACCTGTCCGCCTGGAAGAGCCTGAAAGACGGCGGCGAGGCGAAGTGGGAAGTCAAAGACGGCGCGATGGTCGTCGCCCGCGGAACCGGCGACGTCGTGACGAAGCAGGAGTTCGGCGACTGCCAGCTACACATCGAGTGGGCCACGCCGGCAGAAGTCAAAGGCGAGGGACAGGGGCGCGGCAACAGCGGCGTTTTTCTGATGGGCCATTACGAGGTTCAGGTGCTGGATTCGTACAACAATACGACCTACTTCCACGGCCAGGCTGGGGCCGTCTACAAGCAGCACGCCCCGCTCGTCAACGCCTCGCGCAAGCCCGGCGAGTGGCAGACCTACGACATCATCTTCTCGAAGCCCGAATTCGACGAGCAGGGCAAGGTGACAAAGCGCGCCCGCGTGACGGTGTTGCACAACGGCGTGCTGATCCAGAACAACGTCGAAATATACGGCGAGACCTGGCACGACCGCCCGGCGCTTTACATCCCCATCGGCACAAAAGGCCCGCTCAAATTGCAGGATCATGGGAACCCGGTGCGGTACCGGAATATCTGGGTGAGGCCACTGTAGACAAAGGATGACAATGCCTGAAGTATTGCGGATTCTGTCGCGCCTCACCCCGCGCCCGGTCAAACACGGCGTGAAGCTGTGGCTCCGCCCCGAATACCGCGACCCGCGATACAGGGAGCTGGAACGGCTCCGGAACCTGACGCGCTACCAGGCTGACACGACCACGCTGATGGGTGAGCCGATCCGCATCCTGGACGCCGGGGCATTCCTGACGATGCACAAGGAGATCGTCGAGGAAGCGATTTATCACTTCAGGACACAGAATAAGCGGCCTTACATCATTGACGGCGGCGCCAACATCGGCGTCAGCGTTCTTTACTTCAAGCAGGTCTACCCGGGGGCGCACATCGTCGCCTTCGAGCCCGACGATGCCGCATTCTCGCTGCTAAAGGTGAACGTCGGGAGCAGGGGGTATGACGGGGTGACGCTGGTGAATAAGGCGCTGGCGGCCACCGACACGAGTCTGAGTTTCGCCGCTGAAGGGGCCTATGCCGGGAGACTCGCGCGCGCGGGGGATTCCAGTACGGCCAGCGTTCCCGCCGTCCGGCTGCGCCCTTACCTTGATCGCCGGGTGGATTTGCTGAAGCTGAATATTGAGGGGGCCGAGACCGAAGTCCTTGAGGATTGCGCGGACCTGCTCGGCAACGTCGAACGGATCGTGCTTGAGTACCACTCCTTTGCCAGAGAGGGGCAGAGCTTACACACGCTGCTGAGCGTGCTGGCGGACGTGGGTTACCGGTTATATGTGCGCTCGGTCCACAGCGCGTGGCCGTTGCAACCCTTCATTGACATCCCGGTCCACTTGGGGATGGACCTGCAATTGTATGTTTATGCGTACCGGGACTGGCAGGGCAGAGAGAAACCTTGAAGGCGACGGCGATTCAATTGCCGCTGTCTTCAGTAGCGGTTCGCAAAACCCGGAGTCGCAAAAGCGAAGGTGAGCAATGAACGAACGATCAGATTTAATTCGTGACATCACCCGCCGCCACTTCTTCAAACAGACCGGCTTCGGCATCGGCTCGCTGGCGCTGGCCGCGCTGCTCGATGAAAAGCTCTTCGCTTCGGTTGACGGCAACGATGCGCCGCGCGGGCCGCACTTCGCGCCGAAGGCCAGGAACATCATCTACCTGTTTATGGCCGGCGCCCCGTCGCAGCTCGACCTGTTCGATTACAAGCCCGCGCTGCAAAAATACGACGGCCAGGACATCCCCGAAGAGTTCATCAAGGGCGAGCGGTTCGCTTTTATCAAGGGCACGCCGAAACTGCTCGGCACGCCGTTCGAATTCAGGCGCTACGGTCAGTCGGGGCAGGAGATGTGCAACCTGCTGCCCGGTCTGGCGAAGCACGCGGACGATATCGCGATCATCCGTTCGATGAGGACGACGCAGTTCAATCACGCCCCGGCGCAGATTCTGATGAACACCGGGCATCAGATCATTGGGCGCCCGAGCATGGGGTCGTGGCTGACTTACGGGCTGGGCAGTGAGAATCGCGACCTGCCGGGTTTTGTGGTTTTGATCTCGGGCGAAAATAACCCCGACGGCGGCAAGTCCTGCTGGGGAAGCGGCTTTCTGCCGACCCTGCATCAGGGTGTGGAGTTCCGTTCGAAGGGCGAGCCGGTGCTGTTCGTTTCCAACCCCGATGGCGTCAGCCGTGAGGTCCGGCGCAACTCGCTCGACGCGATTCGCGACCTGAATCAGATGAATCGTCAGTCGGTCGGCGATCCTGAAATAGACACGCGCATCGCGGCTTACGAGATGGCTTATCGCATGCAATCGAGCGTGCCGGAGCTGACCGACATCAGCCGGGAGCCGCAATCAGTTCACGAAACTTACGGCACGCGGCCCGGTCAGGCTTCGTTTGCTAATAACTGCCTGCTGGCGCGGCGGCTGGTCGAACGCGGCGTCCGCTTCGTGCAGCTTTATCACTGGGGCTGGGATATGCATGGCAATGGAGTCGGCGTGGACATCCCGACGAAACTGCCGCGCATGTGCCGCGAGACTGACCGCCCCGTGGCCGCGCTGCTCGCGGATTTGAAACAGCGCGGGCTGCTCGATTCGACGCTCGTCGTCTGGGGCGGGGAATTCGGCCGGACTCCCGTTAATGAAGCCCGCGCCGGGTCGAAACTACTTGGCCGCGATCATCACCCGCGGGCTTTCGCCTACTGGCTCGCGGGCGGCGGGATCAGGCCGGGCGTGACAATCGGGCGGACGGATGAACTCGGCTACAACGTGGTCGAAGACCCGGTGGATGTCCACGACCTGCACGCGACGATTCTGCACCTGATGGGGCTCGATCACACCCGGCTGACCTACAAATTCCAGGGGCGCGATTTCCGCCTGACGGATGTCAGCGGCAATGTCGTGAAAAAGCTGCTGGCCTGACGTGACCGCGCGCCGCCTGGGGCCTGATCATTCCGTCTTCTTTTCTCACAGGATCAGGGGGCAACTCTGCCATTGTCCATTCAGAATACCGGAAATTGTCGGATTGACTTCCGGCCACATCAGGGCCGGCCGGCTTTGTCCTTAAATTATGATGCGCAGGTTGTCGCAATATCATAATTTTGCGAAATTCAGGAGTATGATAGCAACGGTGTCATCAGGCATCCCCGGTCCCGGAAAATCCCCCTCAGATTTTCAGACAGACAATCCCATTTCGGAACAGATATGGCCGCATTGCAGCAGACAGAGCAGCAAAGAAAAGTCTCTCTTTACCAGGCGTTAATCCTGGTGACCGGCGCGGCGCTGTGGCTGGGGGGATTGCCGAAGCTGCTGCTGCTGCCCCGGCAGACGCTGATCGAATTGTCGCTGCTCGTCCTGATTGTCGCGCTCGCCAGTCTGCGTTCGTTCGTCATTCCGGCCGTCAATCTCCGGTTCATCACGCGGCAGGATTCGTGCATTACGGCGTCGGACGCGATCATCCTGCTGATGATCGTGGCTTACGGCGGCGCCCCGGCGATCTGCGCCGCCGGGATTGACGGGTACGTCGGGTCGCGGGCGTCCATCCCGGCCACCAACCCGAAACGCGCGATCATCAGCCTGCGCTCTGCGGCGACGATGTCCATTTCGATTGCGCTGGCTTCGCTCGTGGCGCGGTATTGTCTGGGGGAACCGCCGTCATTTCAGGCCGGGAACTATTCGCGACCCATCGCGCAGGTGATGGTGGCGCTCGTCGTCGGGGGGGCGGCGCATTTCCTGATTAATTCATCCATCGTGGCCAGCTTTGTCGCGCTCCGGAACCGGCGGAGCTTTTTCAGCGAATGGACGGGCAATTACCTGTGGATGGGGGCGAGCAGCTTCCCGGCGGTGCTGGCGGCCGGGATCATCTATTTCGGGATCAGCCGGTTCGGCTGGTCGGCGTGGCTCGTCACCCTGCCGATCTTCCTGGCCGGATACCTGTCAATCAAGCTCTATTACAGCAAGCTGGAAGAAAAAGACGCGCTGGCGCGTGAAATCAGCGCGATTCATCTGCGCTCGATTGAAGCGCTCGCCAAGGCCGTCGTCGCCCGCGACCAGGTGGCGCACGACCACATCAAGCGCGTGCAGACTCTGGCGATGGGGCTGGGGCGTTACTGCCGCCTGTCAGAGAACGAGACCGCCGCGTTGCGCGCGGGCGCGCTGCTTTACGATGTCGGCAAACTGGCCGTCCCCGATTACATCCTCAACAAGCCGGGCCGCCTGACCCCGGCCGAGTATGAGCGGATGAAGATTCACCCGCTGATCGGCGAAGAGATCGTCAGCACGATGGAATTCCCCTACCCGGTGGCGCCGCTCGTGCGCCACCATCACGAACGCTGGGACGGCAGAGGTTATCCCGACGGGCTGCACGGGGAGCAGATCCCCATCGGCGCGCGCATCCTGGCGCTGGTGATCAGTTACGACGTGCTGACGAACGATCAGCCGTATCAGAAACGCCGCTCGCGCGAGGAGGCCCTCGAGGCCCTCGAGGCGGACAGCGGGCAGAGCTTCGACCCGGAACTGGTCAGCCTCTTCATCACCCACCTGAACGAGTTCGAGCAGGAAGCTGACCGCGGGATGCTCGCGCAGGTCGCCGAACTGAACTCCTCGCAATCTCTCAGCGTCGTGACTGATCCGGCAAAGGAGCGGCGCCGGTCGGACGCTACGTGGGTCGAACGCATCAATTCTGCGCACCGCGACTTCGACACGCTCTACCGGATGGCGCAATCCTTCGCCAGCTCGCTCGACCTGGACACCACGCTGGGCATCATCAATGAGCAGCTGCGCAGCCTGATCTTCTTCGACACCTGCGTGATCTACCTGACGCTGCCCGAGGGCGGCGCCGCCGAGGCGCGGTACGCCGACGGCCCCGGCTCGCGGGCCTTCGCCAATCGGAAGGTCGCCTTCGGCGAAGGGCTGACCGGCTGGGTGCTGGCGCACAAGGAGCATTTTTACAACGCCGACCCGGCGCTGGATTCCGATGAGCTGAACAACCGGAATGAGGAGGGCCGAAGCCACCGCGACTTCCGCAACCTCTACGTCTTCCCGCTGATCAAGGATGAGGAGACGCTCGGAGCCGTGGCGCTCTATTCGCTCAGTCCCGATCAGTACACGCCCGATCACATCCGCCTGATCGAGATGGCGACGCCGATCGCTTCCGAGGCGGTCAACAACGCGCTGCGTTACGCGCGCCGCGAGGAAGAGACGCTGACCGATGACCTGACGGGCCTCGGCAATTCACGCGCGATCCCGGTGGCGGGCGAGCGCGAATTGCAGAGGTGCCAGCAGAACGGCATGACGATGACGGTGCTGATGATGGATCTGGACCGCTTCAAGCAGGTCAATGACACGTGGGGTCACCGCGCCGGGAGCCGCATGCTCAGTGAACTGGGGCCGCTGATCGCGCGCACCCTGCGGCGCTCGGATTTTCTGGCGCGCTACGGCGGCGATGAATTCTTCGCGCTGCTGCCCGACACCAGCTACGAGGACGCGCAAATCGTCATTCGCCGCATTGAAGAAGACGTCAACGACCATCAGATGGAAGTGGCGCCGGGCCGGAGCGTCAGCGTCGGCATCAGCATCGGCGCGGCTGAACTGGGCCGTGACGGCCAGTCGCTCGAAGAACTGATTATGAAGGCCGATCAGGAAATGTACGCGGTCAAGGCCCGGCACAAGGGGCAGCCGCGAACTACCTCATTGCCCGACGACTCATCGCTCGCGCTCACGATGCAAAGTTCTGTCTGACCTCGATCTCCTTCCCCGTCATCGCATCAACGTAAACCATCCACGTCGTCCCGCGACCGACTTCGACCTGCCAGGCGAGGTAAATGGCCAGCTGATCTTTCTCCATCTTCGGGTAGATGACCAGTTCCCTGACTTTGACCTCTTCGCGTTGTGAGACTTTGTAAGTGAGCGGCCGGCCGGCGATGCTGGTGTAAGTGAATTCGCGGCCCACCAGCGCGTCGGCGACTTTCTGCGCCTCGACTTTGGCGCGGGCGGGCAGTTCCGTGCTGAGCAGCAGCGGGGAGATGAGGCGGCTGCTCATTTGCAGCAGCGCGCCCGTTTTGCCCAGCGCAAAGCTCAGTTCGCCGTAGTTGCCGGCCAGCGGGAAAGGGTAATTCATCTGCCGATAGAGCGCGCGATACATATTCCCTTCGTCGCTGAAGGAGACGAGCGAGAGGTCTTTGAGCGAAAGCACGCCGGCGCGTTCGTCCCCGGTCAGCACCGCGTGATTGTGTTCGATGAATTTGCGCAACGCCGTCTTCGCTTCGTCCGCGCCGAATTTCCCGGCCTGCGGGTTGAGGTTGATCTGACCGGCGAGGCTGGCGGGCAGTGCGCGCGGCGTGAAAAGCACCGGCTCCAGATCGGGCCGCGTTTCCGGCATGCGGAATTCGGCGAGCATCTTCCGCCACGCCTCCTCGGCGGCCCGCTGGCGAATCGCGCCGGCTTCGATGACCGGCGGGTACTGGTCGTTTGTTTTCGTGGCCTGCGGCGTGTTGACTTCGTTACGCGTCGCGGCACAGGCCCACGCCAGCATAACGAGCAGAGAACAGCATAAGAGTTTCATAGCGGTGGTCAGTCGTCAGTATCGGTGCGGTAGCGCACCGGCGAATGTTCAGGGGACAGGACAGACATTACAACTATCAACCGACCACTGACAACTGACCGCCGGCCACTGTTTCACTGCTGCTGCTGGAAAAAGTAGTCAATCAGCTCGTCCGCCGAGTTTTTCATTTCGACCGCGAATCCGCCGACGCGGTTGCTGAAGTAATTGAACATCCACACCGCGGGGACGGCGACGACCAGACCGAAGGCCGTCGTGTAGAGCGCTTCGGAAATCCCGCCGGCGATGGTCGCAATGCCCGGCGCGCCGCCCTGTTCGTTCATCTTCTCGAACGAATGAATGATGCCGATGACGGTGCCGAACAGGCCGACGAATGGCGCGGTCGAACCGATGGTGGCGAGACTCGAAAGCCCGCGCCGCAATTCGGCTGTCTTCATTGCCGCCGTGCGCCGCAGCGCGCGTTTGGCCCTGCGCATCTGCCGCGCCGATTTGTCGCCACTGACGACGGCCAGTTCCTGCAGGCCCGAGTTGATGACGACCGCCAGATGGCTCTTGCGGTAATCCTGTGTCAGTCTGAGCGCGCCGTCGAGCTGCGCGCCCTTGAGCATTTCAGCCGCCTTCGGCACGAACTCGCGCGACTGCCGCGCCGTCGCCCGGAACGTCAGCCAGCGCTCGAAGATCACGGCCATCGAATAGATGGACATCAGCAGCAGCGTGATCAGCACTGCCCACCCGGTCCAGCTCACGTCAATCAGAAACTGGCGGATGCCAAGGTTGACCCCGCTGCCGGCTTCGGCGGCCTGAATGAGTGAAATCAGCAAAGCAGTCGCGGGCGAAGCGGGTGATGAAGCCGCAAGAGACACGAATAGAAACATATGGCATTCCTCCTGTGTTTGCCATCCTGGTCTGGTTGTGATGTCAGCCTGGGATACTCGCCCGAGCGCTCCGGCGGGCATCCGGTTAGACTCCACCCCGATTGAAAAGTTCCCGGATGTGCGAGAAGATTTGTCCCGGCCTGACCGGATGATTTGTATCGGAAACCATTCCGCCCGGCTTTTCGTACTGAGTTACTGACCGGGTTCTGGTCACGCATTAAACGAAAGCAACAGAGGTCTGGATTTTGAATCGTCTGCTCATCATTATTTTTCTTCTCATCGCGCTCACGCCGTCCGTGTTCTCACAAGGCGCCCGCCGCAAGGCCGTCCGCGTCCCCCCGCAACCCGCTTCCGGTGAAAAATCACCCGCCAGCCGCAGGGAACTGGCCGACGCCTCCAAACAGGCGAGGGACAATCTGGTCAGCGCCACGCAGAATTACCGGGCCAGTCTGGAAAAGCTGCTGGCCCTGTACAGTAATGAAGAAACCCGCGCCGCCGAGTTGGTCGAGAAGCGCCGCAAACTGCTCGACCTCGGCGTGATCGCGAAACGTGAAGTGCAGGAGAGTGAGCAGAAACTCAGCGAGGTGCGCAGCAAGACCGAGGAAGTCCGCAAACAGATTAGTGAGGCGGATCACATGCTGGCCGAAGTGGTCGCGGCCGAGGAGAATGAAAAGAAACTGGCGAAGGCCGGTGATACGTCGGGGTTATACCGCCCGAATGTGGTGCTGATTCGCTACAGCGGCCTCACTAACTGGTCGCTCGCCGACGCGGGCAAGGTGCAGAATTTCTTCCAGGCCAAATTCGGCAGGCCGCTGCCGCTGAGCGCCTGGGGCCAGACCGCGACGCATGACCGGCTGGGCTTTGACCACCACAACGCGATGGACGTGGCCGTACATCCCGACAGCGTCGAGGGCCGCGCGCTGATGGATTATCTGCGCAGCGAGGGGATCCCGTTCATCGCCTTCCGCGCGCCCGTGGCCGGCAGCGCCACCGGGGTGCATATCCACATCGGCTCACCTTCGCACCGCATCAGCCTCAAATTGTGAGGCCGCCTTTCAGAACAGCCGGCGCAGCAGGTTCACGAGCAGCGAGAGGACGACTGAGACCAGCAGCATCGAGGTCAGCGGGAAGTAGACGCGCGTTGACCCGCGCTCATATCGAATGTCGCCGGGCAGGCGCCCGAACCACGAGAGCGCGCCGGACCAGACCAGCAGTCCGACGACGACCGCCGTGAGACCCAGAGCGATCAGCAGCAGGCCGGTTGAGCGGGATGGATTCATCATATCACCGGGAATTTTCTGAGAGAGCGCAACAAAACTATCATTCGGTGGCGCAGCGGATCAACTGCCGCGACTATGCTCTGATTTCGTGATGACGGCCCTCGGTTGACTCGCTGATTTTCGCTCTCCCTGTACTCTCGCCGCTCTCTTGACACATTCCCGTCCGGTCGGTAAAGATTCGCTGCATCATTTCCTGATTCCGTTCCGCGGTTCTCTTGTCAGCAGTCGTTCACCGCGGGCAGAGTGGAATCACCTGTCATCCTTCTGACCGGATTCATCAATGCTGATTGTGGGGAGCTGGGCCTCAATGATCAGGGGCGGCAAAAGCGCCGAATCAATATCACACGATTCAGGACAACGACTGACTATCAACAAACGACCAACTCCGGAGAATTAATACCATGTCAAACCAGCCCTTACGGTTTATGACCGCCTGTTGCCTCACCGTCGCCATCCTGCTGTTATCAACTTCAGTCAGCTACGCCCAGTTCGACACGGCCGCGGTACTCGGCTCCGTCCGCGACTCGACGGGCGCGATTGTGCCGAAAGCCACCGTCACGCTGACCAACGTCGCCACCGGCATCAAACAGACGGTGCAGACCGATGCGGAAGGCAATTACCAGTTCAATAACGTCAAGATCGGCCTCTACCAGCTCACCGCCGAGGCTCAGGGGTTTGCCAGAGCCGTCGCCGAAAACGTTCAGCTCGCCGTCAACGCGCGGCAACGCGTGGATCTGGTACTCAAGGCCGGCGCGGTGACCGAGACGGTGAACGTCTCGGCCGACGCGGTGCAGCTGCTCGAAACCGAATCGAGCGACCGCGGCCAGGTCATCAACCGTCAGCAGATCGTCAACCTGCCCCTCAACGGGCGCTCTTACGCCGACCTGGCGCTGCTCGCGCCCGGCGTGCGCCGTTCGATCCTCAGCGCCCAGGAATCGGGCACGCGCGACGCCTCCTTCAACGTCAACGGCCTGCGCAGCTCGCTCAACAACTTCGTGCTTGACGGCGTTGACAACAACTTTTACGGCACTAGCAACCAGGGCTTCTCGAACCAGGTCGTGCAGGCCTCGCCCGACGCGCTGCAGGAGTTCAAGGTCCAGACCAACAACTTCAGCGCCGAGTACGGGCGCGCGGGCGGCGCGATCATCAACGCCAGCTTGCGCAGTGGGACGAACGAGTTCCACGGCTCGGTCTACGACTTCCTGCGTAACACCTCGCTCAACGCGGTCGGCTTCTTCAAGCCGACGCGCGGCATCAAGCCGGTGCTGATCCAGAACCAGTTCGGCGGCACCATCGGCGGCCCGATCATCAAAGACCGCACATTCTTCTTCCTCGACTACGAGGGCTTCCGCCGCATCACGCGCTCGCTCCAGATCACGACCATTCCAAGCCTCGCCGAGCGGCAGGGCATTCTGGGCGTGGCCGTGCGCATCCCTTACGACTTCACTGACTCGAACGGCACGCTGCAGAAGGCCGGCACAGTCATCAACGCCGGCTCGCCCGTGCCGCTGACCGCCTTCGCCAAAAAAGTGCTGGCCGACCTGCCTTCGCCCACGACCGCGGCGGCGACCAACAACTTCGAGAACCTGCCGCGCAACAAGTTCTACAACGACAAGGGCGATCTGAAGATTGACCACAACTTCAACCAGAAGACGACGGCCTTCGTGCGCCTGAGCCAGCGCAAGCTGAACAACTTCGAGGCGCCGGTGATCCCGGGTCCGCTCTTTAGCGGCGCGAACGCCTTCATCCGCGTGCTGAATCAGCAACTGGCGAGCGGCGTGACCCACAACCTCTCGGCCAACTCGCTCGTCGAATTCCGGCTCGGCATCTCGCGCACGCTCGCGGGCAAACAGCCGACCGGACTGGGCGGGCCGAACATGCAGACTCTTTACGGCATTACGGGGCTGCCCACCGACCCGAGCATCGCGGGCGGGCTCAATACGCAGAGCATCAGCGGTTACCAGAGCCTGGGCCGGCAGAACAGCAACCCGCAGCACCAGGACCCGACCGTCGTCAACCCGCGCGTCAATTACACGTTCCTCCTTGGGCGTCACAGCCTCAAGACCGGCTACGAGTATCAGCACATCAATACCGTGATCGAAGACTTCCACCCGAAGTACGGCGAGGACATCTATTCGGGCCAGTTCAGCCGCCCGTCGGGCGCGGCGAGCGACAACCGCTACAACCTCGCCGACTTCTTCTTCGGCGCGCGCAACACCTACAACCTGAACAACACGGCGCTCCTCAATTACCGCCAGCGCATGCACTTTGCCTACGCGCAGGACGACTTCAAGTTCAACCCGAAGCTGACGCTCAACCTGGGCATGCGCTATGAATTCGCCACGCCCCAGTACGAGGCGGATAACCACCTGGCCAACTTCGACCCGACCACGCGGACACTCATCCAGGCGAAGGACGGCTCACTCTTCGAGCGCTCGGGGGTGCATCCGGATCGCAACAACTGGGCGCCGCGCGTCGGCGTGGCCTATCAACTGACGCCCCGCACGGCGATTCGCAGCGGCTACGGCATCAGCTACATCCACTTCAACCGGCTGGGCGGCGAGAACATCCTTGGCTACAACGGCCCGTTCATCGTCGGCGCCAGCGTCAGCCAGCAGACATCGCAGGCGCTCTGCACGGGCGACAACTTCCTCAACTGCTTCCGCCCGACGCAGGCGGGCTACCCCACCGGGCTTGTTACGCCGGCCAACTTCAACCCGCTGACGGCGCGCGTCAACTTCACGCCGAACGACATCCGCACCGGCTATGTGCAGAGCTGGCACCTGACCGTGCAGCGCGAGCTGATGAAGAACCTGCTGCTCGACGTCGCCTACGTCGGCAACCACAGCGTCAAGCTCGTCACGCTCGGCGATTACAACCAGGCGCGGCCGAACGACGCGACCGACCCGGCGGCGGGCACTCCGTTGCAGAACCGGCGACCGATCCCCGGCTACTCGTTCATTCAGATCTCCTTCCCCGGCGGGCAGGCGAATTACCACGCTTTGCAGGTCAAGCTCGAACGCCGTTTCAGCCAGGGGCTCTACCTGCTCAACTCGTTCACCTGGTCGAAGGCGATTGACAACGTGGCGGGTCACCTCGAAGCCAATTTCGGCGACAACTCGCGCGTCAACATCAAGGACATCCGCAGCGACCGCGGCGTAGCCAATTACAACCAGCCCTTCAACAACACGACGAGCGTGGTCTACGACCTGCCCTTCGGCAAGGGGCGCCGCTTCGCGTCAGGCATCAACGACTATGCGGACGCGGTGATCGGCGGCTGGCGGCTGACCCTGATCAACACGGCTGCGAGCGGGCTGCCGGTCAACCTGACCTACAGCCCGGCGTCGGCCTTCCAGGTCGGATCGTCGCTGACCTACCGCCCGAACCTGACGGGCCAGCCGCTGATCCTGAACCCGGACGAACCGACCAGCTATCTCAACCCGGCGGCCGTGGCGATACCGACCGACCGCAGCCGCCCGTTCGGCAACGCAGGTCGCAACATTGTGAGCGGCCCGAGCTTTTTCCAGACCGACCTCGGGCTGCACAAGTCGTTCCCGGTGTGGAGAGAGAAGACGAAGCTTGAATTCCGGATGGAGGCATTCAATCTTTTCAACCACACCAACTTCGTCGCGCCGGACAGCAACGCGTCGAACATCCGGTTTGACGCGAACGGCAATTACACCGGCAGCTTCGGTAAGATCACTCAGTCTTTTCCGGCGCGGCAGATCCAGTTCGCTTTGAAGCTTTACTTCTGAAGAAGCTGATCCGCCGTTCACTACGCAGCGACGGAGGGGCGGAGAAGGAAGCCTCTCGGACTTTCCTCTTCGTCTCCTTCGTCGCTGCGTGGTTGAACCTCTTTCCCCGAATCGGGGCAGAGAGCAGGAAACCGATTCACAAACCGTGCCCGGTTCAGTTATATTGCGCCCATCGTTCTGATTGAATTTGGTGAGCCGAATATCTGACCCTGCCCCATTCACTAACGGAGAGCCCATGAAAACAGCTACTGCTACGAAAACAGCTACAGCTACCAACGGCAAAAGGGCTGCCACCCGAAAAACCGCTGCCCGCCGGTCGTCCGCGAAAACTTCACCCAATGATGCAGCCGCCAAAACGCTGGCGATTGATATCGGCGGCACGGGCCTGAAGGCCTCGGTGCTGGACGGCGAGGGCGAGATGCTCACAGAGCGTGTGCGCGTCGAAACTCCCCCTCAATGCCCGCCCAATGTCATGGTCGAAACGCTCGGCCAGCTGGTCGCACAACTCCCGGCTTATGACCGCGTGTCGGTCGGCTTCCCCGGCGTCGTGCGCCGCGGGAAGATCGTCACCGCGCATAACCTCGGCACCGAGGCGTGGAAGGGTTTCGATCTGGATCTGGCGATGACAAACAAGCTGGGCAAGCCGGTGCGGGTGTTGAATGACGCCGACATACAGGGCCTCGGCGCGATCAGTGGGAAGGGCGTCGAGATGGTGATCACGCTGGGCACCGGGCTCGGGTCGAGCCTGTTCGAGGACGGCCGCCTCTCGGCGCATCTCGAACTGGCGCATCACCCCTTCCGCAAGGGGGAGACCTACGAGGAACAGCTCGGCAACGCGGCCCTCAAGGAGGTCGGCAAGAAGAGGTGGAATCGCCGCGTCGAGAAGGCAATTGAGACCCTGCGCGTGCTGACGAACTTCGATCATCTTTATATCGGCGGCGGCAACGCCAAGGCGGTCAGCTTCAAGCTGCCCGCGGATGTCAGCCTGGTGCCCAACGAACTGGGCATGCGCGGCGGCATCTGGCTCTGGCGTGAACGCGGCCCGGGCAGCACCGACATCTTCCGCCATGAGTGATTGATGAATGTCTGAATCCGTCCACGCCAGATGAGAACGAACAGTCAACCGCGGAGCGACGACGCAGAAGCAGGCCCGGGGCAGCGCCGGTGAGTCTGCGTCGCTCCGCGGTTGAATTCGATGCCCCGTCCTGAGCCCCGTTGAAGCTCACAACCCCGTAGTCCATCAATCTTTCCTGCCCGGGGCCGCCCCCTTCAGACGCCCGCCGGGCGTCGAATCGAGGTTATGAGTCAATTGCACACTATCCGCCGGCCCCCGGCGGAAGAACACGAGCAGAACCGCCTGCGCCAGAACGAGCGGGATTTCCACCGGCTCTTCGACGAGAGCCCGCTGCCGATGTACGTCTATGACGAGGAGTCACTGGAATTCCTCGAAGTCAACCGGGCGACGGTCGAGCGCTACGGTTATTCGCACGAAGAGTTTCTCCGGATGCGGATCACGGAGATTCGCCCGGCCGCAGAGGTGGCACGGCTGCTGGCTTACATCGCCGGGGACCGCGCCACGGTCGAACTGCCCGGCCACTGGCTGCACCAGCGGAGGGACGGGAAGCTGATGGAAGTCAGCCTCGTCCTGCTCCAGCTGAAATTTTCCGGTCGCAAGGCGACGCAGGTGATTGTCGAAGACGTCACCGAAAAGCTCGCGCTGGCGCGCCGGCAGCAGCAGTTGAATGAAGAACTCGAACGCCGGTTGCGGGAACTGACGACCATTTATGAAATCAGTCGGCAGTTGCAACGGCTCCGCGAGCCCGGGGCGCTCGCCCGGGAAGTGATCAGGTTGCTCGAAGAGAAGCTGGGTTACCGGTATGCCGCCGTGCTGCTGCTCGATGACACGGGCGGCAGGCTGGTCCCTTTCGCGCTCAGCAGTTCCTACCAGACCCTGCTGCCCGAAGTGGAGGCGGCCTGCGCCGAGGCTTTTGACATTGACCTCGGGATCACCGGCTGGGTCGCGCGCCACGGCGAGAGCCTGCGCGTCGGCGATGTCAGCCGGGACACGCGCTACCGGGCGATCTGTGCCGGCATCCGCTCTGAACTGTGTGTGCCGATGCGGGCGGGCGACGGGCTGATCGGCATGGTGAATGTCGAATCGCCCGAACCAGACGCTTACACCGAAGCCGATGAGCGCGTGCTGGAGACGGTGGCGGCGCAGATCGGCATCGCCCTGCAGAACGCGCGCTACTGCGCCGAGTTGCAGCGGCACGCCGAAGAACTGGAACAGCGCGTGACCGAACGTACCGCCGAATTGCGCGAGAGCAACGCGGAGCTGGAAGCCTTCGCCTACTCCGTCTCGCACGACCTGCGCACGCCGCTGCGGGCCATGAAAGGGTTCAGCCAGGTGCTGCTGGAAGATTACCTGCCGCAGCTTGACGCCGGCGCGCGCGACTGTCTGCGGCGCGTGGTCGCGGGCTCGCAGCGGATGAGCGAACTGATTGACGCGCTGCTCAACCTGTCGCGCATCACCCGCAGCACGATCCGGAGCGAGCAGGTCAACCTGAGCGCGCTTGCGCGGAACGTCGCCGAAGAGCTGCGGAAGGCGCAGCCGGATCGCAGGGTCGAGTTCATTATCGCCGACGGCCTGCTGGCCGCGGGTGACGCGCGGCTGTGGCGCGTGGCGCTCGAAAACCTGCTCGACAACGCGTGGAAGTTCACGTCAACGCGCGACCGCGCGCGTATCGAGTTCGGCCGGCAGCAGACCGAACAGGGCCTCGCGTATTTCGTCCGCGATGACGGGGTCGGGTTCGAGATGGCTTACGCCGACAAACTGTTCGCGCCTTTCCAGCGGCTGCACTCGACCCGGGAATTCCCCGGCACCGGGATCGGCCTGGCGACAGTCCAGCGAATCGTTCACCGCCACGGCGGGCGGCTCTGGGCCGAAGGCGAAGTGGGAAAGGGGGCGACGATCTATTTTACGTTGTGACGGATTCGCACTCGTGCCGTGTCAGTAGCCCGACCGTCAGGGAGGGCTTGAATCAGAGGGCAAGCCCTCCCTGACGGTCGGGCTACTGACACGGCACGAGTGAAACATTCTGCCCGTTTTTCGCATATGCAGATGAAAAGCAGGTCTCTATCGTCCATCGCTTTTAACCGGAAGCCGGAGGGACAGGCAGAATGAAACAGAACATTATTCTTCTTGTGGAAGATAACCCCGACGACGAGGCTCTGATGCTGCGCGCGCTGGGCCGGGCCGAGTGGGGCGGGGAATTCGTCATCGCACACGACGGGGTCGAAGCGCTCGATTACCTGTTTGCCAGAGGCCGCTGGGCCGACCGCGATCCGCGGCAGATGCCGAAAGCCGTGCTGCTGGATTTGAAGCTGCCGAAGATTGACGGGCTCGAAGTGCTGCGACAGTTGCGAGGTGATGGTCGCACCCGGCATTTGCCGGTGATCATCCTCACTTCGTCGGATGAAGAGCGTGATTTGATGGAAGGTTACCGGCTGGGGGCCAACAGTTACGTCAGCAAGTCTGTTGACCTCGCCATCTTCTCCGAGGCCGTGCTGACGGTCCGTGATTACTGGCTTCGCCTGAACCTGACCCCGGAGCATTCGGGCGGAAGCGTGACTGGAGATTCCGGATGAACAAGCCGTTGCGAATCCTGATCGTTGAGGATTCAGACGACGACACTGAACTGATCCAGCTGACGCTGCGGCGCGGCGGTTACCGGCCCACCTCAGAGCGCGTGGAGACCGCCGCCGCGATGCAGGCCGCCCTCGAGCGTGAGTCATGGGATCTGGTCATTGCCGATTACACCCTGCCGCATTTCAGCGGGATCGAGGCGCTCGAACTGCTCCGGCAGAGCGGCCTCGACCTGCCTTTCATCATCGTCTCCGGCACGATCAATGAAGAGATGGCCGTCGCCGCCATCAAGGCCGGGGCGCACGATTACGTGCTGAAAAGCAACCTCTCGCGCATCGTCCCGGCGGTCGAGCGCGAGATGCGCGAAAGCCTCAACCGGGCCGAACGCCGCCGCGTCGAGCAGCAGGTCCAGATTCAGCAGATCCTGCTTGATCAGGTCCAGGCGGCGGTCGTCGCCATAGACCTCTCGCGGCGGGTGATTTACTGGAACAGGTATTCGGAAAAACTCTACGGCTGGACGCGGGAGGAGGCGCTCGGGAGTGACATCTTTGACCTCTTTGTTTTACTGGACCAGCGGGACAAAGCCACCTCCGTGCTGGAGCAGGTTCGCGCGGGTCAGCTTTACGAAAGTGACGCGCACGCCCGGCGCAGGGACGGGTCAGTCATTCCGGTGCGGGTCAGCAACTCCCCGCTCCGGGACGGGCAGGGGAATGTGATCGGGTACATCGGCATCTCGGCTGACATCACTGAACGCAAGCGGGGCGAGGAAGAGCGCGAGCGGCTGCTGGCCCGCGAACAGGCCGCTCGCGCCGAAGCCGAGGCCGCCAGCCGCGCCAAGGACGAATTCCTGGCGACGGTCTCGCACGAACTGCGCACGCCGCTCAACGCCATGCTCGGCTGGATTTACCTGATGCGCACCGGAAGGCTCGACCCCGCGACCACCGAGCGCGCGGTCGAGACCATCGAGCGGAATACGCGGCTCCAGGCGCAGCTGATCGAAGACCTGCTCGACGTCTCGCGCATCATCGCGGGCAAATTGAAACTGAACGTCCGCCCGACCGACATCTCTTCACTGATCGTCGCTGCCATCGAATCGCTGCGTCTGGCGGCGGAATCCAAGGGCATTGAGTGCCGTTTCTTCCCCGACCCGAACGTCGGCGTGGCGACCTGCGACCCCGGCCGGATCCAGCAGGTCATCTGGAACCTGCTCTCCAACGCGATCAAGTTCACCCCGCAGGGCGGGCGTGTGACGATCCAGCTGACCCGCCGGAACCAGCAGGCCGTGATCACCGTCAGCGACACCGGGCAGGGCGTCAGCCCGGATTTTCTGCCTTACGTCTTTGAGCGTTTTCGCCAGGCCGACAGCACCGCCACGCGTGTCCACGGCGGCATCGGGCTGGGGTTGTCAATCGTGCGCCACCTGGTGGAATTGCACGGCGGGACGGTGGCGGCTGAAAGCGATGGGCCGGACAAAGGCGCGACCTTTACCGTCACGCTGCCACTCGTCCAGGTGCGGAATGCGGAATGCGGAATGCGGAATGATGAGATCGAAGCGTCGGCTGGCGAATCCGCAATCTGCAATCTGCAATCCGCAATCCTTGACGGCCTGCGGGTGCTGGTGGTTGATGATGACTTCGATGTGCGTGAACTGCTGACCACGCTGCTCGGAAAGTGCCACGTGAATGTGATGGCCGTCGCTTCCGCGTCCGAAGCCCTGCGCGCGATCCGGGAGCAGAAGCCGGACGTGCTGGTCTCTGACATCGCCATGCCGGGCGAAGACGGTTACGCCCTGATCGGGCAGTTGCGCCAGCTTTCGCCGGAAAGCGGGGGGCACATCCCGGCCGTCGCCCTGACAGCATACGCCCGCAGCGAGGATCGCACCAAAGTCCTCGCGGCCGGTTTCCAGGCGCACTTGTCGAAACCCGTCGAGCCGACGGAACTGACCGAGGTAGTCGCAAATCTGGCGCGGGCGGCACGGAGTTCGTGAATGGAAAGTAAAAAGTAAAAAGGTAAAAGTCCGCAGCGGCGCGCGGCCACGACGATCAGGGAAATCTGCTCTCACTTTTTACTTTTGCCTTTTTACTTTTGCCTTTTTACTTATGCCCCTTTACCTTGTTGCCACTCCCATCGGCAATCTTGAAGACGTCACGCTGCGCGCCCTGCGAATTCTGAAGGAGGCCGACCTCATCGCCTGCGAAGACACACGCCATTCCCGCCGCTTGCTGGATCATTACGGCATCAGCAGACCCACAATCAGCTATCACGAACACAACGAGCGGGCGCGCGCGGCTGAACTGACTGAACGATTGCTGCGCGGAGAAAACATCGCGGTGATCACCGACGCGGGAATGCCCGGAATTTCCGATCCGGCTTATCGCCTCGTCACTGCGGCCATTGAACAGGGAGTCGGCGTAATCCCGATTCCGGGGCCGACCGCATTGATCACGGGGCTCGTGGCTTCGGGGCTGCCGACGGACTCATTTCTTTTTGTCGGTTTTCTGCCGGCTAAGCGACAGGCGCGCCGTGCGAAGCTCGAATCATTGCGCACGGCGCGCGAAACGCTGGTGGCTTACGAAGCGCCGCACCGCATTCAGGAAACTCTGCTCGAAGCGCGCGAAGTTCTTGGCGACCGTCAGGCCGCACTGGCGCGCGAACTGACGAAGCTGCACGAGCAGTTCATTCGCGGCACGCTCTCGGAAATCAGCGCGCAGTTTGATGCTCAGGGGCCACGTGGTGAAATGACGCTGGTGATCGCCGGCTGCGGCGATGAGGATCTCGGTACGGGAATGCTGCCGCCTGAAGCGCGGTCACTCCGTGAGCAGATCAATCATCTTGTTCTGACTCAGGGGCTGAGCCGCAATGAAGCGCTCAAACAGACGGCGCGCAGACATGGCCTCTCGAAGAAGGAAGCCTACCGGCTGATGCTCGCCGAAGAGCCGAGTGGTAATGAAGGCAGGGAAGAGGACCAGCCGCCGGAAAAAGAAAGTGATGATCGTGAACGATAACCCCGGGGCTGGTGCAGTACAGTTCACACTTGTCTGGCAGCGTCTCGTCCGGGAATAATGCTCCAATGCTGAAGATTCTTTATTTCACGCGAAACCGGGGAACTGCGGGCAGAATAACCATTCCTGCCCTGGCCGCTCTGCTGACTGTCAGCGGCGCCGGGCTGTCAGCTTTCCCGCAAGCCTCAAAGCGCACCGAATACGGCGCGAATCTGACGATTGCGCTCTACCAGTTCGATGACGTGCGCTCGAAGAAGGTCGGCGACGTGACCACGCTCAGGCAGACCGTCTCGACGGCGGAAGAAGAGGTCGAATACATCACCCGCACCTACGGCCTTGAAGAACTCAAACCGCGCCACGTCCGTTCGGTCGGGCTGGCCGAAGGCGAAAGCTTCACCGACGCCGTGGGGATGAACGAAAAGCCGCTCTCCTTCACCATCGTGCCGCGCGGCATCACCCGCGAAGGCGTGAAATTCGATTTCACCGCCACCTGTGCGGGGCAGGTGCTGATGGAGTTGAAGGGCGTATCCGCGAATAACTACGAGACCGTCATGCTGCGCGGCGGTCGCGGTGAATTCGGCGTGCGCGAGTTTGCCGGGCCGAAGGGCATTGAGAGCGTGCCGGAAAAACGCGCGCTGCTCGTGACCGTCACGCCGACGGTGATTGCCGTGCGCGGGTTGCAGAACCGGCCCGGGGATCTGTCGCGCCCGACCGATATGTACGGCTCGGTGGTGAGGCTGAACGCGGACGACGTGTTCATTATGCCTTCGGTGCTGACCCGCATCGTCCCACGCTTCGCGACCGGCATGCCCAAAGGCTCGATCACGCTCGAAGCCGTCATCACGCCCGAAGGCCGCGTGACCAACGTCAAGGTCATGGATTCGCCAGATCCTGCTTACAACGCCAAAGCGATTGAGGCTTACCGCCAGTACAAATTCGCCCCGGCCACGCTCAACGGCAAGCCGACTTACGCGACGTGGCGCGAGACGATTGTCTTCACCCGCCCGTCGGCCCCCTGAATCAGGCCTGATTGTGCCGCCCACCTTTTCGGTCAGGGTGACCGAAAAACGATCCGGTTCGACATTTACTGTCACGGCACAACGCCGCATTCCGACACGCGGACTCAGGCGGAAAGTGAACGGCTGTGCCGGACTGGCCCCAATCGGATCAATATCTGCATTAAATTCAGCCCCCCGCTTGTTCCATTCGGGATGGCACGGACGCCTGAAACTGCGGCACGTTTCTCGCAGGTGATTCGGCGAATCGCTCTATGCCGCAGTTTCGTATGGAGTTATCAATTTGTCATCGTGAACCCTCAGCACAATTATCGCGGGCAGCCCGCGACGACGAGGCACTGGGACCCGACCAACTCCATCAGACAATCAGGGCGGTGCCAGCATTGATGCAGCAACCCGTGCGGCAGTAACGGTGAACGCTGCGTCCCTCACTGATCAGGTTCCAGGTGGTCATGGGCCGGGGCAATCGGGAACATTTACCTTCGGGCGGATAATCAAATGAGAAGTCTTGATTTCAGGAAAAAGAAAAGGGCTCGTCGGAAGGGCAATGGTAACAGAGACACGGCAGATTTTATTATTCTGCCGCTGGCACTCCCCGATCTCCCGCCTCGCCGAAGCAAACGTTCGCGCGGGCATCTGCTGTGGAGGTGGCGAAAAATCTGGAAGAACCTGACGGCGCTCTTTTTCTAAGCACGGCGTGTGACACTGACGCCCTGCCGTCCTCACAACTCTTCATGACAATTCCGAATGGGCCGGCATTGCCCAGGCTGACCATGGTCAGTGTGAGGTGACCAGATACCTTACTGTTCGCGCATCGGTGTAACAGACCCGACGCCGCCACCCTGAACAACATCCTGCCGGATTCAATTTTCGCCGTCGGTCGAAACATCTGCCGATGTCATCCCGAATCTTCCCTGACCTCCCGTTGACAGCCAGTGCCTGATCGTTAGAATGTCGGTTCACCCGGCTCTGCGATAATCAACCGGGCAGCAGTTCCTGAGTCAGCGAAGAAATCTTTCAGGTGTGTCATGAGCAACGTAATTCTGGAGACAGGGCGAATCATCTTGCGTGAAATGACGATGGATGACGTGGATGATCTGGCCCGGATTCTCTCCGACCCCATCACCATGCGCTTTTACCCGCAGCCGCTCGATGATCAGGGCGTGCGGGAGTGGGTCGCCAGAAACCTCAACCGGTACGCACAGGATGGCTGTGGGCTGTGGGCGATGGTGCTGAAGGACAACCGGCATGTGGTCGGCGATTGCGGCCTGGTGGTTCAGGAAGTCGAAGGGGTGAAAGACTTGGAGATCGGCTACCACGTCAACCGGCAATACTGGGGGCAGGGGCTGGCTACCGAGGCCGCCCGGGCGTGTCGCGATTATGGCTTCAGTCATTTCGGCCGTCAGAAACTCATCTCACTGATCCGCCCCGAAAACATCCCCTCCCGCCGGGTCGCCGAGAAGAACGGCTTGCGCGTGGTCAACGAGACTTTGCTCTGGAAAGACATCCTGCATTACGTCTACGCGATTGAGCGCGGTGAAGTCATTCGGGCCTGAAAACCTGCATTGAATCAAAGCTATGAAAACAAAAACTGCCGGTCTTGTTTTTCTCTCCGCCCTGATCTGCCTGGTGAAGGTGCCGGGGCAGCGGCAGGAAGAAGCTGCGAAATCGGGCTACGCCCCCGTCACGACATTCGACCCGGCGCGAGATCCGGTGAAGGACCTTCAGGACGCGATTGCGGAGGCGAAACGGACGCGGCGGAGAATCCTGCTCGATGTCGGCGGCGAGTGGTGCGGCTGGTGTCACGCGATGGATCGTTTCCTTGAGCTGAACACTGAGCTGAAGGCGTTCAGAGATCAGAATTTCGTCTGGCTCAAAATCAACTTCAGCCCCGAGAATGAAAACAAGGCCTTCCTGTCCCGCTATCCGGAAATCCCTGGCTATCCACACATCTTCGTTCTCGACACCGACGGGCGCCTGATGCATTCGCAGAACACCGGCCCGCTTGAGAAGGGCAAATCCTACGACCTCGATAAATATTCCGCCTTCCTGAAACGGTGGTCGCCGAAGCAGCCATAACCGCGCTGCTGATGCAGCACGGGCCGTGAAAAAAACGAGCCGGACACGGATCGTATCCGGCTCGCAGGTTTTCTGTCTTCAGTAGTGGCTATTTTTTGGAACTGGCGGCAAGTACGACTACTGATCTGGCGATCATGCTGCCGTTGGCGTCATTATATTCGACGCTCACCTGGTCACCGGATTTGATGTCAGTGAGGGCGATGTCTTTCCCCTCCTTGCTGACTTTGGTGTTGGCATCAACTGAGAGGACGAGGCTCTTGCCGCCCTGCTCCTTGACCTCCAGTGAACTCTTGTCTGCATCGACTGACGCCACCTTGCCGGTGACCGTCTTCGAATCCTGAGCCTTCTCCTGCTGCACGCCGGCTTTCGTGGTCGCAACGCCCAGCAGCGTGAGCGCTACTGACAACATCAGCACAGACAGACAGATTCTGAATCCAGGTTTCATGAAACTTTCCCTCCTACTTTAGAATAAACAAAATTCGAATGAAGATGGCCGGGGCACACTTCCGGATTCAGGAATGAGATTTCTGATCAAAGTTCCGGGCGCGGAGCCAGTGATCCCGTCTCCTTCCCTGATGACCCGGGCCATTCCATTCACCCTGTGTTACCGCATCGGGTCATGGCTATCTGACCCGCCAGATGGAAACTGACCGCGTTTTTTTCAGCAGATCAAGTGGCGTTCCCACTCCCCGGCAGAGTGCAATCACCAAGCCAACGGCGCGAAGCCGGATTTCACTTTGCCGGATTGACTGCTCGCTCTCAGCCATCGGCGCGCTTCATGGGTTGACAGATGGGACTGAGTAAAATCGTCAGATTGGGTAGTGTAAATAATTCCGGTGTGTTGATCCGACTCTTTATAACTCGTTAAGTATCCCCGCTGAGTCAGTCCGCAGTTTCGGATCACCGCTTTGGTTCAGTCCCCATACCAAGTGGTATGCCCGGAACCCGGCCAACGCCAGACGCCTCAGCCTCTCAGGGCTCAAATGTATTCTCACCACGGGGTTTACAGGTCATCTGATTTTATTCTCATTTCGGCCCGTGAGATGCTTTGGGCATTGTGAAGCGCTCACAATTTCCGTGAACGTACCTCGATCAGGAGGAAGCTGATCGAATACGGAAGTCGTAGAAGGTGCGCCCGGTCTCTGGCCAGCGCAGAGAAGAAGTCGCTGAAAAGTCTCTTTCGGAGATCTCAATTATGCGCGCATTTCGATTGCTCTTCCGGACTATTCTCTGGTGCGGCGTTCTTCTGTGCTGCGAGGCATACGCTGGCGGGCTGAATGAGTTCGTGCTTGACGGGACAGAGTCCTGCGTCGAGATCGCGAAAGGCAGTCGCTTTGTCCGGCCGGCACTGGCAGCCGTCACGAACGCGGCCAGTTACAACAGCCGTATTGCCCCGGGCGGTCTGGCAGTCTTGTGGGGAGAGAGGTTCTCCGAACCCGGGGAAGAGTATGTCGCCTCAGGCACTCCGCTCCCGCGCCTGCTCGGGAGGGTGCAGGTGCTGTGGCGCGCCGCGGACTGGGACACGACGGTTTTCGGGTCAAAGAACCGCTGCGGCTGGCGCGCGGCCCCGCTCCTGTACGTCGGCCCGAACCAGATCAACTTTCAGGTCCCGATGTTCTTCTATAAGCCGTTCGGCGAGGAGGACGGTGACGGTTACGGCCGTTTTGCCGACTTCGAGGGGAGGGAATACGAATTCATCGTCCTCGAAGTGCTGCGCGACGGGTTCACGAAGGTGAGTTCGAACACCGTCACTCTGAAGGTGAATTCGCATGCCCCCGAGTTCTTCAGCAACGGGGTCATCGAATACCCGACGTGGCAGATCCCCGCAGAAGTCCTGCCCGGCCAGACGCTCGTGGCTTATATGACCGGGCTCGGAAAAATCTCGCATCACGAGCCGGAGGGGACCATCCCCCCTGACCCGCCGTGGGTCACACCGTATCCCACTTTTGTCGAGTACCGGACCATCTACGGAGCGTTCCTCCTTCGCGCGGGCTATCTCTTCGCCGGCCGCGCGCCGGGGCTGGTCGGCGTGGATCAGATCAACTTCGTCGCCCCTTACCTGCCGCTCGGTCCCGGCGAACTGGTCTCGATCCGCCTCTGTACCGGGTCTGATGATGCCGACAGGTGCAGCGAGAAGGTAATGTCCTTCCCCTGGCGGGCGCCGTAGCTGGAGAGGGGGAATGAAATCGCCGCCTGATTCGTAATATCCATCGGGTATCAAAAGCAGAAGGCCGGAGGGCGCTGTTTGAGGGGTCGAAAGGCCCCTTTTACTTTTAGTCGCACTCGGGCTGCCGCTTCGGATGAAGCGCTTAACCCGCATGACCCTGTTGAGGGTGGTTCGCTGATCGCTCAGGGATGAATTGAATCAGCCTGAACAGGCCATGGTTGAACTCGTACACATATAACCCGGTCCCTTTACTGCTTCTGCCGCCGGGCAGGCCGACGAATGCAAACAGCTTGCTGTCGGGGCGCCATGCGGGATTATTTCCCTTATCAACAAGGGGCAGCCCGTAGCTCGAATTTCCGACTTCCCTGAACGGCGGGAAATAAACCCTGCCCGTTTTTGCGTCAATAACTGCCAGAGAGAAGTCCCCCAGACCGGCGCCCCATGTGACGATGGTGTAACGACCGGCGAAGTTCGGACCTTTCTTTGCGCCTTCCTTCAGCACGGTGCGATACATTCGAGCGCGCCTGCTGTTGAGCAGAACACGTGCAGGCCGCCCCTGATACACATCGCCCTTTGGTGCGGGGTAGTCTTCAGGGCGCGGCGGTTTCCACTGGCCGGAGGCCACACTGTTCAGACAGGCTGTTGATATAACCAGGAGACAGACGGCGGGGAATTGGTGCGCAATCAGTGAAGTCTTCATAACGCCTTCAGGATAGTCACGCGCGAGACACATGAATGCGTGGCTGACCACAGTCATCCGCGCAGCTTTCATCGTCACTTGTCGGCGTCTGAGCCGTGACTAAAAATAATGGAAGAAACCATCTCGCATCTCCGTCTAATCACCATCGAGGCGCCCTCTCCAGGGCAGTCATCCGGATGTTCCCGACGGACGGCGGTCGGAAATCCGACAGCGTCTCTGAATAAAAACTGAAAAGAGGTGAAAGTCTATGACCCGAATGCATGTCCTGGTTGCGATGGTTGTATTGCTGTGGGCGATTCAGGTTCATCCGCAAGGCCCGCTGTTTGGCCCCGCGCCCGGCTCGCCGGTTGTCGTCGGAGAGAGTTCCGGGAAGGTGGCCCTCGCGGATGTCAATGGTGACGGTCGCCTCGACATGGTGACCCAGCATTTGCAAAGTAGCGTCGTGATGGTGCAACTCGGGGACGGAACCGGGCATTTTGCCGCGGCGCCCGGCAGCCCAATCAACCTGAGCTACCAGCCGGGAGACATCAGGCTGGAGGACTTGAACGGCGACAAAATCCCCGACCTCGCTGTGACCTGCAGCGACCGGGATGCCGTGGATATTCTCCTCGGTGACGGCAAAGGGGCTTTCGCCCGCGCCCCGGCTTCGCCATTCACGGTGAGCGCGGCGGCCGAATTCTACACGCGCAGCCTTCAGCTCGTGGACCTCAATGAGGATGGGAAACTGGACGTCGTCACCGCGAATCATCGCCGGAATACATTCGCCACACTCCTCGGAAACGGCCGCGGAGGGTTCTCGCCGGGGCCGACCGTCACATTCCGCCCCGGCCATGACTTCTATTCATTCGCCTTCGGCGACGTTGACGGGGACGGGCATCTCGACGTTGTGACCGCGAGCGGTGAGACGGGCTACAGTGACGAACCCGGCCGGGTCGTGTGGCTTCGCGGCGACGGGAGAGGCGCATTCAAAGAGGCGTCAGAGGCGCCCCTGTCTGTGCCGCCGGGGCCGCGTTCCGTGACACTCGCAGATATGAACGGTGACGGGCGCCCTGACGTCGTGATCGGCCATGGCAGCAATCAACTGAGCGTCCTGCTGAATGACGGCAGGGGCAGGTTCACGCCGGCGCCCGGCTCGCCCTGTGCCTTGGGAACGCAGGCGTTCGCCGTGGTTGCTGCCGACGTCAACCAGGACCGGAGGAACGACCTCGTTGTGGCCACCGTCGAGAGCGTCACGGTGCTTCTCAACAGCGGAAGTGGCTTCGCTCCGGCACCGGGGTCGCCGTTTCGCGCCGGGCCCGGCGCATACCATCTTACCGTCGGGGACATCAACAAGGACGGCAGGCCCGATATCGTAGCATCCAGCTTCGAAGGCAACGCCGTGACCGTGTTGCTGGGCAGGTAACGTCAGAGGGCTCGGCCGATAATCCCATATTTTGCAGGACAACCCGACAACCTTCGCCCGGAGAAGGTCGGCGACGATCTGCTGATGCCGAGGCGGCCGGCCTCTTCCGGTCACCGACTTCAGGGAAAATAAAAGCGCGGCGCCGGCTGATCACACCGGTGCCGCGCTTCTCTTGTTGACGGGCAACAAAGTACTCCACTTTATGCCGTCTTTTACCCCCTTTCCTTTACACCGGTCAGAGATTGCGGGCCGGCTCAGATTCGACTCTTTCACCTCTACGTGGGAAGAACGGCAAAAACATGTCGCGAAAAATGAATGGGCAGGGCCATTGCCGGCTCAATGCCCGTCAGGATTCCGGGCGATTAAGGCTCGCGCGGCTGTAGGACGAACACCGACAACGGCTCGGGCGGATTCCCACACCAGAATCAGATTGCTGCTGATGGCGCAAAGCAGAACGGGAGTGTATCCTCCAGCCCGGTTTTGACCTGAACCCTGCCCCCATCATCGCTCCTGTCATCACTGCCTTCATTATCCTGTCTGCTTTCCGACCTGCCTCTGCCGTCCCGACAGCAGTCTTCAGAGTCAATCAGTCACCGCCCGGAGTCGGGAGTTCCGAACTCCGGGCGCTGACCGCCATCTTTCATTCAACCGGGGGCTCGCCTGCCCGCGACCGCTTGCCTTGTTCCTGAACGCCAGAGCTGAGACTTCCTTGAATCGGCCCTCACCGTCGCGCCCGGCATAGCGCTTATCCCTTCCTCGGCACGTTACCGCACTCTGAGCCGGGGAAAATAAGCCGCACGCCGGGCCACGGCTCTGTCATAAAGTCGTCACATTTCATTGGTTCAATCGCCCCACCTTGGGGCCCTGAGCGGGAGGCCCGCGTGAGCCCCGATTTAGCCCTCATCCTGTAACTATTACGCCTTCAACTTTTCGGAGCGAGCTTTGAGCAGGACCGACGCAGCGATTCAACCCACTGAAGTCTTACCCGGGGAGCCGGAGTCTCCGGGCGGGAAGAACCGCCGCCGGCACCCGCGGTCGGACCTCGCCATCCCGGTGCGCGTCACGGGCCACGAACTTGAGAGCGGTCAATGGGTGGAGATAACGCACTCTTTCAACGTCAGCCGCTCGGGCGTGGGACTGCGCCTCTGCCGGAAAGTCCGGCACGGGCAGGTCTTGTGCCTGATGTTACCGCTGCCCATGCACCTGCGCCAGCACGGGCACGAGGAGACCGGGTACAGGGCCTACGCCCTGGTCAGGCGCGTCGGGCCGCCCCAGGGAGGGGTGCGAGCAGTCGGCCTCGAATTCCTGGGCGAGCAACCGCCGCAGCGTTACGCCGACACACCGTGGGCGATCTTCCATGCCGCGGAGTGGAAGGGCACTGACCGGCGGCGCTCGGCCCGCATTCACTGCTCCGCACCGGTCTGGCTCCAGTATCTCAACGGCGAGCTGGAAGTGATTGAGCAGGGCGGCGGGTGGACTGAAAACGTCAGCCGCGGCGGGGCACGGGTCTGCGTCGAGTCACCCGCCCTGGACTTCGATCTGGTGAGGGTGACAGTGGTGGAGAGCGGGTTTGAGAGTCTGGCCGCGGTGACGAATCGTTACCTGAAAGAAGACGGCCTGATGCGCCTGTGCCTGCAGTTCATCGGCAGGGAATGGCCGGCGTGATTGTATTAACACTCCCTCCTTACATCGTGAAGCCCGCGTGGCCCGGCAATGGGCAGAACCGGCAGTCCCAGGTAGTACTTCACTGCGCGGGCCTGTAGAAATACCTGCAGGCCTGCGCAGTAACGTTCCCCTTTGATGCGCGTTCGCCTTCCTCACTATTGGAGAACAAAACCCTCCCTCCGGTGTTCTGCTTCGCTTTGGTTGCCAGTCTGCCCGACGCTTTCCGCCACGGTGCTTGCGTGTCCGGTAGCCGCATGCTTGAATACTTCCTCGTGATGATCAGGATTCCGATCTATGGATGATGAATACCGCCTTGCCGCCACAAATACTCGAATCGGAAAGAATTTTTACCGGCAGAATCTTCGCGGTAGAACGCGACGTATTGCTTGACGTGAACGGGCTCGAGATCGTGCGCGAAGTCGTGCGGCACCCGGGCGGCGCGGGCGTACTACCATTGTTCGCCGACGGGCGCGTCGCGCTGGTCAGGCAGTACCGGCATCCGGCGCGGGCGGAACTGCTGGAAATCCCGGCCGGGCGGGTCGAACCCGGCGAAACTCCTGAAGAGTGCGTGCTGCGCGAACTCGAAGAGGAGATCGGCGCGCGCGCGGGAATATTACGAAAGCTTTCGGAGTTTTACTCGACGCCGGGATTCTGTGAGGAGAAACTTCACGTCTACCTGGCGACGGAGTTAACGCCCGTGCCGCGCAGGCCTGATCACGACGAACTGATCGAAGTAGTTTATCTGCCGCTGGACGAGGCCGTCGAAAAAGTTCACAGCGGGGAGATCGTGGACTCAAAGACGATCATCGCGCTCCTGCTGGCACAACTGAAATGAGTGATCACCATGATGAAATCAATGATCTTTGTATTACTGGCTGCCATCGCAGTCACCATTTCGTCCTGTAGTACCGCGGCGTCGTCTGCCACCGCGGATAAAGCGGCGGCAAAGTCGGCGGGCGGGGATGATCAGGCCGGTCCGCAGCAGGACAAGACTTCAGAAAAAGGAAAGAGCAAGCCTATGAATTCAGCTCAGCATAAAGAGGTCGCGACGCTGGCGGGTGGGTGCTTCTGGTGTCTGGAGGCGGTCTTCAACGACCTGCGCGGCGTCGAGAAAGTCGTCTCGGGTTATTCGGGCGGGACGGTGAAAAATCCGACCTACCAGCAGGTCTGCACCGGGACGACCGGGCATGCCGAAGTCGTCCAGATCACTTTTGACCCGCAGGTCATCTCGCTCAAGGAGTTGCTCGAAGTCTTCTTTACCATTCACGACCCCACGACGCTCAACCGGCAGGGCGCCGACGAAGGCACGCAGTATCGCTCGGCGATTTTTTACCATTCGCCGGAGCAGAAGGCCGTCGCCGAAAGTGTCATCGCGGACATCACAGCGCAGAAAATCTGGGATAATAAGATCGTGACCGAGGTGACGCCGTTCTCGGAGTTCTACCCGGCGGAGGATTACCACCAGCTTTATTACGAGCGGAACCCGAATGCCGGTTACTGCCGTGTGGTCATCGCGCCGAAGGTCACGAAGTTCCGCAAACAATTCGTCTCGAAACTGAAGAAACAAAACCCGCAGCCATAGTGCAAAACCACAGGGAGTATTGTGAAGCCTCGCTCACCGCAGAGACGCGGAGAACGCAGAGACAGCGCAGAGGGAAGAAGAGAGAGTCCTCTCAACTATTCTCTGCGAAGCCTCTGCGCCTCTGCGGTGAGTGAGGCTTTCACAATGCATACCCCGACTTTGCATCAAAGCTGTGGGCTGGTGTCAGAACTATGCCGGATGTCCTGAGGTCCTGCGTCATCATTCCGCTGATCTATCTTTACACCATCGTGATGGCCCTGCTGTCGCTGGTGCTTTCGTTTTTTGACGGCGACGGGAGGATGCAGCACTGGTGCGCGCAGGCCTGGTGCCGGATGATCGCGGTGACCGCGGGCGCGCGGACGCGGGTGCGCGGGCTGGAAAACCTGCCGCGCGACCGGGCCTGCGTGGTGATCGCGAATCACCAGAGCTATTTCGACATCCCGGCGATCTGGGCGAATCTGCCGCTGCAATTCAGAATCATGGCCAAACGGGTGTTATTCTATATCCCGTTTATGGGCTGGTTCCTGTGGCGCGCCGGGCACATCCCGGTGGATCGCGAAAACGCCCGCGCGGCGCTGGCGAACGTCCGACGCGCGGTTGATAAATTGCAGGCGGGCTATTCGATAGTGGTCTTCCCCGAGGGGACGCGCTCGAAAGACGGCAGACTGCAGGACTTCAAATCCGGCGGGTTCAAGATCGCGATGAAGGCCGGAGTCCCAGTCGTCCCGGTGACGATCATCGGAACCCGCCGCGTGCTGAAAAAAGACTCTCTGATTTTTCACCCCGGTGACGTTGAGGTGATCATTGATCCGCCGATTGCGACTACTGATTACACCAATCGCACGCTGCCCGAACTGGTCGCCAGAACGCGCGGCTGTATCGCGACTCATCTGGCCGAAGCTGACGGCGGCGAGTGGTCGGTAACCGGTGACCGGCAGGCGGTGGGCACCGGCCAGTGAGTGAAGAGTTAAATTGTGTGAGCTTTACCTCCGGCCCGCTGTTTATATGAATTACACTCCTTCGTACTGTTCCGTTTGCGGCTGCACACTCATTCCTGTGGCTGGCGGAGAAGCCTGCCCGCGTTGTGATGTGCCGGCCGCCTCCTTCTCCCAGCCGGCGGATTATGTCCGGCCCGCACCCATTCCGCTCGAAGGGGCTTCTTATATTGATGCCGTGCCGGCGAAAGACACGTCGTGGGGGGCGTTGACGGGTTATCTGGTCTGGGCGGCCAGCGTCATGCTTATGCTCGGGCTGCAACTGGTCGCGCTGATCGGTTACGGCGTCCTTGTTGACCGGACGATGCTCGTGCAGGTGGCGGGAGGGAAGATCACTCCGGCGGCAGTGGTTGTTTCGCTCATCAGCGCCTTCGTCGCGCAGGTGCTGACGCTGGCCCTCTGCTGGCTGATTGTGACCAGGGCAGGGAAGCGCCCCTTTCTCGAGACGCTCGGCTGGGGCTGGAGCCCGCGATTCCGGCTGGTTCATGCCGTCGGGCTGACGATCCTGATGCTCGGCTTCGGCTATGTCGCCAGCAAGGTGCTGCCGCACAAGCAGACCGATCTGGACAAGATTCTGGAGATGGGGCTGGCGGTGCGCGTGGTCCTGGCGATTCTGGCGACGATGGGTGCGCCGATAGTTGAAGAGGTCGTCTACCGCGGCGTGCTTTACTCGCCGCTCGAACGCGCGCACGGCGTCACGGCGGCCGTCGCGATCGTGACGCTGCTGTTCTGGGGCGTTCACGTGCCGCAATACCTGGGGAGCTGGGCGGTGCTGGTGTCGGTCTTTGTTCTGAGCCTCGCGCTGACGCTCGTGCGGGCCTCGACCGGGAAGCTGCTGCCCTGCGTGGCGACGCATTTCTTCTTCAACGGGGTTCAGGCCGTCGGCATCATCGCGAGCAGCCCGAAGCACGCAGGCGAGCCGGTGAAAGCGGCGGTGATGGCTTTGTTGCAGTGGTGCGGACTGACGTGAAATTCAAACAGGAGAGAAACCCGTGAACGACTTTTTTACGATGATGGAGAGGGTGCAGAAAATGCTCGACAGCGAGGACGTGGAGGTGATCACCAACGACGGCATGAGCGTGCGCGGGCAGATTGACAACCTGCGCAGCACTCAGCCCTTCAGCAAACCCGCCGTCAAAATCCGCACCGCTGATGGGAAAATTCAGAAGATCCTCTTTTCCGACATTAAAGAGCTGATTGATCACCGGAAGAAGTGAGTCGCCCCCGGGGCCGTCATTCGCCAGGGATCACGAACCCGGAAACCTGCTGAAGGTTGATGAAGAGGCTCTGGTAGCTGCCCGTCGGCAGATGATTTGAGTAATGCTCGACGTCGGCCTCCCTGATTTCAATGACCCCCTCTCCCCTGCCGAGGATTGCCGCGACCCCGGCGGGGTCGGATGAAACGAACTGCCCGCGCACAATGCCGAAAGAGGCGTAGATAATCAGCGAGACTGCGCGGGGCCGGGTTACTGAGGCGGCCGGCGCCTCATCTGACCGAAGGTTCGATTGATCTGACACAGTGTGGTTACTCTTTGACCGGACGTTTGAAGGTGTATTTCACATAGCGGCTGCTGGAGAGCATCTCCTCGCCCTTGTTGCTGCGGTGCATGGTGTAGCCGTCCACGTAAACATTCACCAGCTCCCAGCCTTCCTGACCGACCGCATTCAACCCGGCGTCAACGTTCTCGTCAATGAAATCCTGACCGGTGATCTTGGAGCCAATCTTGCGAATCTCGCCCCAGTCGAGAGTCCGATATTCCCACTTGGCCATACGCGTCCCGTTTCCTTCCTGTCACCGCCCCCGTGCGAAACACCAGTCGAAAAAGCCCTGCCACGACCAGACCGTGAGCTTCTCCAACGCACCTCGGGCAGTAGAACAATTTGGGTGAAATGGAATCAGTGTTCGGCCAATATTCTACTACTTCAACCAGAAATCCAAAACAATAATCAATTGTCCGGGCCGGTGAACCGGAGCGCGTTAATCAGGAAGTCACGCAGCCCGCGGCGATCCACCACCGCGTCGAGCATCCCGTGTTCGAGCAGGAATTCCGAGCGCTGGAAGCCTTTCGGCAGTTTCTGGCGGATCGTCTGCTCGATCACCCGCGCCCCGGCGAAGCCGATCAGCGCGCCCGGCTCGGCGATGTTCAGGTCACCCAGCATGGCGAAACTCGCCGTCACGCCGCCCGTGGTCGGGTTCGTCAGCACGGAGATGTAAGGCAGCCGGGCGTCATCCATCCGGGCGAGCGCCGCCGAAGTCTTCGCCATCTGCATCAGCGAGAGCGCCCCCTCCTGCATGCGAGCCCCGCCGGAACAGGAGACGATGACGAGCGGCAGCCTTTTTTCAATACAGTATTCGATCGCGCGGGTGATCTTCTCGCCGACGACCGAACCCATGCTGCCGCCGATGAAATCGAATTCCATTGCGGCGATCACGACCCGCCGCCCGCCGATCTTCCCCTCGCCGGTGATGATCGCGTCGAGCAGGCCGGTGGCCTTCTGGCTCTTCTTCAGCCGCTCGCGGTAAGGGCTCTTGTCCACGAAGTTGAGCGGGTCGGTCGGCGCGATGTTGTTATCACGCTCCTCGTACTCTGTGTCGTCAAAGAGCATCTCCAGCCGCTCGCGCGCGCTGAGGCGGAAGTGGTGGTTGCATTGCGGGCAGACCTTGTAATTTTCCATCAGGTCCTTGCGATAGATCGTCGCGCCGCAATCCGGGTTTTCGCATTTGCTGAAGATGCCTTCGGTCCTGACCGTGCGCTCATGAATCGGCGTGACTTCGGCGATCTTATCCTGCTTGCGTTTGAACCAGGCCATAAGTGAATCCTGCTACTGCGGAATAAGGCAGTGAAAAGAATCGTTGCGTTACCTGTAATTGATCAGTGTCGGAATGGCGGGAATTCTACGTGGCCGCATCCGATGTGTCAAAGTTACGACTGCCAGCCGCCCGCGCCGGTCAGATAAAGGGCCAGCCTGTCCGGATCCACGTTGCCGCCGGAGAGGATCACGCCGACTCTGCCGCCCGCGAAATCGGTTCTGTGATGGAGTACCGCAGCCGCACCCGCCGCGCCCGACGGTTCAACCAGCACTTTCATTCGTTCGAGGATGAAGCGCATCGTCGCGACCATCTCCTCATCGCTGACGAGCAGAATGTCTTCGACCAGTTGTTGCACGACCGGGAAGGTCAGTTTGCCGGGGGCCGTCACCTGCAAACCGTCAGCGATGGTTCTCGGAACCGGGATTTCGACGCGCTCGCCTTTGCGTAAGGACTGCCACGTGTCGTTGGCCGCTTCAGGCTCGACGCCGAAGACGCGGATGCCGGGGCGCAGGTGCTTCGCGACAATCGCGCTGCCGGCCAGCAACCCGCAGCCGCTGCATGGGGTGAGCAGGAAGTCGAGCTCCGGCACGTCTTCGAGCAGTTCAAGCGCCGCCGTCCCCTGACCCGCCATGATCTGGTAATCATCGAACGGAGGAACGAGGGTCAACCCGCGCTCTTCACTTAAACGACTACTGATGGCTTCACGGCTTTCCCTGTAGCGGTCATAAGGAACGACCTCCGCGCCGTAGCCGCGCGTCGCCGCAATCTTCGCTTTCGGCGCATCTTCCGGCATGACGATCACCGCCGGGATGCTAAAAAGCTTTGCCACGAGCGCCACCGCCTGCGCGTGGTTGCCGGACGAATGCGCGATGACGCCGCGCCGACGCTCGTCATCGGAGAGCGAGGCGATCTTGTTGTAAGCCCCGCGGAACTTGAAGGCGCCCATGCGCTGCAGGTTCTCGGCCTTGAAATAGACCTCGCAGCCCGCGCGCTCGTTGAATTGTTTCGAACTCAGCACGGGCGTGCGGTGGGCGACGCCGCGCAACCTTTCCCTGGCTGTCAGGATGTCTTCAAATTTGATCATGAAATGTTTCGTGTTCTGCCGGCGCGTATCTCGCGCCGGCCTTTCCTGCCCGACCTGTCTGTGACTCAATCCTGTTCAATTGCTGAATATTTCCCTCAGAGTTGTGGTATCCAGATTCGCCCCGCTCATCACATTGACGACGTTCTGCCCGCGCAACTGTTCGCCGAGTTTTATCGTCGCCGCCGTGGCCGCCGCGCCCGCGCCCTCGGCGAGATTATGCGTCGTGCGCCAGAGCAGGCGAATCGCGCGAATGATTTCGCTGTCGCTGACCAGCAGGATCTCATCCACGCCTTCTCCGGGGCCCCTGTTGATGATGTCGAGCGCCATCGGGGCGGGGACGCGGGTCGCCACCCCGTCGGCGAAGGTGTGAGCGTGTTTCGTCTCGACCACTTTGCCGGCCTGCCACGAGAGGTAATAACTCGGCGCGCCTTCGGCCTGCACGCCGTAGATTTTCGTTTCGGGTGAGAGAGCGCGGAAGGCCGAGATCACCCCGCACAGGCCGCTGCCCATGCCGATCGGCACGAAGATCGCATCAATGCGCTCGCCGCGTCTCTCGAACGCTTCGATGATTTCCAGCGCGTAAGTGCCGACGCCGTTCACGATTTGCGGTTCGTTGAAGGAGTGTACGTAGCGGAGGTTTTCAGCCTCGGCGAGTCGGGCCGTCTCTTCACGCGCCTCGTCGAAATCGCGCCCGTGTTCGACCAGTCGCGCCCCGAACGCCTGCATCGCTGCGTTCTTCTCCGGGTTGTTGCCGAACGGGATGACAATCGTCGCAGGGATGCCGTGCAGCCTGGCGGCGAGCGCGACCGACTGGCCGTGATTGCCGCGCGTGGCGGTGATCACGCCGCTGTGCGTCCGCGCCGCGGCGAAGTGGTGCATGAAATTCAGGCCGCCGCGAATCTTGAAGGCGCCGGTCGGCAGGTGATTTTCATGCTTGACGAAAACACGGGCGCCGATCTCTTCGCTGAGCAATGGATACTCAAGCAGTGGAGTTGGCGTGATGTGCTGATAGACGATCTCGCGCGCCGCGCGAATGGCGTCAATCGAAACCGCCTGCTGCAATGAGGCTGAAGTTTCTGACATGGCAATCAAGGTACTCTCTGATTTATGAAATCCTGACTCTGTAACCAGGGCCGTCACCGCAGGGCAGAATCACTGCGTGCGGGCGCTGAAACGTCTGTTCAGGATCCGCTTCAGGGCAGAATGAGATGAATCTACGGCGCTGTGATCTTAGCACGTCGTCAGGCAGGTGGCGACTTGTCCGGAGGGGGAGCGTGTTGAAGCACCACTGGCACTCTTTCACCTGGGGTGGTGAAGCCGTGCGTCGTGTAATGCCAGCGCAAAACCTGCCCGCTCACTCAGGCCCGGTGGCGTGTACCCCAGGGCGGCTGCGGCCGGGTCTCCGAACAGACAGGACATCTGTATCGGGTAATCCTTTGTGCCGAGGTGCGGCGCGATGACCTCGCGCGTGTACTCCATCTCTTCACTGTCGAGGGCGGGTCGCGTGCATCCGGCCTGCAACATGGCGTACCCTTCCTGCGCCATCATTTCGCCGAGCGTCCTGGCCGGGCCGTGCTGCTGAATATATGCCGTCCGGTAGACAGCCGTCAGCACTTCTTCACGGCTGTTCTGAGCCGATGGCGTTTCACTCGTCCAGAGCGTCCCGGTGATCCATCCGCGCCGGCGATAGGGCCTGTTTTCGAAGCGGCAGCCGAACTCAGACGAGTAACGATTGGTCCAGCCGCCCATCGCATCGTCAGAGAGTACCAGGGCCACTTTGAATTCGCCCGGCACCGCTGTGAGCCGGGCCTCGGCCTCAGCCACGGCGCGGGCGGCCAGACCGTCAGCGTCCAGTGCCAGATATTCGTCGAGCAGCGCGGGCACGTGATCCTTACCCATCGGGTTCATCGCCACCAGCGGCAGCTTGAGATCCCTGGTCTCAGGATCAACCATCGTACTGATGTAAGCATTGAATCGCTCCCGCCCGCGCGGGATGCCGTACAGATTGCGCTGAAGCTCGAGCAGTGGCACAAATTCGAGTTTCACAACTTTCCCTCCGGCCTCCGGTCAATTGTGTGATCGGGTTGCGGAAGAGATCTGAAACCGGAAGTCAGATGGCTGACGCTCACATTAATCCGGTTTCCCGGGGAAACCTCTTCCGCCTCAATTTACAAACAGTCAAAAGCTGTGAGAAACTAAGCCCGCCTTATCGAAGTCGCACTCTCATCCTGCATTACGCTGTCGCACGGCTGCCCGAAACATTTTCTTTTCTCGGTAGTGGCTCAGCCGGGTGAGACAAACGAGAGATTGTAGCGATGCAGAAAGAGTCGCAGACAAATCTCATGCATCACATCCGACTTGGAAAAAGACAAAGTCTGGCGAACGAAGCGCGCCAGCCGCTGCCGCAGGGTG
>DASRDU010000124.1:0-17056 GCA_035652435.1 Blastocatellia bacterium
CGCAGCCTCTCTCTGGTCAGCAGGATGATGCGGCACCCCTGACGTTTGCATTCGCGGATGAAATCGTTGCCTTTGAAATAACCGGCCAGGCAGAGGACCGTCTGTGGCTCAGGTCGCTTCGCAGTCATAAGCCTCACCTGCCTCACTGATCTTCCAGCACAAAGAAACCCGTCTCCCCTCCGCCGGAGGTCACGTTCACCACCGGGGAGCCGGACAGCCGCACCATCGCGCCGTCCGCCGCGCCGCGGAAAAGGAACGGGTTGGTGTCAACGAACATCGGCCGCAGGCCCCACTCGCGCTCGGTGAAGATCGGGAACTCTTCGGTCCGCAGCTCGATCAGCTCCTGCACCACGTAATCGCCGCGCAGGGCGTTGGAGAGCGCCGCGTCCCATTCAGACTCGCTCGACCGGTTGCCGAGGACGATGCCGCGACCGCCGTAATCGTCATTGGGTTTGAGGATGAATTCGCGGCGATGCTTTCTGATCAATCCGATCAGGTCCACCCTGCTTCCCCGGTAGCACGTCTCTCTTTCCGCCACGCGCCGCGTCCACGGGACGGTGCGGTTGATGACCTCGCGCTCCGACGCCGTTAACCAGCGTTGATAATTATCATCGGTCAGCAGCTCAAAGCCGGCCTTCTTGTGCAGCAGCTTGCAGCGGAACGGATTGATCAGGCAGACGTCGCGGTTGAGGTAAGCCTGAATCAGTGGGTGCCTGTCGTCACAGCGTGCCAGCAACTCGTGAATGACGACGCGCTTGTAGACCAGATCGATCCGCACGTCGCCACGCCTCAAACGGCCGCTGCCGTACTCCAGTTCGTCGGGGGTGCAGATGACCGTGGGGACGCCGCAGCCGGCGAAGTAATTGCGCAGGAGCATGAACTCGTGCGCGGTCGGCAGGCCGGCCCAGTCGAGGATGGCGACGTTCGGCGTTCCCGTCCCGCCCCATTCACGCCACGTTGTCAGCAGCGACTCGAGCAGGCTCGCGGCCGGCGTGAACTGGCGCATCCGGTATCGCTCCGCCATCAGTTGCAGGGCGCGGACCTCGAAGAGGATCTGATTGAGGCCGGCCTGATCCACCAGACTCGACGGGTTCTCGGCGTTATACTCGACGAACCTCACTTCGTCGCCGCGGACGAAGCCGTCGAGTCTGGTGGTGACGGCCGAATGCGAGTAGCCGGGGTGAACCATCGCCAGACACCGCTCCCGCCCACTCAGCCCGATCAGGTCCATCAGCGCCGGATCGGCCAGCACGGCCTCGGCGACTTTGTCGAAGGCTCGGGCGAGCACTTCTGCCTGCGTGGCCAGCAGGTCGTACTGGCGGCGCGTGAGGAAGTGAGGGCGCAGCGCCACGCCGAGTTCACGCCCGCCGTAAAGCAGCCGCGCCGCGCCCATGCCCGCTTTCAGCCGCGCGAACAGGTCCGCCGTCAGCGTGTCATCCGCAGCGAGGTCTGCGTGATATTCAGCTATTGCCCTCTCGCGCATACGTCAATTCTCTGAGAAACAAACACTGTGCCACCCTCCCGCCCCGCGACGATTCGGCTTTCGTCGCTCACTCACGGCGGGAGCGGGCCATGTGACGCGGGTCACAGACTGCCTTACGCCTTCCGACTAAGATAGTGGTGGGCATTTGTACCCACCGCTCTTTTCAGATCAGGACAATAGTCTCCTTCATTTTCCCCTTCGATTCAGGCGCGGTCTGGCACGCAATCATTCCTTCATCGAGAGTGAACATCCTTATCAGGGGCGGCAATCAGGAGGGAAATATGTTGAAGAAAATATCCGTGCTGTTTGTTTTTGCGCTCTTCGGTGCGGCCTCTCTGGCGGAGCGGAGCGCCACGTCGGCCGCGCAGGACACGCTCGTGGCATTCAGGGATAACAACTGTGTCACCTGCCATGCCCGGAGCAACGGCCTGCAGCTCGACAACCGCTACTTCCAGTGGCACTCGTCACTGCACCGCGAGAAGGCCGTCGGCTGCGAGAAGTGTCATGGCGGTGATCCGACCGTCACCGACAAGAAGAAGGCGCACGCGGGCTTGTTCCCGCCAGCCGACGCCCGGAGCAGGCTCAGTCCGAAGAACCTGCCCGAAACCTGTGGCTCGTGTCATCAGGGAATCGTCAGCTCATTCGTCGAGAGTAAGCACTACCAACGTCTCACCAGTTCCGGGCTGGGGCCGTCGTGCAGCACCTGCCACGTCCACATGGGCTCCGAGATTGTGAGCGTCCCGCAGGAAACAGCCGCGCTCTGTTCGACCTGTCATGACTCCGCCAACGCGCTGATGCCGAAGCGGCCGGAAATTCCGGGCCGGGCCAGTGAAATCATGCTCGCGATCAAGCGCGCCAACGGCGTGGTGGCGTGGGCCGACCGCCTGATCGAGGACGGTCGGAACAAGAAGGTGGACATTGGCGACCAGGAGCGTGAGATGAAGATCGTCCACGCCATGCTCGCCGAGGCGAAGCTGAGCTGGCACGCTTTCAACCTCGATGCGGTGCGGAGGAAAGCAGACGCATCCTTTGAGGCGGGGACGCAAGTGAAAGATGAGCTGAGAAACAAAATCTACCCGCAGCAATAAAGGGGTCCGGCATCCGGTTCCACGGGGACCGGATGCTTATCAATAGACTGTAATTGGTATCCCGCCTGCGGCCTGATCCGGTAAATGTTCCGCGCCTTCCTGCTCCCTGGAACCAGTCAACCCACTGAAAATTCCGGCTGTGATTTACAGCAGTCTTCCGATGAATGCCGGGCACTCGTGTACTGATCACTTTGTTTATTAGACCTCTTGCAAAATTCTTTATTTGAGGCGGTGTTCAAAATTGAACAGACATCAATCAAGTCAAAGCATAGATTCAACTGTCTGCGCCGATGGCGATAACGTTCGGCCAGGAGACGAAAGATCTTTAGCCAACGATTTTTGCAGGAGGACTATTCAACTGAAAGACGCCGTATGCACGCTCTTCAAACTGTCTTCCTGATCATCAATGAGGAATTTGCCGTGAGACTGACGATTGCGGGAATTCACGCACAGCGGTGGGAAGTTTTCCCCAGTTATCCTCCCGACGAGGCCGGGACGGCTCAATTTTCAGCTTTTTACCGAGCCCGGAGGCGGGAACACTTTTTGCTCACACCCAGATCAGGTTGCAGTTTTAGTGGGGCTGGAATCTGTTATCGCCCAGCTTGTTCTTCTTCATCCATTCGACCTGCGGCCTTCGGAACATAACGGCTGGAGCTTCCTTCCGCCCAATTCCCGGGCCGGCAGTCATACCGCGCAGACAGTTTGATTTCACCTGCGCATTTCCTGTCAGCGACCATAGGAGGATAACCAATGCGAACGCTGAAAGTAATCCTGGTGCTTGTTTTCAGCATCTCGGCCACAATCCCGATGATCTCACCCCGCCTGCCCTGGCTCACCACCGCATTCGCGGGAAGCAGCCCTCAAAAAGAGAAGGCTGCCGGCCAGTCGGCGACCAAAGGCAATGGTAAGCAGAAGCAGAATAACAACCACCCGCCCGCCGATCCCGCGATGTATGTGGGCAGTGAGACCTGCGCCCAGTGTCACACCAACGAAGCCGCGCATTACGCCGTGACGGCGCACCGCAAGACCAACAACGACCGCTACCCGGTGAACGAGCGCGGTTGCGAGGCTTGTCACGGCGGGGCGAAGAATCACGTGGAGTTTTATAAAACCGCGCAGGACCTGATCAAGGACGGCAAGGACGCCGAAGCTCAGGCGCTTTATGCCGACGAGACGAAATCACGGGCGGCGAAGATGCGATCCTTCACTGAACTTTCCCCGTCGGACGCGACGGCGGTCTGCCTCACATGCCACGAAGGGACGCAGGGGCGCAGTGAGGAGCGTTTCAACTTCCGCCGCAGCGAACACTACCGGCATGGCGTCTCGTGCCTTGACTGCCATTCGTCGCACGCGCCCAAACGGACCGAGTTCCTGCTGCGCGACTCCGAACCTGACACCTGCTACACCTGCCACGCCGATCAGAAGGCGTCTTTCACGCGCCCCTTCCACCACAAGGTTCCCGAAGGCGCGATGAAGTGTTCCGACTGCCACAACCAGCACGGCGGCTTCCAGTCGAAGCAGCTGCGCTCGTGGGTCGGCGGCGACGTGACCTGTCTGAAGTGCCACGCCGAGAAGGCCGGGCCGTTCGTCTACGAGCATGCGCCGGTGAAGGTCGAGGGCTGCCAGGCGTGCCACACGCCGCACGGCTCGACGAACGCGAAGCTGCTCAAGCGGAATGAGGTCAGGTTCCTGTGCCTCGAATGCCATTCGAACACGCCGGGGCTGCCGGCCGAAGGCACGGGCCTCGGGCCGCCCACGCCGTCATTCCACAACCTGTCGCAGGCGCGCTTCCAGAACTGCACGGTGTGCCACGCCATGATTCACGGCTCCAACACGAGTCCGACTTACTTCCGGTGAGGGGAAAGGGAAACGTCATGAAAATCAATCACCAACTGACTCAGACATGGCGCAACCGGCTCAGGATCTGCGCAGCCGCGTTCTGCCTGCTCGCGGGCGTCAGCGTCTCAACCGCGCTCGCCCAGAGCAGCGTGGAAAAGAGCGAAACCAGTCAGCAGGCTAAACAGACTGAAGACGAACTCGCGCGCGCGCGCATGGCGGTCGCCAAACCGAACGACAAGCCGGAGCCGCCCGAGACGGGCCGCATCATCGGCAATTACTCGGTCACGTCCTCGATGGAACTCGGCTACCGTTTCGTGGACACGAACGGCAACGTCAACCGATATTACTCTGACGTGAACGTGCGCGACGGCTTCCGCGTGCTTGATTATTCACTCGACGCGCGGTCCATCAGCGGGACGGGCGCGCTCTTCGATTTCCTGCGCGCGGACGTCTCGAACGCCGGCGGCGATCAGAGCCAGTATTTCTCGCTGCGCGCCGACAAGACTCGCGTGTATAAATTCGACGCCACGGTGCGGCGGCTTTACTACTTCCGCGCCTTCCTGCCGACCACCGCCGCCAACGCGCAGACTTTCGCCAACAACCAGCACAACTACGACCTGCGCCAGCAGGTCTCCGACTTCAACCTCAAACTCTTCCCGCAGCGCAAGGTGCGCGTCAATCTGGCTTACGGCCGCAGCGTGGCCAGAGGCCCTTTCACGAACACCTACGATTACGAGCGCGACGAGTTTCTGATCAACGGGCGGGACCGCTGGGAGACGAACGATTACCGGGCCGGCATTGACTTCACGCACCACGGCTGGGATTTCTTCGCCGAGCAGATGTACCGCTCGTTCAGGAACGACACCGAGTATTTCCAGAACACGGCGCCGAACCCGGGCAACAACGCGACGAATTCGAGCGTGCTGACATTCTTCGAGCGCGATTCGCCGACCCGCTCGCACGCGCTGGTCACGCGCGGGAGCCTGCGCGGCAACATCACGCCGCGCCTGCACCTCGTGCTGCGCGGGCTGCATGGCGATGAGCGGCTGAAGGTCACGCAGTTTGACCAGACGGCGGGCACGGACGCGAGCAACAGGAAGATCCTTTCGCGTAACATTGTCGCGACGGGCAACGTCAAACGGCCCAGCGCGACGGCGGACGCCGTCCTCACTTACGACCTGGCGGAACATTTCTCGGTCAGCAACTCGTTCCGCTACACCTCATACCGCATCCTCGGGGACGTTGGCACGCTGACCGCCAGCACCTTGCAGCCGCAGGGGACGGTCGCGCCGCTCACCAACACCTTCGATGATCGGTACATTGACGTGTCCTCTTACTGGAACACGCTCCAGTTCCAGTTCTCGCTGGGGACGAAGTTTTCGGCGAACGCCGGCTGGCGCGGGACCCACCGTGACGTGACGCTGCGCTCGCCGGTACTCACCGGGTCGCCCAACACGACGCCGCTGATCGTCAACGGCGTGGAGCAGTTCACGGAGGATAAGGACAGCCAGAACACCAACACCTTCATCGGCGGCGTGCGCTTCCGTCCCCTGAAGCGGGCCAACTTCTTCTTCGATTACGAGAACGGCACGAGCGACAACGCCTTCGTGCGGATCAACCCGCTCGAATTCCAGCGCGCCCGCGTCCGGGCCAACATTCAGGTCACGAACAAGCTCTCGTTCAATTCAACCTTCACGGCGACGGATCGCACCAACCCGACCCGGTTCGTGGAAAACGACGCGAACTTCCGCGCCTTCTCGCTCTCGGTCTTCTGGGAGCCGAACCAGCGCGTCTGGGTGAACGGGGGTTACGATCACGACCGCGTCTCCTCAAGCGCCAACATCGCGTTCTTTATCAACAACGCCCTGAACCAGGGCAGGTCGCTTTATTACGCGCGGCAGAATTTCGTCTTCGTCGATTCGCGCTTCGCCATAACCAAACGGCTTGACGTGCTGATGGTTTACCGCTACGTTCAGGACCGAGGCGCGCCCTCATCGGTGGTTGCGACGGGGCCGAATGATTTCATCGCTTCACTGCCGCTCAAGCGGCACAACCCCGAGGCGAGGGTCGCCTTCCGCTTCAATAACCACGTGACCGGCAACATCAGCTACCGGCACTACAGCTATAACGAAAGATTCCTGAGCGCGCAGGATTACCGGTCGAATATCGTCACGACCAGCCTGCGTCTTACTTACTGATTACATGACCCTGGGAATGCGGGCTCGCTGCCTGCATTCCGGGGGCATTCCGGAGGAAGATACAACCATGACTGCAACAGTGAAAAAAGCAGCAATCCCAATACTCGCAATTCTAACCCTGGCGGTGTCCATCTGGTCCGCCGGCCCCTCACAGGCAGTCAGTCTCCCGGCCGATGAGGGCAAAAGCCTTTTCGCTTCAAAATGCGCGGCCTGTCACGGACTGGATGGCAGCGGCAATACGGCCAAAGGCAAGGAATTCAAGGTGCGCGATCTGCGCTCGGCGGAAGTCCAGAAGCAGGCCGACGCCAAACTTTTTGAGGTCATCGCAAAGGGTGTGAAGAAAATGCCCGGCTACGAGAAGACCCTGGGCAAGGATAAGGTGGAGGCCCTTGTGGCTTACACCCGCGCGCTGGCGAAGAAATAGCAGTTTCGGACCTGTCCGACAAATCCCGGGTCCCCCGGAAACACCGGCGGTCCGGGGTTTGTCGGACATTTTTCGAGGTGATCACATGCCCGGAATCACGACAATCCTGATCAGCATCATCGCGATCAGCATCGTGCTGATCGCGATAATCGTCTTCCGCCCGTCCATCACCGCCACGCGCGGCGGCAAGGTTCTGGCTTTCGTCGCGCTGCTGGTTTTCCCCGTGCTGGCCGGTGGGATGGGCGTCTCCGAACAGATGGAGCATTCCAAGACGACCGGCTTCTGCCTCTCGTGTCACGTCATGGAGGATTACGGCAAGAGCCTGCACATTGACGACAGAAGCTTCATCCCGGCCGTCCACTTCCAGAACGGCATGGTGCCGCGCGAGCAGGCATGTTTCACCTGCCACACCAACTACACGATGTACGGCGACCTGAGAGCCAAGCTGCGCGGCCTGAGGCACGTCTACGCGCAATACCTGGGGACCGTGTCGCAGCCGATCAAACTCTACACGCCTTATAACAACCGCGAATGCCTCCACTGCCATCTCGGGTCTCGCTCATTCGAGGAAGGCGCGACACACAATCAGGACCCGCAGACATTGCCCAAACTCAAGGCCAACCAGCTGAGTTGCACGACCAGCGAATGTCATAACCTCGTTCACAACGTGAGTCAGCTCAAGGACGCCAAACTCTGGCAGGAGGCCGGCAAATGAAAAACACACCAAGGCTCGAAAAGCGGCTGCGGATCTCCGGCAGCCTGATCATCGCCGGGCTGCTCGTGGAACTCGTCACCCTGCGCTGGTCTCACCCGACCGCGTTCCTTTTCTTCCTGCTCCTTGGCGGCGCGCTGATGGCGGGCGGGATCCTGCTTTACCTGTATTCGCTGGTCTCGTCTGACCGGACTGAGGCCGATGGGGCAGGCACTACGGATTGATGAAGCTTTCCAGCGCGGCCTTGTCACAGATGAAGAGGCTCGCGCCTTTGAGTTCGATGACGCGCTTGTTGCGGAATTCCCCCAGCAGGCGCGTCACCGTCTCGCGCGAGACGCCGATCATCTGGGCGATCTCGACCTGAGTGAGCGAGAGTTTCAGGCGGATGCCATGCTCGGTCTCCTTCCCGTCCCTCGCGCACCACCCGAGCAACAGCCTGGCGAGCTTTTCCGCGACTGATTCCGACAGGGCCAGCGACCGCACCTGATCGTGGACATGGTAGTAATCAAGGCTGAGATGGCGAGCCACCTGCAACCCGGCTTCGCCGTGTCTGCCGAGAAAGCCCAGGAAATCCTCCCGCCCGATAAAATTCACCTGACCTGTGTTGAGCATCCCCGCCGAGCCCTCGTACGGGCGGCCTGAAACGGTGGCGCCCAAGCCCAGAGGCTCCCCGGGTTCGACGACGCGCATCAGCGTCCTGCCGTTGCTCGAACTGATCGAGAGCTTCGCGCGCCCGCTCGAGAGCAGGTAGACGCCCTCCGGGGCCTGCCCTTCCCAGAAGAGCATCGTCCCCGCCGGGTAGAAGCTGGTCTGGACGATGGTTTCATAGTCATTCAGTGCGGCTTCTGAGAGATCACGGAAGAACTGACCGCAGTTGTAATCGGGCGGCGGGGGGATTATCGGATTTTGCAGAGTGTGTGTCAGATACATAGCTTAACCTGGTTATTTGATCCACCGTCTCCGGGACGAGACGAGCTGGTTGCATGCCGTTCAATAGCAATGATCGTGCCGTCATGAACCCTGGCCAGTTCATCAGGATTCATCCCTCGATGCAGGGCGATATTTCCCGTGCAGGGCGGAATTTAGTTGTGATCAGGCGCTTTGTCTGGCAGGCAGGTAGTGAGGCAGGCCTGTCCGACTGCGGCATTTTCCCCAAGAGCCGACACCTGCCCCTCTCGGGGCTGGGTAAAAATTCTCAATCGGGGTGAGTCGAGGCAGGCGCCCGCTACGGTGCCGGGGTCGTCAGATCAGATGTCCTGCCGTTTGAGGACGTGCCGTGAAAACAGAAAGGGGATGATCGCCCAGACGCCGAGCCCGGCAATCAGCAGTAACACGCTGGCCGTTTCGCCGCCGAGCGATCTGGCGAGCGCGGCACCGGCTGCCCCGAAGATCTCTTTCCCGTCGAGTACCATCAGGCTCGCGACGCGCACCATATCCACGGGATTGCCGAAGAGCGAGGCGAAGATGAAGTTGTTCGCGGTGCGCTCCCTCATCAGAAATGTCCCGCCGATCACCAGCAGGTCATAAAACAGCACGAAGAAGAACCACAGGAACAGCACGACGCCGAAGGCTCTGGTTTTGCGCTGGCAGACCGAAGAGACGAGCGCCGACAGGCTCAGGAAGATCATGGCCAGCAGCAATGCGAAGCCGACGAAGAGCGGATAACGCAGCGCCCCCTCGGTCCCCGCCTTCGCCGCGATGATGACGCCGGCCAGCCCGAAGCCGATGACGGTCGAAGCAAACATGGAAGTGAACAATCCGATCAGCTTGCCGAGCAGGATTTCGGTGCGCGTGACGGGCTGCGCAAAGAGGAGTTCGCCCGCGCTCTTCTCGCTCGTGAAACTGAGCGTTCCCATCGTCAGCGCGACCAGCGGCACGATGTACAGAACCAGATTGAGCAGGCTCGCCGAAGTGCGCGTGAAGCCCTGAAAACCAGTCGCCCCGGCGGTGACCAGCCCGAAGTAAGAGATCCCCAGCACCAGCACGCTGAAGACGGCGGCAAAAGTCAGCGTCCATTTGTTGCGGACGTTGATCGTCAGCTCCTGCCGCGCAATCGTGATGATCGAAGTGAAGTCCATGTCATTCTCCCGTTTTCTGCGCCCCAATCACTTCGGCCAGAGTCAGAAGTCTGCCCTGATGTTCAGCCGCCGTGGCTTCGGCCTGCGCCCTGTCCGTGATGGCCACAATGCCGCCGCTCATCGGCGTCTGGAACTTCGACGAACTGACGAAGTAAGCCTCCTCGCCCTTCACCCACCGCTTTGTGTGGAAATCCACGAAGAAGTATCCGGCGACCGAATCCCTGTTCTTTTTCCGATTGATGTAATCAGCCATGCAACCGATGTCGTCGAACTTGAGCGCGTCTCCGTCTTTCGTAATCAACTCGGCGGCGTACTTACTTTCCGAAATCGCCATTCTGCAATACGAACACATATCCTCCGGCAGCAACTCAACCGGCCTGAGTTGTGCCTGCTGACAGGCGGCCAGCAGGGCGATGATCAGAATCACCACCGCCAGCCACGGTGATCTGTAATTGGAAATCCCCGCTTTCGGCCCTGAAAGGGCTGCATTCAATAGCCGTGGGTGAAACCCGCGGAAGAAAGCACGCACAACATGTTTCGACCCTGAAAGGGTCGCACTTGATAATTGCCGCGTGACAGGGCGTCGTACTACGACCCTTTCAGGGTCGGGGTGATGATCGCCCGCACCTCCGTGGGTTTCACCCACGGCTATTAAATTTGCCCCCCCCGGGGGCTCAATGCGAGTCGGTCGCCTGCCCTTCATTGATGTACCTCAGATAAATGTTTTCGAGCGACAACTCTTCGGTCGCGAAGCGGGCCACGCGCCCGCCGGCGGCCTCAATCGCCCGCAGGATTCCCAGGCGGTCTTCGGCGCGCGAAGTCACGAGCAGCGAATCGCCGTCGAGCGCGGCTTCAATTGCCCCGGCCTGTCGTGCAGCCTCGGCCCATCGTGGTTCCGGGTTCGCCATCACCACCCTCATCCGGCAGCTGTGCATCAGGCTTTCGCGCAGGGCGCTGATTGATTCAATGGCGGCGAGCTTTCCGCCGACCAGAATCGCCACGCGGTCGGCCAATTGCTCGACATCTGCCAGCACGTGCGAGGTGAAGACGATTGTTTTGCCCGCCCGCCTGAGCGATTGAAGGTATTCGCGGAATTCAATGGCCCGGGCCGGGTCGAGGCTGGCCGTCGGCTCGTCGAGCAGCAGTATGGGCGCGTCGGGCAGGCACGCGACCGCGATCCCGAGCCGCTGCACCATCCCGCCGGAATATTCGCCGACCGGCTTGTCAGTGAAGCCGTTGAAGCCGAATTGCGATGTGCCCAGCACCTTGTCAATTCGTGTGGCCGGAAGTTTTCTGAGCCGGCAGTAAAACTGCATCACCTCGCGCGCCGTCAGGTTGTCGTGAAAGCTGACGTGCTGCGGCAGGTAACTCATCAGGCTGCGCGATTCGCGCGCCTTCTTCCAGACGTCCAGCCCGCCCACCAGAATTTCGCCCGCCGTCGGCACGGTCAGCCCGACCATGCATTTCAGCGTCGTCGTCTTGCCGCTGCCATTCGGCCCGAGCAGCGCGAATGTCTCCCCGGGTCTGATCCCGAACGAAAGATCGTTCACGGCCGTGAACTCGCCGAATTTCTTTGTCAGGTTCTTAACCTCGATCATCGCCGCTGCCCCCTCCAGATCGTGACGGCGCCGGCGCCGAACATCGTCATTGAAATCAATCCCAGCAAAGCCTGCGACCGTCGTTGCGGTGTCGCCTGAACGGGCGGAACGTTTATCGCCGCAGCTTTCACGAGCGGCGCGGTGTCGGTTTCCGATGAGCCTTTGAAGATCGGGAACGTTCGCTCCGCCGTGGCGAGCGATTGCGCGGCGGCGCTGCTCAGGTAGAGGCGCAGGCGCGGGTAATTGCCTTCGAGATACTCGAAGACGTTCTGCACCTTGTGCGCCACGTCGCCGATGCCGTCGCCGTCGAGGTCGTAGCCGTCGTAATCGCCCCAGTAATTGCCGCGCCCGTTCTCCTGCCATTTCGTCGTGCTGCCTTTGCCCACGAGGTAAAGCGGGCTGAGGTTTTCGATGAAGTTGTTTCCGGCAAAAAGATTCCGGTCAGAGCTGCCGTAGATTTGCAGCGCCAGGTCGTTTTGCGCGATCACGTTGCGGCGGAAGCAGCTTTTGCGCAGCGCCTCCATAAAAATTCCGGTCGCGTTATCAATGATGTAATTGTCTTCCGCCGTGATCTCGTCGCAATCCTGAAAGAGGACGCCGAAGGAGCTGAAGCCGCGGTTGTGCGTGAAGGCGTTGCGGCGAAGTTCGATGCGCCGGGAATACATAATCGCCGCGCCCGCGACGTTGTCGGAAAAAACGTTCTCCTCGAACCGGTTGTCATCCGAGTTCATGTAATGCAGCCCATAACGCAGTCGTGAGACGCGATTGCGGCGGACGGTGTTACCGGGACTGGTCTGGATGTACATCCCGTCGCGCGCTTCGGTGATGGTGTTTTCTTCGAGCAGATTGTCAGCGGAATTCCAGAGATGCAGCCCGGCGCCGCGTTCGCCCGCTTCCAGTTCCCGGCGACCGCGAATCGCGTTGCGCCGGATCGTATTGCGCGGCGCGTGATAGAGGTAAATGCCATACAGCACATCGCGCAGCTCGTTGTCTTCGACCAGATTGTCGCCGGATTTGAGCAGCAGCCCTGAATCTTCATCCTGCAGGCTGTTGCCGCAATGTTCGATGACAAAACCTCTGACCGTGCAGTGATCGGCGGTCACTACGACGACGCTTCCGTGCCCCGCGCCGCGCAGGATCGGCTTCCCAATGCCTTCAAGAGACAATTGCCTGTCGAGGACTAGCTGCCCGACGTAAGTTCCGGGCTGCACCTGAATCGTGTCGCCGGGTTGCGCGGCACTGATCGCCGCCTGCACGGACTGAAAACGGGCCGGCGACTGACCGACAGTCAGCACCTCTGCGCTGGCCTCATCGCCCCATGCGGCCAGCGCAAGGATGAGCAGAACGGCGTTCAGTGTCAGCCCGGTTTTCATGCGGCTGGTCCTTCGGCCGACTTTCTGGAAAGCAGAATGGCAACCAGCAGGAGCGCCGCAAACGCGACGAGTGAATACGACGCCAGATTGGGATAACTGTAGACCGTGAAATTGCCGACCTGCTGCCTGCCGATGAGCGGCGGCGTGAACGGCTCCACCTTGATGGCCGCCTGCGGGTCGAGGTGGTGGCCGTAGTTATAGAGCCGGTAATAAAAGCTCCAGAATGAATAGAGACCGAACCACGCGAAGAGGACAAACACGTCAACCAGCCGCGACATCCGGCCCAGCACCATCGCCCTCAGCGAGAGCAGTATCAATCCGCCGAAGGCGAAGGGCAGCCAGGTGAATTCGCTGAAGTCGCTTTCGAGCAGCGGCTTCATGCCGATGTAGTGGTTGAGCGCGTTGACTTCCCTCAGGTCGTCCCGGTTGGCGGTCTTCCCACCTTCCAGGTGGTAGGCATAAATCTGCAGCTTCAACCCGTCGGTGTACTGGTTCGAGTAGAAGCTCATGTTCCAGAGCGGGAAGATGAATGCCGGGATCATAGCGATCACCGCCAGCAGGATCACGACCCGGCTTTTGAGCGTCAGCAGGTTGTCGAAGAAGGCGACCTCTCTGGTCAGCAGGCCGCTGAGCCCGAGTCCGCGCCGCGCGGGCCTGGGCTTCTCACTCTGAATGGTTATTGCTTCCTCTGCGCTTGCCATAAGGCACCTCGTATAGCGGTCAGCCATCAGTCTGGTTATTGGTGGCTGATGGCTGACCGCTGACAGCTGAACGCTTCTCATTACTTCTTCGCCAGAGCCGTGCCCGACGGCTTCACCAGCATGTAGCCCTGCATCTCCTGATGTAATGCCGAGCAGAAGTTGGTGCAGTAGTACGGGATCACCCCGGGTTTGTCGGCGACGAACGAGACGGTCTTGGTCTCGCCCGGGTCAATCACGATGTTGATGTTGTACTCACTGAGTCCGAAGCCGTGCAGTTCGTCGGTCGTCTGCTCGATGTTGGTGATGTGAATGGTCACCCGGTCGCCCTGATTCACCTCAATCTGCAGCGGCGCGAAGCTGCTGCGGACGGCGACCATCTTCACCGTCACGTTGTTGCCGCTGCGCTCGACCTTCGCGTCATTGATGTCCCAGATCGCGTTGGGATTCCTGCTCTCCTCCTTCGCGTAGACCTCGACCGGTTTGAGCTTGTCGGCCTTGATCATCTGCGAGTAGTGCGGCTCGGGCTCGGTGAAGGCGTCGTAGAGCAGCTTCATCTTGTCGCCGCCGATGCCGATGAGCTGTGAGCTTTCGGGCTGCGACGGGCCGACGCTCAGGTGGCGCCCGTGCGAGAGCTTGTTGAGCGCGACCAGGTATTTGCCGTCAGGGTCAACGGTGTCACCCTCAGCAGTACACAGATGCCCGATGTTGTACGAGATCGGAATCTTGTCCACGACTTCCCACGTGCCGAGTTTCCATTTGGCGACGGCGCTCTCGACGAAGAGGCTGGTGTAGGCGAAGCCCTGGTTGTCGAACTGCGTGTGCAGGGGCCCGAGGCCCACGTTGACTTCGGCCTCCTTCACCTTGTCGTAGTTGAGTACCGGGATGCCATCCTCATTGCCGGTGAAGTCTTTGGCCTCAATCGCTTTGAGCATCTTCTCGAAATTGAAGGCCGTCGTGATGGATTGCAGCTTGCCGCTGCCGATGAAGTATTTGCCGTCGGGCGTGACGTCCACGCCGTGCGGACTCTTGCTGCACGGGATCAGGTAAACGACGCCGGGCGCTTCCTTCGGGTCAATGACCTTGACGCCCCCGATCATCTTTATCTTGCCGGCCTGAACCGCTTTCTCTGCTTCCTTCCAGTTCACGGCGGCAATGTAGTCGCGGTCTTTCTGCGTCGAAGTGACTTCGAGTTTGCCCGTAGCGCGCTCGGAGTTGTAGCAGGTCCAGAAGGCCCAGCCCTCGCTCGCCAGTTTGCCCGCGTCGCCGAGATCGAAGTTGAAGGGTGGCATCAGAATCTGCCAGCCGACGCTCATCTCGCCCGACTTCGGGTCAACGGCGATGCCGGAGACGATGCCGTTATATTTGGTGCCGTAATCTTCGAGCGGCTGGACGGTGCCTTTGGGCAGGGGCACCGAGAAGCGCGAGGCGGCCAGCACGTATTCGGTGTTCGGCGTGACGAACGCGCCGCCGTGCAGGCCCGAGATGTTCGGGACGGGCCCCAGAATCTGCTTCGTCTTCATGTCGCGCAGGTCAACGCGCGCGACGCGGTTGTTAGAGTTGTCGTTGACGAAGAGCCAGCGCCCGTCGTAATCGCCTTTGGTCTCGCTGAGCGACGGGTGATGCACGTCGCCCCACGTGTAACCGCCGAGCATCTTCTTCGTTTCGTCATCAAAGCCGTAGCCCGTGGCCGGGTATGGCGCATAGACGGGGATGGTTGAAATGTGCCGCATCGAGGGCACCCCGGCGACGTAGACGTTGCCGGAATGGCCGCCAGAATAAAACAGGTAATATTCGTCCGTCTCACCCGGCGCGACGTAAGTCGCCAGGGCCGCCGCCGAAACCCCGACCGCCGCGGCCGGCTGTAACCCGGTTTTCCCGCAACTCACGACGCCGAAGACAAACAGCAAAACGAACAGCGCCCCGGCAGCGAGCCAGCCGAGGCCGGCTTTGCCGATTTTTTCAGAGAGGCGTTTCATAACTGTTGTTCCTTTCCATATGGTGACGTAACTGGTCAATAACTGCTGGTGCTGTGAACTGACAGCCGACGGCTGCCAGTTACTTCCGAGCCCGTTCCTGCATCTTCTTCTCGTAGGCAGCCTTCAGCAGGTCGAGCGCCTGATCCTTCTCATCGGCCGTCAGTTTGATCTTCGACGAGAGGACCATCTGCATCGTGCCGCTCGGATTCATCCAGAACATGTCGAGCGATTTCCCGAACCTCTTCGGTGCATCTTCGACCGCGAGGGCCAGATCGGGCCCGACGTTGGTTTTGGAGACGACACCGAAGGAGCTGACTGAATGGCATTCGACGCAGCCCTTCTCGACAAAGAAGGAGCCGTCGGCAGCCCCGCCCCGGCAGCCGGTGATCCAGACGGACGCAGCGAGCGCGCCGAGCGTGAAAGCGATCTTGCCGAATCTGATTACTGAGGTCTGATTGAAGCTTGAAAACAGATTATTCATTACGGTTCCTCCGTCGCCGGTGAACAGGCTCTCGCCAGCATACTGCTGATTGTGCAAAACCCGTTCCAGCGGAAAATGACTTATCCATGACCATAGTTATGATTCTGACGGCGACTCACCTGAGTGAAATCACCCATCGGACTGCGAAGAAATCCCCTGACTAATGACTGAAGCAGTGATGCTCACATTCGCCCGTTGCCGCGCTCTGCCTGCCGGGTTCAGCCGAACCTTCCAGCTCGACCGCGCGCGGGAAGAGGATGTTGTTCTCCAGATGAATATGCTCGTGCAGATCGGCTTCGAGCGCCGCGAGCGCCTGATAGAGCGTGTGGTAACTGAAGCAGCCGTCGGGCGGGACGTTGTAATCCCCGGTCACCAGGCGCATCTCAACAAGCATCCCGCCGGCGAGGTCGTGTTCCGACATCATCATCCGTACCGGGTTGCGGACGGTTTTGAAGAATGGCGGGGGGACAGGCAGCCCGGCGTTGACGGCATCTTCCATCTTCGCCACCCAGGGGAACAGCACCTGCTCTTCTTTAAGCATGTGCGTGGTCAGTTCGTCATTCAGGCGCTCGAATATTTCGCGCAGGCGCAGCAACTCGGGGTGGTTGCCGCCGTGAACGGCACAGACCTTTTTAAGCAGCCGATCCAGACGCGACAGTTCGTGTCTGGTGAACTGATGGTGTTCGTCCACGATGTGAGTGGCGAGAGCCGTGAGCGATTCCTGCCGCCAGTCGGTCGGCGGCGGCTCCGTCGCGCCGGTCAGCCGGGCGCCTTCGAGCGAGCGGACGGCTTCTTCGACCGGGATGTCGGCGACGCGACAGGCGTCCTCAAGCGTCCGGTTTCCGCCGCAGCAGTAATCAATGCCGAGTTTTTCAAAGACGCGTGTCGCATCCGGCATGGCGACTGCCAGCTCTCTGACTGTGTCTGTCGGGTTGATTGTCATAAGATTTCCTCCATTGACCTGAGTAGTCCGTCAACTAAGTTGCTTTACATTGCTGGCCATCTGTATCAGGATGGGCCAATGAAGGAAAAACATCTCACACTCAAAGCCGCAGAACGCGCCCGGTTAGAGGCTTTACTGGCCAAAGGGACGCTCCCGGCGAAA
>DASRDU010000125.1:0-29242 GCA_035652435.1 Blastocatellia bacterium
CACCCTGCGGCAGCGGCTGGCGCGCTTCGTTCGCCAGACTTTGTCTTTTTCCAAGTCGGATGTGATGCATGAGATTTGTCTGCGACTCTTTCTGCATCGCTACAATCTCTCGTTTGTCTCACCCGGCTGAGCCACTACCGACGAGGGAAACCCTCATGGTTGTCTGTCCCTCATTCTCTCCGCCCCATCGCGGTCTGCCTGGACGATGCGAGCCCTGACTCGGCAGATCCGCATCTCGTAAACGAACGATCAGAACACCAGCCCCACCTGCGCCGAGAAGGTGCGTGGCGTGACGACATGGGTCCCGCTGAAGGTTGAGAGGAAGTTATACAGCGCCTCCTTATTGGTCAGGTTGATCGCCGACAGCCGCAGGGTCACCCGCTTCCGCTCGGTGCGCAGCAAATTGTCCGTCCCGACGCTCAGGTCGAACAGATGGCGCGGCGCAATGCGCGGCGGGTTGTGGTCATCATTTACCGTCCCGTCAGCCGGAATCCTCACACGTGTCGCGCCGCGCGACGCGTTCGCGCATGAAGTCAGCCCCTGCGCCGGCGTGGCGAAGTCGCTGCCGCAGAACAAGCCGATCTGTGCCTGCTGGTCGGGCGTCAGCGCGAGCGCGGCGGCATAGTCGGGCACCGAACCCGCGACCGTGCCGCTGTCATAACGCCAGCTGAAGGCGACGTAAGGCTCCATCTTTTTGATCTGGTGGAACTGATACTGCACCTGCGTCGTCTGCTGGAATGCCTGGTCATGGTCAATGCGGAAGACGCCCCCGGGCAGGTCCGAGTTGAAGAAGAGCCCGCCGGTTTCGGGCGGGAAGTAGCGCGCCCGCGTGTGCCCGGCGACGAAGAAGGCCGAGACCCCCTTGTAGTCGGTCAGGTTGACGCGCACCGAGACGCCGTCAATCTTCGCGAGCTTCCACGAGATCGGGAAGGCTACGGGCGTATTCAGGATCACGCTGAAGTCGTAGGCATTGCGCGTGCGCTTCCAGAAGTAGTCGGCATCAACCACGAGGTAATGCCCGATGCCCTGCTGAATGCCGACGTTGAACTGGTGACGGCGTCCGGGTTTGAGCGGCTGAGCGGTTGCGTCGCCGAGGGTGCCGTCGGCCAGGCCGCCACCGCCCGTCGCGCTCGAAAAGATCAGGTTCTCGTTATACGGCGTCTCCAGACTGCGGCCGTAAGAGGCGCGCAGGACGGTGTTGCTCGGGTTGAGGTGATATGAAAGGCCCAGGCGCGGCTGCCACAAATGATCTTTGCTGATGCCGGCGTAGTTATCGAAGCGCACACCCGCGCTGAGCGTCAGGTCGCCAAGGGTGATCGCATCCTGCGCGTAGACCGCCACCTGTTTGATGTCCGTGTGGCCGTTGAAGGTGAACAGACGGCCCCCGCGCGTCAGGTCGAACGGCCGCAGGCCGGGCAGGAAGTCGGGGCTCTTCGGGTCGTTGAAATCCGGGTCAGTGATGCCGAACTGGAAAGCCTCGGTCAGGAATGTGTGTGAGGTCTGCACGCCGACCTTGGCGTTGTGAATCCCTTTGGTGTAAGCGATGTCGGCGCGGATGCCCGCATTGGTCAGCCGACGCTGCTGGCTGAGCGTCGTGGTCAGGTCGGAGAACGGGTTGGCGCTCGGGTAATACCAGATCTGATCGAGCCGGTAGTACGGGTTGACCGTCAGCACGGTGGACGGGCTGAAGATGTGAACGTAGCCGGGCGCGATGTTGAGCGACCGCACGAGCTGGCGCTGGTCCTGGCCGAGGGCCTGCTGGTCGTAAGTGTTCGGAATCTGGAAGCGGTTGCGCGCAAGGAGCAGGTTCAGGTGCAGCGAGTCTTTCGCCGTCGGGTTGTAGTCGAAGTGGTCGAAGATACTCAGCGCCTTGCCCGCGTCGTGCAGCACGGCGAATTCGGGGGAGTCAAGGAAGCGACCCGAGCGCTCGAAGTTGAAGGCGATAAAATTACCGACTTTCGTCCCGCCGTAACCGAGAGTGGCTTCGGTCGTCGAGCCGCCGAAAGTGCCGTACTGCTCGAGCAGACTGCCGGTCGGCTTCTTCTGCCCCAGGCCGGAGCGGGTGATCGCACTGATCACCAGACTGGTCTTGTCGCCGTACTCGGCCGGCGTCGCGCCGGTGATCACTTCCAGCGACTGGATCGCGTTGAGCGGCGGTTGCGTCGAGAAGGCTTTGCTCGACTGATCGGAGATCGGCTGATTATCGAGCGAAATCGTGGACTGGGCATGATCGCCGAGCGGGTGGAAACTCCCGTTCGACTCGGCGACCACGCCGGGCGCGGCGGCAGTCACCACGTCGCTCAGGCCCGACCCGGGCGACCTGACGGGCAGCTTTGAGATCAGCGACTCGCCGATGTCGGTGTGGGTCGTCGGAATATTCTCGACGTTATTGGCGGAACCCTCGATGGTGACCGAGTTGCTCACGACACTGCCAATCGTGAGCGGGACGTTGACGGTGATCGGCACGAGCGTCCGCACGGTCAGGTTCTGCGAACTGGTCTGGAAACCGCTGGCGGAAACACTGAGCTGATAATCATTGGGCGGCACGTTGCTGAAGCGGAACGCGCCCGTCTGGTCGGTGGTCACGTTGCGGCGATAGCCGGTGCTGGAGTTCTGGATGACGACAGTTGCATTGGGAATGACCGCCCCTGCCGGATCGGTCACCACGCCGCTGACAGTGCCCGCGCTGCCGAGCGATTGCGCCGCCGCCGGGATGATGCCCAAACTGATCGAAAATATGATGACTGACAACTGAACCGAGAGGTGGTTACGCAGATGATGAATTGACATGATAGCTCCACATTTTCCGAACTTCTCCAATGGTTATGCACTGACATTCTCCGGGTCAGGCCGGGAAATAATGTCAGTGCAGCCATAGCTGCATTGCTGACGCTCTGGTCAGACGGCTGTGTGGCAATTAAACCAGCGGAGGTGCGCGGTCTGCGGCGGAGTGGGCCGAGGAGCCGACGAAAAAATGCAGAACCCGGTGGTCAGTGACGGTGACCCGGCTGACAACCCAGACGATCGTCGCCGTCGTGTTCAGTTTCAGGTGCTGGAGGGACTGACACGCCAGACAGGCGTGCCCGCTGTTGAGAGATGATGAGCCGGACTGATCGGAGTGATCGGACGGCCCGCTGCTGATCGCCGGCTGAGAGACTTTCCCCACATCGCCGAGGTGCGCGAAAACGTGCAGGCTCACGCACAACAGCGCCAGCATCAGCACCATCGCCGCCGGTTTTCGCCATCGTCCTGTGTCCGAAAGACAGGTCATCATCGCTCAGAGAATTGATTGGGGATGAATCAGGTAAGCTGCATTATTGTGAATTGATGAGGGGATTGTCAAACCATCATTTCACGCAGCCTCTGTCAGCTCTGGACGAACGTGAGGGGCAATTCATTCACACGGAAGTGTCATCAGTCGCGCAGTCGCGAACGCACGCCTGCGAGTGTGACAGGCTTCCGAGAGCGAGAGGGAAACAACGGTCTCTCGATGAAACGTTTTACCGGGTTTCTCACGTGGAGATGAAGGGCGGGAAATTCCGTCCGGGTTCCAGCTAACCACCAGAGGAGGAATGAACGATGCCGACTTTTACCTTCAATCCGCAGACGACTGAATATCAACCGCAACACGCTTACTGGCTCGGCAAGGCGGCGAGCCTGGCTTACCGTGACGAGGCGGTCATTCGCGCCGAAACGGCGGCCTGGGGCTTTGACCGGTTTCAGTTTTACTACTCAAAGCACAAACCGCCGTTCCTGATAGACGACACCCAGGCGTACACCATCGCCAACGACCAGATGATCATCACGGCCTTTCGCGGGACCACGCCGACGATGATCAGTGACTGGCTGACTGATGCGAATACTCCGGCGGTTCCGGGGCCGGGGAAGAAGGGGCTGGTTCACCTGGGCTTCAACCTGGCGCTCGGTTCCGTCTACCCGTCAATCGGGGACAAGATCAGGGAACTGCGCACGAATAATCAGACGTTGTGGTTCACCGGCCACAGCCTCGGGGCGGCGCTGGCGATGCTCGCGGCGGCGCGGATGCACTTTGAAGACCCGAAGCTGCTCGCCAGTGGCGTGTATACCTTCGGCCAGCCGCGCACTTTTGATCACCTCTTTGCGAAAGCGTATGACGCGGATCTCAAGCCCCGCACTTTTCGCTTCGTCAATAACAACGACATCGTTCCGCACGCGCCGCCGGACGAAGTGATCTACCACCACGCCGGGACGCTCATGTACTTCGACGTGGACGGGAAGCTGCATGACAAGTGGCCTTTCTGGAACGATCTCAAGGATAAGTTCAAGGGGCTGACCAGCAGCTGGCTCGCGCCGGGAACCGACGGCATCAGGGATCACAGCATGGACAGATACCTCGCGAACCTGGAGAAAAATCTCGTCTGACGTTTCATCAACCGTTGTCAGCAATCCCAAAACAAACTCCGCCGGCACCAGTAAAAAGCTACGACCGGCGGAGTTTGCGGGGGCGAGGCAGCGGGTATTTATCAGTCCACTTGTAAAAGTCCTTTCGGAGATGACGCGCGGCTTCGATCGCCGTAGCGCAAACTGTCGAGTTTGCGTCGCTTGATCAGGTGGCCCTCTATCGAAGCGAACGCAAACTCGACAGTTTGCGCTACGGCTTGCGTGGCATCGGTTTCTTCTGGCGACCCCTGGCTTCTTCAGGCCGTTGCCGTCACAGCCGCTTTTATTGTTGTAGGGCAATGGCTGAAAAAATCATCTGTTCCAAACGCCCGGCAGCCAGGCTAAGATGCTCCGCGTTGACATCGCAGAGGTTATTCCCCCCATTGACAGAACCCTCTGCAAGCACCAGGAGCCACGACCATGCCGATGGAATATGAACTGACTGAAGAACAACAACAGATCAAACGCGCCGTGCGCGAATTCGCCGAAGCCGAAATCCGCCCGCACGTGATGGAGTGGGATGAGGCGCAGTATTTCCCGAAAGAGCTGTTTGCCAAACTCGGTGAGCTGGGGTTGACCGGCGTAATTTTCCCGGAAGAGTATGGCGGCGCGGGGCTGGGTTACGCCGAATACATGACGGTCATCGAGGAAATCTCGCGCGTGGATGGCTCAATCGGCCTGTCGCTGGCCGCGCACAACTCGCTCTGCACGAATCACCTGTATCAGTACGGCAATGAGGAGCAGCGCCGGCGCTTCGTGACTCCGCTGGCCCGGGGCGAGAAGCTCGGCGCGTGGGGGCTGACCGAACCGGGTTCCGGCTCCGACGCCTCGGGGATGCGCACGAATGCGGTGAAGCGCGACGGCGGCTGGGTGATCAACGGCGCGAAGAATTTCATCACGCACGGCATCTCCGCCGACACTTGCGTCGTTCTGGCGATCACCGACCGCGAACTGCGGTCGCGCGGGATCAGCGCCTTCATCGTCGAGCGCGGCACGCCGGGATTTCTGGCCGGCAGGAAAGAGAACAAGCTCGGCGTGCGCGCCTCGGAAACAGCGGGGCTGATTTTTGAAGACTGCTTCGTGCCGGATGAGAACCTGCTCGGCGAACGCGGTCGCGGCTTCGTCAACGCGATGCAAATCCTGGACGGCGGGCGCATCTCAATCGCCGCGCTCGCGCTCGGCATCGCCCAGGGGGCTTACGAATCCGCGCTCAGGTATTCCAGGGAGCGCCACCAGTTCGGCAAGCCGATCTACGAGTTCCAGGCGATCCAGTTCAAGCTCGCCGACATGGCCACGCAGATTGACGCCGCCCGATTGCTGACCACGCGCGCCGCGTGGCTCAAGGACAACCGGCGCCCGACGACCAGAGAATCGGCGATGGCGAAATTGTATGCTTCGGAAATCGCCGTCAAAGTCAGCGAGGAGGCGATCCAGATTCATGGCGGGTACGGCTACACGAAAGACTACCCGCCCGAAAAACACTGGCGCGACGCGAAGATTTGCACGATTGGCGAGGGCACGAGCGAAGTGCAGCGGCTGGTGATCGCGCGGCACCTGCTCGGGGAGGGGTGAGGTTGCTGACAAAAACTAAAGCGGCCGGCATATCGGCTCACGCTCGGTCCAACGCAACGGGATTTGACCCGGGCTATCCAGACTGATGGTAAAACTTCGCAATCAGATCGCGCGCACTCTACTCCCCGGCATGAGCGTTCCGAAACCACTCGGACTTCTGTTTTCGTGGATTGAAAGTAATGGCTTATTCACCGACACGAAAGACGGCAGGCGAGTTGGATTCCTGTTCCCGGAAGATGAACTCAGGGCAGGGTGGACAGAAATGGAAAGGCCAGGAGGCACCAGTATCGAGTTCTTTGCAGAAGGTAATATCAACCTGAAATACTGGTTCGGCCACGCAAAGCCGGATGTCCTGAACCGTTTGTGCGTCTTTGCAAGAACCGGGGCCGACGGATCAATGGCAGCTTTCTGGCTGGACAGTGATGGGAGACAGAAGATCGTCCACCTTGGGTCGGGTTCCGGTTCAACACTGGTATGCGTACTGGCAGATGATCCCGTTGATTTCCTGCGACTCTTGGCCATCGGGTACGACGAGATTTGCTGGAGCGAAGTATTTTCCAGACCACCCAATGCTGACCATTCCAGTGGTCGTATGTTCGTCCATCCGAACGTCAATTATCAGAACTGGGTAAGAGACACATTCTCCGTTACGATTCCACAGACAGCTGTTGAAATCGTGCGGTGCCCTTCAAAGATGAGGGATAGGCACTCCGACGACCCGTTTTGTCGCTGGGTCAGACAGAATACTCAATAACACCGTCGGAACGATTGGTGTCGGGCGTTGCGCTCAGGGAAGCCAGCGCCTTTTACCACGCCAGGGCATATGCCTCAGTACGAGGATCAGCCCCCGCGCTGATCGTCCCATTCCTCAGGTCAAGCACGATGGCCGCATTCGCCCCCATCGTCCACGCCCCCGAGACGCGCAGTTTGTGGCCCTTCGCAATGAGCGCCTGCCGGACGGCTTCGGTCACCCGCGACTCAACTGACAGGTCGCCCGGATACATCGTGTGTGGGAACGGCGAGGCAGGGAAGCTGCGGGTTGACCAGCGCGGGGCCTCAATCGCCTGCTGCACGTCCATACCGAACTCGACCATGTTCAGGAAAGTCTGGATCGTCCGCATCACCTGATCATCACCGCCGGGGCTGCCCATGATCATGTGCGGCTGCCCGTCTTTCATCACCAGCGTGCTTTGCAGCGTGCTGCGCGGACGTTTGCCGGGCTCAAGCGCGTTCGCCTCGCCCGCCACGAGCGAGTAATAATCGCCGCGGCAGTTGAAGATGATCCCCGTCTCGCCCATTACGACGCCGGTCCCGAAGCTGCTGTGCAGGCTCGGCTCGAAGCTCACCATGTTGCGATCCTTGTCAACCACGGCGATGTAGCTCGTGTCGCCCTCGTGATCCGCGTCGCCCTTCAGATTGACCTTGGTCGGACGATCCAGCGGCTGAGTGTTCGGCATGAATTTCTCCGGCGTTCCGGGCCGTAGCTCCAACGACGCCTTGTTCGCGTCAATCAGCTTCCGGCGCTCGCCGGCATAATCCTTCGAGAGCAGGCCTTCGTACGGGATGCGGATGAAATCCATGTCGCCGAGATATTTCTCGCGGTCGGCGAAGGCGAGCTTGAGCGCCTCGACGCTCGTGTGAATGTAGTCGGTGCTGTTGTGCCCCATCGCCTTGAGGTCATAACCTTCGAGCAGGTTGAGCGTGAACAGTTCCGCCGGGCCCTGGCTCGCCGAGGCGTTCTTGTAGACCTGATAGCCGCGATAGTTGATTGAAACCGGCTCCTCGACTTTGGCCGTGTAGCTGGCGAAATCCTCATAGCGGAACAGGCCGCCATTCTCTTCAGAGAATTTCGCCATCGCCTGCGCGATGTCGCCTTTGTAGAAGCGGTCACGCGCGGCCTTCAAGGCTTCGTGCCGCCCCCGACCGGCGTTCTGCTTTTCGGCCTCCACCAGTTTTTTCAAGGTCCGCGCGAGGTCCTGGTTGCGGAAGATGTTGCCCGGCTGCGGTGCCTGTCCGTGCGGGAAATACACTTTCATGCTGGCAGGGTATTTGCGAATCTTCCGCGTGCCGGCGATGGCGCGGGCCAGTCCGTTGCCGATGGGGAATCCGTTCTCGGCGAGGTCAATCGCCCGCTCAAGCACCTGCGCAAAACTCATCGTGCCCCAGCGGTCGAGCAGGATGTACCAGGCATCTACGACTCCCGGCACGGTCCCCGCAAGCAGCCCGTCGCTTTGCGGGAGCTTGCCGCCCTGATTCTTCTGATACCACTCGATGGTCGCCAGCCGCGGCGCCGTGCCTTCGGCGTTGACCGAGACCACCTTCTTCGCGCGGGCATCATAGACGAGGATCACGGCGTCGCTGCCGACGCCATTCAGGGCGGCGTCCACCACGGCGAGCGCGGCCTGGCCGGCCACGATGGCGTCGAAGGCGTTGCCGCCCGCCTGAAGAATCCGTTCGGCCGCCTGGGTCGCTTCGGCCTTCATCGAAGCCGCCGCGTAAGAGCGCCCCCGGATGACCGGCCGCATGGTTCTGGAAGTGATCTCTGCTTCCTGAGCCGGGACGAACGGCCCCGGGCCGAGACCGAGCAGGAGCAAGCCAATGATCATTGTCTTGAATAAGCTGCGCATAGGGGTCCCCCTTTCTGAAGCTGGTGTCAGGCGCTGTTTGCGGGGGCGGAAGGAGCTGGCTTCGACCTGGTCTTTCGCCGACTTGTGAACCGTACCTTGGGCTGCTTTGACGGCCAGCCGAGCCACCCGAACAGTAGTGTTGCCAGAAGGCAACTGCGCCAATGGACATTCAAGCCTGCCTGTGTGCGGTCATTCCAGGCACGGTCAGGTTCACGCAGATGAGTTGCACAGTATAGTAGCAGCAGAATGCACTTGCCAGACCGGATGCGGTGCCGGGCGGGGCGAGGATAACGATTTTACTTTTCCCTTTTCACTTTTAACGGCTGCCGGCGCCCGTAAGTCAGGGAACGCCAGAGCCACTCCGCCGGGCCAAAACGATAGCGCCCGAGCCAGAGGCGGCTCATCGCGAGTTGGGCCGCAAAGACGACAATTCCGATCAGCGCCGTGACCGCCGGCCCGAGCCGTCCGAAGAGGCCGAATCCGAACCCGTAGAAAAGCAGGCTGAAGATAATTGATTGCGCCAGGTAATTGCTGAGCGCCATCTGACCGGCGGCGGCGAACGACCGCCTCACCGGCCCGGCGGGAGTCGAACTCAGCCAGAGCAGCAGGCCGGCGCCGAAAGCCAGTGCCAGCGGGATGTGCGAGACGGCCTGCAGCAGGCTTGGCGACACTGGCGGCGGCAGGCCCGTTGATTCCGACCGAACCAGCAGCGTGGTACTCACGGCGCCAGTGATGCCGGCCCCGAAGCAGACGGCCCACAGGAAGCTTCGGTGCTGCGCCGGGTTTTTCAGGATGCCGGCGCGCCACGCGGCGATGCCGAGCAGCATCAGTCCGAAGGTCTTCGGCAGTGAGCCGACGAGCAGCGGGGCGATGAACTGCCACGTCTCCCGCCAGCGCAGCGCCAGGATTTCTGTAAAGCTCCCTTCCGCATAAATGTGTGTGGCCGCGGCGGCGTGGGTGCGCAGAGCTGCTTCCGCGGGGAAGGGAAGGCCAAAGACCGGCGCAAATGTCAGCGCAATGGCAGCAATGCCCAGGGCGACCAGCAACCAGACGGGCCTTCCGACGAGCGGAAGGAGCAGCAGGCCGCAGACGGCATAGAGCGTGAGGATGTCGCCGTTCCAGATCAGAAACATGTGAAAGAGCCCGATGGCGAGGAGTATCGCAAACCGCCGGGCGAGGAAGCGTGAAGCGCTGACCGTGTGCGACCGGGCGCGCTCCGCCTGAATGCAGACGCCCACGCCGAACAGGAATGAGAAGAGCGTGAAGGCCTTGAATTCGAGCAGCCAGGCGGCGAGGATGTCCACCGCGCGGTTGGCCAGGCCCGGATGCGTGTGGAAGTTCAGGATGTGTTCGAAGAGCGAGACGCGGAAGAGGGTCAGCAGGTTGACGAGCAGAACGCCCAGGAGCGCCACGCCCCGCAGCACGTCCAGGTCGCCGTACCGCTCACCGGATGAGACCGGTGCCCAGGGGGGTGATGCCGGGGTGTGGTTCATAAGTAGCGAACGATTTCCATTTGGAGGGCATAGCGAAACGGCTCCTGACGGACGATGAAAGCGGCCCGGGTTTTATAACTTGTCAGCCCACGGATGTCCGGCGAAAAGCTTACGGAGCGCAGCCTTCAACCAGACACGACTCCCTTCCGAAAGTGATCCGGCCGCGTTGCCGAAGTCAGCTTCGTCTTCTTCCCGGCAGTTCGATTTGTAGAGCAACACGATTTCGGGGGCGAGAACGGGCAGGCCGGATGCGGACCTGAAGGACATCCGCTCCCGCGGCAGGGTGATGGACTCGTCCCGCCTGAATCTGAATTGCGTGTCGTCAATCTCGTTGAGCAGAAGCTCGATAAAATCAGGGTCGTGACCCTCGTTCCTGCACCAGACGCCATGAACCGGCAGGGCCAGCCATTGGTCGTCTGCCCAGGGGATCAATTCGCCGTTGATGGCCTTCTCCAGCCGCCAGCCCCGCTGCCCGAGAAACCCGCGCGCCCTGAACTGATCGTCTCGTGCAATCGCAATATCAATGTCCTTGTGTTCGCGAGTCAGGCGGTTAAGGAAGAGGTCAATCGCCCAGCCCCCGCAGATGAACCACTCGCAGGGCAGGTCGCGCAGCAGAGAGCCTGTTCTTTGAGGCTGTGCGAATGGGTTCATTGAGCGCGCTCCGGCTTATAGTCAGACGCAAACAACTTAACTTCAGGGGCGCCGTCTGACAGCCTGACCATCCTCTCATACTCGAATCCGATTTTTTCGAGCAGGCGGATCGAGCTTTGGTTGTCCACATTCGTCACGGCCACGACTCGCCTGAGGCCGAGCGTTCCTCTCGCCCAGGACAGGACAGCAGAAGCCGCCTCCAAAGCATAACCTCTGGACCAGAACTCCGGGAGGAAGGCATACCCCAGATCAACGTCTTCGAGTACGTCCCGCTTGAGCAGTCCACAAAGCCCCGCCGATGCGCCCGACTCTTTCAACTCAACCAGCCACAGCCCGAAGCCGTGCTTTTCGTAGCTTGCGACCGGCCCGTTCAGAATATACGAGCGAGCGTCATCCATCGTCCGCACGCCTTTATCGCCGATGTACTCGAGAAAGGAAGGCTCATTGAGCAGCCTCAGAATGAAATCGGCGTCATCAACCGAGAGCCGGCGAAGACGCAATCTGTCCGTTTCAGGAATCACAGGTCAGCCCCCAGGCGTTGTCAGGTAGTGCAGGTCAACCCGGATCGCTCATTCGTTCAGTTTCGATTCGATCCTCGGGTCAGGGCTCAGCCAGATCAGCGCTACAGCCACATACAGTCCGACCGCAATCCACCGATGGACGAAAGCGGACGGGATCGCCATGGCATACAGCAGCAGCGACAGCTTACCCTTGGCGTCCTTACCCACCGCCGCTGCGAGCTTCGGATTGGTGCCCGGCTGCGCGAGGATCATCCTCTGGAGGATCGTGTACGCGACTGCTGCCATCAGCATTACCACGCCATACGCGGCGGTCGGCACCGGTGCAAAATGGTTTTCACCCATCCAGCCCGTCACGAACGGGATCAGCGACAGCCAGAACAGGAGGTGCAGGTTCGCCCACAGGACCCGGCCGTTGATCCGCTCGGTGGCCTGGAGCATGTGGTGATGGTTGTTCCAGTAAATTCCCACGAAGATAAAGCTCAGCACGTAAGTCAGGAAGATCGGCAGCAGCGGGCGCAGCGCCCCCCAGTCCGTGCCGCGGGGGATTTTCAGCTCCAGAACCATAATCGTGATCAGGATGGCGATCACCCCGTCACTGAATGCTTCGAGACGTCCTTTGTCCACCAGTCCTCCCTTACTGGTTCCGCTTGCTGACGCTCGCCGCTGCTGTACCAGTGTTGCCCGCTTCGATCTGGTCTTCGCTCAGCGGAAGCCGCTGGTTTTGGAGAAGACGAGGACTTTCGTCTGCGCGCAGATGCCGACCGGGGCCGCCAGGATCAGCAACCCGACGACCACTGTTGCCGCCTTGGTGATCACAGACACACCCCACCTCAGTTGCGCGATTGGTGCGATAGCTGACAAACACGTTCACCGGGCCGACGCATCAGGCCCCGGTGCAATAGCTGACAGGTTGCAGGTTTAATGTCTGATTTTAGCCCTGCTATTCTTTGGGCCTTGTTTCCCCGGACCATAATAAATATTTTCAAGCCCCTCACAGCAATCAACACAAAAGTCACTCCGACGATCAAAAGTGACGGTCATAATCAATTTACTGCCGAGATAAAAATCAATACGACCTGCCCCCTTCACTTTTTCACTTTCAGCAAATAAAAGGTTTTCCTTCCTGAGCCGCTCACCGAAGGTTAATTTCAAATACTCCCGAACATTGTATAACCTGCGGTCGTTTACGTTGCGATTGCTTTCGCCTTTGCCGAGCCGGGCAATTACAAACAAGCGGTCATTTGATTGCATTACCTGATGTGCCAGGTCATCAAGCAAAGCCCTGTTCGCCTCACAGTTGCGCCCCCTGGTTTCAAATACATTTTGCGCAAATATAAAACAATGCGTCGTCATGGTGATTGTGAGGCAGGCAAGGATTTGGGGGACTATCTTTGCTTCAAATTTCGTAGTCATAGGTCAATAGCCATCCTACGCCAGGTTGACCAACGCACTGGCAGGCACTGTCCCGTATGAAACAGATGTCAGGCTGCACCCCGGCTGATCGGCCCGCTTCACCAATCCGCTAGAAGCCGCCGAGTTCAGCCCGAGCCTGTATATCAGGCCGCTCCCCCAGTGGGAGCGCTATGGCAAAGAACGGCGGCACATGCCCCATCTGGCGCAGGTACTCGGAGAGCTGGGCTTTGTGGTGTATTTCGTGTTCGAGTATAAACCACAGCCATGAACGGAGCGACGCCTCGATTGAGGCATGCGGGGGACGCACCGGCGTGTTGAGCCCGTCATCAGTGAGCCGTGACAGATGGTGGAGTGTCGCCGCCCGCACGGTGATGAACTGCTCCCGCAACTCACTCCCGGGCGGTGATTGGTTCGGCAGTCGAAGACGATCCAGGTTCCAGTCGTCCTCGAACAAACCGCGGGCGTAGAAATCTTCGCACTGCCGGATGTGAACCAGATGCTGGCCGCAACTGTATGCGTCGGGCCTCGGGCGCCACGAAAGCTCGTCATCCGACAGGATGTCGAAATGCTGCAGGGTCACTGCGCGGTAGCGTTCCAGATGCTCTGTTATGTCTGCAACTTCGTTTCGCATATCCTCTCCTCGTCCTGCTGCAAAGACGTCAGGTGGCCGTGCCGCCGGGCTCATTTCTGACTTCGGGGTGGCTGCTCCATTCAAAGAAACCTCTGACGCCGAGTACCCGGTCCGCAATTTCTGTCGCCAGTCCGACCCGTTCATCGCAGCCTGACGTTTCGAAGAACCTGCGTACTTTGTCCGCGGAATCGGGATCTATAATACTGAATTCTCCCAGCAAAGCCTTGTCACGCGGGATAAAGCGCCGGGCCCGCATGAACGCAAACCGGAGCATTCCAATCAGCGCCTGCGACAGTAAGAGGCTGGCCCCGACCGGCTCTCTCGCGGCCAGGTCAAGGGCGTCTTCGAGCCGTGTGGCGGCCTCGTATCTTGCCCGTTCGACCGCCTCCTCCGTCAGGTCGGGCGGCTGCGTGAGTAACCACTCTGCTTTCCGGCGGAGTTCTTCGACAACCGGATCGGTGGCCAGAACGACAAACCCCGTCGCCATCATATGGGCAGAGATCGGGCGGGCGCTCGCTTGGTCATGGGCGAAGTAACCCTGAATGACCCAAGGGGGATTCACAAAGATTTCCGCGGGGACGGCATTGAAGAATTTCTGGATGCGCTGCCTCACAGGTTCGAGGTGAATAACCCACAGGTCAAGATCGCTGCCGGCGTCGGGGTTGCCGCGGATGATGGTGCCCGAAGCAATAATCCCCACCGGCTTGAACGAACTCAGGATGAACGAGACCGCCTCACGCAGGGCCGTGTCGTACTTTGCAGGTGACTCCGGAAACTGACAACTTTCGAGCATGTGACCGCCCCCCAGGTATGAATGCCGCAACCGCGGATGACCGCGTCAGCCCTCACGATCCTGTTTCCTGCCGCCCCTCGTGCATATCTCCTTCGCCCTGCGTTCCGCATATTCCCAGGCGGAAAACCTGCACTCCGCGTCCGGGCCGGAAATCCACGGGTCATCGCCAAAGCTTTTGTATCTCTCCACCAGCTCTTTCGCGCCCATCCCCCGCTTGTACTCATTCATCAACGAGCTTTCCACGATCTCGATGCATTTCCTGACGGCCGATTCGCAGTCATCAAAAACACCGGCAGTGTATCTCTCGCTTTCGTCCATGTAGTGGGAGTTGTCATCAACGAACACCTGGTACTTTGACTTGTCTGATCCGGACATGATGTTTCAGTTTAGCGCGTCAGCCGATAAATCAGCACCGCCGCCCGTTTGATGAGCCTCGGCATGGGCTCCAGTTCGGCCCATTCGCCGGGGGCGTGTTCGTTGCCTCCACGGGCGCCGCCAATACCATCCAGCCCCGGCAGCAGGTGCGAGATGAAACCGATGTCGCCCGCGCCGCGCTCACCCGGGTCGAGCGCTTCGACCTTGCCGAAGCCCAGATCCTGACTGACCTGGTCGAGTTCCTTGAGCAGCGCGTAATTGCCTTCGGTCGGCGTCATCGCCGGATAGCTGTCCCGGAAGGTGATCTTTGCCGAAGTGCCCGGCAGGTTCCGCGCGATGATCTCACGCATCCTGGCGCGCGTGGCTTCCTTCTGCTCCTCGCTGATGAACCGCAGATCGCCGTTGACCACCACTTTCGCCGGCACGACATTGTCCTTGCCCGTAGCCGTGCCGCTCACCCCCTTCAACTCCGCTTCCGTGCCGCCCACGATCACGCTCGGGTTGAAGGTCAGGTACTTTTCCTCGTGCAGCGCTTCGTAAAACTGATTGACGATGCGCGCGGCCTCAAAGATCGCGCCGCTGCCCATGCTTTCCCTGAAGATCTGCCCCGAGTGCCCGGTTTTGCCCTCGACTTCGAGCGTCCATGAACTGGCGCCGCGGCGGCCGACCGTCGCCGTGTTGCGAATTGTGGGTTCAAAGCTCAGAACCAGATCACTTGCTCTGGCCGCCGCGACCATATCGCCACGGCTGATTTCCAGCGGGAGCCCCGCGCTCTCTTCGTCGCCCGTGTACATCACCCTGATCTGCGCGTCACCGAGCGCGCCCGCCGCGTGGAGCGCTTTCAGGGCGTAAAGCAGCACGACGGCGCCGCCCTTCATATCAGACGTGCCTGTGCCGTAGGCCCTGTTGCCTTCGCGCCGGAATTTCTCGCCGCTGAGGACGGTGTCAATGTGTCCGATCAGGAGGATCCGTCTGCCTCTCGTACCCCTGGTCTCCGCGGCCAGATGCCCGGCGCGTTTCATTTCGGCGGGCATCTCGATCCACCCGGCCGTCAGGCCGAGCGACTCAAGCTCCTTTTTGAAGACCATCCCGACCTGCCTGACGCCCGCGAGGTTCTCTGTCGGGCTCTCGATGTTGACGGCTTTTTCAAGCAGCGTGACGGCCTCTCCCTGATGCGCGTCAATGTAGTTGACAATCTTCTGCTCGTCGGCTGATAACTTTTGCGCGTAGCCGCACGTGCAGGAAAAAGCGGTGAACAACAGGGCGACGATTATCTGTCGGATCAGCGTTTTCATTTCGGGTGCTTGTCCTTCCTGGCAGTACCGTACCAATTATGTACTCTCACGAATCAGGCCAGTCGCCCAGCAGCTTTCGTGTCTGGACGATCTGGCCCAGATGATACGCGTTGTGATCGGCGACGAGCAGCACCCCACGCAGCCAGGTGTGCCCCTCCTGCCCGTGCGGGATCCGGGCCGTCAGGTCGAGATGGGGATCATTGACCAGGCCGATCACTTCCTGCAGGTCTGAGAGGAAAGTGGCGACGGACTGAGTCCAACGCTCTTCAGTCACACTCTCCGTTTTTGCGGGCCAGTAGCCCGCGGGAAAGTCGGGCGACTTCCAGGCAGGGTCGGTCATATAACGCAGAATGTCCTCCTGGGCGAGGCGCAGGTGTTCAAGCTCTTCCCAGACGGAATGAAGCCCCTCTGCCGGTCGCCGGGTCCGCGTCTCCGCTTTGACCACAGCCAGCACAACGTCAGGGCCGGTATGAGCCTGACCTCCTTTGAGCAGGTCAGTCAGGCTTCTGCGCAGTATCGCTTCGTTCATCACTCCCTTCACTTAATCGGATCGGGCATTTTCATCACACTTATTTAACCCTCTTCCAGACGAGGTCATTGTTCTCCCGGCGGTCAAGCATGTGTGTCACGCGCCCGCTCGCGTCGCGCGCGAAAACCTTCTCGCCGCGGATCGTCCCTCTGGGGAAAAAAGTGTACTCGTCTGCCGGCAGCAGTTCTTCCTTTGCCCTGCCCGTGCGCTGCCCCGTCAGTCTGTCGTCTTCGAGGGTAATCGTGTAGGTAACGCCCCCGGTCAATTCGTACTCTCCGACAATCGCCTGACAGGTTTTCGGGTTGAGGGCGACGGGTTTGCGCTCGCTCGGGCGGACTATGACGTGTGAGGCAATCATCTGCCAGCGCCCGTTGCGCCTGAAGTAAGTGTCGGTGACGAGATACATCGGGCTTATTTTCTGCCCGAAGATCTGCTCTTCTTCAAGAACGCGATAAGACAGCACGGCGGCGTCGCCGTTGATGCGAGACCTGACATCCGCGACGCGAATCGAGCCCGAATAACCCTTCGGGAGAGGGGCCAGCGAATCGAGCAGTTGTTTCTTCGTCAGGATGCGCCAGTTCTCATCGGTATAGATGAGATCGTCGGCGACATGTTTCTCCCACACAGCCTTATCGCCGGAGGCAACGGCGTCGAGCAGTGCCTGTGCTATGCGAACGAGTTCCCGTTCCGTCGCCGCATCAGATGAGATTGGGGCCGTCGTTTGCCCTATACCCGCCGGGGAAAGAATCAAGAGCAGTAAGACAGCCGGGATGGATCTCATGATTTTTACTCCTTATGGAACAAGTTGAGAAAGGGGCCATCCGGGCGCCGTGCCGCGCCACGCTCCGCGATGCTGCCCGGCTAAGCGCTTCGTGTCAGGCGGGCCAGCACCGCGGCGGCAGCGAGTGCGACAAGAAATGCCGGAAGAGCGGTGATGACCGGCCAGGCCACGAGCGCGACCATCAGCAGGCGCAGGTTGCCCGATGCCGCCCACAACGAATGAACAATCGCTGCGACCGCCAGCGCAAAGGCCCCGACGGCGACACCCACGGCCACATGCAGTGCCGTTGAACGAGGCGGATTGCCCATCCGAAAGTGTTCATACCCGATGTGAGCCGCGTACACAGCGGCGCTGATCACCCACGCCGCCAGCCGCCACATGAAACGCCCCTGACTGGATACGGATGGGTTGACGAGCGTGCCGAAAACGATGCCGACGATCGAGTACACGATGCCGGGGAATAGTGCCCGACGGAGCCATGGCTGGCGACCTGATGCGTCCATATGTGTTACCTGACGGCAGTATTCAGCGGGGACGGCCTGAAACATTGGGAGTGATCGAAGCCTCTGTCGGGCGCGCTCCGCCGCATCGGATGTCAGGCTATTGCCTTAGCCTGCAATCGCGTCAACAGTTAATTCCAGACTTTACTTTTCCTCTTCCAGGTGGCGTTCGGGGCATCAGGGATTGTGGACTGCGTCAGGTTGAAACCGTTATCGAGAATCTTTTGATCCCTTATATTTCCCATCTACCAGGACCACTGACGTCTCAACCTGCCGATCCGGAATCGCCCAGTATTTCCTGAGCAGGCGATCCTTCTCCTCTTCCTCCACAAGACGAAAACCATGCTTCTCATAGAACCGGATCGCCCAGTCGGCAGCCTTCCAGGTTCCGATCAAAACCGGCTTCTTCGCATCTTTTATCAGCTCCTGAAGGAGGAGGGTTCCGATGCCTTTTTTTCTCTGTTTCGTCCTTACATATGCATGGCGAATCAACTCCACATCCGCCTTATCCTGAATCCCCATGACTCCGATGATTTCATCGTCATCAACGTAACATGAAAATCGCACGCCGTCCTCGATTTGCTCTTGCAGCTCTTCTCTGGTCATATAAGGCTCGTGCCACCGATCCGGTGGGATCACCCCTTTGTAAGCAATCGCCGCGTCATTGATGATAGTGAAGATATCCTCGAAGTCTGCATCCGTTCCCTTTCGTATCATGGGGGCCTCCGTTTCTCAGCAGGTTATTCCAGTTTCAGTCACTTGCAGGCTGTGCCTGACGTTGCGGCTGCGCCTGCTCGCAACGCGCCCGGCGGCGCGACCCGGGTGCAACCGCAATGCCGGCCAGCTCCCGTTACCAGGCGAAGAGCATCTGACGCTGCTCCACGATGGCCGTCGGGGAGAAAAGTCGAATATTCTCTTCGATTTTTCCCAGCTGAGCCTCTACTGTCCCCGTCGGGACACCCGCCGGCGCATAAGCCACATACAAGACGTGTGAGGTCTCCGGTGAAATCGGGGACCGATTATCCTGACCGTAGAGAATTGAACAGCACACGCCGCCCGCGTCTCGCATAATCATGTCGCCGGCGCGAATGGCTTTTGTGGCGCCGTTCATCTGAGTAATCCGGTCTCCTTCCCGTGATACGTCTACGGAAATCGGGCCCCGCAACTTTGCAGCGTCATGTCCGGCGGTCAGCACTAACGTCTCTACTTCGGCAACAAAATTTGAATCAACCAGGGGGGACACCCCGGGCAGGCTCTTTCCTTTCAGCACGATTGACTCGACCTGGAGCTGGACGTGACAGGTCTTGTTGAAGCGCTTGTAGTACTGTTCGTATGCTGACATCACGGGCAGCGACAGGAAATCCTGCCGGGAAAAGCCTGCGTAGCGTTCCCGCAAATGCGCTTCCGTTTCTCGTTTTCGCTGATCCAGTTCCGGGGACGAATGCGTGTTTTCGAGGCCCGAAAGTTCCAGCAGTCCTGTCACCGCCCCGGGGTGCGCGGTTCGCCATTCATCCGTTGCTGAAATCATGAGCATATAAATCTCCGCTGTTACACACTGCTGACAACAGGCTGACGTTCAGCCGGCGCGAGCTTTGACACCGCAGTCCGGGGAACTACGAGATTTCATAGCAGCACAGCAGGACTCACCTGGTAGTATGTGCCTGTCGTCCGCCCCGGCTGCCCGGCAATATCTCGACAGCCTTTTCCAGAGCGCTGTCACGCCCCGCTTCGAGGTCTGCTTTCGGGAACACGGGTATGCGAACGTCGGGAGGAACGCCGGTCGCCTCGAAGTGCTTGCCCCGCTCGGTCAGGAAGACTTCATTTGGTAGCCCGAAGCGCCAGCCATTGGGGAGCTGTCGGACGAGTACATCCGAGTAGACGCCCTGGGTGTTTTCGCCGACGCGCGTGATGTGCGGCTGCCGGCCCATCAGCGCCATCGTGAAGGTTTCGCCCGCACTGACCGTGTCAGGGCCGATGAGTTCGACGACCTGCCCGAGGAAACGCGGGCGGTCGCTCACGCGAACCGTCGAGGGCTGCGGCGCCGTCCAACTCTCAGGCCTTTGCGCGTCGTTGCGCGCCCGCTTGACGAACGCCACGTAAGCCCGGTCAGTCAACCGCCCGGCGATCTGGACGCCATACGGGTCAGCACCGCCGCCGTTGATGCGTACATCTATCACCAGACCGCGCAACCCCTGGGCATCCTGCAGAATTTCATCGAGCGCCGCGTTGAGCGCGCGGGCGCCTTCGTCGAACCCGCCCCCGGACGTGTAGCCTTGGAAGGCATCTATGCGGAGGTAGCCTGCCCCTCCCTTTAATCGGGCATAACGCACGTGGCCGTTGCACCACGAACGCAGTTTGCCCTCAAGGTAGCGGGTTTCGAGGATTTCAACCGTCCGCTTTTTTTCGTCGCCGGTCAGCACGAGGGTGCCGGGTCTCCTGCCGCCGAAACCCCGCTTGATGTTGCGCGCCCCGATGAAGGTGTGGGCGTCATGCAGCGGCTCGATCATCGCCTTGAAAATATCGAACAGCTCTTCCGGCTTCGTCTGCGGGGTCACCTTGGCCCGGTACGTCATGGTGACGGCGGCCCAATCCACGCCGCGGTGTTTCAGGAAGCCGTGGTGAGCCGCAAAGGTCGCGGCGAAGATTTCGAAGTTCGTCACAGGGTCATTCGGGGCTTCGCGCGAGCAGGCTTCCGGGCGGGCGCCCGCACGGCGGAAGAGGACTTTCGAGGCGGCGTCGGGCGCGTGGAACCACTCGGAGTTCGGAGAGGGGCCCGGCGACAGGAACAGAACATCGGAGTCGCCAGACCTGAATCGCGTGCCGCGGGGATCAACGGGTTCCGCCTGTAGCGTGAAGGTGTCAGAAGGGATGCAACTGAGCGGGGTGATTTCGAACAGCTTTATTTCGCCGCCTTTGATCTCCGCCAGGCAGCCATAACCATCAGAGAGCCAGTAACCGTCAAGCGATTGCGCCTCTACGACTGGTGCTTTAACCAGAGCCTGCGCGATCAGACTGCACAGGACGATGAGCGCAACACCGAACCGCGCCACCACATACCGGTCTGGTTGAATCATTTCTGTTCCTTATGCCAATGGCAGTATTCAGCGGGGCGGCCTCCGCCGCGCTAATCAGCCGGGGTCAGGGCAGGGCGTCCCGCTGCACGCCTTCCTTCGTGATCACCACGGGCAGGATGAACCCCTTGTCATCGAAGCGCATCTCGTCTATGCAGACGACGCGGTGGTTGCGGTCCGTTTCGCCCAGGGGCCTTCTGTGGTACACGATGTACCACCTGACGGAACCGGCCGCGTGCAGGACCGAATGGTGACCGGCGCCGGTCGCCACTGACGCGTCCTGCTGGAGTATTTTGCCGACGCGCTCGAACGGGCCGAAGGGCGACGACGCGACGGCGTAGGCGACGGCGTAATCGGGGCCGGTCCAGCCCCCTTCCGACCACATGAAGTAGTACCTGCCGTCCTTCAGGAACATGAAGGCGCCTTCGACGTACCCCTTCGGGGTGATCTCCCTGAACGTCGTGCCGTCGGCGAAGGGGACGAGGCCGGTGAAGTCGTCGTTCAGCTTCGCGATGTTGCAGTGTCGCCACCCGCCATAAATGATGTAATGCGCCCCGTCGCGGTCCCTGAAGACGAACTGGTCAATCGGCTGCGCCCCGTTGTGGAACCTGTCTATCAGTGGCTTGCCGAGGTAATCCTTGAACGGCCCTTCCGGCCGTCGGGAGCGCGCGACACCGATGCCCCCGAGCTGCTGGTCGTTCTGAATGTCATTCGCGCCGAAGAACAGGTAATACCAGCCGCCCTTCTCGACCACTGACGGCGCCCACAGCGCCCTCCTGGCCCACCGGACATCGCTCACCTGCAGGATGCGCGGATGCTTCTTCCAGACGACCAGATCCCTGGAGGAGAATGCGTCCATAAAGACCTGCTCGTCGTATGGCGCCGAGTATGTCGGATAGATCCAGTACTCGTTCTCGAAGATGCGCGCCTCCGGGTCGGCGTACCACCCCGGCAGGATCGGGTTGCCTGTCCGCGTAGCTTGTGTGGGGGCTTGGGCGGATGACGCCGGCGGGCGGCCTGTCAGCACGTCAGCCGGCCCCGGGCAGGGAGCGACGAGCGTAAAGATACAAACAGAGAGGAAAAGAAACTTCGGGATCATCTCGCGCTTCAGGGTTCTTTATTCTTTTATCACCACGAGGGGGCCTTTCGTTTCACGCGTCCTGTTGCTGCCAGCCTCCCGCCGGCGGGCCTCCGCCGCGATTGATGTCAGGCCATTTCCTCCGGCAAAATCTTTCCTGAGTCGGCCTGACGGCCGGGATCAGCGGAACGGCCCGGACGCCTTGGGATCACGCGAGGTCACCGCTGGGCCGCGTCCGCTGGATCAAGTGTTAGCCAGCGGTTCCCATTACGCTGAAGACATGACCGAATCTCCGCTTTTATCATCCGCATGCGTTGGGTGAAGGCGAACGTCACGACCACATCGCCGGACACCTCCGCCAGGCTGACGCCCGTTCTGCCACATCCGACGCGCTACCGATTGAGCCAGCCGCCAACACGACCCGACGAACAGCGTGGCCCGGTGCATTGATATGTGAAAGTCGGTACTTGGGTGGCGTTGGGATTTACTCCTCGTTCCACCCAAGCCAATTTGCAGCCCTTAACACATTTGATGGTGGTTTCTCCGCCTGGCGCATCGATCACCACTTCGAAATCTGGCGCGACAGCCTGGCCTCTCCCGAAAGCCCACCCAACAAGAACCAAAGTCACGGCGAGCGCGACTTGAACTGCAGTTCGTCTAAGGTTCCTCATGATTTCCTCCCAAGGGATTCGAGAGTTTGCATTCCGTCCGGCTAACAGGTAATCAGGCTGCCGGACGATGTTTTCAGTATCAGAAACCTGTTTCTGCTCAAACCGCTTTTTCAGGCCGGGCTTCACTCTCCGGTCATACGCATTTCCTGATGCCCGGCTATTCCATCGGCTTGCCGCGCAGCAGGGGCTCGCAGTCAACCGTCTGCGGGCCGTTCTCGGTGCAGACCGCATACCTCGCGCCCTCATACATTGACACGCCCGCATACTCGCCTTTGGCGTTGACGACGTAAAAGTTGATGCCGAAGTTGGGATTGCCCTTGCTGTTGAGCAGCCGCTTCTCGATGGTGTTGGCCTTGATCCGCCGACACGCGTCCAGACCCGCGTCCTTCGGGTGCATCCCGCGCCGCATGTTCTCGACGATCAGGTAGGAGCAGAGATTGTAGAGGTTGGCTTCGCCGCGACCGGTCGAGCCTGCGGCGCCGACTTCGTTGTCCACGTAAAGCCCCGCGCCGAGGATCGGCGAATCGCCCACGCGCCCCGGAATTTTGAAGGCGAGCCCGCTCGTCGTCGTGACGCCGCAGATTTCGCCTTTCGGGCTGACGCCGTCGCAGTTGATGGTGCCGAAGAGATGCTCGAAATCAATCAACCCTTCGAGCGCCATCTCACGCGCCCTCAGAAAACCGACCTGCGTCCTCTTTTCAGGGTTCAGGTAATGCTCCGAATCGGTGCGGCGCTTCCACTCGAGCCAGGCCTTGCGCGACTTCTCGGTGTTCAGGTCGTCTTCGATTTTGAAGCCCATAGTGCGGGCGAAGCGTTGCGCGTCTTTGCCCACGATCAGGTGATGGTCGGTGTGTTCCATCACGGCTTTGGCGACGAGCGACGGGGTGCGCACGCCTTCGATTGAGGCGACCGCGCCGGCCCGCTTCTTCGGCCCATGCATACAGGACGAATCGAGCTGGACGATGCCGTCCGCGTTCGGCAAGCCCCCGTACCCGACGCTCGAGTCTTCGGGGTCAAGCTCGACGATGTTGACGCCCGCGATCAGCGCGTCCAGCACGTCTGACCCTCCGGTGATCATCGTGAATGCCTTCTGCACGCAGGTCACGTCGCCGCCATTTTTGAACCTGTTGCCATTGGCCGAAGACACTACGACAGGTTTGACGCTGCGCTGCGTCCAGATTAAGGGCGCGCCACCCGATGCCAGTTCCGGGGTTGAAGCGATCACTCCGGCAGCCGCGCTGCCGGCCACGAAACCACGTCGAGTTATCTTTTTGCTCATGGTGTCCTTTCGAATCAAAGCTGGTTACGGTGTCTGACGAACGAGTAAGGCGGGTTGCGCCCTGCATCGTTGCCCCTCACTTCGCGCCGACTTTGCTGTAAACGGCGTGGCCGAGCCGGACGAACGGGCCGCCGTCTTCGCTCAACTCTTCCGTCACGGTGAAAGAGTGCGCGGAGACAATGGTAACGGTTCGGCGCAGCTGAAGCGTCTGGCCTTTGATTTTAACCGGCTCGACGGTGAAGCGGATGGCAATGGGGCTCGTCCAGTCGCCACGGCTGCTGACCTGCGCCCCGCCGGCCAGCCGTTCAGAGACAGTCAGCATCTTCGTCGCTTCGTCAAAAACGATCAGGGAGCTTTCTCTGTAAGCGCCGGCCTCGGTCCTGCCCTCGATGCGGCCTTCGACCGATTTGCCGTCGGGGCGTCTGGTGAAGGTCACCGTGCCCTCCCGCGGCGCGGGGCCGAGCGCGCTTTCGCGACCGATGTATTTGAAACCCCACTGGCCGACGAAGTAATCAACGGACTGTTTCTGCTGCGGCTGTGGGACTTCTACCCGACGCGGCGGTTGCTGCTGCTGCGCCTGCCCCTGTGCCGGCTCCGCTGGTCTGGTGCTGGTGCGCTTGAGGTCGTAATCGAAGGTGAAGACGTTGCCGTTGTAATCAACCGATCCCTGCCCCTTCATCGTCTCGCCTTCGACTGTGAAGTTGTAGTTGATCACGACGTTCCCCTGCGGCGCCTGGACTTCAGCGACGGCGGTCACCTTGCTGCCGTCTACCGTGATTTCCTTAAAGGGGATTCGATTATCCGCCCGGATCCCGGTCACCGAGCCGGTGTATTTATCCCCTTCCTTCTTGAAAATGACATTCGCGGGGCGTTCGCCCTGCGGGGCCTGAACCTTGCCGTCCCACGTGCCTTCCAGCTTGTCCTGCGCGAAACCCGTGACGGCGGCCAGCAGGCACAAAATGACTGCCGGAATGATCAATGATCGTTGCATTGGTTACCTCTCCAGTGATGATGATGCCGGTTCCTCATTCCTTCTGCGCCTGCCCTTCGACCAGCTCGATGCGAATCCTGTCGGGGCCTTCGATAAACGCATATTTGACTTTGCCGCCCGCGATGGAGCGGATTTCGTCGGTCACTTTCACGCCGTCCTTCCGCATTCTTTCGAGTGCTTCAGACAGGTTGTCAAAGCTGAAGCCGACGTGATCCACGACGCGGCCTTTGGTGGATTCGAGTTCAGTCTTTCCCTTCCAGTGGTCGGCGTAGGCTTTCTTCGAGTATTCGACCGGGAAGATGATGATGTTGACGTTGTCGAGCGTAAGCGACGCGGCGGGGCCAATCTGGAAGCCGCGGTAGATCCTTGGCTGGCGCGATGAGGGGATCCGCCCCTTCGCGCCAAAATACTTCACATACCATTCGCCGGCGGCCACCGGGTCGGCGCTGAACAGGTGCAGGTGGCCGAAGCGGTGGTGGTTCGCCGTGTTGAGTTCGATCAGCGCGTTGTCGGGGCTTTGCACGTAGGCGTAATAGAACAGGTCTTTCGCGCCGGCGTTGCCGCCGATGTCGCTGATGTCGGTGAGCGGCTCGAAGAACTTTGTGCCCATCTTCAACTGCCGGTCATATTCGGCCTTCATGTTCTCCGCGCCCCAGCCGAAATGCCAGATCGCCGAGGTGAGTTCCCACGGCGGCGGGCTGCCTGCTTTGGAAAAGAGCAGCCACGATTTCTGCGCCCAGACGGCGTCGGCGAGGCCGGCGAAACGCGCCTTCTCGCAATCGAATTTGCTGGTGTAAAAATCAATCGCCGCCTTCGGGTCGGTCGTGTTCAGGTGCAGGTGATGGAAGTGCGCGGTGGGGACGGGGGCCGCCTGATCCTGACCGGCGGCACGGCGCGCGCTCAGACCGGAGGCGCATAAGGTGAGGGCGGCAGAGAAGAGAAGTGATCTGGCGATGACGGATTTGACGGACAGTTTTTCGTTACCTGAGTTCATGAGGCTTTGTCCTCCCCCGGGAATGTCCGACAAACCAGGAAGTTTGTCGGACTGGGCCGCGGCATTTTCATGGTTTCAGGATGTCGCCGGTGTGGCGTGAATATACCTCTGGCAAAAGTCATGATCAGCAGCTGTGTCAGTAGCCCGACCGTGAGGGAGGGCTTAAACCCAAGCCCTCCCTCACGGTCGGGCTACTGACATTTTTGCAAGAGGTCTGATGACCCCGGAGAATAAAACCGCCGGCGCGCTGATGAACGCGGGCCGGCGTCACTTTGCGTTCACTGGCGGTTCCGGTTTGCGCGGCACTGTGGCATCACTTAATCGCCGGCCCGCACCCAGCCGTAAGCCGCGTTGCTGCGCTGCCCGCCCCTTTCGAGGTAAGCCGTCCTGAGCTTTTCCAGCCCGTCAGCCGGGATCGCTTTGCGCTTCGCCTTGACGTCAACGTTGTAGAGCCTGGCAGCGTTGAGGCCGAAGATCTTCGCCTTGTCCTCTTTGGTGATCTTGCTGTAGCCGAACTTCTCGCAGAATTCGTCACTGATCTGGAAGCGCTTGAAGGCATCAATCACCCACTGCGGAGAACCCCACCACAGACAGTCGGTGCCCCAGATGACGTGATCCGCGCCGTAGTATTTGATGTTCTTGCCCATCCCGTGCATGGCCATTTCGGGATGCCCTATCGCCAGCGTGCCGAAGAAGCTGCCGATCTCACAGTAGACGTTGTTCATCTTCGGGTTGCGCTTCTTGATGTCCATCAGGACGCTGTGCCACTCGAAATCGCCGGTGGTCGGGTCGTACTTGTTATTCTCAATCCAGTTCGGCTCATTCGTCCCGTGCTTGATCGCCGAGTGGTAGACGACGAAGTTGAAGTCGGGGTTGCGCAGGGCCGCCTTCTCGACGTCCTTCGGGTTGGCGAGGTGTCCGAGCGTGCGCGACTGGTACGAGTAGCCCTTGTGGACGCTGATCAGTTTGAGGCCCCGCTTGCGCGACTCCTCGATGAACCACTGCGCGTTGTCGTCGTCCATCTGGAAGCCCTGACCGATGCGGGCCGGGTCGGTGTGGCAGTACCACTTCCACGAGCTGATGCCGTATTTCTTTAATTCGCGCTCCATCTGCTCAATCGTCGCGGCTTGGTCTATCCTGTTGGCGACCTTGTCCCAGTAATGATTCGGCGCGAGGTTGCCCTGATTGAGCGCGCGCTGCGATCCGGCCAGTTCATTGATCTCACGCGCCGCCTGAGACATCAGCCAGCTCGGCAGGATGCCGCCGCGCGGGCTGCGCGCTTTGCCTTCGAGGATGTTGCCTTTCTCGTCCTTGTTGACTTCGAGGCTCGGCACGCCGGAGATGACGACCATCGAGGTGTCGCTGTCGAGGTACATCTCCTTGACGAAGGTCTTGAAACTGTAGGCTTCGGCGTCGTTCTTCAGGTTGAAGCCCATGTTTTTGACGAACTCCATGTTGCGGAAGTTCAGCGCGACGCCGTTGGTGAAGTGCGCCTGCACGTCAATGATGAAGTATTCGCCCTTCGGCCACTTCTCGTCGTAAGCGGCCGGCTCCCACGTCTCAGCCTCGTCCACTTCGTAGTAGTTTTTGCCGTAGGCCAGATTGGAGGCGAGGAAACAGGTCGCCAGCCCCATCGAAGAGCGCATGAAATCGCGGCGCTTCATGCCGAGCTTTTTCGCGCGCTCGGCCGACAGCTCGCCGATCAGGTACTCGACCTTTTTCTGCGCCTCAGTCTGCGGGCGGGGGGCGAACTCCTCGTTGGAAACAGCCTGCGTGGGCATGGGCGAATCCACACCCTTCTTCCTGTCGCGGAGTGCTTTGCGAATCCACATAGAAAGTCTCCTGACGAAAAGGTGCGGCAGACTCCCCCCGAGGCCGGCCCCGTGGGGAGTCTGCCGCCCGGGTCTTATTTGGTAGCGGATTGCGTCTGACTGCGGAGGCTCTGGCCGTCGAGGGTGTAATCAACCCAGCCGATCATCATCTCCTCCCAGGTCTGATCGCCCCAGCGGACTTCCCGCGATGGGTCGGGGTTGAATTTGTTGCCCGCCGAGTTGTCGTGATGCGCGACGCATTCGATGCGGCTGCCTTTCGGGACGGCAATCGGCTCCTTCACCAGATAACTGAGCTGCCAGTTGAAGTCGTACTTTGGCACCCTGAGCAGGATCTTCGATGTGCCGTCGGGGTAGACCAGCTTGTATTCGAAGTCTTTGCCGCGCACGTGCATGTGCGGCATGAACGAAAGGATGTGCGCGTCCTCTTCAAACCTGAATGCAGATCGCGATTCAAAGCTGGGTTCGCCGGCCGGAATCACCAGCGTCTTCGGGTCGGTCGAGACGCCTTTGGTGATGACGCGCTTGTCAACCGGGCCTTTGGCAAACCAGAGGCCGACGCCCGTCCGGTCGGTGGCCGCCTTGCCGTTGGTCGTGTAATGCATCTGGAAAATCAGCACCGAGCCTTTTTTGACGAGCTTCGCGTTGCCCGGCTTGAGCGTCAGCGGCGTCATCCCCGGCGCCCAGCCGACGAGCATGCCGTCAGGGTTGGTTCCTCTGGGGCGGCTCTCGCGCTCACGCTGCGGGTCGCGCGCTTCAGGGTTGACGCGCTGCGCGCCGAGTTTGATTTCACCCGCCGGCGGCAGCGGCCCCTGACCCGGCTCGCGCACGCTGACGATCACGTGATGGACGACGCCCGGCTCGCCGCGCCTGATTTCAGCGAACTGAACATACTTGTCTTCGGTGAAATTGGTCGGCACCGCGTAATACTTGTAAGCCATCGTCCCGTCGGCGGGGACGGAGCAGTCTTCGGTCATCGAAAGCACGACGTCAGGCTCGCCGAATTTCCAGCCGGTGTTCGGGAAGACGGGCGGCGGCGGCAGGTCTTTGGCCTCGCCTTCCTTCGCGCCCCCGTCAACCCAGGCGACGATGGTGTCGATCTCGGCCTGCGTCAGACGGCGGTCATTGGCGAACTCGCCGTAATGCGGGTCGGCGAACCAGGGCGGCATCGCGCGGGTGGTGACCGCCTCGCGAATTGATTTCGCCCACGGGCGCACCTCCTTATAGGTGAGCAGCGGCATCGGGGCCATTTCGCCCGGACGGTGACAGGTCGCGCAATTCGCGTGCAGAATCTTCGCCACGTCCTTCGTGAAAGTGATTTTACTGGTTTCGGGCCGCGTCGCGGCCATCACCGCAACGATGATGGCGCACAACCCGGCAGCCGTTGCTGCGGATTTCAACAGGCGTCGTTTCATAAGCTCTCCCTGACGAAGAGGCACGGATTGCAGTCCGTGTCCGATTGGTGGCCGGTTCTCGGGCACAGACCGATGCCCGCGCCTCTGAAACAGGACTGTCGCCAGCCGAATTACGGCAGTTTCGGCTGGCTGCATTTGAGGGAAGACAGCGCGATTGATCGAACCCGCGCCGCGGCTTAGTGCTTCATTTCGCAATTTCGGTGACGTATTTTAGCGAGTTTCCGTGAATTTCTGATCACTCAATTGCCTGGCGATTCTTTCTCAAGCCGGGCAAGTAGCCGAGCTAAATCGTCACGCGTGAACCGCCACTCAAA